>JBGTSF010000089.1:0-17832 GCA_041940425.1 Pyrinomonadaceae bacterium
TGTTTTGCCACTACTGCTGATAAGCCGCCGCTATCGGACGATCTCCGTTCAAGCCGAAGTAGGCATACGAAAGTCCGTTCGCACTGCCCAGGATATACCAGATGCCCTGCGCCGGACGGAAAACGGCAATGTCGGTTTTTCCGTCGCCGTCGTAATCTGCCGGAGCCGGTATGTCGGTCGAAAAACCGAACGGTGTCGCATCGAAATTTTGTGCCGGAACTCCCGTCGGTCTTGCGACATACCAGTATGAATCGGACGGGCGGAAAACCGCCAGATCGCTTTTGCCGTCGCCGTTGAAATCGCCCATCAAGGGAATATCGCCGGGCAAACCGAATGCGTCAACTTTTGCCTGACCGTTCGAACTTTGCAGAGAATACCAGAAGCCGTTCGACGGGCGGAAAACCGTAAAGTCGTCTTTGCCGTCGCCGTCGTAATCGCCGATCATCGGAAGATCGCCGGACGTTCCCCATTGAACGCCGACTGTCTGCTGGTCGGAACTTCGGATGAAATACCAAACGCCTTCGGATGGACGGAAAACCGCGATATCGGCGCGTCCGTCTCCGTCAAAATCTGCGGGACGCGGCAAATCTCCGCTTGCGCCCCATTGAACATAACGGATCTGCTCGTTTGCCGTCTGACGGATATACCAAGTTCCGTCGCGGAAAACGGCGAAATCAATTTTGCCGTCGCCGTCATAATCGGCAGGCGCGAGCCGGTCGTTTGTCAGTCCGAAATTGGTAGACGCAAACGAATTTTCCGCGCCGCTGTTCTGACGATACCAATTGCCGTCTGACGGGCGGAAGACGCCGACATCGGCGCGCCCGTCGCCGTCGAAATCGAAGTTCGTTTTACTTCTTTGAGCCGAGGTCGTGAATTCAAACGCTCCGATATCAACCGTTCCGCCGACGATTCTGGCGAAACCGATCCCGCGCCCGTCGGTCGTCAGAGGAGTGTCCTGCGTGTCCAGAGCTTCGCTGTTCATTCCGGCGTTGTAGGCATTTGAAGCGGTCGAAATCGCCCGCGTCTGCACCTTTCCGCCGTTATTTGCCAGCGGCGCGAGCTGCGGATCAACGCCGGTGATGTTAGAGCCGTTTATGACGGTTATCGTTCCGCTCGTCGTGCCTTCGATAATATTTACGCCCTTCGTATTGAAAGTGCCGCCCGAAGTCGTCGTTCCGCGAATTTCCTGCGAACCCGAAGTTCCGGCGGTGTTGTCGGCAACGATCGAGTTGACGAGCGTCGCGCTTCCCGATCCGGTCGTGTAGATTCCGCCGCCCGCGCCGGTTCCGCCTGCCGTGTTTCCGGCAATCGTCGAATTGGTGATAATGCCCGTTCCGAGATTCATATAAACACCGCCGCCGTTGGAGACGGTCGCGTCGGTCGTGCTGGTCATATTGCCGGAAACGGTCGAATTCGCCATTCGCAAAGTTCCGCCGCCGCTCAGGTAAACGCCGCCGCCGAGTTGCGCCGAATTATTATTAAAGGTCGAATTTTCGATGCGGACGAACGACGGCGGCGAACCCATCGCCGAACTCGTGACGATGTTTATTCCGCCGCCGGTCGCGCTTCCGACGGTTTGCAAAGTGTTTCCCGAAACGGTCGTGCCGCGTATCACTACATTACTGCTTGAAACATTGATGCCGCCGCCGTCGCCGCCCGAAGATGAAACCGTATTGTTCGTAACGAGCGAATCTATCAGAAAAAGCGTGCCGGAAGAGGCGACATTAATGCCGCCGCCGCCCGTCGCCGTGTTCATCGTCACTGTAACGTTCGTCATCGTGACGATCGCGCCGTTTTCGACGCGCACGCCGCCGCCCTGACTGGTCGTGTTTCCGCCCGTAACGGTCAGATCACGAATTTCGACGACAATTCCGGGCGCGCTGACATTGATCGGACGAAGAGCCGCAATATTCTGCCCGCTGATGATAAATCCGTTTTGACTGCCGCCGTTGATTATCACGCTGTCGCTGATCGTCGGCAGACCGGTTTCCAAAAGAACCGTTCCCGTAACTGCGACGTTTATCACGTCGAATTCGGGACTGCTGTTTGAATCTGTGATCGCCTGCCGCAAGCTTCCGTCCCCCGAATCATTCAAATTAGTTACTGTAAGAGTTACTGCACTGACGGCAATATGAGAACAAAAAATAAGAACTGCCGCTATCGAAATCGTTTTTAAGGTGTTTTGTATAAATTGTAATCTTTTCATCGTTCGCTCCTTTAGTTTTTCTGCTCAAACCGGGCAAATCTATTTGAGATATTTCGCCAAAAATTTCACCATATCGCCGTTGACGTTTTGCCCGTCGTCTTTGTGGCGCAGTTTGCATTCGATCTTCAGTTTGTCCATTTCTTCCTTTAAAACCTTGCCGAAACCGGGATGATGAATCGCATCGCTAGACGTTGATTCGGCAGTCAAAGGCTTGTCCGGCACGCTGTAAAACGCCCAAACGGGCGGATCGTCTTTGGTTAAATGAGTCAAAGGCGACATTTCCGTGTAAAGCTGAAGAGCTTTCGGCGAATTCATTTCTTCCTTTTTCAAACCGAGCATTCTGCCGTCGTTGTAAGTTTTATATTCGGTGGCGAGAACGCCGATGTAATTTTTAATAACGTCCGGCACGAGCGTCGTCTGCGCCGACGAAACCGCCATTGCTTTAAGGCGTGTTGATTCTCTGAGAACCGGATCGCTGTGATTCGGCTCAGCCAGATCGTCGTGAAAGCCGATCCAGAGCGCGGTCATTCCGCCCGCCGAACTTCCCGTCGCGCCGATTCTTTTCGGGTCAATGTTGAATTCTTTCGCTTTGTATCGCGCGTATTGAATCGCCCGCGCGCAGTCCATATAATGCTGCGGAAAAACGGCTTCCGGCGTAAGACGGTAATTGATCGCCATGACCGCAAATCCGTTTTCGAGCAGCAGTTCGAGCTGTTTTGCCGAAAGATTTCCCTTATCGCCTCTGACCAAACCGCCGCCGTGAATATAGACAACGAGCGCAGTCGGCTTTTTCGATTTCGGTTTCCAGAGATCAAAAACGTTTCTCTCGAATTCGCCGTATTTTCCGTTTTCAATATCCGGTTTCGGCTTTACGACTTCCGGTTTTTTTGTATCTTGGGCAAAGGTCGCCCAAGATGAAACAAACAAAAATATCGCCAATAAAAATTTGTTCATCAATTTGTTTTCCTTTTTGTTAAAAAGAATTCAGTTTTCCGCAAGAATGAAAATTCGACAATGCAAAAAGCCTGTCCGTCATCGCAGTTGATGCGGAATTTCTTTTGGCAGTCGGCGTTTCCCAAAAAAACACCGACTGCCAGCCTTTGTGTAAATTCGGCTTAGAAAAGAAATTTCAAAGCAAATTGCATTTCGCGGTTTTCATTCGCCGTCTGCGTGTAAGTTCCGACGTTCGACGCATCGAGCTGGAAGACCGGAACCTGGAAGTTCGGGTTATTGAAAACGTTGAAAACTTCCCAGCGGAATTGCAGTTTGGATTTTTCCGTGATGCGGAAATTTTTCATCAAGGACAAATCCGTCGAATTGAACCACGGTCCGGTCAGAATGTTTCTGCCCGCATTTCCGAACAGCGTCGGGTCAGTCGGACTCGCCACCGGGCGCGTGAACGCCGCCGGGTTGAATGCCAGACCTGCGGGAACATTCGCATACGGATCGCCGATCAGATCGGGACGCTGCTGCGCGATGTCGGCGGACGAATACTGCGGAGTAAACGGTCTGCCCGACAGGATCGAAACGATGCCGTTCAATTGCCAGCCGCCCAAGATAGCGTCCGTGAATCCTCTCGCGCCGCTGAGGAACATTCTGCCGCGTCCGAACGGGAGTTCGTAATTGAAACTTCCCGTAAATTGATGACGACGGTCAAAATCGGCAAGGGCTTTTTCCTCGGCGAAGTTGCGCACGTCCTGCGGAAATTTCTGCGTTCCGGTCGTCGAATTATTGGTTGACGAAGCCGTGTCAATCGCTTTCGAATAGGTGTATGAAAGAAGCAGCGTCAGACCGTTTTTCGAGCGTCGCCGGAGCGAGGTCTGCAAACCGTCATAATAAGAATTGGCGGTTTGTTCCTGATACTGGATCGTGCCGAGCGTCGGGAAAAGCCGCGCCGTTACGGGAGTGTAAACCCCGCCGACAGGTCCTGTTACCGCGCCGGTCGGATACAAAATGTTCAGATCGTAACGCCGTCCGAGAAAACGCCCTTGCGAGCCGACATAGCCGATCTCGAAAGCCAGGTCTTCGGCGAGTTCGCGTTCCAGCGTCAAGTTATACTGGTAAACTTCAGGCGTGTTGAAATTGGTCGGCATACCGGTCGGAGTGGAAACGCCGCCGGAAATCTGCGCTGACGGAAACGGATTCTGTAACGACATCAGAAGAATATTCGAGCTGTTCCGGTTGTATGTTTCGCGCTGGAGGAACGGGAAATTATTAGCCAACTGCTGGCGGATCGGGTTAAAGGTTTCCAGAGAATAATAAATTCCCGCGCCGCCGCGAATAACCGTTTTGTCGTCTTTAAATGGTCTGAACGCGAAACCGACACGCGGTCCCCAGTTGTTCTTATCCGTGTAGAGCAAGCCTTCCGGCAGACGCGGATCGCCCGATAAAACCACTTCCCCGAATTCGGGAATGAAATTTCCGAGCCTGCCCGATTCTTCCGTTAAGGGTGTTTGCAGTTCGTAGCGAAGTCCAAGATTGAGCGTCAGCCAATTTGTTACGCGCCAGTCGTCCTGGACGAAAAATGCGTATTGATAACCCGTCAAATTCGCCGGTTCGTTGCCGAGCTGCCGCTGCGTGGAATCCGGCAAACCGTAGAGAAAATCGGCGAATGAACGAAAACCGCTGCTCGTCGAGTTGCTCGTGTTCGTATTGCGACCGCGAAAACGAAAATCGCCGCGCACGTTGCGCACGTCGGCTTCGTCATACTGCGACCGGATAATATCAACGCCGAATTTCAAACTGTGATTTCCGGCAATCACGCTGAGCGCGTCATAAAATTGAAAGTTCCGCAGTTTGTAAGAAAACGGATCGTTCGGACGGTCGCCGAATTCGGAAAAACCGTCAATTCTGATCGCCGGATATCCCTGCACCGAAGCATCGCTCGCCGACGGAAGTCCGGGAATCCCGAGAATCGAAACGTGATCCTGATCGCTGTTTTCGCCTATGTTCTGGCTGTTTTGCGTATAAATTCCGAACCGCGCTTCGTTGATGACGGTAGAAGAAAAAATATGCGTGTCGCTGAAAGCGATGTTTTTGTAATTTTGCTTCGTATCGCGCCCGAAGCCCGGATAAAAGTTGCGGTTCGACGGAAAGGGATCGAAACCGTTGCCGGTTTGCTGTGAATACCGAAACGAAAAATTATTTTGTTCATTTACCTTGTGATCAATTTTCGTCAGAAACTGATCGCGGTTCGTAATGCCGTTGAGCGTCACGGAATAACCGAAAGGCTTGTTGACTTCGATGATATTCGCCGTCGGAATGCGCGAAGCGATCATTCTCGAAATCGGGTTGATTCCGAGAATCGTTACGCCGTTCACGACCACGTTGTTTTGCGGAATGACATTCGGTGTCGGGCACACGACTTTTGTTCCGGTCGAAGTAAGACAGCGAATCTGATTTGAATTCGCCACATCATCCGCTGTTCCGAGAATTAAATCCGGTCCCGCGCCGAGAACGTCGCGGAAATCGCCCTGCAGCCAGCTCGCGCGCGGCGCGGTGTTTTCCGCCGTTTCCGAACGTCTCTGGCGCGTGCCTTCATACGACACAAAGAAAAATGTCCGGTCTTTGCCGTTTGTGAAAACCGGACCGCCTTCGCCGAAATTGAAAAACGGCAGAGGTCCGCCTAAACTCGCGCCGAACTGGTTGCGCAAAAGCGTTTTTTCTTCGTCCGGCGCGGTGAAATAGTTTTTCGCGTCGAAAATGTCGTTGCGGTGATAGTTGAAAAGCGAACCGCGAAATCTGTTCGTGCCGGATTTTGAAACGACGTTGATCTGCGCTCCCGCCGAGCGTCCGTATTCCGCCGTGTAGGTCGAGGTTTCGACCTTGAATTCCCTGATTGATTCGACCGAAGTGTTCACGCCGACCGAGCCGTTGCGGTCAGATTTATTAACCACGCCGTCGAGAATAAAATTAGAAGAGTCGGTGCGCGTTCCGGCGGTCGCCAGACCTTCGCCCTGATCGTCGTCCGCCGGACGCGGGTAAACGCCCGGTGTCAGCATCGCCAGATCGGTAAAATTGCGCCCGTTGAGCGGCAAATCCTGAACCTGTCGCTGGGTAATAACTTCGCCTTTCGAGGAAGTTTCGGTGTTGATGACCGAAGGCTCAGCCGTAACCGTTACCTGCTCGGCGATGTTTCCGGCTTCGAGCGTGATATTGAGCCGCGCGCTTTGTGCCGTTTCCAAAACGAGGTCGGTTTTGACCGCCGTTTTAAAACTCTCGGCTTCGACGCGCACGGTGTAAGTTCCGGGATCGAGTTGGGTGATGACATAATTGCCGTCTTCACCCGTCGTAACGGTTTGACTTATGTTAGTTCCGTCCTGAATAATCTTTACCGTCGCATTCGGCACGACTGCGCCGATCGAATCGGTTATCTGACCGACGACGGTTGCCTTAAATGTTTGTCCGAACATTGCACTGGCAAACAGCAGAAATCCGAATGCGATCTTCAGACTGCCGTTGAAATTTTGTTTAATTCTTTTCATTTTTCTTCTCCTAATAGATTCTAAATTTCCTCTTAATCCATCAGCATTCCGCCGTTGATCTCGATTGTTTCGCCGCACAGGTAAGCCGCCGCATCGGAAGCTAAAAAGGCGATCACCCGGGCGACTTCCTCGCTCGTTCCAACCCTGCCCATCGGTATAATATTTCTGAAATTCGCCATCGCTTCGGGTGTCGAAAACGTTTCGTGAAACGGCGTGTCAATCACGCCGGGCGAAACGCCGTTGATGCGGATGCCCTGCGCGGCAAATTCTTTTGCCAAGCCCTTGTTCATCGTGAGCATCGCGCCCTTCGCCGCTGAATAATGGATCGAACCGAGCGCGCCGCCGTTTCTTCCGGCAATCGAAGTGACGTTGACGATCACGCCCGCGCCTTTTTCGAGCATTTTCGGAATGACGGCTTTTGCCGCAAAAAACGCCGATTTGACGTTTAATGCAAAAACTTCGTCCCAACGCTCTTCTGTCAATTCCGCTGTCCGCAATCTTTCGACCAGCGAACCGGCGTTGTTGACCAAAATATCAATCGCGCCCAAGTTTTCTTCGACCTCTCTGATCATCCGGTCAATTTCCGAATTTTTCGTAACGTCCGCCTGCACCGCCAGACCGCGACTGCCGCTTTTGGTTTCGGTTTGTCCCGAACTACTGCCGACCGCCGCGCCGAGCGTTAAACCGGCTTCTTCGATTGCCGCGACCGCCGCTTCCGCGCCTTCTTTATTTTTCAGATAACTGACGGCAACCTTGGCACCGCATCTTCCGAAAAATTCCGCCGTCGCCCGTCCGATGCCGGAAGACGCGCCTGTAACCAAAACCACCTTGTCAGTAAAATCAAAAAAATTCTTCATTTTATTTATATCTCCTTAAATCTAAGCCAAATGTTTTAACGTAACTTTTTTTATTCTTCCCGCGAGCGCGAACAGAACAATCGTGCCGATCGGAGCGAGCAATCCAGCCGCCACCAGAATCGGCGTGTATGAATAAGCGTCAACCACATATCCGGTCGAATAGATAAAGATCATCGCGCCTATCCCCGCGCCGACTCCGCCAAGTCCGGCGACCGAACCGACCGAAGATGTGGGGAAGAAATCCGAAGGCAGAGTCTGCACATTATTTATCCAGACCTGAAAACCGAACAGAACGAGACTGATCATCGCCAGCGCCATCATCGAATCGTCCGTGTAAGCCGCGATGATTCCGGCGGGCATCAGAAGACTAGAAAGCCCGATGATCGTCTTTCGCGCTTTATTGACCGACCAGCCTTTGCCGATCAGGAATTTTGCCAAATAACCGCCGAACAAACTTCCTATTCCCGCCGCGACGTATGGAAACCAGGCGAACATCCCGATTTGTTTCAGATCGAAACCGCGCGCGTCGAACAAATATTTCGGCAGCCAGACGATATACAGCCACCAAACCGGATCAACCAGAAAACGCGCCAGAACGATCGCCCAGGTTTCTTTGTATTTCAAAAGTTCCGCGTAGGAAATTGATTTTGTTCCGGCAACTTCCTGTTTATCGTCCGATTCGATATATTCGTTTTCCTGCGGAGTCAGCCATTTATGGTCGCTTCGCGGATAGTAGAAAAGCAGCCAGAAAACGAGCCAGACAAATCCCAAAGCTCCCGTCGCAATGAACGTCACCTTCCAGCCATACATCAATTGCAGCCAGACGATCAAAGGCGGTGCGATGATCGAGCCGAGCGCGACGCCGCTGTTAAAAATCCCCTGCGCCAGTGCGCGGTCTTTTTGCGGAAACCATTCCGCCGCCACCTTCGCCGCGCCGGGAAAATTTCCGGCTTCGCCGACTCCGAGCAAAAAGCGATACGCGCTCAAGCTCGCCAGTCCGGTCGCAAAAGCGTGCATTATCGCCGCGATAGACCAGACGACGACCGACAGAACGAACCCCATCTTGGTTCCGAACCGGTCAAAAACTTTTCCCGAAACGCCCTGACTGATCGTGTAAGCGATCAAAAACCAAACCGAGATCGCTCCGAAATCGGTATTCGACAATCCCAGATCGCTCGTAATCACGGGCGCAAGCACCGAAATTGTCATCCGGTCAATGTAATTAATGACCGTGACGAAAAACACCAAGCCGATAATCAGCCAGCGCAAACCGCTCATTTTAAATCCGGTTATTTGTTCCATAAAATAATTCCCTATAAATATTATCTGCCGTTTTGGACGAGCATTTTTTTCGTGTTTTGAAAATCAATTACGTCTTCGCTTCCATTCGCCCAGATGATCTTCAAACCGTTTGCCGTTCTCTCGAATTTCGGCGCGGGCGTTTTTTCATTTGCCAAAACCGGCTGTAAAAAATGTAAAAATTCAAATTTTTTCTGCTTTTCGGCGGAAACGGTCTGGAGCTGCACGCCGCGCTGTTCCGCTTCGCCCTGGCTGACACTTCCCGGCAAACCTCTTGCTTGAACCATCTGCGGAACGACTTTTGAATTAGCCTGTTCAGGGGAAATTCTGATGACGCGCAGAGCCGCATTCTCATTAGTCAAATTCGCTTCATTTCCGTTCAGCTCGATTTCTTTGTCGGCATTCAAAAGAAACGTAAATTCCGAAGGCTTTTCGGTTTCGAGTTCGTCCCAGACCAGAAAATAATTGCCCGCATTGACATATAAAAAATGGCGGTCGAATTTCTTTAATTTCAGATCGTCGTAATACGCGCTCGCCGCTTCGCCGCGGATATAAAAATAATCTTTGGTCAGCGAAACTTCGGCGATGCGTATCTTGTCCAGTTTTTCATTTGGAACTTCCTTGAACATTTCATAAACGCCGTCGTTCGCCTGCCCACGTCCATTGACCAAAATCGTATTGTGATCGTCGGTCTGCTTGATGCCGAGATAACCCGTGTCGCCCGTCAAATATTTGCCGTTCGCAAAGATAATGAAACTGTTCGCGTCCGGGTGCGCGTGTCCGGTGTTCTGCCGCCAATCTGGAATTTTCGGTGCTAACTGCGCCGCAAAATGTCCTTCGGGCGGCGAACTGCGAAAAGCAAACGCCGTCGCGTTTTTTGTCCAATCGGTGCGACCGAAAACCGTGTCGTTATCTACGAAATGAATTTTTGTCGGAATTTTCGAAAGCGGCGCAGGCTGCAAATTCGCGTCGTGATTGATAAACGCCCACATCGGTTCGCGCGTGCCGAGATTGGTTTCCGTGCGGATAAAATCGGCGACCGTCTGCGCCTGCGCGTCCTGGTAAACACTCGCAAAACGATACAGAATATCGTATTCGCCATAGAGTTTTTCGCGCTTATAAGTCCCGTTTCGATTGAGCGAACCGTCGCCGATGTCTGCAAAATCAAAGACGTTTTCGCGGTCGGGCAAAACCGAATGCATGACGAAATATTTCATATGTTCGAATTTCGGTTTCATCGGAACATACAGATTTTCGCCCGTCGCCGCCAGATGCGCGTCGAAATAACGGATCATCCAGCGAAACGCGAAACCGAAATAATGAAAGCTCTCGTAAAAATAACCGTCCGTCCCGAAAGCGAGCATCGTCCGTTCATAAACTGCCCGCGAAAGGCGCGCCCAATCCTCGGCTTCTGCTGTTTCGTCCATCAAAGCGTAAGCCGCGATTCCCAATCCAGCCATCGGAATCCATGTATGATTCTGCGTGTATGTGTAGCGTTTTTTCTCTTTGTATTTGAAATAGTCATACATTAAACGCGCCTGTTTGATGAGTTTGTTTTTGATAATTTCCTTTTCCTGATTCGTGAGTTTGTCGTGCAGAAGATCGTAGGCGAACGCCACCGAATAAAGCAGATGAGCGGGCGGCAGATCAACATTCGGCTTGTTGGTCGTATAACCCCAAATCGGCATTTCACACGCTGTGAGCGTCAATTTTTTCGCCAGATCGAGATATTTTTCATCGCCTTCGATCGCGTATGCGAAACTGATCTGCGAAATCCGAAAGGCGAGCGAATACTGCGTCATCGTTCCTTTTTTGCGTTTCGCCAGACCGCTTTTATATAAATCTTCGTCTGTCGGGTCGGGAACGTTTTGCCCGAACGATTTAATTTCGCTTAAAACTTCCTGCCACAGATGTTTGTCAACGCCCATTGCTCTTTCACGCATTTTCGGCAGGTCATTGGCGGTAAAAAACAAACGCGGGCGAGCGTTTTTTAATTCGGGTTTCAAATTGACGGGACGTTTAAGAAGTTCTTGAAATGCTGGAATTACCTGTTTATGAGTGCCTTTTTGAGAATTGGTTTGACCAAATAATTCTAGATTTAAAAAAAATATAATTGCCGCGACAGATAAAAAAACTATTATCGCACCGAAATATTTATTAAACATGTTATCGTTAACAGAACCCTTCATAAAATTCGCATCTTAAAGATGAAATTTTTCTATTATCTTTTTCTTAATCCGGTTGACTCACGAACGATCAGTTCGCAATTTAAAATCCGTTCCCGGCGTGATTTTCTTTCCTTTCCGGCAATTCTTTCCAGAAGCATTTCGGCGGCAAGCCGTCCTTCCAGCCGCATCGGTTGTCTGACGGTGGTCAGCGGCGGCGATGTCCGCATCGCCAATGAAATATCGTCAAAACCGACGATTGCAATATCTTCGGGAATTCTCAAGCCCGCTTCCTTGATCGCGCTCATCGCTCCGATTGCCGTAAAATCGTTTCGGGCAAAAACCGCGGTCGGCGGATTCGGCAGCGAAAGCAGCCGCTTCATTCCTTCGAAACCGATTTCCTCGGTCGAGTAGCCGGGAATTTCCGAAACATCCTCATTTCGTCCGGTAATCAGCCTTTCATCAATCTCGATGTTATGCTGTTTGAGTGCTTTCAAATAGCCCTGTAGTCTCTTCAAACTCGAACCGCCCTTTAAATTCGCTCCGATAAAAGCGATTCTCTCGTGTCCGAGATCAATTAAATGCTGTGTCGCCTCAAACCCGCCCCTTAAATTATCCGGTGAAACGAAATCAACATTTTCGTGTTGAAAATCCCGTCCGATGACAACCACCGGAACATTGCTTTCGACAATTTCACGCAAGTATTTGTCGCCGCCTTCATTCGAGCGCGTTGCCACGATTATTCCGTCAACGCTGTGATTGGCAAGAGATTCAAACGCGACAATATCTTCCTTCGCGCTATGTTCGCTGATACAAATAAAAAGACTAAACCCGCGATTTGTAAGCGTTTCACGAACCGCCCTGGCTAATTCGGTTGAATATGGATTTGAAATATCGCCCAGCACAAGCCCGACGGTTTCGGTAAACTGCCGTTTCAAATTTCTCGCCAAACCGTTTCGTCTGTAGTTCATCTCCTTGACCGCCCGCAAAACTTTCTGACGCGTTTCATCGCTCACATAACCGTTTTCGTTAATCACCCGCGAAACCGTCATCGGCGTTACGCCGACACTCTTGGCGATGTCGCTCAACGTAGCCTGTTTTTTTTTCGGGGTTTTATTATTCATTTTCTTTTTTATTGACTCAGGATGTTAACGATAACTTACTTGTAACATAAAATTAACTTTAAATGCAAATTGATTTTCAGAAAATATCTTTTTTTACAAAAAAAATTAAAGAATGATGAGAAATTTATTAATAAAACCCGCGCTATCGGCGAAAATTTTCAACACCGCCGCTAGAAAATAATTAACCTAAATTGCTGGTTATAAACTTTTTTCCGCAGAGACGCAGAGATTTTTTTGAAATAACCGGCAAAGACCAAACAATCTTTTTAAATTCCAATCGATTTCTAATATTTTCCGGTTTCTCTGCGTTTCTGCGGTAAGAAGTTTTTTATAACTAACGTGAGTTCGGGATAAGACGAAATAGCCGCAAAAAAGCACAAAATTTACAAAAAAGATGATTAAAATTATTTCTTTTTGTGTTTTTTGCGTTTTTTTGCGGCTAGTTTTCTTCAGCTTTTTCTAATCCCGAACTCACGTTAACCAGGTTCTGTTGACATAAGAGAATCCTGCCAAAATTGTTTATAAAAATAAAAAGGAGGGGAGCTTTTTTGGTTATCTTATGTCAACAGAACTTAGAAAAACAAAGCTTTTCTGAATTCAAATCTCGAAAAAAAGTCGACCGCCTTTCACTTTAATAGATAAATGGAGAAGAAAATGTTTTTATAAAAGTGTTAAGCGGTCAGGAAATTTTAAAATATTTATTGACAGGGATTTTTATCTTGTGCTAAGTTCAATCAATCAAAAATAGAACGTAAGCAGCCAACCGACGAAGATAGATTTTTGAAGAAAATGTTTTTTGCGATGAAAAGAAAAAGCGTTTTCAATTATTTGAAAAACCTGCCCGTTGAAAAACAGACGGGTAAATCAACGGGCTGAAACAATCAATTGCCCTGAAGCGATTCGATCCGATTTCAGTTTGGAATTTGTGATTATTCAGGAATAAAGGTTTATGTCGGTAAACTCCTACAATTCGAGATTTCGCGCAGAAACTTCCACGGTCAAGTTTCAGCCGGAAATCCGTGTGTTTTTAGTATCGAAAATTAAAAAAAACCAAAAGGTCGTAATAAAAAAAACGATTGTCTTCGAAAAAAGGCAGTCGTTTTTTTAATTGTCGGTCACTTTTGTTTTTTAGCCGTGTAATTTTTATTTGTTCTTTGATGGATTAAAGTTTGATCGAGCCGTCTTTATCTCTTTTTAAGTTAAAAAGAGATAAAGCCTGGTCCGGTAACGCCAATTACCGGATCAGGCTTTGCGACTCATTTTCGGGACGATGTTGCCCAAAAGATGCGTCTATTTGCAACTTGCATCTTACGCAACATCGTTCCCGAAATCAACTGTCAGAAAAAATCACAAAAAAGACCGCGTGTTTTCAGCCGATATTTCAGTAATTGAAACCGGTCTCGGAAAACGCGCTGTATGCGGTTTTTCCGTATGTGTTCGCTGTTTTGAAACGGTCGCATTGTGATAAATGCCGGACGACGAAAAGAGAGAGAAATTTATTATGTCAAAAAGAAAACGAGAAGCCATCGAGCAATCCGCTGCCGAAAAAGCGGCGGAATATCAGCAGACAATTGAGCCGTCGAACTCAACCAAACTAATTAAATCTTCGGTTTCGATTCACAGAAAATGGAAAAACCGCTGGCGGAATTTATCTGGTCAGGGAAAACTACTGGCAGTTTTGTTTATCGGGATTCTCAGTTTAGGCACTTTTGGAGCGGGAATGAAATATCTCGAAGAAGATGCAAAAAGAGTGATCGCTCAGAGAAACGCTTCGACTCGATTGAATCCGTCTGAGGAAGGTTGGTTCTCAAAACTTAATCCGTTTGTCCCTTCGCTTTCACCTTCGCCGACACCGCAGCTATCGAAAGAATATATCTATGCCGGAAGTCGTCTGCTGGCGGTCGAAGATGCCAGCGCGAATGCCGCACCTCCGGCTGACCTCGCCGTCTGGCGACCTTCGACCGGAACTTGGTGGGTGATGGGCGGACAAGGCTCCCAGCAGGTTTCCGTTCAGTGGGGACTCTCTTCGGACAAACCCGCGCCGGGCGATTACGACGGCGACGGCAAGACGGATTTTTCGATCTTTCGCCCGACCGAAGGCAACTGGTATGTCCAGCGCAGTTCGGACAATACGCTTTTGCAATATAATTTTGGAGTCGGCGACGACAAACTGGCGCAAGCCGATTATGACGGCGACGGGCGGACAGACCCGGCGGTTTTCCGACCGTCAAACGGTTACTGGTATATTCTCAGAAGTTCCGATTCAGGCATCACGTATCAGCAGTTCGGTCTTTCGAGTGATACGACCGCCTCAGCCGATTATGACGGCGACGGGCGAGCGGACATCGGTGTTTGGAGAAGTTCAAACAACACCTTTTACGCGCTGGCGAGTTCCAATCAAACCCTGCAAACCGCCGTTTTCACGCAGTCGAGCAGCGAACCTGTTTCGGCAGATTACGACGGCGACGGACGAGCCGATTATGCGATCAGAAATTCAACGAACTGGATCATCCTGAACAGTTCGACCAATCAAACACAAACCATCAGTTGGCAGCAGTCAACCGACAAAGCCGTGCCGAATGATTATGACGGCGACGGCAAAGTTGATGTGGCAGTCTGGCGCGATGCGACCGGCAACTGGTATATCCGCAAAAGTTCGGACAGTCAACTCAGGCAAGAAGCGTGGGGAATGAGCGGAGATATTCCCGTTCCCGCCTACTACAGGAGATAAAACGGTAAAGAATTTTGAAGAAAGACATTTACGCTATCGAACTCAATGTCTTAAGTCGAAAATTACAAAAAACACCTAATTGGATAATGAAATTTTTATCAAAAGTATCGGAGAAAAGATCATGAAATTTAAGAGCGGTCGTCGTTATCATTTCCTGCCCAGAATATTTTTCCTGTTATTCGTGGCTGTTTTTTTGTCATTGATCGTCAAAGGTCAGGAAAAACGCGATCCCGATAGGGGATTTATCGCGGCGGGGGCATATGCTTTATCCAATATCGAAACCATTAACACGACTAACGGCAATCTGATGCTCAATATGCCGCTCGCTTCGCTACCCGCCGGACGCGCCACCAGTCCCGGTTTTTCGTTCAATCTCAGTTACAACAGCAAACTCTGGGATTCCAAGGGAACGAGAATAACCGACGGCATTCTCGATGAAACGAGCGAGCCACATTATTTCAACGCCGAAGAAATCACCGCCAGTGAAAATGCCGGTTGGCAATACTCTTATTTTTACAAACTCGAACTGACCAACCGCAATAATCTCGAACCGTTGACCGACTGCAATATAGCCTCGCCGGATTATGAGAAAAAGGCTTATATCTGGAAACTGAGGATGCGTTTTCCCGACGGCAGTGTTCACGAGTTTCGTCCGGCGGGACGCACCGATTTATACGGCGACGGATATTTCAAAACCGATCCGAACGGCAGAACCTACGCCGCCAGTTCGACCAATTGTGTTACCGATTCACAGGAAGTTACGACCGGGATGAGCTATTACAGCACGGACGGAAGTTTTCTGCGTCTGGTGGTTGATTATGTTCCGGGCAATAACGGATTACTCAGTCTGAGTAATCCATGGACTCTTTATTTCCCGGACGGCGGCAAGGTCGTCAATCCGGCTAACTTTTCTTCGCTCGGTTATGTTCAGCGTGTTTATGACCGCAATAACAACTATGTTCAGCTTGGTAACAGCAACGGGAATCTGGCAGAAGACGAGTTCGGTCGGGGTATTTCTATTGAGACCGATCCGAACGACTCCACTAAACATTATATAAAACGAAAAGGCGTTGACGGTGAAATTCTGACGACGACCGTCAAATGGAAAACCGTCTGGGTGCGCCGCAAATACGATGCCGCGCCGGAAGTGATTTACTGTAATACATCGAGACACGAAACCGAGTTATTAACCTCGCTCGACGTGGTGGATTATATAACTCTGCCCGCGCAGATCGGCGGGTTGACCTACACTTTCGATTATAACGGAAGCGCGACCCAGCCGACCGGAAGCAATTACACGACCGGCTGGGGAGAACTCAAGCAAATCGTTTTACCTTCGGGAGCGCAGGCTGATTATGAATACGTGCTCGACAGTGTTAGCGGAACTCTGCCCAGTCCGTTCAATCTTTTGCAAAATTCGCCGGTTCAAAAAGATTTGACATATCTGAAAGAATACGACGGAACTTCCTCTCAAGTTACGGAAAGCTGGGAATACTCCATCGGCTCAAACGTCAGCACGATCACCGGACCGGACGGCGGAGTAACGACCCAGTGGTTCGGCGATACGTGGCAGACGCAGGGACTTTATAAAGGTCTGGTATATAAGGAAACGCATCCGAACGGAACGATTGTCGAGCGAATCTGGCAGAGCAACGCCCCGGAAAACGTCTATTACGCTTCCGAGGTCAATGCCTATGTCAAAACCGAATTCGTAACGATCACCGACGCTTCGGGAACAGCGGTGCTGACCTCGATAAAAGACTACGGCTATGATAAAAACGGGAATGTTACCGAAGTAAAGGAATATGACTGGATGCCGTATGCCAATATCAACCGCGACAGTTACGGCAAACCGACCGGCATTCCGACAAGCGCGGCGGGTTATCTCAAACGAATCACGGCAACCGATTATTACAATCCGACCCCGGATGCCGCTTCGACGACCTATACCGATTCGGACAGCTATCATCTGTCGTCAAACCCGCGTCTGCTGAAACTGGCGAAATCAAGCGAAGTGCGCGACGGGGCGAATAATCCGAAAACGAGAAGCGAAATCTATTACGACCACACCGATTACGCTTCGAGCAACACAAAGGGTGGCAATCCGGTCGAGACAAAAAACTGGGATTCTTTCAAGGGCGGAAGCAGTCAGACTTACAGTAACCCACTGACCTCGACCAACTCGATCTCGACAAGCGTCGTTTATGACCAATACGGCAACCCGACTTTAACAACCGACGCGAAAGGCAACCAGACGCAGATCACCTACGGCAGTATCACGACTCCGACGGGAACGGTCAGCGATCTGTATCCGACGCAGACCGTTGCGGCATACGGAACTTCGATAGCTCAGACGACGACCGCCGTGTATGATTTTTACACGGGTTTGGTTACGCAGACGATCATGCTGGGCAATACGACGAATGAAAATGTAACAACCGCCACCGAATACGACGCGCTCGGCAGACCGACAAAAACAAAAGCGGCGGTCGGCACGCCTTTGGAAATTTGGACGCAAACCGAATATGATGACATAAATCGGCGGATTATCACGCGCTCCGATCTGGAAGTAAAGGGCGACGGTAAAAAGATAGCGGTTCAGCATTTCGATCAATTGGGCAGAGTCCGTTTATCAAGAAAACTGGAAAATCCGGCGACGGAAAATCCGACGGACGAAACGCACGGGATCAAGGTTCAGACGCGCTATAAATATACGAGCGACGGCGAATACGTTCTGATTTCCAATCCGTATCGGGCGGCTACTTCCGCGCTTGCCGGCAATGAGCCGACAATGGGATGGAAAGTAGAATTTGAAAGTAAAGACGGCGATTTATCAACGACTGAAATATTTTCGGGAACAAGTCTTCCTGCGCCGTGGGGTAACAATCCGAATTCGACCGGCATCGGCAAAACAGAGGAAGATGCAAACGCGACAATCGTAACTGATGAAGCAGGAAAAAAACGGC
>JBGTSF010000090.1:0-17745 GCA_041940425.1 Pyrinomonadaceae bacterium
TAATTGATGAATGAAAAAGAAAAAAAGTTTCGCATCGGACTCGGCGTTTCCGGCGGCATCGCGGCTTATAAAGCGATCGAAGTTTTGCGGCTTTTGCAAAAATCGAACTGCGATGTGCAAGTCGCCATGACGCGGCACGCGACGGAATTTGTCCAGCCTTTGACGTTTCGCGCACTGACCGAAAAATACGTTTTGGTTGACGATTACGACGAAAACAATCCCGATTCGATTGCTCATATAAATTTTTCCCAAAATATTGATCTGCTTCTGATCGTTCCGGCAACGGCGAATATTCTGGCGAAATTTGCGAACGGAATTGCCGACGATTTTTTGACCTCAACCTATCTCGCATCAAACGCGCCCGTGATGGTCGCGCCGGCGATGAATGTTTCGATGTGGAATCATCCGGCGACGCAGAGAAATATCGAAAAATTAAAATCGGACGGCGTTCATTTCGTCGAACCTGTCGCGGGCGAACTCGCCTGCAAAACGGTCGGCACGGGAAAACTGGAAGATGTTGAAAATATTGCAGCGCAGGTTTTGAAACTTTTGGATGAGGAGAAAAAACTCAGCACTCAGCACTCAGCACTCAGCACTCAGGATTTGCTCGGAGAGCAAATCCTTATTACCGTTGGCGGAACGCGCGAGGCGATTGACCCGGTAAGATTTATTTCCAATCATTCGTCGGGAAAAATGGGCTTTGCGATGGCGGAAGCGGCGCGGGACAGAGGCGCGAAGGTAACGGTTGTGTCGGGCGTTACGACGGTTGAACCGTCGGATAATCTGGAAATTATCCGCGCCGTATCAGCCGAAGAAATGTTTCAAGCCGTGATGAAAAATCTTTCGGATAAAACCGTTTTTATCGGCGCGGCGGCGGTTGCCGATTATCGTCCGAAAAACATCGAAAGTTTTAAGATCAAAAAAACCGGCAAAGATGTTTTGAATCTGGAACTCGAAAAAACCTGCGACATTCTGGCTAATGTTTCCGAAAACAGAAGCAACGGAATGCTCGTTATCGGTTTTGCGGCGGAAACAAATGATGTCATCAAATACGCCAAATCGAAATTGGAAAAGAAAAATCTTGATCTTGTCGTCGCCAACGACATTTCGCAAAAAGGTGCGGGATTTAATTCGGACACGAATATTGCGACGATCATTTCAAAAAATTCCGAAACGGATTTACCGCTAATGTCAAAACGCGAACTGGCTGACAAAATCCTCGATGAAATTGTAAAATTAAGACAAAAGTGAGCAAGGAATTTTCAAACTTATTAAGCGAAATAAAAGAGCAAATACTGTATTTGCAGGAACTGGGCGTGGAAGATTTCGGAGTTGAACTGCCGGAATTTGACAGTTCAAAGTTCAAAGTTCAAAGTTCAAAGTCGGAAGAAACCACCAAAAAATTAGAACGATTCGTGCCGGACGATGACATTTTTGAAGACACGGCTTTAATGCGTGTTTCCGACCTTCCGCTACACAATGAAAAATCCGATAACGCTTCAAGAAGAAGTTTTTTGGAGCAAACAAAACTTTCGCGTCTGCCGAAAATCCCGAAAAGAAATTCGTTTTTTACACCAAAACCGGAACAAGAGGAGCAATCCGCAATGCCAAAATCTAAACCAGAAGAAATAACGAAAGATACTCTGTTCGGCGACATCAGCCAAACTCTGCCCGAATCAAACGAAACCATCGAAGACATTCACAAAGACATCGGCAACTGCACGCGGTGCGCTCTGCACGAAGGTCGGACGCAGATCGTGCATTCGACCGGAAACCGGCAAGCCGATCTGATGTTTATCGGCGAAGCGCCGGGCGCGGACGAGGACGCGAAAGGCGAACCTTTTGTCGGTCGCGCCGGACAGCTTCTTAATAAAATTATCGAAGCGATTGATCTCAAACGCGAGGACGTTTTTATCGGCAATATCAACCGCTGCCGCCCGCCGGGAAACCGAACGCCGACTTTGGAAGAAGCGGCGACCTGCAAACCGTTTTTGCTTAGAGAAATTGCCATAGTGCGCCCGAAAGTGATCGTTGTTCTCGGAAATACGGCGTGTCAGAACCTTCTGGAAACAAAGGTCGGAATTACCAAACTGCGCGGCGAATTTCAGGATTATTACGGCGTTAAAGTGATGCCGACATTTCATCCGGCTTACCTTCTGCGCGACCCGCGTAAGAAACGCGAGGTCTGGGAAGATATGAAAAAAGTGCGCGACGAATTGAATAAATTGAAGTAAAATTTATCAAGAGGTTTGAAAGTATGTATAAAATCAAAACCACATCAGGAACGGACAATTCGGTTGCCGTTTTGATTCCGGCAGAAGTTTTAGAAAATTTCGGTATTTCTGCCGGAGATGAAATCGAAATTACAGAAACCGAAAACGCTTTGATTTTGCGTTCGACAAAGGAAGCAGAAAAAAGCCGTGAAATTGCTGAAGCGACCGAAAAAGTTTTCGAGCGTTGGAATAATGTTTTTGTCGAACTCGCTAGAGGAGCGGACGAAAAGTGAAGTTTGTTGATAAAACATCAGTTCTGATAATTCAACAAAAACTTATTGACAGATACGGCGGCATTTACGGATTACGAGATGAAGGCGCATTAGAATCGGCAGTCAAAGCGGCAGAAAATCGTTTTTATTACGAAACCGAAGACATTGCAAAACTCGCCGCCACATACGCTTTTCATCTATCTCAAGCACACGCTTTTTTAGACGGCAACAAAAGAATCGCGGCGGCAGTTGCAGGAGTTTTTCTTGAAATAAACGGTTTTCTTCTGAACGCGACCGAAGAACAAATTATTGAACTTTTTCTCGACATCGCCGCGGGAAAAGTTTCGCGGGAGACGGTCGAAAATAAATTTGCCGAATGGCTGGTAAAAATCGAATAACACAATGCAAAACTCACTTTTTGACGGCGGTTGGGAATTGACGACTCCAAACGAAACGCTGGATGAAATAAAAAATGAAATGCTCGAAAAAGCGAAACTGCTTCCTTCGCTGGCGAATGAAGTTTTCGTTTTTTCGCAAGGCGAACCGAATGCGAAAGCGGCGGTCGTCGGCGAATCGCCCGGTCCGCCGGATGCCGATTCCGGTTTGCCGTTTCAAGGTCCGACCGGAATGCTTCTCAACAAAATTCTTTCTTCGATCGGTTTGACCAGAAAAAATACTTATTTGACGAATATCGTCAAAATCATTTCGCAGGGCGACGAATTAACGCCCGAAGTTATTAAATTTTTCACTCCGTTCGTCTGGCGCGAGCTTTTTGTTGTAAAACCGAAAGTCGTTCTGCTTCTTGGAAATACGCCGACGAAGGCTTTATTGAACACCAAACAGCCGATCTCTAAAGTGCGCGGCGAATTTCAAGAAATTGATGGAATAAGGTTTATGCCGACTTTCAATCCGGCGTATCTTCTGCGCGATCCGACAAAAAAACGTGAAGTTTGGGAAGATGTGAAACAAGTCAAGGAATTTTTAGAGAAGAATTAGCCGCGAACAAACACGAAAATCCACGAAATTTATTTTTAAGAATTTATTGATTTATTTTTTTCGTGTTCCATTCGTGTTTTTTCGTGGCTAAAAAATTTATGAAACCAAAAGTCATTTCAACCGAAAAAATTTACGTAGGAAAAGTTTTCGATATTTCGATTGCCGAGATCGAAGATAACGGCATCGAATACAAACGCGAGATCGTCGAGCATAAAGGAAGCGCGGTGATCGTTCCGGTTTTTGAAGACAATCGCGTCGCGCTCGTCCGCCAATACCGCCACGCCGCCGGAGAATATCTTTTGGAAATTCCCGCCGGAACTTTGAATAAAGGAGAAAATCCATTAATTGGTGCAAAACGAGAACTTGAAGAAGAGATCGGAGTTACGTCTGAAAATATTGAAAAACTTACCGAATTTTATGTTTCCCCCGGATTTCTAACCGAAAAAATGAATGTTTATTTAGCGACTAACTTAAAGGAGTCAAAACAAAATCTGGAAGAAGATGAAATTTTGACAATCGAGAAACTCACCTTTGAAGAAGCGTTTGAAAAAATCCGCTCGAATGAAATACAGGACGCGAAAACAATTTGCGGTTTGATCCTCGCCGGCGCGAAACTCGGCTTTCCGTTTTAACTGCCTGTCTTTACTTGACGAAAAAAAGTCATTCCGTTATTCTATCAGTTCGCTTTTTGGCGGAAATTTTAAACAAAGCAGGCTTATTATGAGTACTTATTTTCCTAGCGGAAAGGGTTTAGCGGAAAATCGTAAATGGTTCGTGGTGGACGCGAAGGGCAAAACCGTAGGTCGTCTGGCGACCGAAGTCGCGCGAATTTTGTCGGGTAAAAACAATCCGGCATATACGCCGTTTATGGACATGGGCGATCACGTCGTTGTGATCAACGCCCGCCACGCGGTTTTCACGGGCGCGAAAAACGAACAAAAATTATATCGTCATCACACTCTGTATCCGGGCGGTCTTCGGGAAAAAACGGTTAAAGAAATGAAAGAAACCAAGCCCGAAAGAATTTTGGAACTTGCCATTAAAGGTATGCTTCCGAAAACCAAACTCGGCAAAGCGATGGCGAAAAAATTGAAAGTTTACGCGGACGGCGAACATCGCCATTCGGCTCAGAAACCCGAAACGTTAGAAATCAAAACAAAATAGAATTAGAACTTAGATGCTAGATGCTAGATGCTGGTAATTCAAAACTAACATCTGACATCTAACATCTGACATCTTAGAAATATGGCAGACATACAGTATTACGGAACAGGTCGCAGAAAAACCTCGACGGCGCGCGTTTATCTTCGCCCGGGAAGCGGCAAAATCACGGTCAACCGCCGCGATTTTGACAATTATTTTCCGAACGAAGCTCTTCGGATGATCATTCGTCAACCGCTTCGCCTGACCGACTCGGCTAACAAATTCGATATTTTGGTCAATGTGGTCGGCGGCGGAACTTCCGGTCAAGCCGGTGCGGTTCGTCACGGCATCACGCGGGCGTTGTTGGAGTTTAACGCCGATCTTCGACCGACTTTGAAAAAAGCGGGATTGATCACACGTGACCCGCGTCAGAAAGAACGTAAGAAATACGGTCAGAAAGGCGCGCGTAAGCGTTTCCAATTCTCGAAGAGATAGTAATTGGTTTCTGGTAACTGGTAACTGGTTTTTAGTTTTTACTAATTACCAATTACCAGTTACTAATTACCAATAATCCATTGCCGCATTCTATTGGTTAATCCTCGTTTGCGGTGAGTACATAAACCAATAAAGAAGGAGACTTAAACACTTTGGCTACAGTAACAATGAAAGAACTTCTCGAAGCGGGAGTTCACTTCGGTCACCAGGTTCGCCGTTGGAATCCGAAAATGAAGGAATATATTTTCGGCGAAAGAAACGGCATTTACATTATTGACCTGCAGAAAACGCAGAAACTTTTCCGCGACGCTCTCAGCTATGTGCAGGACACCTTAACGGAAAATCCGAACAAAAAAGTTTTATTCGTCGGCACGAAACGACAGGCTCAGGATTCCATTAAAGAAGAAGCCGAACGCGCCGGACAGTTTTATGTTAACAATCGCTGGCTCGGCGGGCTTTTGACTAATTTTCAAACCGTTCAGAAATCCATCAAAAAGATGCTCGACATCGAACGGATGCGCGAAGACGGAAGTTACGAAAAACTGACGAAAAAAGAACGCCTGACGCTCGACCGCCAACACGAAAATCTGATGAAAAACCTCGCCGGAATCCGCGATATGAAAGGATTGCCGGATATGCTTTTCATCATTGACGTTCGCAAAGAAGATATTGCCGTTAAAGAAGCGAATCGTTTGGGCATTCCGGTCGTCGCGGTCGTTGATACGAACTGCTCGCCGGAAGGCGTAAATTACGTCATTCCGGGAAATGACGACGCGCTTCGGGCGGTTCGCTTGTTCGCATCGAGAATTGCCGACGCGATACTCGAAGGACAGCAGATCGCAACCGAAGGCGGCGTGAGCGCGACGGCGGAAACGGGCGAAGACACGGAAGTTTCCGGCGAGACCGTTGAAGCGGACATTAATGTCGCGGACAAATCATTTGCAACGGCTGAAGAAACTCATCCGAAAATTTTAGAAACCGACGCTGAAGGAAAACGTAAACCCGAAGTTGCCGGAGCGGATAATAAGGTCGAGGTTAAATCCGAAGTCGAAGCGCAGATGGTGTCGGAAGACGTCCGCGAGGTCATCGAATCGGTCGAGGAAACGAACGCCGCCGGAAAAATTGACGAAGAGCAAGCGGAAGAAAGCAGTGAAGCCTCGGCAAGTTAAGATTTTTTATTAAATTTTTGAAAGCGCAGCTCTTGATGTTAAATGCAAAACGGGCTGCGCTTTTTTACAAAAAAATATTTAGAAATTATATTGGAGTAAGAATTATGGCAGAAATTACAGCAAGTGCGGTCAAAAGCCTGCGCGAAAAAACTGGCGCGGGAATGATGGAATGCAAAGCGGCTCTGACCGAAGCCGATGGCAATGAAGAAAAAGCGATCGAGATCCTTCGCAAAAAAGGAATGGCGACGGCTGATAAAAAAGCCGGACGCATCGCGGCGGAAGGGGCGGTCGGCTCGTATATCCATATGGGCGGCAAGGTCGGCGTTCTCGTCGAGATCAACTGCGAATCTGATTTTGTCGCGCGCGGCGACGAATTTCAGCAGTTAGTGAAAGACGTGGCGATGCATATCGCGGCTTCCGATCCGGCATACACGCGCCGCGAAGAAGTTCCGTCTGATGTTCTTGAAAAAGAACGCGAAATTTTGATGGAGCAATTAAAAAACGATCCGAAAAACGCGAATAAACCGGAAGACGTGATCAATAAAATCATCGAAGGTCGGCTGAATAAATACTATGAAGAAAATGTTCTCGTTGACCAACCGTTCGTCAAAGACCCGTCATTGACAGTCGGCGATCTGGTCAAGGAAAAAATCGCTTCGATCAAAGAAAATATCACGATCCGTCGTTTCACTCGCTATAAAATGGGTGAAGGAATCGAGAAAAAACAAGACGATTTCGCGGCGGAAGTCGCTTCGATGGTAGGATAATTTTAGTTTATAGAGTTTGTAGTGTTCGTAGAGTTTATAGAGTAAATTTCTGACTCGAAACTCTATAAACTCTATAAACTCTACAAACTCTATAACTTTTTATGAAGCCCGCATTCAAACGCATTCTTTTAAAACTTTCCGGCGAAGCCTTAATGGGCGAGCAGAATTACGGTATTGATACGCTGGTTGCCGAAAAGGTCGCGCAGGAATTAAAAGAAGTTCACGAAATCGGCGTGGAAGTGGCGATTGTCGTCGGCGGAGGCAATATTTTTCGCGGTGTTTCAAAATCGGCTGGCAATATGGACAGAGCCGCCGCCGACTATATCGGAATGCTGGCAACCGTGATGAACGCCGTCGTTTTGCAGGACGCGCTGGAAAAGGTCGGAGTCGTGACGCGTGTGATGTCGGCGATTGACATTCCGCAGCTTGCCGAACCGTTCATTCGCCGGCGCGCCGAACGCCACCTCGAAAAACAGCGTGTCGTGATATTTGCCGCCGGAACGGGCAATCCGTTTTTTACGACCGATTCAGCCGCCGCGCTTAGGGCTTTGGAAATCAAAGCCGATGTCATCCTAAAAGCAACCAAAGTTGACGGCATTTATTCGGCTGATCCGATGCTTTTTCTCGAAGCCGAAAGATACGATAAAATTACCTACCGTGAAGTTTTGGAAAAACGGTTAAAGGTTATGGACTCATCGGCGATTTCCTTGTGTATGGACAACAATCTCCCGATTATGGTTTTTAATATGAAAGAGCCGGGCAATATCATCAAAGCCGTCTGCGGCGATCTTTCCATCGGCACGATGGTCGTTACCGATAAACAGGTTCAAACTGCAAATTAAATTTTTTTCTAAGGAAAATTATGAGCGTAGATAATGTCATTAAAGAAACGAAACCGAAAATGGAAGCCGTTATTGAAGATTTCAAACGCAAGTTGGCTAACGTCCGAACGGGACGCGCCAATATCGGAATCCTGGACGGCGTGATGGTTGATTATTACGGCGTGCAGACACCGCTCAATCAGATGGCTTCGGTTAATGTTCCCGAACCGCAGCTTCTTACCGTGCAGCCGTGGGACGCGACGCAGATCGGCGCGATCGAAAAAGCGATCAATATTGCAAATATCGGTTTGAATCCGTCAAACGACGGAAAAATCATCCGGCTTCAAATCCCGGCTCTGACCGAAGAACGCCGTCGCGAGATGGCGAAACAGGTCGGCGAAATTGCCGAAGAACACCGCATTGCGATCAGAAATGTCCGTCATCACGCTAACGATGAATTAAAAAGAATGTTAAAAGACAAAGAGGTCAGCGAAGATCAGGAACGCGACGGTTTGAATGAGGTGCAGAATCTGACAAATACATACACCGGAAAAATTGACGAACTCGCCAAAAACAAAGAGCATGAAATTATGACCGTTTGATTTTTTCCGAAGTTTACTTTTTCGATATTTATTGACAATTTAGTTACCGTTCACATACTTGACAAATTTTGTTCAATTTGTAGAATTAAAGTTTGCGACGCGGGAATAGCTCAGTGGTAGAGCGCGACCTTGCCAAGGTCGAAGTCGCGAGTTCAAGTCTCGTTTCCCGCTCCAAAATTTTTTCAAAGCGGCGCAAGAGGTCAATAACCGAAGCGTCGCTTTAATAGCTTAAAAGCAAGGTTCTTTTAACGGTTTTAGACTTCGATCCAAAATCCGAAATCTAAACTCCAAATTCGAATTGGCGGCGTAGCCAAGTGGTAAGGCAGAGGTCTGCAAAACCTTTATTCATCGGTTCGATTCCGATCGCCGCCTCCAATGATTATCCAAAGACACTAAACTGGTGTCTTTTTTTATTTTCAAATAAAATTCGGGCAAAAACACTTTAAACTTCAATTTCTTGACATTATTTTGAATTAGAATTATTCTAAGTAAAAATTCAGCAGTCAAAAGTAGACAATGAAGGAAATCGAAAGTTTTGGATTAACGAAACAGCGGCAAACCGTGCTTCGTGTGATTCGTGAATCGGAAGAGCATCTGACAGCCGGTGAGGTATTCGAGAATGCCCGCCGGATTCTGCCTGGCATTTCGTTTGCGACAGTTTACAATTCATTAAAATATTTGAAAAACGCGGAGTTGATCGGTGAGATCCGATACGGCACAGATGCCAACCGTTATGATCGAAAACTGTCGCGCCATGACCACGCGATTTGTAATAAATGCGGAAAGCTGTCTGATCTTGAAATGAAACTTCCTGACGAACTGCTCGCCGAAGCCG
This sequence comes from Pyrinomonadaceae bacterium, assembly GCA_041940425.1. Classification (GTDB taxonomy): domain Bacteria; phylum Acidobacteriota; class Blastocatellia; order Pyrinomonadales; family Pyrinomonadaceae; genus DATHTS01. The sequence continues at coordinate 9,314 of JBGTSF010000090.1, forward strand.
CTGACCAGTCAAGGTTCAGAGCTGAAACGATAGAATTGACATTGCGCGGCTTATGCCCGGAATGCTGTGAGTAAGTAGATTAATGATAATTATCGGATTTTTTCAAAACCGATGGTAAATTGTCCGCTCCTGTAACATTCTCAATTTATGGAACAAATAAAATTCCTGTGCAATTTAACGGGGAAAAAGCCAACTCTATTTAATTTGTGAATTTATCAGGGCGTTTACGAGATAATACTGAAAAAATAAAAAAAGGAAACAATAAAATGGAAAAAAACGGAAATAATACAGAGGTTACGACAAAGTCGGAGGGTAGGGTTAGTGATTCTAACGGATCGGGAAAGTGTCCTTTCACAAGCGGAGCTATTCGATTTACTACCGAGACGCGCCGTTCGAATAATGACTGGTGGCCGAAGATGTTAAATTTGGGAATCCTTCGTCAGCACTCTTCGCTGTCTGATCCGATGGGTGAGAAATTCGATTACGCGGAAGAATTCAAAAAACTCGACTATGCCGCTTTGAAGGAAGATTTGGCGGCGTTGATGACCGACTCAAAGGATTGGTGGCCGGCGGATTTCGGTCATTACGGCGGACTGTTCATCCGTATGACGTGGCACAGTGCCGGCACTTACCGCATCGGCGACGGGCGGGGCGGCGGCGGACGCGGGCAGCAGCGATTCGCTCCCCTTAACAGCTGGCCGGACAATGTGAGTTTGGACAAAGCGCGCCGTCTTTTGTGGCCGATAAAACAAAAATACGGTCGGAAAATTTCGTGGGCTGATTTGATGATTCTCGCGGGTAACGTCGCCCTTGAAACGATGGGTTTCAAAACATTCGGATTCGGCGGCGGGCGTGAAGACGTCTGGGAAGCGGATCAAGACGTTTACTGGGGATCAGAAACGACCTGGCTCGGCGCAGACCTGCGGTATCAGCACGGCTCGGAAGGTGTCGAAAAACCGGGCGGAGTGCTTGTTTCCGATGATGACGCGGACGGCGATATTCACACCCGGAAACTGGAAAATCCGCTAGGCGCGACTCAAATGGGATTAATATACGTCAATCCGGAAGGTCCGGACGGCAATCCAGACCCGATCAAGGCAGCTTATGACATCCGGGAAGCCTTCGGACGCATGGCGATGAACGACGAGGAAACCGTCGCGCTGATCGCGGGCGGGCATTCCTTTGGTAAAACGCACGGCGCGGCAGAATCTACCCATGTCGGCGTTGAACCCGAAGGTGAGGGAATCGCTTCCCAGGGCTTCGGCTGGCACAACAGCTTCGGCACGGGGAAAGGTCCTGATACGATTACGAGCGGATTAGAAGTTACCTGGACGACGACCCCGACCAAATGGAGCAATAATTATTTTGAAAATTTGTTCGGTTTCGAATGGGAACTTACAAAGAGTCCGGGCGGAGCGCATCAATGGGTTGCAAAAGATGCCGAACCGATCATCCCGGATGCTTACGATCCGTCGAAAAAACACTTGCCGACCATGTTGACAACCGATCTATCACTTCGATTCGACCCGGCATACGAAAAGATTTCCAGACGATTTCTTGAAAATCCCGAGGAATTTGCCGACGCCTTTGCGCGGGCTTGGTTCAAGCTAACGCACCGCGATATGGGTCCGAAGTCGCGCTATCTCGGACCGGAAGTGCCGGAAGAAGATCTGATCTGGCAAGACCCGATTCCCGAAGTTACGCACGAACTGATTAATGAAGACGACATCAGCGCGTTAAAAACTAAAATTCTCGATTCGGGGTTGTCCGTTTCCCAGCTTGTTTCAACCGCCTGGGCGTCAGCTTCGACTTTTCGCGGCGGTGATAAACGCGGCGGCGCGAATGGCGCGCGGATTCGACTCGAACCGCAAAAAAATTGGGAGGTCAATAATCCGGCTCAATTGGCTTCGGTGCTGGAAACTTTTGAAAATATCCAAAAAGAATTCAACGATTCTCAATCCGGCGTGATTTTTTCCGGCAAAAAGCAGGTTTCTCTTGCTGACTTGATCGTACTCGGCGGATGTGCCGCGATCGAGAAAGCGGCAAAAGATGCGGGGTTCGATATAACTGTTCCCTTCACTCCGGGACGAGCCGATGCTTCGCAGGAGCAAACCGAAATTGATTCCTTCGAATATCTCGAACCGCACGCCGACGGTTTTCGCAACTACAAGCGAAGTTATCACACGACTCCGGCAGAGGAAATGCTGGTTGACAAGGCTCAGCAATTGACGCTGACCGCGCCCGAGATGACGGTTCTGGTAGGCGGGATGCGGGTTCTCAACACTAATTTTGACGGGACGAAACACGGTGTTTTCACGGAACGCCCGGAAACGCTGACCAATGACTTCTTCGTCAATCTGCTTGATTTGAACACGACGTGGACGGCGACTTCGGACGATGAAACCGAATTCGAAGGGCATGATCGGGAGTCCGGCGAACTAAAGTGGACAGGCACGCGAGTTGATCTCATTTTCGGTTCAAACTCCGAGCTCCGAGCTTTGGCAGAAGTTTACGGCTCTGATGACGGGCAGGAAAAATTCGTCCGGGACTTTGTGGGGGCTTGGAACAAGGTGATGAATCTTGATCGCTTTGACCTAGCCTGAACAGGGATTCCAATAGACGGAAAAATGCGTTTTTGAGAAAATTTTGGCAGAGCGGTCGTAATTGCCGGATCGCCTATCCGAGAATTTTTACGGTATAGGCGACAACTTCAAAAGGCAATTTGATCACTCTGCTTAAATTTCCTTCATTGCCGACTTTTGTGATAAATTGAACTTTCAATGCTTGATCACTTAATGCCCGTTCAATCAACTTTTTTTAATGCCGTCAAAAAGCTGCGGTCAGTGATTTTTCCCTTCAAACCGTCCGGCAAAATTCTTACTTTTATTGCTTTCCTTTTTTTCTTTTCGTTCCAGATTTGCGCTCAAAAAGTTGATTCAAAAGAAACGCCGGTCATTGTTCAACCCGGCGCGCCGGGACAGCCGACCCGCATTCTCCCGCCAAACACGAGAGCCGCGCTACCTCCCCGTTCATCAAAGGATGTCGAATTTATACAGGGAATGATAATGCACCATGCGCAGGCAGTCGAGATGACCGCGCTGATCGAATCACGCACGGAGAACAAGGAAATCCGTCTGCTCGGCGCTCGCATCAGTCAATCACAATCTGACGAAATAAATTTTATGAAACGATGGCTCGAAGTCAGAGGCGAAAAGATTTCATCGGCAATGCCCGGCATAAAGGATATGAAAATGTCGAACCACAAACATCACAAACTGATGCCCGGAATGCTTACATCAAAAGAAATGGAAGCTTTGGGCAAGGCAAAAGGGGCGGAGTTCGATAGGTTGTTTTTAAAAGGAATGATCTTCCACCATGAAGGCGCATTGGTCATGGTCAAAGAATTGTTCGAAACGCCGGGGGCGGGACAAGACGCCGAACTATTTAATTTCGCTACTGAAATTGATGGCGGACAGCGTGCTGAAATTAAAATAATGCAAACCCTTTTGGATCAAATACCGTAAAATAAAAACTATGAATCGTGTAAACATTTTCGCATTCCGTTTGATAACAGCCGTCTTTCTTCTAATCTGCTGTTCGGCTACTGTTACAATTGCGCAGAATCTTGAAAAAGCGCCCCCGCTTCCGGCAGGAATGACGGGTTCGGATACGGGAGACCCGCGCGCCAAACTATCTCCCGGTTTATATGATGCCGGTGAAATCTCGGTGGGGTTAAAACACCTGGCACTGCTTAAAAAACCGGGTGCGTTTCAGCTCGGTTCAGATGATCCCGATGATCCGAAGGTGCGGAAAACACTCGGGCTGATCGGTATCGGCGACCCTTCTCAAATGCCGAAACCCATCCAATTGATTCTCGCCCAACTCGCTTTTGCCAATTCGGATCTCGCGTTCCAGGGAAACCGACTGTTTATGGGAAATTTTTACGGGGTAAATATTTATGACATCTCCGATCCGGCGAACTCCCGATTACTTACCTCGATGGTTTGTCCGGGCGGACAGGGCGACGTATCCGTCTATAAGAACTTGATGTTTATGTCGGTCGAGATGCCCAACGGACGTTTGGATTGCGGTGTTCAGGGCTTTCCGCCCGATCCGCCTCCGCCTGCCGGGCAAGAAAATAATCCGCCTCCCCCGTCGGCACAAAAAGACCGTTTCCGAGGAGTTAGAATTTTCGACATTTCCGATATCCGAAGTCCGAAACAGGTCGCGGCGGTGCAAACTTGCCGCGGTTCGCATACGCATACACTGGTTACTGATCCCAAAGATAAAAAAAATGTTTACATATACGTTTCGGGAACTTCGTTTGTCCGCCGGAGCGAGGAACTTGCGGGCTGTTCAGACGCTCCGCCGGATAAAGATCAGAACACCTCGCTTTTTCGCATAGATGTAATCAAAGTGCCTCTAGCCGCTCCGCAAAATGCCGCGATAGTTTCGAATCCGCGTATTTTCAGCGATCCTCAAACGGGCGTGTTAAACGCCCTGAATAGCGGAGCGATTCATGACAATCCAAGAGGTTATGAAACAAACCAATGTCATGATATTACCGTCTATTCGGAAATCGGGCTGGCAGCGGGCGCGTGCGCCGGTAATGGGATTTTGCTGGATATAAAAGACCCCGTAAATCCCAAACGCCTGGACGCGGTCAACGATCCGAATTATGCTTACTGGCATTCGGCTTCGTTTTCCAATGACGGAAAAAAAGTAGTTTTCACTGACGAATGGGGCGGCGGACTTGGAGCGCGTTGCCGCGCGAATGATCCTAATGTGTGGGGCGCGAATGCGATTTTCCGTTTGTCGAACAACAAGTTGACTTTCGCAGATTACTACAAATTGCCGGCGGCGCAGGGCGACAGCGAAAACTGTGTTGCGCATAACGGTTCGCTCATTCCCGTTCCCGGTCGCGACATCAAAGTTCAAGCCTGGTATCAGGGCGGAATTTCCGTTATGGACTTTACGGACGCGGATAATCCTTTTGAAATTGCTTATTTCGATCGTGGACCGATTGATGAAAATATGCTGATAATGGGCGGACACTGGTCAGCCTACTGGTATAACGGTTATATTTACGGTTCGGAGATCGCGCGCGGTCTGGACATCTTCGAATTAACGCCGACAAAATATCTGACGCAGAATGAGATTGATGCGGCGAAGGAAGTCCGGGTCGCTGAATTGAACGTCCAGCATCAAGAAAGGATTGTCTATCCGCGAAATTTAACCGCGGCGAAAGCCTACATAGATCAGCTTGAGCGTTCACAGGCATTGGCTTCCGATCAAATTGCCGAACTGCGTCAAGCCGTTCAAAATGCGGCAGTTTCAAAATCGAAAAAAAAAGAAAGCGCAAAACTCAAAAAATTTGCGCCTACTCTCGAAAAGAGCGCAAGTTTGAGCAAATACGAAACGGATTCAAAACGGCTGCGGGCATTGGCTGACATCCTTCGGCGACCGGCGGCGTAATGCTCGTTCGGAAAATTCGTCGGTTCGGTGAATTCAGAAATGATAGAAGTCGCGGCTTAATTTTACGGCAGCTAGTAAAATATTAAGCTTTCCAAGCCCCGGCTTCTATCCCGAAAACTATTCAGGATAGAAAAGTAACCTGTCCGACCACTACTTTTTTCTTTCACTTTTTTCTTTAAACCGCTATTATAGAGACGGACAAAAAAACGCGCTTGTCTGTTTTTATTCTTTCCAAAATTCCGCCTTTTGAGGTTTCCTGAAAAAATGAATCTTTTTTTGCTTGCTTCTTTTGAATCAATTACCGGTTTGCCCGAATTTGTCGCCTATATTTTCGTTTTTATTTTCGGCGCGGTCGTCGGAAGTTTTTTGAACGTCGTCATACACCGCGTTCCGCGCGAAGAATCAATCGTCTTTCCTAATTCCAACTGCCCGAAATGCAAAACGGCGATCAAGCCTTACGATAATATTCCGCTCGTCGGCTGGCTGATGCTCGGCGGTAAATGCCGCAACTGCAAAGAAAAAATCTCGCCGCGCTATCCGGCGGTCGAGCTTTTGACCGCGCTCTTTTTTCTATTGACTTACTGGCAGATCGGTTTCACAGCGTTTTTGCCCGTCGCGCTGATCTTCGTCGCCTCGATGATTGCGCTGATCTTTATTGACGCCGAACATATGATCCTGCCGAACGTCATCACCTATCCGCTTTTTATTTTCGCTCTGCTCGTCCGCATTATTTATCCGATTATTTTCGGTGCGGAGTATTTTACCGACTTAAAATATTCGCCGTTGAATTTGTTGGAAAATTTTCCGGTATGGCTCGTGTCAATAATCGGCGCGATATTAGGCGGTCTGGTCGGCGGCGGATTCTTGTGGCTGGTCGGCGAGGTTTGGAAACGTCTTCGCGGCGTCGAAGCGATGGGACTCGGCGATGTCAAAATGATGTTTGCCGTCGGCGCGCTTCTGGGATGGCGGCTGACTTTTTTAACGATTTTTCTCGGCGCGTTCTCCGGCGCGGTGATCGGAATTTTCCTGATTTACAAACAAAAGGAAAAAGACTTTCAGGCGCAGATTCCATTCGGAATTTTTCTCGGAATCGGCTCGATCCTCGCTCTGCTTTTCGGCGAGCAGCTTATCAGCTGGTATATGAACACCTTTGTTCCTCAATAATTTTAAACCAAGATTTAGTCGCAAAAAGGCGCAAAAGCAAAAAAAATTTTGTAAATTTTGCGCCTTTTTGCGGCTAAATAATTTCAAACTCTGACCGCTTGTTCCATACAATTTGTCGAACAGTAAAATGTTTTCGAACGCAGATTCAAGGCGTTTGTTTCGTTGATCCATTTTCCGCATTTCGCACAGCGGACGAGCTGAACTTCTCCTTTTGTAACCGGCTTTTTGATCTGTTTTTCTTCCGGCGGTTTCATCTGCCGTCTGACCTGCCGGAACATTTTATAAATTTCGATCCCGGCATTGATTTGACGGCGGTATCTGACGGCAATAATTGCGATTAAAACGGCAAGTAAGATTAGAAGAATTATCCACTTCATTGATTTTCGATATTTGATACCGGTTTTTGCAGTTCGTTAATAACCGGATTGTTCGGATTTACTTTTTTCAGTTCCGCCAGATATTTTTCCTTTTCTTCCTGCCGGTTTTGCCGCGCGTATATTTGCGCCAGATATTGCAGACTTCGTTCGTGGTCGGGTTTGATCGCCAGAACCTTTTTCAGCTCTTCGGCAGATTTGTCGTCGCGCGGCGGCGTTTCGTAAAAGAAGGTCAAACCGTAATCGGTCTGAATATCAACATCCTTCGGCTGCTGAGCTAACGCCTCGGTGTAAATTTTCCGCGCCTCTTCAAATTTCGCGTTATCTTTTTTCGCATATCCGATGTCGAAAAGCGTATTGCCGTAAAAGACCAAAACATTCTGATCTTTCGGATCTTTATCGTAAGCCCGCTTTAAAATTCTTTCGACATCGGGAAACAGATCGGGTCTCTGCTTGATCGTCGCGTAACGGTAAAGTCCGATTCCGAGATTTTTTTGAAAATTGAAATTGTCGGGATTCTGGTCTGCTTCGGCGATTTTCTGACGGATTTCATCCTCGGAAAGCTCTTGCGAATTGGCGGGAGTTTGTGCCGCATTTTTCAATCTTTCATTTTCAGCCTTAAGCGCGTTAAATTCGCTTCGGTTCAAAGCGTTAGCTAATAAAAATCCTCCGGCAAATGCGATAATGACGGCTAAAACGGAAATCCAAACAATGCTTCTACTCATCGGAAAAATTTTATCAGATGGATTTTTAAAAAGCGAAGAGCATTGCGTTTTGATTTGTCAATGCTCATTGGTTGATTATTTGTAGAAATTTTAAATGTGTAATTTGAAATTTGAATTTACAAACTTCAAATAATTATCTTAAATAGTTACTTCTTGTCATCTCCTTTTACAAAAGGCAAATCTTCTGCGCGGCGGCGCGGAAGCGGGTCGGTCGAACGGCGGCGCGGCGTCGTGTTCGCATTTCGGCGGTCAACGCTTCCCGCCGGCAAGCCTTTGCCGTGAACGGCTTCGACCAAAATTCGAGTGATTTCCTGGGAAAGCGTGCGATGTTCGGCGGCGGCGCGTCGTTTGAGACTTTCCTTTAATTCAAGGGGAACATATGCTCCGATAAAAACGCCTTTTCGATTAACCATATTTTTGTAAATTGCTCCTTAACTTTTTTATAAAAAATCAGCCGTGCAAAACGGAATGCAAACCTGTAAGCCGAATTTTGTATCTGTCAAAAAAGACAGACGGCAATCATTCATCTAGGCTTTTCGTCGCCGAAAAGCTCAAGCGACCTACCCGGAAACGCCGTCTGAATTGCTTCAGACGATCGGGCGGGCAACCCGAAATTTACGCTTCCCTATTTGGTCTTGCACCGCGAGGAGTTTACCCAGCCGCGCCTGTTGCCAAACGCGCTGACGCGCTCTTA
>JBGTSF010000091.1:0-17024 GCA_041940425.1 Pyrinomonadaceae bacterium
TCAAAAGTGCGCAAGGTTTTGAAAATCGCGCAAGAGCCGATCTCGCTTGAAACGCCGATCGGCGAAGAAGAAGATTCGCATCTCGGCGATTTTATCGAAGACAAAACGATCTTGAATCCGGCGGAATCGGTTACGTTTTCAAATCTTCGTGAAATTACGGACGAAGTTTTGGCGACCTTAACGCCGCGCGAGGAAAAAGTTATCAAGATGCGTTTCGGTCTCGGCAACACCGGCTCGGAACACACGCTCGAAGAAGTCGGACAGCATTTCGCCGTCACGCGCGAACGCATCCGCCAGATCGAAGCGAAAGCCTTGAGAAAACTTCGCCACCCGTCGCGCTCTCGCCGTTTGAAAGCGTTTTTGGAAGGTAAACAGTAAAATTTATTTTCGATTTCAGATTTGCGGTTTGCGATTGCTTTTTGCTTTCGTAAACCGCAAAATGCTTTTAAATGCTCATTTTAGAACAAATCTACTGGCTGGTAATTCTATCTTTAGTCGTCGCCTCGATCGCGTGGACGGTAACGCAGGAAGAGATTTTCCGCGAGCCGCGCGAATTTTGCGCCAAACGCAGTAAGAAGGCGAAGACTATTTTCAAACAAAAATTCTTTTACGTTTTCACTTGCGAATACTGCTTCAGCCACTGGGTTACGCTTTTTGTTCTGATCCTGACCGGATTCCGGCTGTTGATTGACGATTGGCGCGGATACATTCTCGCTTTTTTCGCGCTCCCTTGGCTCTCGAATCAATTGATGAGCCTCTACCGCCGTCTGCGGCTCGACATCAAACACGAGGACGCGCTTGCCGAGGAAGCGCAGAAACGGGTCGAGGAATAAAATTTATTTGGCGGCTCTGAGTTTTTCCAACTCTCGGACGGCTTTTTCTTTTTTGAGTTCGTCCGGTTCGATCAAAATATATTCTTCAAAAACTTTGATCGCTTCGCCCGTTCGGCTTTTGTCGGTGATAATGAGCAAGCGGTAGCATTCCGTCAATTCTCTCAGCGTGTTGAATTTGTATTGCTCGAAACTCGCCCGGTTTAAATCCGCAATCTCAACCGGCGTATCGGAAAAAATCTGCAAAGCTTTATTTAATGAATCAACCGCATCCGTAAAATATGATCTCGCTTCCTCTGCCGCGTTCCAGTATTTTCGGGCGGCTTCGTTGTATTTGTTCACGCCGACGGTTCTCAAAACCTTCGCTTTATTCGTCAAAATCACCGGCGAAGTTCCCCAGTGATCGGGTTCGAGAATAAGCGCTTCGTCAAACTTTTCGATCGCCAGATCGTAATTTTTATTTCTAAAAGCGTTTATTCCTTCGGTCAAAGCGGTCTGAACTTTCAGATTGTTTTCGGCTACCAGTTTCAGCTTTTTTTGTAATTCAACCTGCGCCGCCTTTTCGGCTTCGACTTTTAAAGGCGAATCTTGCGCCGCCGCGGAAATACAAAAAGCCGCCGCTAAAAACAAAACCGGGAGCAGCCGTTTTTTTCCAGACATTGTTTTCCCTCCGTTGTTATCTGAATTTTCGTAACTATTCTATAAAAATGGAATTATTTGGCAAGAACAATCACCGGTTTTTTATGTTCTGAACACCGCATTTTTTAGAAAATTTTCAATTTGATTTTTTGTAAAGCTATATCGAAAGAGGTTTTATAAATTTATTAAAAACTCTGAAAAAATTTGGATTTATTGTTACCGATGTTCGAGCTGAAGCAGAAAAACCATCTCATCGCCTTCGAATTCGATCTTGCTCAAACGCTTTTCCGCGTCCTTTGAAAGATTCGTTTTATTTTTCCGCCCGTTTTCCAAAAAAGTTTTCAAATCTTTTATCAAATTCCCGTCCGTCAGTTTTCCCTGATTTTGAAAAGCGTTTTCGTGCGATTTTTCCGCCGTTTCATTTTTTTTCCTGCTCCAGACGATCCAAAAATTTTCCGTCCCGGCAGTTCCGCCGAATTGATTCCAGCCCGTCTCGTAACGGCGGTTTGCCAAGACTTCCGGTTTGCCGTCGTTTTGAACGGGTGTCGGGAAAATGATGTTAAAAGTTTTCTCTTTTTTATCATTTAAGCCTTCGGCAAAAATATAAAAGAAACCCTTTTCCGAAGGCGTAAAGCGCATCTGAAATTTGTAGCCGTTTTCGAAAATTTCCTGTCCGCTCGATTCGAACGGTTCTTGAAATTCCCTGCCGTCGCGCATTTTTTGCACCAAAAGCGAATAGGTTAAATTACGCAAAGCGGCTTTTGCGGGAATTTCCGCATTCGCATTTCGTCCCGCTTGCGGCTTGTCGGATTTCGTCCATAACCACCAGCCCAAAATAATCCCCGCGCTTCCCAGAACAAAAAGCACCGCCAAAACGCCGATATACAAGGCGATTTTGGATTTCGGCTTTTCGGTTTTTTCAAAATTTCCGGCAAAATTCGTTCCGCGCGATTCTGCGAAAGAGTTTTCAGATGTAGAAAAATCGTTCGCCGTTTTAACTTCCCGCGAATCTGCAAAATCGCCGACGATATTCGGCAGGCTGATCGTTTCCGCCGACAAATTTTCGTTTTGCGATGCTTTCAACGCGCGGCGAAATTCCGCCGCCGTTTGAAAACGCTTTTCGGGTGATATCTCGACACTGCGGTAGATGATTTCGGCGAGCCGTTCGGAAACATTCGCGTTCAGATTCCTGATCGGCTCTAACGTATCCGGTTTGCCCGACCAGATCGAATGAGCGCGAATTGTCGAGGTCGCTTTTTCCGGCGAAAGCCGCGTCAAAAGCTGATAAAGCGTCGCGCCGAGACTGTAAATATCGCTCCGCGCATCGGTTTTTCGATTCAAAAAATTATCCACTTTTGCCAAGTCCAAAGATTGAAGCAGAAAAAACGAATTCGGATCAATCCGCAAAACCTGTTCGAGCGGCGCATAAAAGGGCGTGTAACCGCTGATGCTTTGCGTGGTCTGATGCGTCAGCGTTGATTCGTCAAAATTCCCTTTCGCCGTCCCGAAATCGAGCAGAAAAATATTTCCGTCCGCGTCAATCTTGATATTATGCGGTTTGACGTCGCGGTGAAAGATGGTGAACGAATGCAGGTATTCGAGCGCGTCCAAAACCTTGTCGGCAATCTCTAAAACTTCCGTGACCGAAAACCGTTTTCCTTTAGCGAGCAGTTTTGCCAGATCGTCGCCCGAAATGTAGCTCATCACGATAAAATTCGCTCCGTCTTCCTGAAAACAGTCGGTAACTTTCGGCAGATTCGGGTGTTTCAGATTGTAGAGCAGGTCGGCTTCGAGCCGAAAAGATTTGGCGTGCTGTTCGCCGATCTGCAAAATCTTTTTGATCGCCACGCGGTTGTTGCCCGAGAACCGCGTGTCCTCCGCCAGATAAACCGCGCCGAAACCGCCGCTCCCGATCTCTTCGACAATAGTGTAACGCCCGTCCAATTTTCTGCCGCTGGTCAACATTTTTTTGAATTTTAATTTCGAATTTTAAGGCGTTTTCGCCTGCATCTGAAACGGGACGACAAGCGGTTCGCCTTCGGCGACCTTGACGCGGTAGATCGTCTGCGGAAGCGGTTCTTCCTGCGTCAAAGCGCGGCTGGAGGTCGTCGCGGCTTCGGCTTCGACGCGCGTGTAGGCGATGCCTTCGCCGTCTTCGGCATCGTAGATGTCAACCGTCGCGCCCCAATCATCGAGCCATTTCTGCACCGTTTCGCGCATCAGCGTCTGCGCCTTCATTCCAATTTCAACGGGCAGTTCGACGGGCGAAATGATTATCAGAAGTTCTTCGCCCGCGTAATCGGCGCGGTTCGGTTTGATCGTAAAATACGGCACGGAATCGGTCGAAGCCGGAATCTCGATCAGACTTCCCGCCGTTACACGATTATTGCCCTCGCGTATTCGCTTTGTCGGAAAGATCAAACTCGCCCCGCCGCTTGTGCCGTCCGTATAAAACTCGCGGTTGACTATATACAGAAAACCCGACCGCGAAGCTTCGATTGTAAAACGCACGCGGTCGCCTTTGTTAAAATTCGTCGTCGAGCCGACCCGTTCCGCCGCCCAATTTTCCCTTTTGTCGCCAAGCCTGACGGGAAAAAGCGGCGCGTCTTCGTCATCTTCAACCGCCGGACGCAAACGCCAGAACGTAACGCCTATCTGCTCGTCTTTCAAAATTTTCTTCGCGGGTTTGGTAGTTTTATTTTTATCGTTATTAACCGCCGCGACCGTTTTTGCCGGAACGCGCTTGACGAGATTGTATTTGCGTTTTTTATTCGTAACGACCGCGATATTTTTCTTTCGTTTCGGCGTAACTTTCGCGTTTGCGCCCGTCGCCGGTTTGACCGAACCGCCGCCCGCTTTCGGACGCTGTTTCTGAAAATCGAGCGAAGTAATTTCCCGGGTCGCCGTATCGTCCTGCGCAAAAGCCGCTCCGCCGAAAATCAAGAAACAAGAAGTTAATAAAAAAACTCGCCAATTTTTTCCAATCTGCATATTTTTTTTAATTCACACTGTTTTCGTCGGGAGCGCATCTATAAAGACGGTTTCGGTGTCAAGTCGAAAACCAGACACAGTTTTACTTTCTTGCAGTTAAAGTGCGACTAATACCTGACGAGCCGAAACCCCAAATTATTGCCACGATTCAACGGCGACCTGATGTCGCGATTCGCCGAGCGCACATCCCCAGCGATATTTTCCCAACTCCCACCGCGATGAACGCGTCCCCCTGAGCCTGATGCCGGTCCAGTAGGATCGGTTACAACCCAACTTGGATAACTTTCATACCAATCCTGCACCCATTCATTTACATTTCCGTGCATATCATACAATCCCCACGCATTCGGCTGTTTTGTCCCAACGTCGTGTGTCGAACTGCCAGAGTTTCCACCATACCACGCTATTCCATCCAAATATCCCGCGTAATCTCCCATTGTTCCTGCCCGCGCCGCATATTCCCATTCCGCTTCCGTCGGCAAACGATATTTATAGCCGTCGTTTTTGGCATTCATCTGCCGCACAAATTCCTGCGTGTCATCCCAATTGACGCAAATTATCGGCTTGTTGCCGCCCAAAAAGTTTCCCTTCAATTCACCGTAATCGCATCTCGACGGCAATGTCCCCATCATCGCCTTCCATTGCGCCTGTGTTACTTCCGTTGTCTGCATCCAAAAACCTTGACTGATTCTGACCGTGTGAACCGGCTTTTCATCCAACTCGCCGTTATCTGAACCCATCTGAAACTCACCCGCCGGAATATACGCGAAACTCATTTCCACGCCGCCCGGCAAGGTCGCTTTTGAAACCTTGCCCGCCGTCGTTTTCATGACCGGATTGTAGCCGGATATATTGTTCGTATTTTTCACCGGATTATAGCCCGAATTATCGGGCGTGGTCGGTTTGATTGCCGATTCCAATTGGCGCAGTTTGATCCGCGCCGCCGAAGCGTTCGCGCCCGTCGGAAATTCGGTCAGATAGGCTTGCACTCTTGTCTTGTCAGTCGAAGATTTGACCGAAAACCAGACCAATTCTTCCAAGCGAATCTTGGCTTTTTCAGCATTCGCGCCGTTCGGAAACTCTTTTAAAAAGAAGCGAAAATCTTCCGCGTCCGCTGAATTTTTGACCAAATCCCAAGCCTCACGCTCCTGCGCCGCTTTGTCTTTGGCAATAAAAACCGACTCGCTTTCAACGGTTGTCGGTTTCGGATTCTGAGTGTCGGCTTGCGTCTTGGCAAAATAAAAATCCGTCAACGAATTTCCTTCCTTCCAGGGCAATTGCTGTTTGTTCGATTTCTGCCAAACGTCCGCCGAAACTGCTTTGACCATCTGATCGTATTCGAGATTCGGCTTGTTGATTTGTTTTAGAAGAGCTTCGGTAAAAAGCCCGTTGCGACCCGCGCCGTCAGAAGCGACTTTGCCGGGTTCGGTGGCGTAGAGAACTAAAGTTCCGGTCGGCGGCGAGATTTTTGCCAAGCCGTCCGTATTTGAACTATCACGAAACGCCCGCCACGAACGCGCGAAGGGATTGTTGCGGCAAGCGTCTAAAATTATGATATTTAAATCGTTTTTCGCCGTCGTCATTTTTGCTAAAACCAAACCGAGCGGAACGGCTACATATTGAACTTCGTCTTCTTCGGGAATATCGGCTTCGACCGGCACGAGATAATTTTCACCGCCGACCTGTATGCCGTGTCCGGCGTAGTAAAACAAACCGACACCGCCGGAATTTGCCAATTTAGTGCCGAATTCGCGGATCAAAATATCCATCTGCCGTTTGTTTTGATTCACGCCCGATATGACTTCAAAACCCAAATCCTTTAGAGCCTTTGCCATATCAGCCGCGTCATTCGGCGGATTGGGCAGAGCCTTCGCTTTCGTGTATGCGCCGTTGCCGATGACGAGGGCGATTCGCTTTGGCTCTTTTTTATCGTCTTCCTGCACGAGTTGGCGATTGTCCTGCGCCCGCGCTTCAAACGGCGCGAAGATCGAAAACAAAAATGCGAAAAGCATCCAAACGGCTAAAAATCTTTTCAATAAAATTCCTTCCATTGCGGTAACTCCTTTTGGGTGAATGAAGCTAGATTACGCCGAAATAAACACAGCGTCAACGATTTTTTTCGCTGGGAGCGCACGCATCCTTGCGTGCTGAACGCGCTAGCGTTCAAAAGCCTCGGCGAATATTCAATTTGATTTTATGCACACGCTTTTACGCCGCTTTCAGCGACGTTGCACGCAAGGATGCGTGCGCTCCCAGCAATAACGCAACCTCTTTTCGATAAAGCGTTTATTTTGTCAAAAAAGCCAGCGTCAGATTTATGTTCGAACCGGGCAGGGCGCGCGGATTTTGCTGGAAGTTTGTCGCTTTCTGCACCGACGCGCGGGTGAATTGGAAAAGTTCGCCCGCCGTGATGAATTTGTCGCGGTTATAATCGGCGCCGCCTTTTAAGCCTTCGAGCAATGCCCATGTAAAAACGCCGTGATTGTTCCATTTCGCGGATTCCTGCGAAACTTCGTTGACATCCGAAGAGGTCAAAACGGCGCGTCCGGTTTCTTTGAAAAGTTTGTTCGTCAGATAAAAATTCGAGATATTGTTTTCGTCGCCTTCCTGCACCAAATCCCTGCCTGTAACGATCGTTTTCGTTTTGCTGTTGACACCCGCGCTGTGGCAGGTGTCAATCATCACGATCACTCTCTCAGCCGAAATCCGCGTGTCGAGCGTCTGCTGGAGTTCGTTCATCGGAAAAGCCGTCCGCGCCATATCCAAGACCTTTGTGTCGGTTAGCAGAAAATACAGATTCTGCGGCGCGAGCGGGTCGGGCGCACCATGTCCGGCGATAAATATAAAGACCAGATCATTCGGTCGGGCGCGTTTGGCAATATCTGACAAAGCCGAACGAACAGCCATCAGCGAAGCGTCGCCGTTCAGCAAAAGACTGATGTCGGCTGATGAAAAACCGCCGCCCGCCGGTGTCCGCAGAAAATCGGCAACCGCCTGCGCGTCGTCATCCGCGTAATTCAGATTTTTCAGTCCGGCATCGGTAAATTTGTAATCCGAAACACCGATGATAAGCGCGAATTTTTTGCCCGTAAACTTTTCCGCCGCGCCGTCTGCCCAATCCGGTTTTTCGGCGACCGCTGATTTGTCGCCCAAAACTATGACATACGAAGCATAAAATTCCCGCTCGGCTTTATCGGTCGCCCTGATCTCCAAAATATTTTTCCCCGATGTCAATTCATAACCATATTGTCCATCATCTCGTTTTTTGCAGCTGACGACCTTTCCCTCAAGGTCGCGCGATTTTCCGCAGCCGCGGTTTATCCCTTCGCCGTTGAGCGTAACGATGATTTTTCCGTAATCAATGACGGCGGCAAACGGCTCCAGAACGCGGAATTTTATTGTCGGAATGTCTTTTGCCGGAAGCCGTATGATCGGTTTGGTATATCGTGCGGCGGAAATTTCCGGCAGTTCCAAAACGAACGGCTCGCGCGATGCAACGCCGGTTTGCGCTGCGATATGATTGATAAAAAAAATTAAAGATAAAACGAAAAGGCTGATGATTCGTGGTGTCATATTTTCAAATAAACTTGTATTTTTCCGCGAAATGCCCGGATAAAATTAAGGGCGTTTCGCGGAAAAAATGAAAACCGGAAACAAATTTATTGTTTGCGGGTCGCTGCCGGTTGAGTAGTGTTCGCCGGCGCGGAACCTGAAATTGTTTTGACGTTCGATACCGGAACGGCAACCCAGTTCACTTCACCGGCTTCCTGCAGGTAATCGTAAATGATGTCCATATTCGGGGGAAGCGAACCGGCTTTGACCGTCTGATACATCATTACGTAATCCTTCAGATCCTTGACGACTTCCTGTATGTTGTTCGTCGTGCGTCCGCTCATTTTTGTCAGCGCGTAGTAAAGGCGCGAATTCGGATTCGTGCCGCGCGCGTCGAGTTCGATGGCTTTGGCGAACATCTGCAGAGCTTTGTCTTTTTCGCCCGGTTTGCGAGCCGTCAATTTCAAAACCTTGCCGTAAAAGAAATATGCCTTCGCGTCGTCCGAACGAATCGCCAGCGACTGGTTGAGATTCCGTTCGGCGAGTTTATACATATCGTAATAAAAAGCCGATATGCCGTTGTCGCGTTTGAGAATCGCCATAATATTTTCAAATTCGCCGTCGCCGGCGATAAGATCGCCGTTCATCACTTTGGCTTTGATGTCTTCCGCCATCGCCGTCTGATTTTTATTGACGCGGCTGACGACAACCGCCGTGTTGCGGTCAATCGAGAGCGATTTGCCGTTGAGATTGGTCGCGCCGATCAGCGTCCGCGCCAGCACCGACGAATCGGTCGAATTAATTACGGCATTGACAGCCTTGCGGCGTTCTTCCGTCCGCTCGCGGTCGGCGAAACGGTCGAGTTCGATGCGCGGGTCTTCGATGGCGGCGGTTTTCACAGTTTCATAAAACGACTGAACTTCGCGCACGTCGTAGTTGCGGTTGAGCATATATTCGAGCGCGAGCTTGTCGGCTTCGTCTTCCTGCGCGAGCGACCATTCAAACGCTTTGCGGTCGGCAATTTTCGCTACATACTGCGCGATTCCCGCGCCGAAAATCGCCATATTGAACATCGTGTTCATGCTTCCGCCCGCCAATCCGCCGATCGCCGCGCCGGCAATCGCGCCGAAAATGCTCGCTTTTCTTTCCTGCGATTTCGTCGCCTCCTCGATCCATTTGGCGACCATCACGTCCTGTTTCCAGTGGTCGCGTTCGATATGCGCTATCTCGTGCGCGAGAATGTAGGCGAGTTGGGCTTCGTTATCAACCAGCGAGAGCAAGCCCGTCGAAACATAAATCGTGCCGGTTGAAAGAGAACGCGCATCCGGCATCGGGCGGCTCGTGATCTTAAAACCGTAACGCTTGTCAGAATTTGCCGGAACGAGCGATTGACCGACGCGGTTGACGTAATCCTGCGCCAAAAGATTGTCGTAAAGCGTATCTTCGCCCGGAATTTTATCGCCGCTGTAGGTCGTTACTTCGTCTTCCGAATCGAAGACATTCATCCGGTAGGCGTAGGTCGCGTGGTCTTTTCGAATGTTCCGAAATTCAAAGTCCACATCTTCTCTGAATTCCACGTCCTTACTATATTTGTCATTCGCTTTGGCAAGCGTTTCCTCGTATTTGCGGACTTGTTTTTCGAGCCGTTTTTCGTCCTTTTCGTTTTGTTTGGCTTCTTTTTTCTCCTGTTTGCTCTTATCTTGGGACAAGGCGGTTGCCGGCATTAAAAACGACAACATTATTATTACTGCAAGAAAATGCAGGCTCAGTTTCTTTAATTCAACTTTCATTTCGGGGACTCCTTTTTTATTGTGATTTAAAATAATGTTTCAACACACTTTACGTATGATGACGGAATTTTTTTAGGATTAAATCCCCTTGTTCGTTCCCCGATAAAAACCGAATTTAATAGTTTGAGATGTTTTACTACTTTTTTTGAATTATTACAATATTTTTTTTCGTAAATTTAAAATAATCTTTTTTGCCCATTCCGGCATCGAAATCAGATGCATCAAAAGTCCGGTAAAATTACGAGTAAAACTTGATTTTTGTCTTCAAAACCTGTTAAAAATTGAAGTTCGCGTTTTTCCGGCGCGGATTTGCCGGAAAGATTTTAGGAATGAATAAAAAAATAATCGAAAGCTATAAAAAGAAACTCTCTAAAGAAGAGAATACGATCGTCAAACACGGCGCCCAGCTTCGCGTCGCGCTGTGTTATCCGAACACGCATTCGATCGGGATGGCAAATCTCGGAATGCACACGATGTATGAACTCTTCAATAAAATTCCCGAAGTCGCCTGCGAGAGAGTTTTTCTGCCCGATGATTTCGAACTACGCGAATACGAAAAATCAAATACACCGCTCTTATCTTTGGAAACGCAAACGCCTGTCAGAGATTTCGATGTCGTCGCGTTTTCGATCTCGTTTGAAACCGATTATCTGAATATGGCGAAGATGCTGCAAATGAGCGGCATTCCCGTCTGGTCGAAAGACCGCAATCATTTTCACCCGCTCGTCGTGATGGGCGGCGCGGCTTCGTTCCTCAACCCCGAACCGATCGCCGATTTTACCGACATCATCGCCGTCGGCGAAGGCGAAATTCTCGTTTATCAATTAATTGATGCGATTCTGGAAAATGAAACGAAAGACGAAATTTTATTGAATCTCGCGCGGATCGGACGCGGCTTTTATATTCCGTCGCTTTATGACGTGATCTACAACGACGACGGCACTATTTTCGATTATCTGCCGAAAGAAAAAGATATTCCGAAAAGAGTCGGACGTGCGCTGGCTTCAGTCAATCCGAAAGAAGGAATGTTGCGGAGAGCTTTAAAACGCGGCGAAACCGAACTCGCCTACTTTCTCGTCAATCAGGATATTTTCTGTCCTTCGACCAGTGTTTGGAGTCCGGGTGCGGAAATGGGCGACCGACTTCTGGTTGAAATTTCGCGCGGCTGTTCGCAGGGCTGTCGTTTCTGCTGGGCGGGCTACAATTATTATCCGCCGCGCGTCGTTCCGGCGAAAGATATTCTGGCAAAAGCGCGTGAGTGGCGCGATAAAACGAACAAGATCGGTCTGGTTTCGACCGCCGTTTGCGATCATCCCGAAATCTCGACCATTTTAAGCGAACTGCGAAAAATGGATTATAAAATTACTGTTTCGTCTTTGCGTTTAGATCAAATTTCCGAAGAACTGCTCGACGCGCTCGTCGAATCGAACGATCAGCAGATCGCCGTTGCGCCGGAAACGGGTTCGGATAGACTCAGAAGAGTAATAAATAAAAATCTGACCAATGACGAGATCGTTGACATCTGCGGCGCGGTTTTCGACCGCGGAATGCTGACCGTCAAACTTTATATGATGGTCGGACTTCCCACAGAAACGCGCGAAGATTTGGACGAGATGTTCGTGCTGGTCGAACGGATCAAAGACCGGATGCTCGAAGCGGGCAAAAAATTCGGTCGCGCCGGAAAAATCATTCCTTCGCTCAACGGTTTTGTGCCGAAACCGAACACGCCGCTTCAATGGGATGCGATCTGCGACGAAAAGGAATTGAAACAGCGAATCAAATATGTCTGTAAAGGTCTTTCAAAAATTCCGAATGTCGAAGTTCGTTTTATGTCCGCGAAAATCGCGCACGAACAGGCATTGTTTTCGAGCGGCGACAGAACGGTTTCCAGAGTTATAGACGAAGCCGCCAAAAGCGGTAAAAGCATCCGGGAAACTCTCAGGCAATTAAATTTCGACGATGCGTTTCATATTTCCCGAAACCGAAGCTATGACGAATTTCTGCCGTGGTCAATCGTTGATTCCGGTTTATCTTTTGAATTTCTGAAAACCGAACACGAAAAATCGCAAGCCTCGCTTTCTTCAAAACCGTGTCCGGCGGTTGAAAAATGCACGACTTGCGGCGTTTGTCCCTCGACGTGGCTGGCTGACGCGCCCGAAGGTTTGATCCAAATTCAGCCTTTAAGAGTTCGGGAATCTCTGGCGGTTGCGGTTTAATCTACAATTTTTAGTTCTTCCGAAAAACGATTTTTATCATAAAAGGTCAAGCTCGAATTTTCATCCGCCGCGCCGTTTCCAAAATAAACAGCGACAAAAAATTTGTCATATCCGACCATTTCCCAGCGAATTATTCTGCCGGTTTTTCCGTCTTTTGAAGTTACCTTTTTTCTCATTAACGGCTTCGCTTCATTCAAAGTAAATAACGGTCTCTCAAATGTCTCATCCGCCCAACGGACACAGTTTTGATGCGCGTAATTGTCCAATTTTAAAGGCAAGCCGAACAGGTCGGAAACTATTAATCCGAACAGCATTGTCGAAACAAAAACAATTAGCACAAGAAAATTTTTCATCATTCTTCTAACAAAAAACCGGTCGGTGTCGCCGTGTGGTCGAAAACATATTCGTATTTATACATCCCGAAAGGCAAAAGATTGATAGTTTCAGTGTAAAAGACGTGTGCCTGCAGATTTTTCCCGTTCTGTTTTACTTCAATCAAAACGTCTGCGGGAATGTCGTTAGCGAGCGCGGCGCGTTCGATTTTCTGTTTAACAAAATCGGTCGGCTTTCCGGCACGGATCGGTGCCGCCAGACCTTGCACGACCGCCGTCTGCATATCTTGTTTAAAACTTTCGCCGGCATACGCGACCGGAACGTAATTTATCCCGGCGTGCCCGGCAAGTATTAAAACCGTCAGTGTTAATAACAGCTTCGCTCCCGCGCCGCCGCGTTCGCCGTGTTTGTTTTTTTCTTTACTCATCTGGTAAAACTCCTTTTTATAAATGAGTTTTTAGAATTTTTTTGAGAGTTGATGTTATTGCGGAGTTTGGGATGTCTTTGTTTTCGATAATTTTCGGTTTGCCGATCGCTTCGATTAAAACCCATTGCAAAGACGCACCGATCGCTTTTTTATCAAAGGCGAAATTCTTGATTAAAAATTCGGGCTTGATGCCGTCGAGTTTCGGAAGTTGTCCGACACCGGCAACAACATCGTTTAACAAGTTTAATTCATTTTCATCAAAAATTTCAAGTTTTTTTGACAGTTCGGCGGCAAAAATAATTCCGTAGCCGACGGCTTCACCGTGTTTGAAGTATTTATAACCGGTCGCTTTTTCGAGGGCGTGAGCGAGCGTATGCCCGAAATTGAGGATTTTACGAGATTTTGCGTCGGTTCTCGCGGTATTTTCGGTTGCGTCTTGTGAAACGATTTCGGCTTTAAATAGAATTTGGTTGAAGATCAAATTTTCGAGTTCGGCAACGAATTTTTCTTTTTCAAAATGTTTTTTGAATCGGTGCGGAGAATATTTTTTTAAAAACTCTCCGGTTTGGTCGAAAAGTTTTCTGTCTGAAATCGCGCCTTGCTTGACGGCTTCGCAGAAACCGGCGGTCAGTTCGCGGCGCGGCAGAGTTTTTAGAGTTTCGACATCAATCAGAACGCCTCTCGGTTGGTGAAACGCGCCGACGAGATTTTTTCCGAATGCAGTATTGACGGCGGTTTTTCCGCCGACCGACGAGTCAATCATCGCCAGAAGCGTCGTCGGCATTTGCAGAAAATCAATTCCGCGCAGGTAAACAGCCGCCGCAAACCCGGCGAGATCGCCGACCACGCCGCCTCCGAGCGCGACGACCGCGTCGGTTCTTTTTAATTTATTCGAGCTGAAAAATTCGAGCGCGGTTTCGAGCGTGCGGAAATTTTTATATTTCTCGCCGTCTTTCATCAAAAAGACGCGAGTCTCGAAACCGCTTTTTTCGAGGCTTTTTTCGACCGCTTCGCCGTAAAGACGGAAAACCTTGCGGTTTGAAACGAGCGCGATCTTTTTTGTCTCATTCGACAAATTTCGCCGCGCCCATTCGCCGCAATTGTTTAAAATGCCGTGTCCGATTTTTATTTCGTAACCGGCAATTTTACTTAGTTTTTCTGGCGGTGAATTTTCCATCGTCGGAAATCTGCGGCGCGTTTTCGCCGAAATCGGCAATCGAGAGCGAACGGATTTTGCTGATCGCGGCGTTTGATTTGTCCATAACCGGACCGCCTCTGCCTTCCTGCTTTCCGGCGTAAAGTTTTCCGCTGATAAATCTGCCGTCCGGCGCGATGCTGACTTCGAAAATCGCCGTCAGAGCGGTTTCCATTTTTAGTTTAAACATTCCGTAGGTCGCAAAATTCCCCATCGAATAGGCGATCAGGCGATCCTTGTAAATTTCCATTCCGCGCAGAACGTGCGGACCGTGACCGAGAACCAGATCCGCGCCCGCGTCAATCACCGTTCTTGAAAAAAGCGGCAGATTTCCGCGTAGTTCACTGCCGTATCTTTCCGTGCGTTGCGGAACGTTCTGCGCGTCCGTGCCTTCCGCGCCGCCGTGGAACGAAACGACGACGATGTCGGCTTTTTTGTCGGCTTCGAGAACGAGCCGCCGGGCATTTGCCAGATCGTTGACGTTCGGCGTAATGCTGTTATGCGCGAAACCGATGAAGGCGACGGTTTTTCCCTTCGATTCAAGATAAGTCGTCGTGAATTGCCCGGTATCGCTTCCGGCGTGTTTAATGCCGAGCGCGTCGAGCGTTTTGCGGGTCGTTTCGCGCCCGTAATCGCCGAAATCTCCGGCGTGATTGTTGGCAAGACTCAAAACGTCGAATCCGGCATCCTTTAAAAGTTTTCCGTAGCGCGTCGGCTGGCGGAAAGCGAAACAGCGTCTCGAATTCGGCGGGCATTTCGTCGTTTTTCCGCCGTCAACCAGAGGTCCTTCGAGATTGCCGAAGGCGATGTCGGCTTTTTTGAGAATCGGCGCGACTTCGCTGAACATATCCGCGCCGTCGTTCGGCGGCAGAAACGAGTCGTTGATCGAGGTCGAGCCGATCATAATATCGCCGACCGCCGCAATCGTCAGCGGTTCGTTGTTTTTTTGTTTTTCGGGCGTTGATGACGCTTTTGCGGCGTTTAAATTTTCTTCGCTCTCGACCGTTTTCGTCTGACAGGCGACGGCGATAAAAATCGAAAAGCAGATCGTCAAAAGTATCGTAATTTCTTTTCTGTTTTTCATAATTTCAAAATTTGTAGCGTTTCACAATTTATCAAGAAGATTATAACTTCGGAATAGATGATAACTGAGAGATGAAAGATGAAAGATTTAATCTATCAGTTATCATCTCTCATCTCTAATCTATTCCGAATCTTATTCTTTCATCATAAAATCTGAAACACCGCCAAAAATTTTTCCGTCTATCCGATGAAACAAATCCGAAAGATTTTGCATATTTTATAAATTCAAGGTCGTTACTTCCGGTTCTTTTTCTTTGGGCTTGGCGGAATCTTCGCGCATGAGGAGCGCGTATAAAATTCTGCCGTCGCGCAGGAAATAAAAACCGATGCCGCCGTAGAGCAGAGTTAAGAATATCTGCCAGACGAGATTCATCACGCCTTCGCGCCGCGCTTTGTCTTCCGGTTTTTCGGGTTCGGCGGCGGTTGCCGGAGTCGCCGCCGGATTCAGATTCGGATCATACGGCTCGGGCTGAGTGATTCCCGGAATCGTGTTCGGGCGGCTCGCGTTGGCGTTCGGCGCGTCGAGTTTCGGCGGCGAGAAGATCAAGCTCCAGCCCGAACTGATCGCCGTAAAAAATGTGATGACCGCCAGATAAGCCAGATAAACACCCGCCGCTCTGATCAAAAGCCAGACAAATTCACGTTTTGTCATAAATTAATCCTGTTTCCAACGAGAAATTTCGGAAAACTCCTTTGAGATTTGATAAAACACCGACGGTTTTTCGTAATATTTCGCCGGTTTTTGGTAATATTTCGGCGGTTTTTCATAATATTTCAGCGGTTTTTGGTAATTTACCGGCGGTTTTTCCCAATAATTCAACGGTTTTTTGAGAAATCTCAACGGTTTTTCACCAAAAACCGGCGAATTTTCTTGAAAAACCGCCGGTTTTTCGTCAAAGTTCAAACTAAAATGCAGAAATCCGCACGAAATAAATGTCACTAGCTTTGCTTTTAACCCTTAATGCGTGCGGGTTTCTGCATCGGATACGATAATTTTACGCGCCCGCCGGTGCGATCTTTTCGGAAACTTCCGGTTCGCTCGCCGCCGAAACTTCTTCGGAATCTTTGATGAGCGCGTCTTCCATAATTTTCGATTGTTCGAGATTGTGGATCGCGTAACTTCCCGTTGCAGGCGAAGCCGAAGCGTCGCGCCCGACGTATTTCAGACGCATTTTTTCGGGTTTGATCGCCAGCAGACGGTCTTCAACAAAATACCAGCCGCCCATATTTTTCGGCTCTTCCTGCGTCCAGAAAATTTCCGCCGCGTTTTCATAACTTGCAAAAATTTCCTGTAATTTTTCAGCCGGAAACGGGTAAAACTGTTCGAGCCGGACGAGCGCGACGAGATTGTCTTTCGAATCTTCACGCGCCGCGTCGAGATCGTAAAAGACTTTGCCGGAACATAAAACGATGCGTTTGACCTTCGATTTATCTTCGATCTTCGCGTCGTCAATAACCGGCTGAAAACCGCCGTTCGTCAAATCTTGAACGGTCGAACTCGCCGCCGGAAGTCTTAAAAGACTCTTCGGCGTCATCACGATCAAAGGACGAACGATCTCCTGTTTGACCTGTCTTCTGAGCAGATGAAAATACTGCGCCGGAGTCGTCGGATAACAAACCTGTAGATTATTTTCCGCGCAAAGCTGTAAATATCTTTCGAGCCTTGCGGACGAATGTTCCGGTCCTTGACCTTCATAGCCGTGCGGCAGAAGCATTACCAAACGGCATTTTTGCTGCCATTTGTCTTCCGAGGACGAAATGTATTGGTCAATAATGACCTGCGCGCCGTTTGAAAAATCGCCGAACTGCGCTTCCCACATCACGAGATCGTTTTCGGCAATGACCGAATAACCGTATTCGAAACCGAGAACGCCCATCTCCGATAAACTGCTGTCGAAAACATAAAACCGCGCCGCCGGATTTTCGTCATTGCGAATTTCCGTGAGCGGCGACCAGCGTTCGCCCGTG
>JBGTSF010000092.1:0-16198 GCA_041940425.1 Pyrinomonadaceae bacterium
AGCGGCGAAAGTTTCAAAATAGTTCGTCCGGTCAAACCAGGTCGTCCCGTTCGGACGCGCGCCGTGCGCCGTGAGTTCCGCCGGTATGTTCGGATGACGCGGCGTTCCCTTGAAAACGAGGTGTTCGAGAAGATGCGCCATACCGGTTTCGCCGTAATTTTCGTGGCGCGAGCCGACCAGATATGTAACATTGACGGTGATCGTCTGCTTGGTCTGGTCGGGAAAAAGCAAAACTCGTAAGCCGTTCTGTAATTGATATTCGGTGATGCCTTCGACCGAGGTGATTTTCGTAATGCCTTCGGGCGGTTTCGCTTCCGTCTTTGCGCCCTGGGCTAATGCCGGTAAATTGAGCGAGCCGAACAATGCCGCAAGCAAAATCAAGCTCAGAAACTTTTTCGATGCTTTCATTTTTTTTCTCCAAAAAAAAGATTAAAAGAAGAAAACCTGCGGGAAGAAAAATTTTCTTTCTTAGGGTAAAGCCGGTTTCGATAACACGCGCCTTAAAAAAAATAGTTGCGAAAAATTTTTTCGGTTTATTTTAGCGGGCGAAAATCTCTACTGCCCGCCTCGCTAAATTCAAAATTCGCGTTATCGCCCGAAACGGTTTATCGTGCGTTGTTCTGTTTGCCGTGATAATAAATATACGCCCGGAATAATAAAGTTACAATAGAAAATGCCTTACCTTTTTCCGCCCGGTAATCCGGTTCATCAAGCGGCGATCTTACCGCTCTCTTTTTTACTTGGTAAGTTCCTGAAAAAGTTTGCGGGTTTCGGGTGCGGGCGTTACGCCGAGTTCGGTTTTGAGAAGTTTTTGCAAGTTTTCGTATTGCTCGACGACCGACGAACGTTTTCCCTGCGCGGCGAAGACGCGCATCATCAGGCGGTGCGCGTCTTCACGATACGGGTCAATTTCCAGAATCTCGTTTGAAAGTTTCAAAGCGTTCGACCATTTTTTCTCGCCGACAGCGATCTTCGCCAGCGCGTTTAAAACACGAGCGAATTGTTCGGCATAGAACGGACGGCGTTCTTCCGCCCAGTCGTCGTAAACACCCGCCATATATTCGCCGCGATAGAGCGCGTGCGCCTTTTCGAGATTTTCTTTAAAGCGTTCGTTGTCTTTTTCCTTTTTCGCTTTTTCGGCTTCCGTAATCGCCGTTTCAAATTCTTCGGTGTCAATCGAATAGACGAGTTCGGGATTTAATTGATATGCGCCGTCGCGGAAGACGAGAAAATTTTGTTTGAACGATTGCCGCGAATTGAGAGCTTTGCGGATATGCGAGATCGTCGGGTGAAAATTCTTTTCAATGGTTTTCAGGTCGTCTTCCGCCCAGAAGGTGTCAATCAAAACGTCTTTTTCGACGCGCCGGTGCTTGCTCGTCGCAATAAAAATAAAGATGTCGCGCGCGCGCCGCGTCGTCCACGCGTCGGGCGCGAACGGTTTCGATTCGTCGCGGAAAATCTCGACAAAACCGAATGTTCTGATCGTCAGATCGGTCAGAGTGCTGAGTGCCGAGTGCTGAGTGCTGAGTGCTTCCGCTTTTTCCACCCGGCTCTCGACACTCGACTCCCGGCTCACTTCGCGCAGATCGAGCGGAAGTTTTTCGCTGACCTCTTCGTCGGCAAAAAACTTCGGATTCGATTTTATCTCGCCGCGCAGCCAGAATTCGTAATCGAAACGAGCCGACAGATCCAATGATCTCTGGAGCGGCGCGAACATTTCCTTGCGGTTATCTTCGGCAAAATAAATTTCGGCTAAAAGCATCGAAGCGACCGCTTCATCGTAGTTCAAGTTTTGGTCGTGAAAAAATTCGATGATCTCTTCCGTTTCTTTCGCTAAATCCTTCGTTTCATTTTGCGCGAGTTTGACGCGGTTCAAATTTAATTTAACGGTTTGGATGCCGAATTCGTTATTCGTTTTTTCGCGCTCGGCTAAGAGGTTTTCCAGAAGTCCGCGCGCTTTTGCCGCGTCGCCGCGCAGAAAATAAAATTTCGCGCGTTCCTCGTCGAGATCGCGGCTCGCCGCGCTCACGCCCGCATCCTCGTAGGCGCGGGCGGCGCGCTCGTAAAATTCGGTCGCGTGCGGGTAATCGTTCTTTTCGCGGTAAAGATTGCCGTAAGCCTCGAAAATCTCGCCGCGCAGTGCCTTTAAATTAAAAATCTGGCAGATTTCCAGACTGCGTTCGAGGTGTTTTTCCGCTTCTTCCAATTCGCCGCGAAACAGATGCAGACGGGCGACGTTCAGATGACCGATTGATTCCTGCGGCACGGTTTCGCTTTTGTCGTCCGTAAAAATGCGTTTAAACCAGCGCAGAGCCTCGCCGAAATCGCCGCGAAAGCCTGCCGGAAGCGCGAGATTATGCATTACAAGGCGAATGTAATGCTCGTTGCCCTGCGCTTCGGCAAGCTCCAGAGCGCGTCGAAACTGCGTTTCCGCCAGAGTCCAATTTCCCTGCCCGACAAAACAAAGCCCGCGCGTGTTGGCGCATTTCAAAAAAGTTTCCGAATCTTCGGAAACCAGTTTTTCAGCTTTTTCCAGATAATTCAAAGCGGTTTCGCAGTCGCCTTTGCGCCGCGCCAAACTCGCCAAACTGTGAAGCGCTTCCGCCTCGCCCGTCTTGTCCTTTTCGGCAGCGAGCAGCTTCATCGCGCGGTTCAAAACAGTGGAAGATTTTTCGATCTCGCCGCGCAGGCGCGCGATCTCCGCCTGATGCAGAAGCGAGCGCGGAAATTTTTCGAGCGTTTCCGGCGGGATTTCCGAAATAAAATTGTCGAGCGTCGTAATCGCTCCGCTCTCGATCCAATCGCCGCCTTTTTCGGCGATGATCTCGGTCGCTTTTTCAAAATTTTCGGCTTGCAGCAAGAACGGCAGAGCTTTTTCCCATTGATTTTCGGCAAAGAAATAGTCGGCGATGCGGTTGCGTTCGGCTTCGAGTCCGGCGCGACCGAGCTCCGCCCGCAGGCGGCGCTGTAAAAAATCGCGGAACAGCGGGTGCAGGCGGTAAACCTCCTCGCCGCCGCCGTCGCCTGCGACCGTCAAAAAGACGTTTTTCTGCACGAGTTCGGGCAGAACGGCGGAACACCGCAGATCGGGAAAAAGTTTTGAGCAAATATCGAGCGGCAAAGATTCGAGCAGTGAAAGATGCATCAAAAGATTCTGCGTTTCCTCCCGTTCGTGCGAAAAAACCTCTTCGGCGAAATAATCGAAAATATCTTTTTCCGATTGATGCAGAATGCTTCCCAAATCCAATTTAAACGATTCGGAATGCGCGTAGATTTCCTGTTCGGCGACTTGCCTCACAAGTTGCAAAGCCGTGATCCATCCGTCGGTGCGCTCGCGGTATTCAGCGAGTTCCCTGTCCTTCAGTTCGACATTCAGAGTCTGGCGGAAAAGCTCGCGTATCTCGTCGTCGGTAAAAAGCAGATCCTCGCGCGTGATGACGAGCGCGCGCGATTGCGTCCTCCGGCGCATAATGGCGAGCGGCGGCAGATCGCGCGTCGTGATTACCAGGTGAATTATCTCCGACGAATACTGAAGCAGACGGTCAACGAGTTTATGGACGACCGTTTCGCGCCCGATGTGGTGATAATCGTCGAGAACGAGAATAAACGGCTGTTCGATGGTTTCGAGAATTTCGTTCAGAAGCAGGTCAACGGCGCGTTCGGGAAAGCGAAGAAATTCGTCGGTCGCTTTTTCGATAAACGGAAGAACCGTCTCGCCGAATTCGGGCGCGAAATTTCGTATGCCGTGAACGATATAGCCGAGAAAAACGAACGGGTCGGCATCGGTGTGATCGAGCTGATACCAGACCGATTCGCGCGGCGCGTTGCGGACAAAATCGGAAATCAGAGTCGTCTTTCCGCATCCGGCATCAGCCGCGACCATCGTAACCGGCGCGTTGAGGTTCGCTTCCAAACGGCTCGTCAGACGCGGACGCGGCAGCATCTCGCTGACGGCGCGAGGCGGCAGTAATTTGGTTCGCAAAAAAAAATTCGGTTTCGACATCGAAATTTTGTTCGGGTTTGAGGAATTATTTCATAACCGGAAATTTTTTGCTAATAAAACGTGAATTCGGATTAGGAAAATTTAAACCGCAGAGACGCAGAGACGCAGAGTTTCCTGACAAAATTTTGTGAAAAATCTACTCAATTTTTATACTTTTTTTCTTGAATTTCTCCGCGCCTCTGCGTCTCTGCGGTGAATAAATCCGTAACCCGAATTCACTTTAATAAAAATACACGCTTCGAATATTAAAAAACCGGTATGGCAAAAGATTTTAAACCATTTATACAACCCCCGTTCATATAAACTTTTTACAATCTTTCGCCATACCGGCAAAGTGAAAGAAATTTATTGTTTTAATCTGCCAATAAATTCCTCTAAACGGGATATTCTCCCGAAAGTTTTGCCGAAAGCCTGTGCGGCTTTTTCCGCCGGCAAATCAAATTTTTCAAATAATTCTTCGGTTTCTTCGAGCGTAAAGGCGAGCAGTTTTTCGTCAATCATGCCGAGAACCTGTTTCGACCGCAAACGCCAGAGCGGCAAGGGCGGATTGCTCCGCGAAAGCAAAACCAGATGCGTGTCCGGCGTCAGCGCGTAAAGAAGCGTCGTAAAAAATTCGGAAAACCATCCGGCATCGAACACATTGTGGATGCCGTCAATGACGATCAGAAAAGGTTTCTCTTCCGCCGGAAGTTCGACGCGCGTAAGCAGATTTTCGATATATTGCGCGACCGTTTGCGACTTGTTTTTTTTGATTTCCGACAGCACTTGCCGCTTTTGCTTTTTGTTTAAAATCCGGCTAAAACTTTCGAGAAAATATCTGAAAAAAACATCCCAATCGTTTTCCGCCGACTCGACCGAAAACCACGCCGCGCGCTTGTAATTGCGCGAAAAATCCGCCGCCAGAGCCGTTTTTCCCGTTCCCGTCCGCCCGCAGACAAGCGTCGCGCCGAATTGGCGCAGAGTCTTTTCCAAAAGCTCGTTGAGACGCGGACGGGCGACATAATTTTCAAAAACGGGGATCGCCATTTTCTCGGAGAACAGATGAATGTCCTCGGCTTTCCGCATCGAACGGTTTTTAGACGGTGCGGGAGAAATTTCAAAAGGATTTTCCGCGCCGCTTAAATCGAGATTTTCGTGCAAAGAGAAAGTCATCGCCATAGCAATTACGAATTTACAGGATAAAACTTGAGGAAAACTTGAAAAATTAAAAAAAAAGCGGTTTATTTTAAAATTTTTGAGAAAACCTCAAGTTTTTCTCAACCGTCTATAAATAGGATAGCAAGCATAAGCTTTCCCCCTAATTCAAAAGATTTTTTGAAATCAAGGAGAGTAATACAATGCAAAAATTATTGTTTCTATTAGTTTTAACCTTTTTAACAGCGGCAGTCGGTTTCGGGCAGAAAAAAGATCCGAACGAGATAGACGAGCCGCGAAAAGTTTCGTCCAAAGAGAAAAAATCGAAAAACGATTCGGTTTTGGGAACAAATACGGCACTTGAAGCCGAACTTCAGAAAACACTGGACGTAAAAAATTCAAGAGTCGGCGATGAAGTGGTTTTGAAAGTTACAAAATCCATCAAACAGAACGGGGAGGTGGTTGTCCCGAAAGGCACAAAACTTCTCGGTCGCGTTACCGAAGTCAAACAAAAGACAAAAGATAACGCGATGTCGAAACTCGGCGTCGTTTTTGACCGCATCGAGGGCAAAAATCTGAATTCGCCGATCAGCGCGACGATCACCTCGATCACGAATGTCGCTTCGAGCGCGTCGGTGAACGACGATCTTTTCTCGACGGGCGCGTCAGCAAATTCGAGTTCGAGCGGAACGGTTTCAAGAAGCGGTTCGAGCGGCGGCGGCGGTTTGCTCGGCGGCGTTACGAACACGGTCGGCGGCGTTGTCAATACAACGACAAACACGGTCGGCGGCGTTACGAATACAGCCGGACAGACGCTCGGCGGCGTAACCAATACGGTTGGAAATACGGTCAGCGGAGTCAGGATTTCACAGTCGGCAACCGCATCGGCTAACGGTTCGACGATGCTTTCGGCTGAGAACAAAAATCTGAAAATCGAAAAAGGCGCGACTTTTCGGCTTTTCGTTACTCAATCCGTAGAAAATTAGGGCATATCATTTGCACAGAAGGGTTTCCATTTAGTAATATATGGCAACCCTTCTGAAAAACGTATTGATATGTTACACGACAGCCCCGAACCGTATATTTTTAAATCAATTTAATAACACAGCTTTAATGGCAAGAACCGTAAATAAAATCCTTTGCTTGATTCTTTTGATCGGCTTTTCATTTAATGCCGTTTCGGCGGGTATCGTTATCACGAAATCAAACGGTGCAAGATTCACGGGCGCGGACGGTATCGAGTTTGTCGGCTTGGATGGAATGCGTTTCACGGGAGCGGACGGTCTTTTCGGCGCGACCGTCAATGGAATGCGCTTTACCGGCGCGGACGGAACGCGCTTTACCGGCGCGGACGGAACGCGCTTTACCGGCGCGGACGGAACGACATTTATCGGCGCGAATGCGATGCGTTTTACAGGCGCGGACTCGATGCGTTTTACGGGCGTGGACGGAATGCGTTTTACCGGTGCGGACGGCTTTCGGTTTACCGGCGCGGACGGTCAGACTTATTTTGTTGACGCGCTCAACGTCGTCAAACCGACCGGTATCGTCGTAACCGAAGCCGAAGGCGTTCGCTTTACGGGAGTTGACGGCGTGCGGTTTACCGGCGCGGATGTTGATTTTACGGAAGCCGACGGCGCGAGATTTACGGGCGCGGATACGGTCAGATTCACAGGCGCGGATTCGATCATCGGATTTACTGCGGACGGCGCGGTCATCAATGTCGTTTCGCCGCAAAACGTAACCGTTACCGCACCGGACGGAACGCGGTTTACGGGCGCCGACATTATGATGACCGGCTCGGATGCCGCTCGCTTTACGGGTGTTGACGGTCTGCGCTTCACGGGCGCGGACGGCGTAAGATTTACCGGCGCGGACGAAGAAAATCCGGCTGATTCGATCGGTCTGCAAAGCATTGATCCGCAACTCGCGTATCAATTGAACGAAGCGACCGACGACAGCACGATCAATGCAGTCATCATTTATCATCAATATCCGACAGAAACCGACACCGAGGCATTGCAGGCAATCGGAATTTTGGGCGGCACGAAATTCAGAGTTCTGCCGTTTATCTCCGTTTCGACGACGCGCGATAAACTCGTCGCCGTTTCACAGCTTCCGAACGTCCGCTCGATCTACGGCAACCGCACTCTCGATCTGAATGTTGACCCGTATATGAAACCGACGCAGGTTCAGCGCGTCGCGGTTGATCAGAGCCTCCAGCAGAAAAATCTCGGAATGCCCGTTTCGGGACGCAATGTAACGGTTGCGGTTTTGGACACGGGCGTAAATGCCGCGCATAACGATCTTGCCGGAAGAGTCGTGCAGAATGTCCGTCTGGTTGACACGCAGAGCGCGTCAGCCGGATTCGTATATCCCGCGCCGGTCGAAAATCTGCAAAATACGGATCTGGCAAACGGACACGGCACGTTTGTCGCGGGCGTGATCGCGGCAAGCGGCATCAGTTCGGGCGGAAAATACGGCGGTGTCGCGCCGGGCGCGAATATTTTGGGTTTGAGCGCGGGCGATTTTAATTTATCGCACGTTCTTTCCGGTTTCGATTACCTGCTTCAAAAAGGCGCGCTGTACCGCGTCAAAGCCGTCAATTGCAGTTTCTCGTCCGATACGGTTTTCGATTACAACGATCCGGTCAATATCGCCACGAAAATGCTGACCGAAAGCGGCATCAGCGTCGTCTTTTCCGCCGGAAACGCGGGTTCGGGCAACGGAACATTGAATCCGTATGCCGCCGCGCCGTGGGTGGTCAGCGTCGGCGCGACCGATGAAAACCGCAAACTCGCGGGCTTTTCATCACGCGGCGTTTTCGGCAGCCGGCAATTTTCGCCGACGGTCGTCGCGCCCGGCGTAAACGTCGTCAGTCTGCGTTCGATCCCGTCGCAGATCGGCGTTCTCGGAGTTGCGGTCGGCACGGACGCACAGCGTCTGACGCCAGCCGAACTTCCGTTTTACACGACGGCGAGCGGAACATCGTTTTCCGCGCCGCAGGTCGCCGGAGCGATCGCTCTGATGAGCGAAACGAATCCGAATCTTTCGCCTGCCGAAGCCAAAGATATTCTTCAGCGTTCGGCAACGCCGCTTCCGGCATTTTATGCTCACGAAGTCGGCGCGGGAATGCTCAACACGCACGCGGCGGTTTTGGAATCGGCTTTTCCGACGCTGAAAATGGGACTTTTCCGCTCCGTTTCTGATAATGACGCGGTCAGCTTTATCACCAAAACCAATCAGACATTCGAGGGAACGGTCATTCCCGGCGCGGGTTCGGCAAACCAGATTTCGATTCCGCTCAACACCGTGCAGGTCAATATCAGCGTCGGATGGGGCGGTCTGACGAGTTTGAATGATCTCGGATTGAAAATTTTCGGCGCGGGCGGAAATCTCTTAGGCGAATCGAATTACCTGAATTTGCCCGTTTTGAACGGACGGCAGGAAAAAGTTCGAATCAACGACCCGTCGCCCGGCACGCTTGTTTCAAGCGTCAGCCACACTTTAAATCTCGGCACGGCGCAAAACTACACGGGCGCGGTTGAGTTGACGCAGGTCGAATACGGAACGATCAACGATCTGGACGATCTTTCGGCGGCTGATCAGGCGGTCGTTCTGGAAAGTCTGCGGAGATTCGTGATGCTTCCCGAAGGCAACAAATTCAAATATAATACGGACGTTTCGAGAATCGAACTGGCGGAAACCTTAGTCCGAAGCGGTCTGGTTTCGCAGTATATGGCGGCAAGCCCGATCTATTCGGATGCCAAAAACATCACGACGCGCGGCGCGGTCGAAAGCGTTCAGATGAGCGCGAACGGCAAGTTGATCCTCGACACTTCGACCAACGGAAAATTCAACGTTAACGCCGCCGCAACCAAACTCGTAACGGCGATCGCGCTCGTCAAGGCGAATAATCTGGACAGTCAGGCTTCGACCGCGGTGCTTCCGCTCTCGGTAACGGACGCCGCTTCGATCCCTGCGGCTTATCGCGGCTATGTCGCCGTCGCCCTGCAAAAAGGCTGGCTCGCGTTGGACGGAAACAAATTCAATCCCGACCGCGCGGTAACGAAGTTAGAACTGACCCGAGCGATCGTCTCAATAATCAGAAATTAAAAAACGTTAAAACAGAAGAGGACGCGGATTTTCATTGATTGATCCGCGTTTTTTTTGCGTTTATTTCCGGCTGAATATTTTTTTCGTTTCCCGCATTAAAATATCTTGTTATTTCAGAACAACTTCGATTACAATAAGGCGATTCTAAAACAACTCAACTTTTCAGGAGCAACTTCGATGAATACATATTACTCAGCTTTTCTCTCCACACGTCGTTGGACATATATTTTCGGCGGATTATTGTTGGTAGTTTTCGCCGGATTTTATTTTTTCAAAGTCTCCGCGCAGACGGAAACGACGGAAGCCGTCGAAAAACCCGCACAGCAAAATCTAGTCAACGGCAGATTGGCTTTTGGAACCGTGGTCAACTCGTTAGGGGGACAGCAATTTCAGATTCGGACGGCAAATGCGGACGGCACCGGACAATCTACGGTAACGGGCTTTCCGCCGGCTTCGGAACCTGCCTGGTCTCCTGACGGTTTAAAGCTCGCCTACACCGTCTCCGGCAGCGGTATATCCGAAATTGCAGTGATAAACGCCGACGGCACGAATCAGATGAATCTTACACAGACTGAATCCGCAAATGAGCGGAATCCGTCATGGTCGGCGGTCAGCGGCATCGCTTACGAACGCGACAATCAAATTTGGATAATGAACGATGACGGGGAGCATCAAACACCATTTCCCGGACTTACAAGACCATCGCCGACAGCTCCCGCATGGTCGGCGGACGGCACGAAACTGGCTTTTGTCAGCGGCGGCGAAATCTGGAAGATAAATGCCAACGGCACGGGCGAACTGCGTGTAACGACGAACGCGACGGCGGATACCGACCCGTCGTGGTCGCCCGACGGGACAAAGATCGTTTTCGGAAAAGGCGGAAGCGGCATTGCGGTCGTCAATGCCGACGGCACGAACGAGATGAACCTGACGACCAACCCGAACGATGTTAAACCGGCGTGGTCTTCGGACGGCACGCTGATCGCCTTTCGGCGCGGCGGTGCCGAGGGCGGACTCTATGTAATGGACGCAAGCGGCGCGAATCAGGCGAGAATTATCGCCGATACGCCGGGACCAACCGGCAGTACGCATAGCGATCCGGCATGGCAGCCGGTCGCGCAGACACCAAACACTTTTATAATCAGCGGTCGCATAACGCAAAGCGATCTGGGTTTGAGCGGTGTCGTCGTCAATCTGAGCGGCACGGTCAATGCTACAGCGACGACCGACGCGGTCGGAAATTACCAGTTTTCCGGTCTCCCCCCGGGCGGCAGCTACGCGGTTTCGCCATCACTGCCGGGATATTATTTCACACCGCCGAATCGTTCTTTCAATAATTTGACCTCAAATCAAACGGCTGATTTTACGGCGGCGGCGGTTTGCCAGGGCGGAAATTGCACGCGAAACGGCAGAATCGCTTTTGTCCGAACCGGAGAAATTTTTACGATCAAAGCCGACGGCACCGATCAAAAGAACCTTACGAATCACGCGGCAGCCGATAACCACCCGAACTATTCGCCCGACGGCTCGACCATCGCTTTTACTTCGAACCGCGACGGCAACAATGAGATTTATAAAATAAACGCCAACGGCACAAATCCCGTGCGTTTGACGAATAATTCGGCATCGGATACTTCGCCGTATTATTCGCCCGACGGGGCTTCGATAGTTTTTGTCAGCAACCGCGACGGCAACAATGAGATATACAAAATGAATTCGGACGGCTCGAACCAAATACGTCTGACAAATGACGCGGCAGAGCAAAGCGTTCCGGCTTATTCGCCCAACGGGCAAAAGATCATTTTCGTAACCACTTCGCCCGCGCCGATGAGACTCTGGATGATGAACGCCGACGGCTCGAATCAACAGCAGTTTCCCGATCCCGGTCAACCCGGCTTTACTTTTTATGATCGTCCCTCATATTCGCCCGACGGCTCTAAGATCATTTTCGTCTATGGCGCGGACGTTACCGGGCAGGCGATCTGGACGATGAACTCTGACGGCACAAATCGAACGACATTTCTCGGCACCCGGCATAAAGACCCGGCTTATTCTCCCGACGGCACCAAGGTCGTTTATTACTGTTGCGGCAGCACACTCGGAACGGACGGAATTTATTCGGTCAATACGGACGGCAACATAAATTCACAACAAAGAATATCGACAGACTTTAACGATGCTTACCCCGATTGGCAGCCGATACTTGCGCCGCGCCGCGCGCCGTATGATTTTGACGGCGACGGACGCTCGGATATTTCGGTTTTTCGTCCCTCAAACGGCGCGTGGTATCTGCTTCGTTCGTCCGCCGGTCTGTTTGTTCCGGTCTGGGGACTCTCGACCGACAGGATCGTTCCCGCCGATTACGACGGCGATCTGAAAACCGATGTCGCCGTCTGGCGACCGTCGGACGGCAACTTTTATATTCTGAACAGTTTCGACAGCACGGTGCGCATCGAGAACTTCGGACTTTCCGGCGATGTTCCGACGGGCGGCGATTTCGACGGCGACGGCAAATCGGATTTGGCGGTTTACCGCGAAGGCGCGAACAGCACGTTTTATTATCGCGGTTCGATGGGCAATCCGAACGGATATATTACCTTTATTCCGTGGGGCGTAACGGGCGATAAACCGGTCGTCGGCGATTACGACGGCGACGGACGCACCGACATTGCCGTTTTCCGACCGTCGAACGGCACCTGGTATATTCGCCAGAGTTCGAACGGACAGCTTCTCGGAATTAATTTCGGGCTGGCGGGCGACACGCTCGTTCCGGCGGATTACGACGGCGACGGCAAAATGGACATCGCGGTTTATCGCGCCGGTATCTGGTATCAACTTCGTTCGGCGCAGGGTTTCGCGGCGTTTCAGTTCGGAATCGCGGACGACAGACCCGCGCCCGCCGATTTCGACGGCGACGGGCGGGCGGATGCGACCGTTTACCGCAACGGCGTGTGGTGGATTTTGAAATCGCAATCGGGAGCGGCGGAAGCGATGCAGTTCGGCTTGGGCGATGACATGCCCGTTCCGGCGGCTTTTGTTAGATAATCGTAGGAAGAAATCTAGTGCCGTCGGGTAATTTTTCGGTATTTGCTGTTTTCGGTTTTGCTTAAATCCCGAAGTTGCGGTCGCGGGCAAAGACGATTGCCTGGGCGCGTGTCCAAACTCCGAGTTTGTCGAACAGATTGGAAACGTGATTGCGAACGGTTTTTTCGCTGATCGAAAGTTGCGAGGCGATCTGCGCGTTGCCGAAACCTTCGGCGAGCAAAGTCAAAACTTCACGCTCACGCGCCGTCAGCGCGGCAAACGCCGGATCTTCGCCGTATTTTGCACCTTTAATTCCGGTAAATTCCAAAATTTCGGCGCAAAAGCGTTCCCACGCCGGTTCGTCTTCGAGCAGAACATGATTTTTCGAATCGAGTTCGACAAACTGCGCGTCCGGGATTCCGGCGGCGAGAATGCGTCCTTCATTTATCGGAACAACTTCGTCATCCCGCGAATGCAGAACGAGCGTCGGCGTGCGGACTTGGCTGAGAAACGGCACTACATCAACTTCGGCGCGCGCTTCCAAAAGCCGCGCCGCCGTTTCCGCCGAGGTCGTTTTGCGGCAGAGTTCGTTAAACCAACCGAGTTGTTCGTCGCTCGCGCCGGGAGCGAAGCGCGAGGTAAAAACCTGTCGAAATGTAGCATTGTCGCTGCCCCAACCGAGACGAACAAGATCAATCATCGCCCTGTAAAAGCGTTCGCCGTCGGCGTTGCCGCGCTGAAACGCGCCGCGCGCATAACCGCCGTAAAGTATCAGATGCGAAACGCGCTCGGGATATTTCACGGCGTAGGCGATACAGATCGCCGCGCCCTGCGAGATACCGAGCAAGACGAAAGGCGCGTTTGGTTTTGCCGCGTCAACCACCGATTCCAAATCCTCTATCCAACGCTCTAAAGACAGATTCACGACCTTCCAATCGGTCATCCCGCACCCGCGCTCGTCGTGGCGGATGAAATGGAAATTATTACTAAAAAAACGCATCCAGTGATGCCAGACCGGGCTTTCCCAATCGTATTCGAGATGCATCATCCAATTCGCCGCTTTGATCAAAGTTTGTCCCGCGCCCGACTCCGCCCACGCGAGCCGCACATCATCGCCGGTATTTACATAACGGATTCGTTGAGTATTTTTTTTCATTCGGATGCGATTTTTTTTCCATGTGTGGGGCAAATGTCCTAAAAAATTCAACCGTATTGTATCAAAATCGGGACGAAACACCCATTTCAAAAATTTGCCGCCGGCGTCATCCTTTAACTAAGGAGAAATATTTATGTTAAAGCGAATTTTATTTTTTGCCTACGGAGTTTTCAGCTATCTCATCTTTTTCGGAACGTTTCTTTACGCCATCGGTTTTATCGGCAATTTCGGCGTGCCGACAACGCTCGACGGCGAGGCGAGCGGCAATTTTTGGACAAATCTTTTGATAAATGCCGGACTTTTGACGCTGTTCGCCGTCCAGCACAGCGTGATGGCGCGGAAATGGTTCAAGGATGCATGGACGCGCGTCGTGCCGCCGCCGCTCGAACGCTCGACTTACGTTTTGTTTTCAAGTCTTGCGCTGATTTTGCTTTTCTTTTTGTGGCAGCCGATGGGCGGCGTGGTCTGGTCGGTCGAAAATCCGGTCGGTAAATATATCATCTATGCGCTTTTCGCTTTCGGCTGGTCGCTCGTTCTGGTTTCGACGTTTCTCATCAATCATTTCGATTTGTTCGGTCTGCGGCAGGTCTGGTTTTATCTGCGGGGAAAGGAATACGAGCCTTTAAAATTCGGCACGCCCGCTTTGT
This sequence comes from Pyrinomonadaceae bacterium, assembly GCA_041940425.1. Taxonomy (GTDB): domain Bacteria; phylum Acidobacteriota; class Blastocatellia; order Pyrinomonadales; family Pyrinomonadaceae; genus DATHTS01. Next base: position 14,081 of record JBGTSF010000092.1, read on the forward strand.
ATCGCGTTGTCCGGCATCCGCTCTATGTCGGTTGGTTTTTCGCTTTCTGGATGACACCGACGATGACCTTCGCGCATCTGCTTTTCTCGATTGCGACAACCGCATACATTTTGCTGGCGATCCAATTCGAGGAACGTGATCTCGTTCGCGAACACGGCGCGTCCTACGAAAAATACCGCCGCGAAGTGCCGATGCTCGTTCCTTCTTTCAAAAAGCGCGGGGTTGAAAACAGTGAAACATTTCACGGCGAACTCGAACCGAAACTTTGATTCGTCCCGGAGAGCGCGAAATCCGCCGCCGCCCGGCAATGAATGGCAGTCGTGTCAAATACCGCCATTCCGCAATCGGCGTTTTTTATTAAAAGATGAATTTCCGTACAGCCGAAAATCACCGCGTCGGCTCCCGAAAGGCGTAATTTTTCGATGATTTCGAGATACCGGTTTTTTGTGTCTTCACGAAAAACGCCTTGTGTCAGCTCGCTTAAGATGCTTTCGTGAAGAAAATCGCGGTCGGCATCGTCGGGAATCAAAATCTCCAAGCCGAATTTTGCCAGCGAGTCTTTGAAAAACGCCGCTTCCATTGTAAAGCGCGTGCCGAGCAGTCCGACGCGTTTCGCGCCGACTGCGGCACACGCCCGCGCCGTTTCATCGGCAATATGGATCAGCGGAATTTGAATTTTACTTTGAATAGCAGCGGCGGCGACGTGCGGCGTGTTCGAACACATCAAAATACAATCTGCCCCGCCAGTTTCGAGTTTTCGGGCAATTCCGGCGAGCATTTTTTCGATTCCAGCCCAGTCGTTCGCCGTCATCAGAGTTTTGAATTCCTCGAAATTTATCGAATACAGTAAAATCTTTGCCGAATGCGCCGCGCCTAAGCGGTCGCCGACGAGCCCGTTAATCGTTTCGAAATAAACCGCCGTCGCCACGCTCGTGATTCCGATCAGACCGATTGTTTTCATAAAAAAATTATTTTATCCAGCCGACTTTTTTCCGCCAACGGTCAAACTCTTCTCTTCGCTCTTTCAAATCAGCCGGCGGTTTTTCATTTTCGGCGGTAACTTGTTTTCTTATCGTTTCGGTTTGTTCCGCGAGCGAATTCAAGCCGATTGATTTTCGCCTTTGATTTACTTTTTCGAGGTCGTCAAACGGCGACGCGCTTAACTCGCCGTTCGCATCCCACTCGAACTGCGTTCCGTAAATCTGCGCCTTTCCTTCCAAAACGGCGATCCGGTCGGTCAGATAAGCCAATTGTTTAGCATCGGCTTGCTTTTCATTAACAGCTTTTTCCAAAAACGCGGCGCATTTTTTCATAAATTCGGGCTGTCCGATCGAATGCTGGATGACGAGCCAGGCGGCTTCGCTCGCTTCCGCGCCGACTCTTCGGGCGGTCGGATAACCGATCCGCTCGATGATTTTGTGTAAAGCCGCCGCGTTGCGATTGTGCAGAGCCTCCATTTCCTCATTGTAGCCGTCAAACAGCTTCCCGCTTCGCACGAGTTTCTCTCTCAATTCCAAATCGGCGTTTTTCAGCTCGATAATTTCTTTGGCAAATTCAGTTTCCGCCAGTTTTGCTAAAAAATCTTCCGGTATCGGAATGCGGTGTTTTTCGGCATACTCTAAAAATTCTCTAATCGAAACGGGCGAACGGGTGTTTGTCGTTTGATCTTTCCGGTCAACCTCGTAAAAATAAACTTTCCCTTCGAACAGCAAATAGCCATGCTCGCCCCATTGATCGGCGCGTCCGACCGTAAAACGCGGGCAGTCGAGATAAAAAATATGTTCGTAATTTTCCATAAGTGGAAAAATCAAACCACGAATCAACACGAATTATTACGAAATTTTTGATGTTTTTAGCGGCGGTTTCGCGTTGATTCGTGGTTTCAAATTATTTTTGTGCAAAGCTCAAATCGGATTTAATTCACCTGATTTTATTTATCTGGGCTTTTGCTCTTTATTATTCCCTCAAAATCTTCTCCATTTTTTTACCTTTCGCCAGTTCGTCAACCAGCTTATCGAGATAACGAATCTTTTGCATCAGAGGCTCTTCGATCTCCTCGACGCGGTAGCCGCAGATAACGCCCGTGATCTTCGAAACATTCGGATTCAGGCGCGGCGC
>JBGTSF010000093.1:0-15894 GCA_041940425.1 Pyrinomonadaceae bacterium
AATCCGATTCTTTCGGAAAGAATCTGCGGAATGGCGCGCACCGTCCGCGCCAACGTCATCGTCGGTCTGGAAAACATCGCGCTCTGGCACGAACGCGACATCTCGCATTCGTCGGCTGAAAGAATCGTTTTGCCCGATTCTTCCGCGACGACCGATTATATTCTGGCGAAAACGACTTCGCTTTTAGATACGCTCGTCGTTTATCCCGAAAATATGCTGAAAAATTTGAATCTTACACGCGGGCTTGTGTTTAGCGGGCAATTGCTTCTTGCCTTGACGCAAAAAGACGTTTCGCGTGAAAACGCTTACGCGATGACGCAGAGAAACGCGATGCGCGTTTGGGACGAAGGATTGGATTTTAAAGATTTGATAATGAAAGACGCGGACATTTCTTCACATTTGAGCCAAGAAGAAATCGCCCGCGTCTTTGATCTAAAACACTATTTGCGAAACGTTGATAAAGTTTTCGCCCGCGTTTTCGATTAGGAATATTTTTCAGCCATACTTCCGACGACCGGAAGTTTTGTCATATTACCGCCGTATGATTTGATCGCGCCGTAGATCAATCCGCCAATATAAGCGAAAAACCATACGATGTAGATCAGTGTGAAAATCAAACCGATGATAGCAGCTAATCCAGATGATAACTGGCTGACAACCACGCCGAAAATAACACCTATGATTGCGATGGCAATAACGGCAACTATGGATACGACAACCCAGAAAACCGCTTGAAAAGAATGGAATCGAACGAATTTATTATCCTTTTCGATGAAAATTAAAATCAGAGCTACCAGCGGAATAAGATAGCCGATCAAAGTTGTAACATTACCGTCAAGTCCAAGCGCAGACTTTTGATTTTGCATATTTTTTAACTAATCTCCTTTTAGGTTGTTTTGTTTGATTAAATTGAAAATGAAAACTTCGGTTGCCCGTAAATTTAACACAAAGACGTTGATAAATACAAGATATTGCGTAAAATAGTTATTTCTTTTGGGAGATACGAACTAATGAAAGCAAAAGTTTATGTTACGTTAAAACCGAGCGTTCTCGACCCGCAAGGTAAAGCGATTCATCATTCGGTCGAGCTGATGGGATTTGAAAACGTCGCCGATGTGCGGCAGGGAAAGTTTTTTGAAATTTCGATCAATGAAGATTTATCCGAATCGGAAGCGCAAGCCGAGATCGAAAAAATCGCTAAAAACGTTTTGGCAAATCCGGTCATCGAAGACTACAGAGTAGAAATCAGTTCTTAGTCCTTCGTCCTTTGTCATTAGTTAGTTGAATGAAAATTTTACATTTCAGCTAATTTTCAAGCGGCAAAGGACAAAGGACAAAGGACAAAGGACAAAACAATGAAATTCGGAGTAATAGTTTTTCCCGGTTCTAATTGCGATCACGACGCGTATCACGTCATCTCGAAGCATGTCGGTCAGCCGGTTGATTTTATCTGGCATAAGGAAACCGATCTTTCCGGTTACGATGCGGTCATCGTGCCGGGCGGATTTTCCTACGGCGACTACTTGCGTGCCGGCGCGCTCGCTCGTTTTTCGCCTGTGATGAAAGCGGTCAAGGAATTTGCGGCGCAGGGAAAATATGTTTTCGGCATCTGCAACGGATTTCAGATTCTGTGCGAAGCCGGACTTTTGCCCGGCGCGCTGATGCGGAATGAAAATCTGCATTTCGTCTGCAGGCACGTCAATATCAAGGTCGAAAACGATAACACGCCTTTTACGAGCGAGGTTGAAAAGGAAAAAGTTCTCTCGATCCCGGTCGCGCACGCCGAAGGCAATTACGTCTGCGACGACGAAACTTTTCACCAATTGGAAGAAAATAATCAGATCGTTTTCCGCTACTGCGACGAAAGCGGCGAGGTAACGGACGAAGCTAATCCGAACGGTTCGCGCTCGAACATCGCGGGAATTTGCAATCTGGACAGAAACGTTATCGGAATGATGCCGCACCCGGAACGGGCGTGCGAAGAGCTTCTCGGTTCAAACGACGGGCGCGAGATTTTTCAATCGCTGACCAAAGCGATCAGGGAAAGAAACAAAGAGGATTGAATTTATCAACCCTCTTTTTGATAATATCTAACAAATTAAGACTTCGGAATAGATTATAGATAATAGATGATAACTGATAGAATTTAATCTCTCATCTATTATCTATTATCTTTCAGCTATTCCGAATCTTGTTTATCATTATAAAATCTCAGACACTGCCAAAATTTTCAGTTCCAAAAGATTTCCAGTTGATATTCTTTCGCGCCCCCTTTTTTGTCGGCAATTTCGACGATTGCCGTAAAATCATTTGACTCGTCGGGCTGTTGGATGACCGCGGCTGTTCCGCGACCTTCTTTTTTATTTACGCCGACCGAAACCGGCGCGTCCGGCAAAGGTGATGTAAAGCTGAATGTTCCGTCGCCGTAGCTTCTTCCCGAAACCGTTTCGACAGATAAATTACTGCCCTGTATTTTGATTCGCACAACGTCGTCAACCATTCCCCGCCAAAAGACGCGACCGGAATTATTTGTATTTTGGGCAAAAACGGAAATAGTAAAAGCCGATAAGATCAGCAAAAATAAAAGAATCGTTTGTTTCATAAGCTGTTTCCTCAGAATTTTAGCGGGAGACAATGTCTGTGTTTGGAAGACGGTCAAACAAAGCGGCTTTGCCCGGAAAAAACGGACGTTTTTTTACCAAATCCCGATAAAATAACGAGAAGAATGCCAGTTTTCGATAGAATATTGATATTTTTCACTCGAAAAACGCCAATATTCTATCGAATAACTTAAATATTCTATTGAATAACTTAAATACTCTATCGAATATTTCCAATATTCGATCGAAAATCGTCAGTTTTCGACAGAATATTATCGTTTTTCATCATCAAGATCCTTTATCGTCAAACCTTCCGCCGCCAGCGTCCAATCCAGAACTTCCGCGCCTTCTTCTTCCGCAAGCGCGTTTTCGACCGCTTCGCGCTTGCCTTCCTCGCAGAAAAACGCGATACAGCCGCCGCCGCCCGCGCCGCAGATTTTCGGGGCGATCGCGCCGTTGTTTAACGCTTTTTCGATCAGAAAATCCATCTGGTGCGTCGTGATGTTCGGCGCGAGACGTTTGCGGTGCGGGTGCGCGTTCTTCAAAATCTCGCCGACTCGTTCCCAATCGTTTTCCAAAAGGGCTTTTCTGAGACTTATCGCGTCGTCGCGGATGCCTTCGAAAATGTCAAAGAGTTCGTTGTCGCCGTCAATATGGCGTTTGGTAACTTCCCAGTTGTTGATGCCCGAATTGCGCGGCTCGCCCGTGTAGCAGACGGCGATGCGCTTTTGGAGAGTTTCAGTATCAATATTTAATTCTTCTCGTTCCATTCCGTCCGGTCGGAAATGAATCGAGGAAACGCCGCCGTATTGCGCCGAGTAATAATCCTGATAACCGGTCGGGACTTTTATGACGCGGCATTCGATCGCCGCCGCGAGCGGGATAAATCTTTCGGGCGCGTAGCGGTCGCCGACGAGCTTGTTCAGCGCGCCGATGCAGGCGATATTGAGCGTCGAAGAACCGGCTAGTCCTGCGCCCGCCGGAGCTTTCGATTCGGTCGTCATCTTAAAACCGGTTTCGGGTTTGAAAAAATAGACGAGTTTCGAGAGCAGTTCGAGACGCGGCTCGTGCGCGAGTTCGTGAATCCGTTCGAGGCTTGTTTCGAGCGATACGCCGCGGTCAATTGATTCGAGAATTATTTTGTCATCATCGCGCGTTTCGATGCGGCAGTGCGCCAGTAAGCTGACGGCGAAATTGACGGTTGACGCGCCTTCGTGAAACAAAAAAAGAGGCGGAATGTCAATTGTCCCGCCTGCCAGATCAACTCTGGTCGGTGCAGATGTTTCGATTATCATAGAATTCGTTTGATGATTTCGGGTTAATCAAAAATTAATTTTTATCATTAACGGTCGAAGATTGGCAATTACGAAAACAGGAAAGAATTTTATTCGCCGGCGGCTCTGGCTTTTTCCTCCGCGTCGTCGTCGGATTTTTCGCGCTGCGGCGAACTCGTCAGGTGAAGTTTTTCTTCGATGGTGTGAATTTTTTCTTCGATCTTGTGAATCGTTTCCGGGTCGGCTTCTTCGATCTTTTGCGAGAGCAGGTAATGTTCGATGAGATAAAAAATCAAAATTCCGCCCAGCACGATAAAGAAAACTCCAACACCGATGGTTTTAAAGTCGCCGATAATACTCGTAACCGCGCCGCTGAAAAAATAGCCGACGCCCGCCAAGAATAAAACCCAGATCGAACAGCTTATAAAATCGAGAAACAGGAATCTGAGGAAAGGCATTTTGCCGATGCCGTTAAACAGGCACATCGCCACGCGCAGACCGTAGATATATTTGGAAACGATGATCGAAAAACCGCCGAACTTGTCAATCAGACGCTCGATGCGCGGCTGCGCCATCTGATAAAAACGGTAATCTTTGACCGATTTGCGAAAAAATCTGCCGACCCAGTAGCCGAAATTATCGCCGATCATTCCGCCGATCGTTCCGGCTAGATAAACTTTTAGAAAACTGTATGGTCCGAAATAACCGTTGTGAGCCATCACGCCCGACAGAAGCAGCGTGATGTCGCCTTCGACAGTGCAGAGAGCCAGCACCGCGTAAATCCCATACTGCTCGAACAATTGGTAGAAATGCTGTTCCATATCAGAGGACTTATGCAAGATTAACCGTCAAAACCTTTTCAAGTCAAACGATTTGATAAGCCGTGCATTGTTTGACAGTTATGCGGGCAGTGCTTAAAATCGCGTTAGTTTACTGCGTAAGTATTATATTTATAGGAGCAAAAACGTGGAACAAACAGCTCTGCAAAATGAACGGATCGTCGGAATCGAGGTTTCTAATTCGGCAATGAACGCCGTTTCGATTGATGAAAACGGGAATCTGCTCGACAGGTTCTCGGCTTTATTAAAAATGGACGAGGAAACCTCGGTTCAGCTCGTCAATTTTATAAATTCCCTGCAAACGAAATTCGGCGGTTTCGACCGCATCGGCATTTCCGTTCCCGGTCTGGTTGACCGCAAGACAAAGCGCATCGCCTTTTCGTCGCAGTTTCCCGAACACGAAAACATTGATTTTTTAGGCGAACTCGAAAAAGTAACCAATCTGAAAATCTACGTCGAAAACGACGCCAACGCCGCCGCTTACGGCGAATTTCTGTTCGGCGCGGGACGCGGCGGTAAGAATATGTTTTACGTAACACTCGGCACGGGCATCGGCGGCGCGTTTATTTTCGACGGCAAACTCTGGCGCGGCGCGTCCGGTTTTGCAGGAGAATTCGGTTATATCGCCGTCAATTCCGACGGGATGCGTTTGGAAGAGGTCGCCTCGTCGGCAAATATCATCCGGCGGACGAAAATGCGTTTTCATCAGGATCATACGTCGTCGCTCAACGAGATCGGCGAAGAATCAATCACGATTGCCGACGTTATCCGCGAAGCGAATCAGGGCGACGATTTCGCCCGCCTGATGCTCGAAAGAACCGGAACCTTTGTCGGAACGGCGATCGCCGATGTGATAAATCTTCTGAATATCGAAAAGATCGTGGTCGGCGGTGAGATCATGCAAGCCGGAGATTTGGTTCTCGAAGCGATAAAAGCGCGGGCAAAAGAATTTTCATTTTCACCGAACTTTCGCTCGACCGAGATCGTGCAGGGCAAGCTCGGCGAAAAAGCCGCCGCCATCGGCGCGGCGATGCTGGCGAAAAACAATTTTATTTGAACTTAAAAATTAATACGGGCTGAAATAAATAGCCGCAAAAAAGCGCAAAATTTACAAAAAAGCATTTAAAAAATCTTCTTTTGTGTGTTTTGTGCCTTTTTGCGGCTATTTATTTTCGGATTTTTCTAATCAAGCTGACATTGACTTTAATCTTTCAGCAATCTATTTGGCGCGATTTCCGGCGTGAGTTGATCCAGATTGAGACGTGTCATACCGCCCGCGTCGGAAAATTCCTTCATCGCCGCGCGTTTCTGTTCGCGGACGCGGAAAAAGACGATGCCGACCGCGATCCCGGTTAAAACCGCCAATCCCAATCCGAGAAGGATCGCCAGAACGGTCGAGACAAACAGACTCGCCGTGCCTTGGACAAAAGCGCGTTCCGCCTTTTGTATAAGCGTCGGGTCTTCGCCGAGCCACTGGACGGTTTTTTCGTATTTGATCTGGTCAAAAAGAGTGTTTGCCGCCGTTTCGTCCGTTCCGTCAAAAAGAAACACATTGTAATTACCGATTCGGCGATAAAAAACGGGCGGATTTTCCTGCGATTCAGCCAACTTTTGTTTAACTTTATCATCCGTATCAGCCGAAGCCTGCGGCGTGGCGTATTCGACGATCAGAAGTTTGCCTTGCGCGTAAGGCGCGGTAACGGCTTCCGTTCCGCCGATAAATTCGATCGAATCAAAGATCGGACGCGAACCGAGAGCGTTTTTCAATTCTTCCGCATTTGTGATAAGAGTCGCACTATTTCGTGCATTTTCCCAGTCCGGCAGATGTTTTATAATCACCGGAATGCCGTCAACTTCCGACACTTCCTGACTTTTTATCTGCGGCACGGCGTGCTGCTGGGCGGAAAGACCGGTAAATGTCGAGAATAAAACAAAGACTGAAATAACTAATCTAAAAAAAACGCTTTTTACCATTTATACAATTTCTCCGCCGGGAATTTTTTCGCTAACTTTTGGAATAATTAATAGTAACACTATTGAAAAACCGCGAGCAAAGCGGTTTAAGCCCGTTATGATACAATAAAAGACAAAACCGTGTATTAAATGCGTCGGCATTACACGCTTTCGTCTGAAACTAAACTAGGATGTTTAACGAAAGATATAATATGTCTAAGAAAATGCAACAAAAAGGCTTATCGGGCGTGAATTTAACCTAACTTGTTACAAAAACAGCCTTTGGCACGCAAATTGTTGTATTGATGGGCAGGGGGAATTTGGAAATGACTAGAACAGAAACATTAAATTATCCGGTTTGGCAGGCGGGCGAAGATGCGAAAAAAGACGAGAAATCGAAAGCCTTTATGATCGAAAATGTCGAAGACGCCAGCGATTACGAATTGGCGCAGGCGGCATCGAAAGGCGACATCTTTTCGTTTGAAGAAATCTATAATCGTCATCATCGCCGCGTTTACGCAATTTGTCTGCGTATGCTGCAAAACACGGCAGAAGCGGAAGATTTGACGCAGGACGTATTTATCCAGCTTTATCGCAAAATCGGCAGTTTCCGGGGAGATTCCGCCTTTACGACGTGGCTGCATCGTCTGACGGTCAATCAGGTTTTGATGCATTTTCGTAAGCGGAACGTCAAATTTGAAAAAACTACGGAAGAAGGCGAAACGCCCGTACAGGTTGTCGGCGGAACGGAAAACCCGGAAAAAATGCCGATCGTTGACAAGATCGCGCTCGAAAATGCGATCGAACAATTGCCGGCAGGTTACAAAAACGTCTTCGTTCTGCACGACATCGAAGGCTACGAACACGAAGAAGTTGCGAGAATTTTGGGCTGTTCGGTCGGAACGTCGAAATCGCAATTGCATAAAGCGCGTCTGAAACTGAGAAAACTTTTACAGAAAAAAGCCAATCCGCGTCTGGTTGGTGCCTGGCAGTAAACCGGAAGGCAAAATAAAATTTAGAAAAGGGAAAGATTAACTTCTTTTCCTTTTTATTTTGCGTAAATCATTCGCTTGTTTTGATTTTTATATTTCTTCTGTCCAATTCCGCCACAAAATTTTCCGCGTTAATCGCTTTCTCCTGCGGCGTTGCGCCTCGCATCAAGACTTCGCCTCTTGCCATCATCTGCGCGATGATCGAAGCCGGAAAAGCCGTCGTCCGCATCATCGCGCTCAAACTCGTCGTTTCGTCGAATTTATCAACGATGTCGTAACGCAGGTTTTTTCTTGCGCCGTCTTTTATTCCGGCAAATTCCAGTCTGACCAGAACATAATCCGGTTCGTCCGCGGGAAGATTTTTTTGTAAAAGTTCGCCGAAAACCTTGCGCGGCGCGACTTTGACAAAATCAGCGACGATTTCCTCGCTCGAACACAGACCGAGATCAATCATCGTTTTGAATTTTTCGCAGTGTCCGGCGTAACGAATCGTTTTGTAATCGAGTTCTTTGATTTTTCCCAAAAAGGTGTCGGGCAAAGTCGAAGTTCCGCCCGAAGTCTGAAATGCTTCGAGCGCGGGAAAATCGTCAAACGAAAGAGCTTCGAGTTCGGTCATTGATTCGACTTCCGTTATTTCGCCATTTCTTATAACACGCGCTTTTTCGATGTACTCATTGATCAAACCTTCGACCGAAAAGACAAGTTGATAATCGAGCGGCGGTTTCGGATTTTGCGGTAGCCCCCCGACGCGGATGTGAATTTCTTCGATTTCTTCAAATTGATTCGCGCCGCGCATCGCCAGAATCGAAACCATTCCGGGAGCGAGTCCGCAATCGGGAATGATATTTATTCCCGCCATTTTCGCTTTTTCATCGAGCGCGAGCTGTTTGTCAACGACGTAGTTGTTTCCGCCGAGATCGCAGAAATTCGTCCGCGTTTCGACGGCGATTTCCGAAAGTTCTGCGTTATACCAGTAATTGACGCACGAGATCGCCGAATCGTGTCCGCGCATCACTTCGGAAGCATTTTCATTATTGGAAACGTCTAGCTGAATTGCCGAAAGTTTCGGCGAATCAATTGTTTTTTTAATAAATTCAGCTTTTTCGAGATCGGTGTCAGCTACCGTTACGGCGGAAACTCCGGGCGAATTATGCACGAGATCGTAAACCGCGCCATAACCCATCCGACCCGCGCCGAGAACAAGAATTTTCATAAATTTTCGATCGGAAGAAAAGACAATTTACATCGCTTCGGGAAATGAAAGCAAATCCGCCGTAATAAATGTTCAAAAGATAAGCGAAAGTTTCAAGGTCGAAGGAATCGGAAATGCGTCATCGCTTTTAATTTTGCCCTTGTCAGACTTTTATCTTACAAACTTACCAATCGTCGAATTCATCGGGTTTTCGGGCGGCATTGATCTCGGCGGCAAGTTCCCAGACTTTCTTTTTCCAGACGCGAATCGAATCGGTCAGATGCAGAGCGGCTTGCGGATGCGACGGGTTGCGCTCCAATCGTAAAACCTGCGCTTTGACCGTTACCTCGTCGTCAGCGTTTTCCGTTACGGTCAAACTTACCTTGCTTCCGACCGCCGGCAGAAGGCGCGGCAGATAGATCAGCGCGCCTTCCGGGCTAACGTTTTCGGTCAAACCTTCTTCCATAAATTTACTTCCGTTTTCGTCCTTCCATTCGACGCGAATCGGGAAAGATACCACAAACCGTGTGCCTCGGCGACGTTCCTGCATAAGTCAAAAATTCTCCGTTTTTGGATTTTGATGTGATTAGGAGTTTTTTCAATATAGAGCCGTTTTGCCGGTTTCCCGACTTGACTAATCTACACTATTTTGACAGTTTATAAAAATTGAATTCTTTGGAATGGCTGGACATGGGTGTTAAACCATGTTAGCATCAATAACTTGTTTCGGCTTTCAGGAGCTGAAACGCAAACACGCGGCAAGCGTGTTTACGCTTTAGACAATGAATAAAACAACTAAATAATGGCAGATTCCTAAAAGATTCCCGCCATTTTTTCATTTGTCTGAAAATTTTGAAAAATAGGAGTATTGAGTAATGAAAAATCTAGCTAGAGGAAGCGTTGCTCTGACCATTATTGCTTTGTTGGTAGCAGTTTTTTACTTTCAAAGAAAGGTCGAAGCGGTTTCCGTCGTAGCGATCGATTCGCAAAACGAGATACAAAAATTACAAGAAGAAATACAAAAATTACAAGAACAACACAATAATCAAGACATACAAGACAAACAATCCCAAGATAAACAAGACAAGCAGGTTAAACAAACACAAGACAACGGTTCTAATAAAACTGAAAATAAAGAAACAGTAACAGTTACGATTGACAATTCGGAAAACAAAAATGCGGACGGCGCTGCAACATCATCAAACGCCCGAGCATTTACCGCCACCGCCTACTGTCTGCGAGGCAGAACGGCAACCGGCAGCAGCGTCAGACGCGGCATCGTCGCCGCCGACCCGAGAGTTTTGCCTCTCGGAACGCGAATCAGTCTGAACGCCGGAGCATACAGCGGAAGCTATGTGGTCGCCGACACGGGCGGCGCGGTCAAAGGAAGAAAACTCGACATCTGGGTTCCGAGCTGCAGCGAAGCAAGACGTTTCGGTCGCCGTTCGGTAAAAGTCAGCGTAGCCAGCAGAAAAAAATAATTTTTACAAATAAATTACATTTAACAATTGAATATAACAAAGAAAAGCCGTTTCATTCGTAAGAAACGGCTTTTTATTTTGTCCGCAATTGTGATTAATTTGAATGAATGTCCGAAATCGGTTTGCAAATCTTTTTTATTATTTTCGCTTGGTCAATCGCAATTTTGTGGATTATTGCACTCATTTGGACGATCTATTGTCTGCAAAAACAAAAAACTCTCGAAATTAAAAAAGGCGGAGATCTTAAAAATCAAACATTCGTTTCGATCCTAGTTCCCGCCAGAAACGAAGCGCACCGTGTTTTGGAAAAAAGCATTTCTTCGATGCTCGAACAAAATTATAAAAATTACGAGTTGATCGTCTTAAACGACCGCTCGACCGACGACACTCTAGAAATATTAAAAAAACTCAAAACTCAAAATTTAAAACTCAAAATTATACAGGGCAAAGAGCCTGATAAAACTTGGCTCGGAAAACCGCACGCGCTCGAACAAGCGTTTGAGAATTCAAAAGGCGAATGGATTCTGGCAGCTGATGCCGATATTGTTTTCGCGCCGAGAACTTTAGAAACGGTTGTCGCTTACGCTGAAGAAAATGATTTTGACGCGCTGACTTTAGTTCCTAAACAGATTTTCGGCTCGTTCTGGGAACGGCTTTTTATGCCCGTATTCGGCTGGTTTTGCGTCTTGGCGATGCCGCTTCACCGCGTCAATGATTCGAACAGAAAAGAATCAATGGGCATCGGAAATTTTTTTATGTTTCGCCGTTCTGCTTTAGAAAAGATCGGCGGTTTTGCGTCGGTAAAAGCGGAAGTTGCCGAAGATTTAAAGCTTGCGGAAATCCTGAAAAATAGAAAATACAAACTGCGGATTGATTACGCCGAATTTATCGAAACGCGGATGTATTCGGGCTTTCGGGAGATCTGGGAAGGCTTTTCAAAAAATCTTTTTTCGGGGATGAAGTTTTCGATCTTAAAAACCGTTCTCGGTTCGCTTTCGATATTTCTTTTCGGAGTCTTGCCGCCGTTTCTGGCGATTATGTTTTTAATTTTAGAAAACGTCGCGCTATTTCTGCCGTTTTTCGCGGCTTATATTTTTCAGGTTTCGGTTTTTATTTTTATCAATCTCAAATGGCGCGGAAATGTTTTTTATGCTTTTTTAACGCCGCTCGGTTTGGCTTTATTCTTAGCGATTCTCGCCAATTCGACCGTGAAAGTTTTGAGCGGAAAAGGCGTAACGTGGAAAGGTCGCGCGATTTATGAAAAAGGCGGAGTTCGTCCGCCTGTGAGGTGATTAAATTTTTACGCTGAGCCGGAAAAATAAAATTTTTCCGGCTCAGCGTAAATCAAGTTTAGCGAATGTTCGGCAATATATATTTAATCTCGCCCATTTCCGCGAGTTTCGTAATTTGACTCATTTCGATTCTGCCGAAAATCCGGTTTTGGCTTTTTGCCGAAACGATCTCAAACCCCGCTCGTTTCAGTTTTTCAAATGTCTCCGGCGTTTTTTTCGTAAAAACGATTTGGACTTTCGCTTTTCCGTCCGTGATAAATTTGCTTTCGTATTCCTCAAGCGAAACAACACTTTTCGTTTTTTCAATCGAATCAAACAGCCAAATATGCAGTTTTTCGGCTAGATTTTCGACGCGCTTTTTCTCGGTTAGAATCCGCGCGGTTTCCGCTTTTTCTTCTTCCGTCTGTTCGCGGATCTCTTCCAGCGTCGAATCTATATCGGGAGTCGGGTTTTCGGGATTTTGAAAATTATAGGAAAGCATGCCCGTAACTTTGACCGGATTTCCAGAAAGCATCGAAGGCGTAAATTTAGCGTTTAACGCGGCATTTTCCGCCGCCTGTCGAAGAAGCGGATGACCTGACACGGCTTTGGCGGCAATAACATTTCCGGTTTCGTCAATCGTGATCTGAACATTGACCGCGCCGCTCGCGTTGACAGCTCTGGCGGTCGTCGGAAATGCCGGTTTCGGCAAAGATACCGCGCTTCCATTGATTACACCGCCCGCAATTGTTTTTGCAGGTGTTTGCTGCAAAGAGAAAGAGTTGGAAGTTACTGTTCTTGCTTTGCCGGATCCAATACCATATCCGCCTCCCGAACCTTTTCCGCTTCCATATCCAACGCCGTCACCGTCGCCTGCTCCATAGCCTTCACCGAAACCGAACTCCGCCGGAACATAAGCCGGAACGCGCACGGTTTTTAATTTGCCGTTTTGTTTGACGATTCGCTCTTCGACCGCAACGAACGAAGTGAATTGCGTCAGCAATCGGTAATCGAGTCCGAGCTTTGTAATTTCATTTTTGAGGCGCGGAGTTTCTTTTGTTTCTTCCGCGCTGAAGTCCCAATTCTGCGCCATCAGATCGTCAATTTTCGTCCGCGCCCAGAGCGTCGCCATCACGTTTTCGGAAGTTTCGTTCGCCGGAAAATCAACCGCGATCTCGCGCTCGAAAATCTGCCCGCCGATCTTTCCTTTTAATTTTACCGCGCCTTTAACTGGCTCGGCGTAACGCCCGAAAACGACGACCGGCTTTGCGCCGAACAGGTCGGGAATGCGTTTCGGATAAATGTCCGAAACCGGCAAGCCGTTCCATTCGATCGAAATACCGGTCAGATACGGATTTCTGACACGCTCGTGAAAACGCCGCGCGGCGCGTGAACCCTCATCCGTCAAAGAAATAAATTCGGCTTCGCCGCGTCCTTCTTTGGCGATCTGTTCGAGCAGAAAACGATTGACCGAATCTCCGATTCCGAAGCTGAAAACTCGCGCGTTTTTATGTTTCTGAACTTCAGAAATTATCTCGAAATCGTTTCCGACTAGTCCGTCGGTCATAAAACAAACAATGCGGAGATGTTCCTGAGAATCCGAAGGCGCGAGCGCGGCTGTGATCGCTTTCATCATTTCCGTTCCGCCGCCGCCTTGCCGCGATTCTAAAAACGCCTGCGCTCTGTCCATATTCGCCCGCGTTGCCGGAACGGGTTCTTTAAAAAGAACGTGCGTGTCGCCCGCAAAAGTTATCAGATTAAATGTGTCATCCGGGTAAAGATTATCGAGCGCGAGTTTCATCGCTTCCTTCGCTTTTTCAATCGGAAAACCTGACATCGAACCCGATGTGTCCAAAACAAAAACAATTTCTTTGGGCGTGATGTCTTCCGCCGAAAGACGTTCGGGCGGCGATAAAATAAGGCTGAAAAATCCGCCGTTTCCGCCGTAGTTCGTCAAAAGCGCGTCTTCTAAACGCCGCCCAATCACGTCGTAGCGCAAAACGAAATCTTTATTCGGAATCGTTTTTTCATTGCGAAGTGAAATTTTCGCGCTGTTCGGACTGAGATTCAGTGATTGTATTTCGTGAGAATTCGAGTTGATATTTTCGACCGGAACGCCCGCGTTTAAGTTTACTTCGATGGAAATATCGTGTCCGGCGCGTGTATCGGAAATGACGGGCGGCGAGATTTTTTCCGCGTCTTCCGCGTCAACCGATTCAGGAATATAACGCGGCGTTACCGTCATCGGAAAGACGAATTCGTAACTTCCGTCTTCAAATTTTAAAGTTTCGACGTAAGAGATTTCGATCTCGATTTTTTCATTCGGTAAAATATTCGCAACCGACTGCGTAAAAATATTCGGTCGTTCCTGATCGAGAAGCGAAGCCGTGTTGCCGCTGCTTTTTGCCGATTCGTAAACTTTTCGCGCTTCTTCTTTTTTCAAAATAACGCCGCGAATAATGCGGTCGCCGATCCGCATCGTCATATCGTCAACCGCCGCCGTTTGCGAAAGTGGAAATGTATAAACGGCTTCGATCGGCTCATTAAAATTATTTTCAAATTCCTGAACGACGCGAACGCGCGTGATAAAACCGCTGATGTCGGCTGAAACCCGCGTGCTTTTCAAAGGACACGCGCCGAGTTCCGAGCCTTTTTTATTAACCGCGTAAAGCGAGCCTTGCGTGGTTTCGTCCTGAGCAAAAATTGAAAAAACGGAAAACAGACAGACTGCGAGCAGAAGAGATATTTTTCTCATAACTTTCTCCAATAAAATTTTTGAATTTTTGTTGAAAAAGCCCGCGGGTCTTTTCTTGCTTAGACACTCCAACTCGCCAAAAAGTTCCCTGAGCGAGAAAAAAAAGTTGGCAGCGGCAGTAGGCAGTAGGCAGCCAAAATAAAAAAATCCGGTTGAGTATTAGAAATTAATCTGCCAACTGCCGCTGTCGTCTGCCTACTGTTTGTAGCTGGCGGCGATCAAATTATCGCGGCGCGGAAAGTGAAAAATTGTCGCGCCGATTCCTAAAATAAACCAGAGAAAAAAGTATTTATAATCGGCGACAAAGGCGAGCATCATTCCGAACAGCGAAACCGATTCGCACAGCGCACAGCCTGCGATCAAAGCCGTCTGGACAAAATAAATATTCTGTTCGGCGACCGCCTGGTCGAGATATTTTTTTCTGAGAAAAAACGAAATGGCGATGTTTGTAATTCCGACCAGAAGAAAAACGATCACGATGATCGAAAATTGTCCGGGCAAAAAAGGCTGGGAAAAATCAAACCGGAAAAGCGCGGGTTTGACAAAAAATATAACCACGAGAAAAAGAAACTGCGAAACGAAAAGCGCGAACCAAATTAAAGCTAAAGTTCGATAGATTTGTTCGATATTTTGTTTTTGATTTTCCATTTTTGTTACTTTTTAATTGATTTTTGACTGATTTCGATTTTTGTTTCTTCTGCATTGTTACCGAAAATTTTCATTCTTTGTTCTCTTTGATCCTTCAATATTCGCGCGCGGCGTCTGAATTGATTATAACTCCGGTTGCGAAAAACCGAGTAGATGATTACGGGAACAAGACAAATTAAAACGGCGATGACGTATGTTGGAAATCTGCTTAGCCCGATAAAATAATAATTAAAAATGTAAAAAGCAAAAGCGGGAATCAAACTTCCCGCGAAAATCATTTCCGCGAATCTTTTACTTTTCCAGTTCAATCGGTCGCCTCCAATTCTTCTTCCAAAAGCTGTCGCTCGTAAAGATCGGCGTATTCGCCGCCCAGATTAATTAATTCTTCGTGCGTTCCGCGTTCGGTAATGCGCCCGTCGTGCAGAACGCAGATCAGATCGGCATCGCGGATCGTCGAAATTCTATGCGAAACTATCAGAGTCGTTCTGTCCGTTCTGACATCGCGCAGACCGTGAAGAATTTTTTCTTCGGTGTATGTGTCCACCGCCGAAAGCGAATCGTCCAAAATTAAGATTCGCGGATTTCGCATCACGGCGCGGGCGATTGCCGTGCGCTGTTTTTGTCCGCCCGAAAGCGTGATACCGCGTTCGCCGACGAGCTGTTCGTATTTGTTCGGAAAATCCTTGATGTCGTCGGCGAGTCCGGCAATCGCGGCGGCTTTTTCGACCGAAAGATAACGCTTCGCCTTTTCGCTCTGCGGATTTCCGTTCGCGCTTTCCAGAGTCATTTCGTCCGCGTCAATTCCGAAAGCGATGTTTCGTGCGAGCGAATTGCTGAACAGAAAAGTTTCCTGCGGCACGAAACCGATCGCCTTTCTTAACTGTTCGAG
>JBGTSF010000094.1:0-13262 GCA_041940425.1 Pyrinomonadaceae bacterium
AAAAGCGAAAGGTTATACAAAAACATTTTTACATTATATTCCGGCAAAAGACGAAATTGTTTGGGGCGGTTGGTAACATAATGCACTTTCTCGAATTTGAAAAGCTCGTTCGATACGATTCCGGCAAGAGCGGAATCACGATCAGTGTCGAATTGCGTTTGAATAACAAAACTGAAATCACCGAAGCAAAAGTTGATACGGGTTCGACTTATTGTATTTTTAACAAAAGCTACGGTGAAAAGTTAGGCATAGAAATCGAAAAAGGGCTTATTGAAAACATCAGCACCGCAAATAGTCGTTTCAAGGCTTTCGGACATCAAATGACTTTGGTTATTGGTGGTTACGAGTTTGATGCAACGGTCTTTTTTTCGGAAGACGAAAATTTTAACCGCAATGTTCTCGGCAGACATGGTTTTCTCGACCGCGTTATAATCGGCATCAATGATTACGACGGCAAACTTTATTTGAGCCGTTATGAAAGCGAATAAATATGAATCCGATAAATCACTCACAAATTCTCGTTCACATTATTTTCTCGACGAAAAATCAAGAACCGCTTATTACTGAAAAAATCGAACCATTACTTTACGATAAAATCTCCAAAATTCTGTTTGATGAACTTTATTCTCCAGCGTTAAAAATCGGTGGTGATGTGGAACACATTCACATTCTTATCGCCATGTCGAGGCTTTTGACGTTGGATAAAATTATCGGGATTGTTAAAAAACGCAGTGCTGAGTTTATGCAAAAAAGAACTGTTGATTTTGATTGGCAGGAAAGCTACGGTGCGTTTACGATTAGCAGATGCGAAGATGAATTTGTGAAAAAGTATATTGCTGACCAAAAACATTTTCATAAAAGCGTTTCTTACAAAGACGAATTCCGTGATTTTTTGATAAGGCACGAAATTGAGTTCGATGAAGATGAAGTTTGGGAATAAACAAATAAGCATCCAAACTTGCCAAATCTATGAAAAAAGTGTTTAATATCAGTTTGCTCCGAAGGGCAAAATCTGCACAAAAAGGAGAGTGATAAAGGTAGATGGCTTATGTAACAGTCAATTCGAATGAATCAATCGAAAACGCGCTGCGCCGCTTTAAGCGGAAAGTGATTTCCGAAGAGATCATCAAGGATTTGAAAAAGCACGCGCATTTCATTCCGCCCGGACAAAAGGCGAAACTCAAATCGGCTAACGCGCGCAAGCGCAACCGCCGCCGTTTCCGCTCGGTTCGTCCGATGAATCAAAATCAAAACCAGGGACCGAGATCGTAGGGTTTTCGATAGTAAAATTTTTATAGTTTTTTCATAATGCGTGATGTAAAGCAGTGAGTTTGAAAAACCGCTTTGCATCGCGCATTATTTCTGTTATGGCGCGGGAAAAAATCCGTATTCTTATTACCAACGACGACGGCTATCATTCCGAAGGAATCATCGCGCTCGAAAACGCGCTAGCGGAGATCGGCGATTGCTTTGTCGTCGCTCCGGCTTCGGAAATGTCGGGCGCGTCGCACAGTTTGACACTGGCGAGACCTTTGCGGATTCGGCAGATTGACGCGCGGCATTGGACGGTTGACGGCACGCCGACCGATTGCGTAACTCTCGCTTTAAACAGAATTTTGCCGCCCGAACTGCGCCCGCAAATTTGCGCTTCGGGCATCAATCACGGCGCGAATTTGGGCGACGACGCGACCTATTCGGGAACGGTCGCCGGCGCGCTCGAAGCGACGATTCTCGGAGTTCCCGGTCTGGCTTTTAGTTTGGTGGCAAACAGAAAGCACGATTTTTCCGAATCTATAAAAGTCGCTAAAGAAATGACCGAAAAAGCGATCCGCGACGGCATTCCCGAAAATACTTTGTTGAATATCAACGTGCCGAAGGGCGAGCCGAAGGGAATTCGCGTAACGAAACAGGGTTTTAAAAGCGCGCGTCCTGTCATTTCGGAACATATTGACCCGCGCGGCAAACCGTATTACTGGATCGGCGAAGTCCGCGACGGATTCCGCGCCGAAGGCGGGACGGATTTCGAAGCGATTGACGACGGATTTGTTTCGGTTACGCCGATGAAAGCCGATCTGACCGATCATCCGGCGATAGAAGTTTTGAAAAATTGGGAGAAGTGAGTTTTTAGAGTTTAGAGAGTGCATAGAGTTTAGAGAGTTTGGAGAGTGAAAAAATAAAATTAACTCGCAACTCTAAAACTCTATGCACTCTCTAAACTCCAAAGTGATGGACGGCTACGAAATGTTAAGAGCGAAAATGGTTGCGCGGTTGCGCGATCATTACAAGATCCGGGACGAAAAGGTTCTCGAAGTAATGAACCGCGTGCCGCGTCATCTGTTTGTTCCCGAAGCCATCAAACATCAGGCTTATAAAGACAACGCTCTTCCGATAGAGGGTCAGCAGACGATTTCCCAACCGTATATCGTGGCGCGGATGACCGAGCTTTTGGAACTCAAACCGTCAGCGAAAGTTTTGGAGATCGGCGCGGGTTCGGGTTATCAAACCGTCGTTTTATCGCAGATCGCCCAGCGCGTTTTCGCCATCGAAAGAGTTCCGCAATTATGCGAAGAGGCGCGAACCCGCTTGCTCAAACTCGGCATCAGTAACTTTACTTTGAAATGCGCCGACGGCACGGTCGGTTGGGAAGTTTACGCGCCGTTTGACGGAATTCTGGTCGCGGCGGGAAGTCCAGAAATTCCCGAACCTCTCGTTTATCAGCTAAAAATCGGCGGGCATCTCGTAATTCCGATCGGCGAAGATCAGCAATCACAGCGTCTGGTTCGCGTTACGCGCACCGAGAGGGAATTTGTCACGGAAGATTTCGGCGCGTGCGCTTTTGTGCCGCTGATCGGCGAACACGGCTGGAAGGTCAACCACGAGCGCAAATAATTTTATAAAGTTTATCCAAGTAATTTTTATGGAATCAATAATAGAATTTCTGTATCAGGTCAAAGATTTTCTCAATCCGAAAGTGATGATTGACACCCTGCTCGATTGGCTCGGCGGCTATGTTTATTTAGGTTTGATCTTTATCATCTTTGCCGAAACCGGTCTGGCGGTCGGGTTTTTTCTGCCGGGCGATTCTTTGCTAGTGGTTGCCGGGCTTTTTGCGGCGGCGGGAAAACTGAATTTATGGATAATGCTCGTTACGCTTTTTATCGCCGCGGTGGTCGGCGATGCGGTCGGATATTATTCGGGCAGAAAGGTCGGGCAGGCGATCTTTAAGCGTCCGAAATCGAGATTTTTCAATCCCGCGCATCTTAAAAAAGCGCACGCCTTTTATGAAAAACACGGCGGGAAAACGATCATCATCGCCCGTTTTGTGCCGATCGTCCGCACTTTTGCGCCGATCGTCGCGGGCGCGGCGTATATGCGCTACCGGGATTTCGCTTTTTACAACGTCGTCGGCGGTTTGTTCTGGGTTTCGAGTATGCTGTTTGCCGGATATTTTCTCGGCGGTGTTGTCGAAAGCGTGATGCAGAGCTGGTTCGGCATTCCCGGTTTCAAACTCGAAGATCACATTGACAAAGTCGTCATCGTCGTCGTTTTTCTCTCGATCCTGCCGATCATCATCGAATACTTAAAAGCCAAATTCGGCAAATCGAAACTCGAAGAAGAAATGGGAGTAGATATTTAAAGAGCGGCGTTTTAACGCTTTTTAGTTTATAAAAATTTGGTCTCCGGGATTTTTGAATTTCATTTGACTTGTCGGGTTCGGTCATTTAGAATTTGTTACTTGAGTTTTTGACGGGGCGTGGCTCAGCCTGGTAGAGCGCACGGTTCGGGACCGTGAGGTCGGAAGTTCAAATCTTCTCGCCCCGACCAGCTAAAAAACTTTTCACTGAAAAATGTGAAAAGTTTTTTCATTTTAAATTAATTAGCAAGTCTTTTTATTTCTGCACTTAAAAATTCCTGGCAAAAATAAATTACAATTTTGAAAATTTTTTAGGCAAATTTTTCTTGCTGGCTTTGTCATTGAATCTACCATAAGAAAAAAGTCGAAAATATTTTTATCAAAATATTTCCGTTTCTAACTGTTTGTATTTTCAAAAGGAGACTTCGATATGGCAAAAGCCCAAGCCGTATCGGCAGTCGGACAGACCGTTCTGGGACTGTTGGCAGACAACATTCCGCAGAGCGATTTTCCGAACGCCCGCTTCGAACTATATCAGCCAGCCGATTTTCAATCGCCGATGGACGAAGGCATTTCGCTTTTTCTCTATCGCGTGGAAATAAACGCCGGGCTGAGAAATATGCCGAACCGAATCGGGCTTGACGGCATCGCGCGCCGCGCGCCGCTGCCGCTCGACCTGCACTACCTTTTGACCGTCTGGGCAAAAAACGTTGTCCGGCAGCAGAGGATTCTGGGACTGGTTATGCAAACGCTCGCCGATGCTCCCGTCTTGTCCGCCGAACGATTAAACAATTTTGGACCCGAACAGGATGTTTTTCGTCCCAACGAGACCATTGAAGTAATTTTTAATTCGCTTTCCCTCCAGGATGTATCGAATCTCTGGAGCGCATTTAAGGTCAGTTTGCCGGTTTCCATCGGTTACATCGCCAGAGTCGTCGGAATAGATTCGAGAATTCCGGTCGAAGAAACCGCGCCGGTGCAAACACGGGAATTCAATTTCGCCAAAACGTAAGGTTTAATCAGAATTTAAAGAAGTTTTTTGAAAACTCATGGCAAAAGAAATTTCAATTTTGAAATTCCGGGTTTAAACGGTTCGCAAAAAAGAGCATTTGTGCGGCTTCCGTTTAACCCGAAATTTCAGACGGCGAAGTGTCTTTAAAAACGAGTTTCCATCCAAACTTTCCTAATTACAAAATGACACCGTTTCCCATCATCGAAGAGTTTTCAATTGTCGCGCCGCTCGGAGTCTGTTTTCACGATACAACAACGGGCGAGCGAGTGGCGGACGGATTGAGCATTTCAGCATATCCGGTAAATTCCGGCGTTTGGAAAAACAAAACGGCTCTTCGCCCGAACCGCTTCGGTGTCTATGCTCTGCAAAAGATCAAGGGATCGGAGGCTTTCTCAAATGGAAAGGGCAACGATGAATTCTGGAATAACAACCCGCCCGAAAATTCATACGTCATCGAAGTTTCGGATATAGAACAAAGATTTCTTTCCTTTAGATTTTCGGTCGAGCTTCCCGTCAAAGGCATCTACAAATGGGAAAATGTTCCGGTTTCATCGCCGAATAAAATTCTGCAAAGCATCCCGCTCTATTCCGCGCCGACGCGAAAAACTTCGGGCGGAATGTCAGTCGTCCGCGCGCAGCTTCGTGAAATCGGCGGTGATGTTCCGGCTTCAAATTCGGTTTTGGAGGCGCGTTTTGACGGCAGTCTGGTTGCCAGAGGAATTTCCGGCGACGACGGGCAGATCGTTTTGATCTTCCCGTCGCTCGCTCCGCAATCCGCTCCGCTTGCCTCGCCTCCTGCCGCTTCGAGGCGGGTTTTGCTCGCCGAACAACAGTGGAATTTGGATTTAACGATTAAATATCAACCGAATATTTTTCAAACTTCGCCGCCCGAAACACACGGAAGCCGCGAAGAAAAATTACCCGATCTACGGCTCGCGCTGGCTCAGGCGGAGGGAACGCTCTGGGCTGACGACCGTCAAACCGAAGAATTGGAAACAGCCGTTTTACAGTTCGGCAGGGAACTCGTTTTGCGCTCTCGCAAAATTGCGGATTCGCCCGCTCTGCCGGATTCGGACACTGCTTTTTCATCGTTTTTATATGTCAGCCCGGCGAATTAAGCCGGTTTTTCGAGGAGAAAATATATGCCTGAATATCTTGCGCCTGGTGTTTTTATCGAAGAAGTTTCATATCGCGCCAAATCAATCGAAGGCGTCAGCACGACGACGACCGGCTTTATCGGACCGACCCGTTATGGTCCGGTTGATCTCGAACCTGACGTGATTACTAGTCTCGGAGAGTTCGAACGTATCTACGGCGACCGAAATCCGTTGAATTTCGGAAATGAGGAAGATGAAACGAAAAAAGAAATGACCAATTTTATGTGGCACGCCGTCCGCGCTTTTTTTGAGGAAGGCGGCAAGCGGCTTTATATTTCACGAATTTTTCGTGCTATGAGCGAGACGGACGACGGATACGCCAAAACCTTTATTCCCGCTCTTGATGAACCGGACGATAAACCGGATGAAAACGAGAGTTGGCTGAAAGTCAGCGCACGGTTTCCCGGCGAACTCGGGAAAATGCGTGTCTGGATGACTTTGAGAATGGGACAAAGCATTCTCGGGAAAAAAGAGATCGAGGAAAACGGCGAGAAGAAGGACATTCCGACTTTTAACGGGTTACTCGATAAAGATATTGTTTTTTTACAGCAATTTCCGCCCAAGACCTCGCCGCCGACTTCGCCTCCGCCTGAGCCGATTCAGGAAGGATTCTACATTGCTCAAAAAGAACGCGATCCGGCAAACGGCGAACCTGTCTGGGAATTTCTACCCAAGGATGCGAACGGTTCGCCAAGCACAAAGCTGACGCAGGACGATGTGAATGTTGATAACGACGATCAGATTCGGGTCATTACGCTGACGGTTACGACCAAAGCGGTCGAAGACCCGGAAGCCGACACGCGCGTTTATTCCGATCTTGCGCTCGATCCCGCTCACAAACGCGCCGGATCGCCGGATTCCGTTTTTGACAAATTTGCGAAGGAGCCGTCAAACATTTCGGAAGCGAGACGATTACCGATTATTGTCAGCGGTAATGAAATCGAAAACGGTTTGGAAGTTTTACAGCTTTTGTTCGACTATGACGGCAGCGATTCGGTTCTCGAAGAAAATCTATTAAAAGACGATTCGACCGAAGACGACCGCTCGATCTCATTTATTCTCGACGGCGGCAACGACGGGATGCGCCCGACGGCAACGGAATACGAAGGCGAGGCAAAAGATACCGAGCCGAACAAAAAGGGTTTGAAACAATTCGAAGATATCGAAGACATTTCAATTGTCGCCGCGCCCGGCTCGACGTTCGGATATGCGAACGGCTATTCAAAACAAGCCCCGACCATTATCAATCTCCTGATCTCCCACGCCGAACGAATGAAATACCGCATCGCCGTTCTCGACAGCGGAGAAAATCAGACGATTGCCGACGTGCGGGCGATGCGGGCGAAAATTGATTCGAAATACGCCGCGTTTTATTACCCGTGGGTGAAGGTTCTCGATCCCGTAACGCAGCAGGAAATTCATCTTCCGCCGAGCGGTTTCGTTTCCGGTATTTATGCCCGCAACGATGTCGAACGCGCCGTCTATAAAGCTCCGGCGAATGAAGTCGTGCGGCTTGCCATCGGTTTTGAAAAAACCCTGAACAAGGCACAGCAGGAAGTTCTCAATCCCGAAGGCATCAATTGTTTCCGCTTTTTTGAAGGACGCGGTTACAGACTTTGGGGCGCGCGCACGACGAGCAGCGATCCCGAATGGAAATACGTCAATCTGCGCCGCTATTTCGCATATATCGAACGCTCGATTGACCGCGGAACGCAGTGGGCGGTTTTCGAGCCGAACGGCGACGCGCTGTGGGCGAACGTCCGTCAGACGATTCAGGATTTTCTGTATAACGAATGGGTGTCCGGCGCGCTTCTGGGCGAAAAACCGGAAAAAGCCTATTTCGTCAAATGCGACCGTTCGACGATGACGCAGAACGATCTCGACAACGGGCGGCTCGTCTGTCTGATCGGCATGGCGGTCGTCAAACCGGCTGAATTCGTAATTTTCCGCATCGGTCAATGGACGGCGGACAGAAAGGTTTAATGAAAATCATTTTTAGTCAATTGTCTTTTGTCCTTAGTCCTTTGCCGGTTGAACTTAATTTAAATTTTCAATTTTCATTCAACTTGCTAAGGACTAATGACAAATGACTAAGGACAAATAAGGAGAAAAAAATGGCAACTGAAAGAGTAAATCCGTATCCGCAGTTTAATTTTACGGTTGATTTGGGGCAGGGAATCCGCGCCGGTTTTCAGGAATGCAGCAATATCGGCATGGAAATGACCGTCGTCGAATACCGCAACGGCAACGAGCCGACCAACAATGTCCGCAAAATTACAGGTTTGAACAAGGCAAGCGATGTAACACTGAAACGCGGCGCGATCGGCGTTTTGGATCTCTACGGCTGGCTGAACGACATCCGCAACGGCACGACCAACGGCGTCCGAAACGTAACGATCAATCTGATGAGCGAGGACAAAACCAACACCACGCCGGTTCTGACGTGGCGATTGTTGAACGCGCGAATTATCAAATACGTCGGCGGTCCGATGAACGCCAAAGGAACGGACGTGGCGATGGAAGAATTGACGCTTTCATACGAACGTCTGGAAATGGAGTAATAAAGGTGTTAGGCATTAGGGGTTAGGTTTTAAGCCATTCAATCTAAACTAAAACCTAAAACCTAATTCCTAAAACCTAATTCTAAAAATAATGTCAGCGACAAATTTAAAAATCCGCCGCTTGCCGGGCTTCCGTTTTGAAGCGCAAACCATGACGCGTGAAGACATTCTGCCGCGAATGGATGTCGCGCTGTTTGTCGGTTTTGCGGCAAAAGGTCCGATCGGGATTCCGGTCGTTCTGGAGTCGGCGGAACAATTTGCCGACATATTCGGCAAAGATTTGCCGCTCGTTTGGGATAAAAATAAAGGCGGGATGATCTTCGCGCATCTCGCGCCGGCGGTGCGGATGTTTTTCCGAAACGGCGGACGGCGTTGCTGGGTGATCCGCACGGCGAAAGTGTCAGCCGAACCGGAAAATCAGCAAAACCGCGCGGCGTATAATTTCTTTCCGCTGCCGGGTTTGGCGGGCATTGATTTTGACGATCCTTCGAAAGTGATGCCCGTATTCGCGCGGGCGCGCTCGAAAGGAAGTTGGTCGGACGATCTGCGGGTAGCGACGGCGACCGTTTTGACCGCGCTGAAATTCAAAAATCTGCAAGTGTCTGATGAAAATATCATTTTAAGCGTCGAAACTTCCGCGAATGATCCGGTAAAAAACGGCGATCTGTTACGGCTCGATTTTCCCGAAAGCGATTTGATTTTGTTCCTGACGGCGGACAAGATCGAAAACGAAAATGAACAAACTTCTCCCTCATTTTCTCCCACATTCGGAAAATCGGTGGTAAAAATTATCGCTGAAAGATTTGTCTGGCTTGAGAGTTTGCCGGACGAAAATTTTCCTGATCCCGAAAATAGTTCGGTCAGAATGTGGTGCAGTCATTACGTTTACGGCGCGGAAGATGCTTCGCACATTACTTTTTTGGAAAAACAAGCCGAAATAAGACTTGAAAAAGGCGGGAAAAATACTGCGACAGGTGAACGGGAAACAAAGGTTCATCTGATATTTTCCGATTTTTCGCTTTCGGACGCGCCTGCCGAAGGAAGTTTGGCGGTCGCGGAATTTCAAGGAAAACTGCTTTGCCTGCAAGTCGAAACTGTCTTTGACGAAAAACCGGAAAACGGAAAAAAAATCCATCTGATCTGCAATGGCGTTTTTGTCGTGATAACCGGGGTTAAGTTTGCCGTCGGCAGTCCGGCTTCATTGCCCGATGTCGAAAAACTTTCTTTCGAGATTTGGATAAAAGAAGGCGAGACAAATTTAACGAAATTAAGTGATCTGTCATTCAACGATCCGCACGAACGATTTTGGGGAAATCTGCTGACAGATGATGAATTTTACAGTTTCTCCGAAAACGAAGAACAAGACTCTCCCGAAAATCCATCGCGGCTGCTGACTTCGCAACTCCTAAATTCTCCCATTGCCGGAAGCGGCGACCGCGGTGGATTTTTCATTCCCGTTTTTCCGACTGCTCTGGCAGAAAACTATCTCGGCGCAATCGAACTTCAAGGAACAAAACTTCAGCGTGACGGCTTGCAGGTTTTCGACGAAAAACTTTTTCTCGATGAAAAACTGAAAAATACCGGTCTGAACAATCTCCTCAACGAGGCGGAATTTATCCGCTATCTGAGTCCGAATCCGCGCCGTCTGTGGGGCATTCATTCCGCGCTCGCGCCGGAAACCGTAACGGTCGCCTCGGCGGAAAGTGTGCCGACAAATCCGGCTTATGCGAGTCTTTCGCTCGACGAAGCGACGATCATCGCCGTCCCGGACGCGGTTCATCGCGGCTGGTTTCAAAACGATGAAAAAAGTTCGGTTTCAAAGATGCCGAAACCGTTCGCGCCACCTTTGCGTCCCGAATGGTGGCGTTTTCAAGATTGTCGAAAACCGGATATAAAACCCGTCGCAGAACCGCTCCGGGGAAATTTTCTCGATTGCGATCTGAAAATAATCGAACCGCCGGAGGATTTTGAAGTCGAGGAAAATGAAATTTCTGACGGAACGTTTACGCTCGTCTGGAAACACGACGCGGACGACGAAAATTTAGTGTTTGTTTTGCAAGAATCGTCAACGCCGGAGTTTGAATTTCCGCAAGAAATTTATCGAAACCAAAAAAGTAGATTCGAGATTCGAAAACACGGCGCGGGAATTTTTTATTTCCGCGTTCGCGCCGAAATCGGCAATGTTAAAAGTAATTGGTCTGACGGCTTGGCGATTAAAATTCCGGCGGCGGAAAATTGGACGGCGAAATATTTGGAAGAGGAAAAAACGTCTGATCCGGGAAAGAATTTTTCGACCGATGTTCTGCTTGCCGTCCAACGCGCGCTTTTGAGAATGTGCGCGGCGCGGGGCGATATGTTTGCCGTTCTGGATTTGCCCGAACATTTCGAAAAAGACGAAGCCGTCCGGCATATTGCGACGCTCAAAGCGGCGAAGGGAATGACCGCGCCGACCGCGCAGGTCGAGCCGTTCAGCGCGGATGAAAAGATGGCTTTGAGTTTCGGTGCGGTTTATCACCCGTGGCTTCTAACGCGCGAAGAAGGTTTTGAAGCAGTCAGACAGATTCCCGCAAGCGGCGCGGTTTGCGGCGTTTTTGCCAAGCGTTCTTTGACGCGCGGCGCGTGGCTCGCTCCGGCAAACGAGGCTTTGCAGAATGTTCTCGGTCTGGGAAAAGAATTCGGGCACGGAACATTTCTCGATTTTCAGGACGCGCTCGTCAATCTCGTCCGGCACGAGCCGACTGGCTTTCTCGTTTTAAATTCCGACACCTTGAGCGATGATCTCGATCTGCGGCAAATAAATGTGCGGCGGCTTTTAAGTTTGCTTCGGCGGCTGGCGTTGAAACACGGCGCGGAATATGTTTTCGAGCCGAATAACGAGCGGTTTCGGCGGAGCGTTCAGCGCGGTTTCAATGCGCTTTTGGACAAAATGTTCGTGCGCGGAGCGTTTGCCGGAGCGACTCCGGCGACCTCGTATCAGGTCGTTGTCAGCGATACGATCAACAATTTTCAGAGCCTCGAGCAAGGTCGGTTTATTGTCGAATTGCGCGTCGCGCCGTCGCTTCCGTTGAAGTTCGTAACTGTGCGTTTGATCAACGCGGGCGGGCGAACAAGCGTTTTGGAAACGGTTTGAGAAAGTCAGAACCAGGAGCGGTAGCGACCGGCTCAAATTAATAATTTTATGGCAGAAGAAAAAGTAAATTACCCTTTTATGGCGTTCAATTTCGCCGTCGAGATCAAGGTCGAGGGCGTGGCGATGCAGGTTTGCGATGCCGCTTTTGCCGAGTGCGACGGGCTTGAGGTAACGATGGAAGCGAAGACGATCCGCGAAGGCGGAAACAACGGCAAACAGATTCGGCTGACCGGACCGACGAATTACGGGACGCTGACCTTAAAGCGCGGGATGACCGAAACGTTTGATCTGTGGAAATGGGTCGAGCTGATGCAGACCAATCCCGAAACGCGCGCCGATGCCGAAGTCGTTCTTTTTTCAGCCGATAAACAGGTCAAAGCGAAGTTTTTACTTTCAAGCTGTCTGCCCGTCAAATTAAAAGCACCGCCGATGAACGCCAAAGACGGCGGCGTGGCGATCGAGGAATTTCAGCTTGCATACGAGTCGTTAAAACTCAAAACCGAGAGCTAAAGGAGAAAAAAAAAGATGCCCGAATCAGCAAATTTAGTCAAAGCCGAATTGCAGGAAATTGATCTGGCGAATCCCGAAAAAGAGCCGACCCAAAAAATTCCGGTGCAGTTTAATCCCGAATCGCTCAAGGTGAGTTTTGCCAACCAGATTCAAACGCCGGAAGGTTCGGGCGACCAGCGCGGAAGTCCGGCACAGCAATTCGTCGGCGCGGGAACGACGAAACTGACTTTACAGCTTTGGTTTGATGTCAACGCGCCGCAGAAAGGCGAGACGGTTCTCGACGTGAGAAAGATGACTGAAAAAATTACTCATTTCATCATCCCGAAACCGGACGCGAAAGACAAGAAAAAATTTATCCCGCCCGGCGTGCGGTTTATCTGGGGATCGTTCCAGTTTGACGGTTTGATGGAATCGCTCGAAGAATCTTTGGAATTTTTTTCCGCCGACGGCATACCGCTTAGGGCGAGTATGACGCTCAATTTAACACAGCAAAAAATTGACGTTTACAAATTCGGAAAAGACGCGCCGGCGAGAACTCCACCGACCGGAACGCGACCTTTAACGGAAGCACCGAAAGGTTCGAATCTGCAGAATATGGCGGCGAACAGCGGAAACGACGATTGGCAATCGGTCGCTTCCGCCAACGGGATAGAAAATCCGCGTTCTCTGCAAGCCGGACAGCTTCTCGATATGAACGCGACCGCCGGATTCTCGGCGGGCATCGGCGGCGGAAATGTTCCGCTTTTTAACGACACGGGCGCGGTGGCGAATTTGTCCGTCCAAACGTCTCTGGGAGCGCAGACGAATCTGTCGGCGCAGGGAAATTTGTCGGCGAATGCGTCGTTTACAACGGAGTAAAAAAATATGGCAGTCGTCATCAACGAGTTTGAAGTAATACCGCAAACGCCGCCGCAAAACGATCAGACGGCGGCGAAAAAGCAGGACGAAAAAGCCGGAGGACAAAAAAGCGAAATGTCCGACCACGATGTAAAAAAAATGCTCGAACGGCGAGCGGAAAGATTGGAAAGAGTCGCGACTCATTAAACGGTTTGAAGTTTAAGTTTTAGATCAGAAATTGAAATAAAACCAAAGACCAAAAACCAAAACCAAAGACCATTAACTAAACTTATGCCTTTAGATTCGACAACCGGAATGGATAGCGCGAGACCGAAGTTTTTCTTGGCGGGCGAAGAAAATACTTCGCTGGTCGGCGCGTTGAACTATCTTTTGATCGTCGAAAAAACGGACGGACTCTTTC
>JBGTSF010000094.1:13361-15395 GCA_041940425.1 Pyrinomonadaceae bacterium
GCTGGTCGGCGCGTTGAACTATCTTTTGATCGTCGAAAAAACGGACGGACTCTTTCGCTGTGAAGCAAAATTCGGAAACTGGGGACCGAAAGCTAACGGCATTGATTTTCTTTACTTCGACCGTCAAACGCTCGATTTCGGAAAAGAGTTTCAGGTGAAGATCGGAACGGAAGAAATTTTCAAAGGCAAGATCACCGCGCTCGAAGCCGAGTTTCCCGAAGGCAAAGCACCGACGATCACCGTTTTGGCGGAAGACGCTTTGCAAAATCTGCGGATGACGCGGCGGACGCGGACATTTGAAGACGTTTCGGACGAAGACGTTATCAGAAGAATCGCGCAGGATCATGGCTTGACTCCGAAGATCAATGTTACGAGTCCGACGCATAAGACGGTCGCGCAGGTCAATCAATCCGATCTCGCTTTTATGCGCGACCGCGCGCGTTCGATTGATGCCGAAATTTGGATAAAAGACAAGGAATTAAATGTGAAAACGCGCTCGAATCGCGGGCAAGAAAAATTGCAGTTGAAATACGGGGCGCAGCTTCGTGAGTTTTGCGTCATTGCCGATCTTGCCAACCAGCGAACAAAAGTAACGGCTTCCGGCTGGGACGTTTCGGCAAAAGAGGCGATCAAAAAAGAAGCATCGGATTCGGCAATTTCCGGCGAACTCGGAAGCGATGAAAGCGGAATCGGAATTTTGAAAAAAGCGTTCGGCGAGCGGAAAGAATCAATCGTTCACACCACGCCGATTACGGGACAGGAAGCGCAAACGGTCGCGGACAGTTTTATGAAAACCATCGCGCGGCAATTCGTCGTCGGGCGCGGAACAGCCGAACCGAACGCCAAATTGCGTGTCGGCGCGTTTGTCGAATTAGACGGTCTCGGCAAAATTTTCAACGGAAAATATTACGTTGCCGAAATCGCGCATATTTTCGACAACGCGAAAGGTTTCCGAACCGAATTTCGCGCCGAACGAACGGGAATAGGTAAATAAGTCGGCAGTTGGCGGCGGCGGTAGGCAGTAAGAATTTTGTAGGTAAAAAAAGATGAGTAATTTGACCGCAATACAGGAAATTATCGAAGGGCGTGTAGCGCACGGGCTTGGCGGGCGTTGGTACGGAGTTTTTCCCGCGCTCGTAACCGACATCAAAGACCCGGACGGGCAGGGCAGAGTGAAAATTTCTCTGCCGTGGTCGCCTGATAATGATGGTTCGAAATATGAAGCGTGGGCGCGGCTGGCGACGATGATGGGCGGAAAAAATCGCGGAAGTTGGTTTGTGCCGGATGTCAACGACGAAGTTCTCGTCGCGTTTGAAGCGGGCAATCCGCATCGCCCGTATGTCGTCGGATGTCTCTGGAACGGCAAGGACAATCCGCCCGAATCAATGGACGGAAGCGGAAACAATTACAAAAAAGTTATCCGTTCGCGCAATGGCGTGAAGGTAACGCTCGACGATCAGGACGGACAGGAAAAAATGATTCTCGAAACTCCGGGCGGTCAGAAAATCACTTTAAAGGACGGTCCAGGTGCGGTCGAGATCATGGACAGCAACGGCAATTCCGTCAAACTCGAAACGAGCGGTATCACCATTACGGCTTCGGCGAAAGTTACGGTCAACGCTTCGCAGGTTGCGGTTTCCGCCGGAATGGTAACGGTTGATGCCGGAATGTCGAAATTCAGCGGTGTCGTGCAGTGCGACACGCTTATCAGCAACAGCGTGATCAGCGCGTCTTACACGCCGGGCGCGGGAAACATCTGGTGAGAATTTTATGAAAGATTTTGTTCAATGGACAGCACCGTCGCCGCTCTGGGGAAAAGCGATTTCGCAGAATACAGCCGCTCTGCGCCGCGCCGAACTGAGCCGTCCGGCAATTCTCCGGTTTGCGACTGATTCGTTTATGGACGATTTTATGAAAATGGCGGAAAACGATCCGAAACGGCTCGATCAATTTCTCGCTTTGCCGGAAACGTGGCGCGGCGTTTCGCCTCAGCCCGAAGCGTTAAATCCCGCTCCGGCATTTGCCAAAAATTTC
>JBGTSF010000095.1:0-15139 GCA_041940425.1 Pyrinomonadaceae bacterium
AATATATGAGAATCGGTAAGCTAAAAAATTATATTCCTTTGATTTTCAGTACGGCAGGATTTTTTGCTCTATTTGTACTGTATATATTTTCCACTACCCCGGATGATGAGATTGATATCCAGCTATCGCCCAGGCACTCCTCATATTTCGATGAATTCGGAATTCCTTCAGCGTATAATGAAAGTTACATTTCCGGTGATGAGAATGTTATGAATGTAAGGATAAATTCCCGGCATGGCGTTTCGGAACCGCGGATCGTTTCGAATCCAGTTAATCCCGATGCAATGGCGGTGGTTGCTAATGATTTTTCCGCAGAGGGTTTAGCTACAGTTTATGTATCGCTGGATGGGGGAATTCAATGGAAACAATCCGGGATCCCGCTTTCGATGATAAAGGGTGATTTGTACTATTCTGACCCGTGGGCTGAGTTCGATTCAAAAGGTAATCTTGCTTATGTGACCGTTGCAATGAGATCCAGCGAATACAGCAGGAATGTGATTTTTAATCTCTCCCGTGATAACGGACTCACCTGGATGAAGTCACCGGTTACTGTAAAAGCATTTGAATCCGAAGATGCAAAGTTCGATAAGCCTAAAGTTACATTCGATGATCAGGATAATATCTATGTTATATGGCTCGAACAAGGCGATGGTAGTGAAACTGTCGCATATAGTTTTAGCCGGGACGGCGGTAAAACATTTTCAGGTGAAATTATCGTAATAAAAGGTGATATCGATTATGCTGACTTGTTTATTAAAAACGGAATAATGTACCTCGTTTATTCTGAAGATAATAGCATTAAGATAATATCTTCGAATGATAATGGCGCTTCCTGGAGCAAAAGCACAGTCATTGCAGAGTACTCTCCATACGATGACATTGTCGAAAAGCAAAGGGTAATTAAAAGATCCGGCGATAAAGGGGTAAGAGTAAATTCCGATCCACAGCTGGTACTATTGGACGGAACACTTCACATTACTTATTCCGCTCTTTCTGATAACAGTGAATTTTCCGATGTGTATTATGTTTCGGGAGATATTTCCGGAATGAGTTTCACTGAACCCGTACGGGTTTCCGATAACCCTCATTCGGATAAGTTTATGCCCGCTATTACCTGCAAAGACGGTACAATCCATATCCTGTATTATACTTCACAGAATGATCCCGATAATCTTTTAACCGAAGCTTACGTTGCTGCTTCTATGGATAATGGAAGGTCATTTTCCTGTAAAAACATCTCCACGGAATCCTTCGATCCCCTCGGTATCGTGGTGGCGGGAAGCTATATGGGTGACTATATTTCCATTACAACTTCTAAAAATGGACTGGTAGGTGTCTGGACTGACGGAAGAAGCGGAAATATGGACCTGATGGCGGGAATAGTTAGAAACTTCTAGTGCTCTCCAAGCAAATACTTCTTTAATTCTTGTACTGCTTTTCCCCTGTGGGAAATCTTATTCTTTTCATCTGAACTCAATTCAGCAAAAGTCTTAATATATCCTCTTGGAATGAATATCGGGTCATAACCAAACCCGTTATCACCCCTGGATTCAGTGATAATCTGGCCGTTACAGACTCCTTCGAAGAATTGATGATATTTTCTCGTCTCAAACAAACATATAACAGTCTTAAAATATGCAGGGGACGCTTTAAGTTTAAATTCCGTTAATTCGTTAATTACTTTTTGGCAGTTATCTTCGTATGTGGCGTCTTCACCGGCATACCTGGCTGAATAAACTCCGGGCTTTCCTCTAAGCGCTTCGACAAACAATCCTGTATCATCGGATATAACCGGAATATTGCCTAGTGAAAATATCTCTTCGGCTTTCTTTAAAGCATTCTCCTCCAGAGTGTCACCGTCTTCAACTACATCAATTTCTATCCCTTTATCTTTAAGAGTATAGACTTTCGTATTGGGTGATGATACCGCCAGAATGTTTTTTATTTCTTCCGCTTTGTGCTCATTATTTGATGCTATTAGCAGCTCGGGGAAATTACTCATAAGATAGTTCTTCTTTATATTGCAGTTGATAAAGCTTGTAGTATAGTCCGCCTTTTTCCAGGAGTTCCTGGTGCGTTCCCATTTCTTTTATTTCACTTTCTGTTTTTCTTTTATCTTTCGGGATCGGCTGTAATGAAGCAAGAATCGCCCGGTCGAGCGCATCGCCCTTGTCGGCAATCGAGCCGATACCGTTTAAGAGAATTTGACGTTTTGCGGCAAAGATCGTTTCTTCGGTGTTTTCGTAAAGAGTGCGGGTAGAAAAACCGCCGCCCGTCGAGATACGGCAAAGCGCGTCCGACAACCAGGCGGGAATGCTGGAAATATTGTCATAAGCGCAAAGCCACGCATTTGTTGCCGCTAATATAAGATCGCGTTCATCACGCGGAGCGGAGCGGAAATCCGTTTTATTCGGATCAATCAGACGGCGGAGTATTCTACTTGTCGTAGATTTTGCTGAACCTTGTTCGCCGCCAATGATAATTATCGGAAACGGAAACCCCGGACGGAAACAATTTATAAGCCAACAGATAATTAAAATAAATGTCGTTTTGTTGACGTTCAGGAACTTTTCAAGCTTTCGCGCATCTCCGCCGCGTATCGGCATCGGAAGAGGGAGCATTCCTTTTGTGCGATAAAACTTCACCGGCGCGTTTCTGGATTCGATGACTTGCCAGCCCGTTTTTGATATTTCGACAATCTGCCAATTCTCATTACACAGATCGAGATAAATTTTCCCGTTTACCGAAGCCAGACGAACGAACATTTCAATCTCTTCGCCTTCAAAAATTGCCTTACCTTCAAGCGTGTTCAGCGCGTCCTGCAACGCCTGAGTTGACGGCATTTGTCCTTCATCCTGAAAGAATTTATACGCAAGCCAACTGCGAAACGGCTTTGACCGTAAAAAGTGATTTTCAAAATGCCCGTTCGATGCTTCGATAGTTGCGAAAGCGTCGCCGTCCGGTGTGTGAAATAATTCGAGATCGTCAGCAAAGTTCAAAATCCGCGTTGCTTGATTTCCTTTTTTCGGTTTCTCGGTTGCGGGATATGCCGAGTTGATAATTTGCATTCCTGCTTTGATCGCGTCTGCGTCCGACGACCGCGAAGCAGTAAAAAACAAGAAATCGTCGAATCCGTTCACACCGTCTTTTCCGTCAGCAAATTTTTTCGCTAATTCGGCGAATGATACAACCGCGCCGAGCATTTCGAGTTCGTCAGCAAGTTCACGCCGCGCCTTTTTGACGCTGTGGTTTGTATGAACATTCGCATCGAATAAAATTATTACTTGACGGTCTTTCCACTCGAAACAATCAAAATCCGGGAGCAGTCCTTTGTATTCGGTAACAATGCCGTTTTCGTTTTTCTTGCGGTCAGTCCGAAAATTCCAAACACCCGCGAGAGCGACCGGGATAAACCGCCACTTGTCGAGAGTAAAATCTTCGCTTGCCACGCGAGCCGCCGCCGTCGCTTTATCTTCGCCCTCGAAAATCACAACGGGAATTGAAACATCTTTCAGCCATTCGGTTTTTACGCCGTGTGGAACATACAGCATATTTTTTGCGCCGTAAGTCGAAAGATATTTTCCTCGCTCTTTTATCACACCGCATTTTTCGACAGGTTCACCGTTATCACGCCGGATGCGATATTGTCGCGCCGCGGTCGGATTCTCAGCATCAAAAAATGTTCGATAGGTATATGAACAGCCTGAACAATCTTTATATTGGTGATCAAAGTCAGATAAATTGTAGGGATTCAAAATTTCTCGCCCTTGCAAATCAGAAACGCGCCGCCGTCCTTCATTTTTCAGTTGTTCTACAGTTATGAACTTCCGAGCATATTTCTTTATATCGGACTCATTCAAATTAAATTTTGAAGGTAGAATTAGACTGGAGTTTGTGTTGTTCTCAGGAACATATATTGTGTTATTATCAACCATAGCTTCATTTTTTTTGGCGTATTTTACCGATACGCCTTTTTTATTTATTAAAATTCAATTGACAATTCATTTGAAGCTATAGTTATTTAATGTCTTCTAATGAATTATCAATCAAAGAATTATCAAGTTGCTAAATGCTTGAAACTATTGGTCATTCAAATAACTTTTTCCAAAAGTCTGATACGCGGAATTAAAACCCCATTATTGTAAAATCCATCAATATCGCTTTGATCATTTTCGACTGTTCCTGTTTATTGAAATAAAAAAAGTTATTTTAACTTTGAAAAAGGCGAAAACCAAAATCGCCCGGTTAATTTAGAAACTTTTCGTCAAACATATTGCCGCGTCCCAAAATCCCGTTCGGGTCGAAAGTTTTTTTGATTTCCGCCATCTCATTTAAAAATCTTTCGCCCATCATTACGTTCAAATATTTCGATTTATGCTTGCCGATGCCGTGTTCGGCGGAAATCGTCCCTCCGATCATTATCGCCTGCGCGATAAATCTGCCGTATAAATGCCTTGCTTTTTCTGCTTCTTCAACTGATTTCGGAATCATATTAGCATGCAGATGACTATCGCCGATATGCCCGAAAATTACGTATTCGAGTCCGCTTTTGTCGAGTTTTTCCTTGTAATATTTCAAAAATGAATCGAATCTGTCATCCGGCACAGCCATATCAGTCCCGATTTTTTTTTGCTTGTAGCGAACGATTCTTTCATTAACCGAAACAGGCAAGGCGTGGCGAAATTCGCGCATTTTATCGCGGTCTTGCTCATTGGTCGTAAACCAGGACTGTTCAAGATCGGCGTTGTATTTTTCGAGTAACTCGTTCCATTTTTCCAATAGCCCGTCTTCGTTTTCTGAAGTTGTTTCCTGCTCAAAAAAAATCGCGCCCTTCGCATTTTCGGGAACTTCGGGAAATTTTTCGGATATAAATTTTAAAGCCCGTTCGTCGAAATATTCGAGCAAAGAAGCATTTATTTGGTCTTTGGAATTTCTATTTTGAAAAGATTTTTCTCTGGCTTCATTGACGAACCTTAAAAGATCACTTTCGATTTCAAAAAATACGATGCCGCTGAAAAACGATTCGGGTTTTTCTAAAAGTTTCAATTTTATTTCCGTGATGATTCCGAGCGTTCCCTCGCTTCCGATAAAAAGATCAATCGCGTCAATTTTTTCGCCGGAAAAATAACCACTCGTGTTTTTTCTGACATCGGGCTGGGGGTAGGTCGGTAGTTTGATTTTTATTTTTTTTCCGCTTCGCGTTTCGATTTCCAAAACACCGTTCTCTGAAAAATTCGCCCCGCGTTTCAAATCGAGAAACTCACCGTCTGCCAGTATAACTTCCAGATTTTCGACAAAATTTCTCGTCGCTCCGTATTTAAAACTTCGCGCGCCGGAGGCGTTGGTCGCCACCGTTCCGCCGATCTGACAACTCCATTCGGTCGGGTCCGGCGGATAAAATAAATTCTCGTCTTCGACCTGTTTTTGAAAATCGTTCAGAATCACGCCGCTTTCGACCACGGCGAATTTTTCTTCGCGGTTGATTTCTTTTATTTTGTCGAGTTTTTCCAGCGAAACGATATAACCGCCGAACGGGATCGCGCCGCCTACAGTTCCGGTTCTCGCGCCGGAAATCGTAACGGGAATTTTCTGTTCGTTCGCATCTTTGACTATTTCGGCGATTTCATTAACCGACTCGGGAATAAAAAGTTTGTCGGCAAAACCGCCCGGCAAATTACTCGCGTCAGTTAAATAGTTTAACAGTTCGTCCGGCTGAGTTTTTACTTGCATAAATTTTTGAATAGAATTCTCAATGAAATTATAACGCAAGTTTTGCTTTGACAAAATCTGTCGAATTTTTATAAAAAAAGCAGGATGACTTAACTCCTGCTTCGAATATATTTTTTCGATCAAATTTTAATTATGATAAACATACCAGACACCGTTTGACGGGCGGAATACGGCGAAATCAGCACGTCCGTTTCCGTTATAATCGCCCGGTACAGGTCTATCGTTCGAAACGCCCCATTGAAATACCGAGACCTGATTCGAATCGCTTTTTAATACAAACCATGCTCCGTTTTCCGGACGCCAAACCGCGACGTCGGTTTTCCCGTCGCCGTCATAATCAGCCGGAAGAGCGACGTCCGTTCCAAGTCCGAAATTTAACGCTTTTAATGAATTGCTGTCGCTCTGCCAGATATACCAATCGCCGGTCGAAGGTCGAAAAACCGCAATGTCGGCGCGGCGGTCGCCGTCGTAATCGCCGCCGAGCGGTCGGTCTTCGCTCAAACCGAACTGCATTGCCCGGACCGAAGAATCCTGGCTGTGCAAAATATACCAAATGCCGGTTGATGGTCGAAAAACGGCAATGTCGTCAACACGGTCGCCGTCGTAATCACCGGATAACGGAAGGTCTTCCTGAATTCCGAAATTGATAACTGAGAAACTATTGCTCCCGGTTTTGAATATATACCAGTTTCCCTCCTGCGGACGATAAACGGCAAAATCGGCTTTTCCGTCAAAATCATAATTTCCCGAAACCGGAATATCGCCCAGACTTCCGCTTCCCCATTGCAGCGAAGCGGTTTCATTTAACATAGCGTCGAAACTATACCAGATTCCATTTTCAGGTCGCCAAACGGCAAAATCGTCCGTTTCATTTCGATTGTAGTTTTTCTGAACCGGAATGTCGCCGCTGATTCCCCACTGCGAAATCAAGGTCGGTGAACAATTACCGTTGCTAAGAAGCGCATAATTAGACTGAGCCGTATTGTCAACCTCAACCAGACCTATACCAATTGTATTGGTATAGACACGTGCTAAAACGGCATATATATGCCCGACCGAAGGATTTCCGATCTGGCTTTTATCAACGTAGAAACTGATGTTTCCGGCTGCGTCGTAATTTCCTTGAATATTTCCCAGATAATTAAATGTCGGGATACCGAGCAGGCTTGAAACCGTTCCGTATCGAAATTGCGGTGCGCCGAAAAGCGTATTCAATTGAACAAAACGGTTAGTTCCCCCGGAACTGAAAAAAACATTCCACGAACCGGCTGGAAGCGGATTTAGATTTTCAACCTTTAAAGTAAAGACAACTTTTTCCGATCCGTCGCTGAAAATAGGTTCAGCCGCATAAACATTTTCTATGTCGTGTTGCGGTAACGTCAAAATACTCGTTTCATCACTGACGACCATATTTCCCGGCATAAAACAAGACGGACTTGTTTGCGCCAAAATTGGGGAGACTGAGAGCATTCCCAGCCCTAAAAGGAAAAACATTATTAGTGTAAATATGGGTTTTACTTTCATAAAAAACTCCTTTTAATTGCTGTGTGGGCAATTAAATTAACAAAGAACCAATAGAAAAAGTGGAAATGAACTCTCAGTGAATTTTTTACAAAAAACAGCAGGAGAATTCACTTAGCCTGACGCTTGTCCGGCTATTTAAAAAAAATCAGCAATCCCGATTTTTTTTCAGAAAACTCTGGAATGTTTTCGGAATTGCTGATTTTTTTTAAATTTTATTTTTTATTTTTCTGCCGAATTTTCAGAAAGGAATTTTCGGTATTTTATTTCTTATTTTCTGTTTACCCGCTTCGATAAGTTTCCCGGCAATGACGTTATCGAGTCTTTGCGCAAGTGCCGGATTGAGCGTTTTTAACTTTTGCTGGGCTTTTTTCGCCTCTTTTTTATTTCCCCGTTTATATTCCGCTTCACCCAGATTGTAAAAACCGAGAGCGAATGTCTCGTCAATCCGGGTTGCTCTTTGAAATTGCAGAACGGCTTGAGCCAAATCATTCAGTCCGCGATAAGCGAGTCCGAGTTCGTTGATTGCGATTACCCAATCGCCTTTTAATTTTACGGCTTGATTGAGCGCGTTGACGGCTTCCTGATGTTCTCCCAAAGCATTATGCGTCGAGCCGAGATTTAATTGGGCGGCGGCATAGCGCGGATTTATTTCGACCGCTTTTTGCAACGCGATTTTCGATTTTTCGTAATCGGCATTAGCTTCCGCCTCTTTATTATTTTTCTCATCCGCTTGTCCG
This sequence comes from Pyrinomonadaceae bacterium, assembly GCA_041940425.1. Classification (GTDB taxonomy): domain Bacteria; phylum Acidobacteriota; class Blastocatellia; order Pyrinomonadales; family Pyrinomonadaceae; genus DATHTS01. Next base: position 7,992 of record JBGTSF010000095.1, read on the forward strand.
GCATTGTAATGCGCCCAACCGAGATTCGTGTAAACCGATTCTTCGGGGGCGATGTCCGCGGCGGTCTCAAGCCGCTCTGCCGCCTTGTCCCATTCGTTGACTTTTCCTAGGCAATAACCCCATTCGCTGTAAAGATCGGCATCGCCTTTGATACCTTCGGCGGCGATTTTGTATTCGTTGTTGGCTTCGACGAATTTTTCCTGCTGGCGATGCGTACTGGCGAGGTTGGCATGCGCTTCGGAATTTCCGCTTTCGATTTTAACCGTTTGCTTGTATGCGCTTTCGGCGTGATCGTATTCGCCTCCGTTGTAATAGGTAACACCGAGATCGTAATAAGCCGGTGCGAAACCGGGATCAATTTCGGTGGTTTTTTTATACGCCGCGACCGAATTTTCTCTTTGATTCAAACGGTCGTAAACCGCCGCTTGGTAATAATGCGCCAGAACATTTTCAGGGTCGAGCGCGATTGTTTTATTAAATGCCGCGAGAGCTTCATTATTTTTGTTTTGTTTGTAATAGATCAATCCGCGCAGATATTCGGTTTCGGTTTCGGATTTGTTCATCGCATCAGCTTTCGAAAGCTGGACTTCGGCTTTCGCAATATCGCCGGCTTTGATATAAGCAAGACCAAGCGGCGCGTGGAGTTCGTTCAAATCGGGCTGGACGACTAACGCTTTTTCATAATTTGAGATCGCCTGCTCATTCCGGTCTTTCGCAAAATGAATTTCTCCGAGATTTGCGTAAGCGACTCCGTTTTTGTCGTCGTGTTTGACGGCTTCGTTAAATATCGGAATCGCGCTCTCATTATTCGTATCACCCGCGGTTTGGATTCCCTTCGCCGTTAAAGCGTCGCTCAAACCGTCGGCGGCGTTTTGATTCTGCGGATTATTTTTTAACGCCTCACGGTAAGTTTCGATTGCCGGATCAAGCTGATTCTTTTCAAAATAGCCGGCGGCTTTTGCCGTCAGAGTATTCGAAAGCGCGATTTTGCTATTCGTTCTTTTAATAGTCGGATTTGTCCGGGATTTTCTTTTTTGAACCGCCGCGATTTTTGAGTTTTTTCGTTTTGAAGTCGCGCGCTTGTTCGATTTAACAACGACATATGTTTTTTTCGAAGTCATTTTTGTTTGCGGTTTTTTCTTCGATTCGCGGAAAACGAAGACGCTCGCCCCGTTAGAAATGTCATCCGAAGTGATGAGGTCTTGCGCCGTCACGGAAATATAATGGAAATTTAATGAAAATACGATTACTAAAGTTAAGATAAATTTGAAAATGAAATTTTTGATTTGCATACTTACCACCTCAGAAGGCTTTTAGAAATTAACTTTGTTGACGTTTTTAAGGGGCTGTTTTGCTCGAAAATATTGAGAAGGGTCAATGTTTATATTCACTTTTCAAAACATATTTAGCAAATTAATTATTCTAAAATTGAAAAATATTATTTTTTCAAGCTTTCAAAACCGACAAAAACCGGTTCGGGCGTTAATTCGATTCCAAAAATTTCTTTGACTTTTTTTTGGATTTCATTTTTCAATTCGATAATATCTTTCGCCGTCGCGTTCCCGCGGTTTGTCAGGGCAAGCGCGTGTTTTGTCGAAAGTCCGGCGTTACCTTTGACAAATCCTTTATGAAACCCGGCTTTTTCGATCAGCCAAGCGGCGGGAATTTTTATATTTTTACTATCAACGGCAAAACCCGGAATATTTTCGATTCCCAGATTTTCGGCAGTTTCAACTACTTCGGCAAATTTTGTTCGACCGATGACCGGATTTTTAAAAAACGAACCGGCTGACTGCGAATCGAGACCGACTTGCCGGACAAGCATGGCTTTTTCAGCGCGGATTCGGCACACCGCCACTCGCGTTTCATGCAAGTCTGGAGTTTTTCGTTCAAACAAATCAATCAAATCTTTATAGACGATCTTCGGTTCGCCGTTTTTTCTTAAAATATAATCAACCGCAAGAACGATAAACCTGTTTTTTTCGGTTGTATTAAAAATGCTCGAACGGTATTTGAATTTACAGTCTGATTTTTTCAAAACGAGAAGTTCTTTTGATCTTCGGTCAAAAACTCTGACGGTAGAAATCGTTTCGGAAACTTCCTGTCCGTATGCTCCGACATTTTGAATTGGCGTTCCGCCGATCAAACCCGGAATGCCGCTCAGACACTCGATTCCGGCGAGATTTTTTTCAACGCAAATGCCAACAAACTCGTCCCAATCTTCACCTGCCCGAGCTGAAACTTTGACAATTCCGTCCGTTTCATTTTCGAATTCGATTCCCCTGAGATTAACTTGCAAAACCAATCCGTCAAACCCTTCGTCCGCGATCAAAACATTGCTGCCACCGCCGAGTATAAAAATCTCAAGAGTGTTTTCTTCGGCAAAACCGATTGCCTCGACCACTTCCTCTTCCGTTTCGGCGGACACAAAAAATCTCGCCAAACCTCCGATTTTCAAGGTCGTAAGGTTCTTCAGTTCCACATTTTCTTTGATTTTTGTTTTTATCAAGTCTGAAAATTCCGTATTATTGGGATTTAAATCTTTAACAGGATGAACAAACATTTTCTTCTAAATCTGAAAACTTGTCCATCCTGTTTTATAAAATTTATGTCAAAACCTCAAAAGGGGATCGTCATTACAGTTTTAAGTTTTTCGGCTTCGAGTCTTGCATCGGGAGTGCCAATTTTATTTAAACGAGCAATGATTTTTTCGGTTTCCCCTTTTTTATTGCGGCGATACTGCGTTTCACCCAAACCGGCAAGCGCGGGAACATAATTTTCTTCCTTTTTGAGCGCGTTATTAAACGCGTCAACCGCTTTGTTCAAATCTCCGCTTTTACGATAAGCCACGCCCAGCATATAATCTGCCGTTACCCAGTCGCCGCGTTTTCCGGCAACCTGCTTTAAAATTTCAATCGCCGCCGGGTATTCGCCGAGATCAATCAGGGTGCCTCCGAGATTCATCAACGGAGCTTCGACAAATGCCGGTTTTAGTTCGATCGCCTTTTCAAGCGCAGTTTTCGCTTTCAGAAGTTTTTCGCGTCCGGCAGTTTCGCGTCTAGACACCACATCCAAATGACCGACATTGAAATACGCCCATCCGAGATTTGAATAATTTACCGCATCGGGAACAAGCTCGGTCGCTTTCTGAAATTTATCTATCATCGCATTCCACTTGTCGCACTGCTTTTTGGCTTCCATCAAAGTGCGGCACTGCTGTCCAAGCGACCAACCGAATTTATTATATACTTCGGCTTTCTGCTGATTTGAAACTTCGCTGTTTCTTTGCAGAAATACCAATGCAAGATTGTAATTGCCCTCGGCTTTGGTAAAATTATCCGCCTGCCAGAAAGTGTCGGCTAAATTTAGATACGCTTCCCAATTACGATTATCCAATTTTATAACCGTTTCATACGCTTTAATCGCCTCGGTATAATTTCCGGCGTTATAATATGCCGCGCCGAGATCAAACCAGGCTTCGGACAATTTCGGATTCAACGCGACGGATCTGTTGTAGGAATCAATCGCGTCTTTCTCACGGTCGAGTTTGTCGTAAATATTTGCCAGCAGATAATGCGCGTCGGGATTATCCGGGTCGTTCCGCACGGCTTTTTGAACAACCGTTAATGCCTGCGAATAATTTGTTTCCTTATAAAGAATCAAACCTAGAAAATACTGCGTTTCGGAATTCTCCGAATCCGTTTCCAAAGCCTTATTCAGATAGTTTTTGGCTTTATTGATATCGCCTTTTTGATAATATGCGATACCTAGCGGGGTGTATAATTCGGTCAAATTCTGATTCAGGCTCAGAGCTTTTTCATAATTTAATATCGCCTTGTCATTTTCGTCCGTTGAATCTTGCGCTTCTGCCAAACCCGCATATGCAACCGGATTATTTTGGTCATATTTGACCGCTTCCTCAAAATAAAACTTGGCTTTTTCAAATTCTTCTTTTTCCAAAAGTTCGTTTCCCTTACGGGTCGAAGCATCGCTCAAACCGAGTCTGGCAAATTTGTTATTGGCGTCAAGCTGCACCGATTCCCTGAAAAAATCGAGTCCTTTATCAATTTCGTCCCGTTCAAGATAATATTCGCCCGCGCCGGCAAAAACGAGAGAAGCTTCTTCTTTTGACATTCTCGGAATTTGCGGTTCGATGCGTTTGAGTTCCTGAGCATCAACCCGCTTGGTCGGTCTAGTTTTTTGAATAGCCTTGGCAATTGTCGTTGCCTGTCTCACGACTTTTGAACGAGTTGCGCGTTTTTGCGATGAGGAGCGTTTTGCGGATGTCCGAAATGCGACTTTTGTTTGCGTCGGTTTGCGGTTTGTGCGAAATACGAAGGCACTCGACCCACCGGATAGATCGCTCGAAGTAACGATGTCCTGCGCCCTCAGGGGCAAACTGCTCAATAGAAAAGCTGAAATTAAAAATAATGTAAAAAATCCTTTCCGCCGATACGTTTTGGTAAACATTTTATCTACTCCATTTTTGTTCTGGTTTTGTCTTTATACTTTTGATTTTTTCTTACAAGGCAATCCTTTTTAGGATGCCACCGCTGTTCAAGACGTTTTCTTTTCTTCTGTTTGCCTTGAAACTATATCATCATCACTTTGATTTACTTATTATAAAACTAATTATTTGAGCATTTAAAAAAAATATTAGTTTTTTTGGAACTAACTTTCTTTGAGTTCGTGATTAAATACCTAAAAAAATTGTTGCTTTTTAAATGGTATTATGTGTTAAACTGTTTTAAAACGTCAAAGGTTTTAATGTGAATAGGGAGGAATTTGGTGTCTATGAAATGCTGGCATTGTAACAGCGATTTGGTTAATAACTATCAAACGGATGAATTGTTAAAATTTTATCATTGCTCGAATTGCGATAAATGGTATGAATTGAGAAAAGATAAAGAAAGAGTCAACGGTGCGGTTCCGGTAAGATTTTTTGAACTCGATTCACGCCCGCAGATTCAAACCGCTACCGCCGTTTATAGATAAATAGAAATTTTATAATAAAAAAAGAAGAGTCGGAATTTATGATAAATTCCGACTCTTCTTTTTCTCGCTTTAATTCAAAAGCTGTCTGAGAACATACGGCAAAATTCCGCCGCCTTTGTAGTAATCAATCTCTATCGGCGTATCAATACGCAAGGTCAACTGCGCTTCATCAACGCTTCCGTCGGCGCGGTTGATCCTTAAGGTTACGTTCTGACGCGGTTTGACTTCCGTTTCTTCCAAACCAACGAGATCGAAAGTTTCCGTCCCGTCCAGATTCAATGTTTCAGCCGATTGCCCTTCTTTGAACTGAAGAGGCAAAACGCCCATTCCGACGAGATTCGAGCGGTGAATTCTTTCGAACGACTCGGCGATGACCGCTTTTACGCCCATCAGACGGGTTCCTTTCGCCGCCCAATCACGCGAACTTCCTGTACCATATTCCTGACCGGCGAGTATGATGAGCGGCGTGTTGTTTTCTTTATAACGCATCGCCGCATCGTAGATCGTCATATCTTCGCCGTCCGGCTGATAAACCGTAAAACCGCCTTCTTTCGGCGAAACCATCAGATTTTTTATGCGGACATTAGCAAAAGTTCCGCGCAGCATCACGCGGTCATTGCCGCGCCGCGAGCCGTAAGAGTTGAAATCCTGCGGTTCGACTCCGTTTTCCTGCAAATAAAGACCGGCAGGCGAAGTCGCCTTGATCGCACCGGCGGGCGAAATATGATCGGTTGTTACCGAATCGCCGAAGACCGCCAGCGCGCGCGCGCCGGAAATATCGGAAAATTCTCCGGTTTCCATCGAAAAATCTTCAAAATACGGCGGCTCTTGAATATAGGTCGAATTTTCGTCCCATTGATAAACTTTGCCCGTAACGGTCGGGATTTCGTTCCAGAGCGGATTCTGCTCGGCGAATTCGCTGTAAAGTTTTTTGTAAGTTTCGGGATCGAACGCCGCCTGCATCACTTCCTTAACTTCATCCAGCGTCGCCCAGATGTCTTTTAGATAAACGTCCTCACCGTTTTTGTCCTGACTAAGCGGTTCGTTCGTAATGTCTTTCGTAACCGAACCCGCAAGCGCGAAAGCGACGACGAGCGGCGGCGACATCAGGAAATTCGCTTTTATATTTTGATGAACGCGCGCTTCAAAATTCCGGTTGCCGGAAAGCACCGACGCGGCGATCAGATCGTTTTCGACAATGGCGTCTTCGATCGCCGGATCGAGCGGACCGGAATTGCCGATACAGGTCGTGCAACCGTAGCCGACCAGATTAAAACCGAGTTCGTCAAAATACTGCTGTAATCCGGTTTTATTAAGATATTCCGTAACGACACGCGACCCGGGCGCAAGCGAAGTTTTGACATAATCGGGAATTTTCAATCCTTTTTCGACCGCTTTTTTCGCCAAAATTCCGGCGGCGAGCATCACGGACGGATTGGATGTATTCGTGCAGGACGTGATCGCCGCGATCAGAACATCGCCGTGTCCGACGCTCGAAGCATGCGGATTTTCTTCCTTGATTTCGGAAGCGTCCACGCGGTCGGGTGTCGGACGATTGTTGACCATCTCGGTTTCCGTCCAGGTGTTCGTATTTTCTTTATTAGTGTCATTGATGACGGGAAGCGGGATAGAGGTCGAAGTTTGCGAACCTCCGCCCGATGCGACTCCGGCGACTTTCGCGCCGATGGTTACATAATGCCGCTCTTCCAAATTTTCTTCGTTTTTTCCAAATCCGCCTTCGGCGACCGGTTTTGTAAACAATTCCTCGAATTTTTCGTCGAGATTCGAAAGTTCGATGCGGTCTTGCGGGCGTTTCGGTCCGGCAACCGCCGGTTCGATGGTTTCGAGATTGAGTTCGATGACGTTCGTATAATCAACATCGCCTTTGCGCGGAATTCCGAAAAGTCCCTGTGCCGTAAAATAATTTTTTATCGTTTCGATCTGTTCTTCGCTTCTGCCGGTCGCGCGGAAATAATCCAGAGTTTTTTCATCAGTCGGGAAAAATCCCATCGTCGCGCCGTATTCGGGAGCCATATTCGCAATTGTCGCACGGTCGGTCGCCGGAAGCTTCGCCGCGCCTTCGCCGAAAAATTCGACGAATTTGCCGACCACCTTCGCTTCACGCAAAATTTCCGTCACGCGCAAAACCAAGT
>JBGTSF010000096.1:0-14776 GCA_041940425.1 Pyrinomonadaceae bacterium
TCAGGGATTTTTAGACGAACTCGTCTGGATGAGCAAGACTCTGCGCTGGGGACGCAAGAATCTCGAATCTAAATTTCATTAAAATAAACTTTCCCAATCAACTTCCAGTTTTTCTCTGTCCCAATTCGCCGCGTTCGCGCCGGCTTCGTAGGTCGTCTGCATAAAATCTAAAATCGCCTTGTCGGGATTTTCCGAATTTCTGACATCTTCGTATTTCAGAAAATATTCGCTCATCTCATTTGAATAAAAAGCCGCTTCGGGTTTGATATTTCCGTCTTTAAATTCTTCCGGTTCGGGCGTGTGATAGGCGTAAAAGGCGGGTTCGCCGAAGCCTTTTCCAGTCCAGAAACCGTGGCTGATGACTTCCTGATCGTAGGCGATGCGCGTGATGCGGTCGGCACCGTCGCGCGGCGGCGCGTCTTCGCCGCTAAAGCGCGTAACGGCGAGATCGAAACTGCCCCAGAAAAAATGAACGGGCGAGCATTTGCCCTTAAAACGCGAGCGAAATTCTTTGAACACGCGGTCAATATTTGAAATGACGCGGAAAAATTTTTCGACCGCCGGTTTGTCATAAGATTTATGCGTGTCGTCATCGGCAAACGGGATCGGATTTTCCACTTCGTCCGGCACGGCGGCAATTTCGATTTCGATGCCGTTGGCTTTCAGTTTGCTCATCAGTTTTCGATAAAACTCGGCGACCGTCATCGGCTCTAAATCGAACGAAAACCCGTCGTTAAAATTCGTCTGCACGACAAGCCGATGACTTAGAAAATCGAAATCAATCGAAAAATTTTTCTCGTCGCACGGAATTACGGAAGTTGTCAGTCCGCGCGGCGTAAGATAGAGCGGAACGTTCCACCATTCGTTGGTCAGCGGCGTTCGCACCAGACGGATTTTCCCGACGATCTGCGTCCACATATGAACCGTGTCGTTCGTGTCCTCCCACTCGTTCAAGGGAAGCGGCGGATATTTTTCAAATTGTTCGTTCATAATTTTTTACTTTTCGTTTAATAAAATTTTCGCTTTTTCGATGATTTCTTTTTCGCCTTTGAAAGCGAGCATTTCGACGGCTTCATCGGGCGAAACCCAACGGACTTCGGCGACTTCGCGGTCGTGATTTTTTTCGTCGCCCGAAACATATTTCATCAGAAAAAAATGCACGAATTTATGATAACGGACGCGCGAGCCTTTTTCGTTGCCGAAATACCAGTATTCGATGGTGTCAATTTTTTCGATTATCTCGCATTCGATCCCGGCTTCTTCACGCGTTTCGCGCAGAGCGGCTTGCTCGGCGGATTCGCCTTCGTCAACCAGACCTTTGGGAAGCTGCCAACGCCGGCTCGGATTAACCGAAACGATAGCGAACTCTATTTTTCCGTCATTCGTCCAAAATGCCGCGCCGCCAGCCGAAACTTGTTCGACGGTGCGGAATCCGAACGGGGAAGATTTTTTTTCGGCTTTGTCGTTCATTCAATCGGAAGAAAATTTTATCCACAGATGAACACAGATGCACACAGATTTTTTTTTGGATTTTAAAAGATTTTATAATTTCCCTAAAAATAGTATTTAATCTGTGTTTATCTGTGTTCATCTGTGGACAATTGTCTTAAATTTATTTCGTATTATTGAGTGCTTCCGCCACGACCATTTCCATTTTGTTTTTTACCGCCTCGTTATAGCCGACGAATTTTTCCAGAAGTTTTCCTTCGCGGCTGAAAACGAACGTTTGCGGGATCGAACTTTCGTTCTGCATCAGGATAGCCGACAAATCTTCCTGCGGAACGGCGAGCGGATAATTGATCTTCAGTTTTTCGACAAACGCCGGAACTTGCGGTTTGTCCTCTTCGCCGCCGACGTGCAGACCGATTATTTGCAGATCGTTTTTGTGTTCGTTTTGCAGAGCGACGAGATCGGGAATTTCTTCGAGACACGGCGGGCAATACGTCGCCCAGAAATCGAGAATGACGACCTTACCTTTCAGATCGCCCATCTTTTGCGTTTCGCGCAATTCGGTCGTCTGCCCGTCAAACACCTGCCAGCCCAAGCTTTCGACATTAGCGAGCGGCGGCATCGGCACGTTCGTCTGCGGAATATTGTTGATCGAAATCGGCTTGTCGGAAACCGAAACCGGCGCGGCGGCGGGACGGCAACCAAGCGCAGTTAAAAATGCAAAAGTAAAAATTAAAAATGCAGAAATCCTCATAGCTTTAGAAATCAGAAAAAAATTCGGACAAGTTAAATTTTAGCTTAATTCGTGCAATTCGTGTAATTCGTGGCAAAATCTTTCTCGTGAGCTTTTATCCAGAGCAAGTCAGCAGACGGTTTTACGAACCGGAACACGCCGGAAAACCGGAAAGAACAAATGCGGTCGGCACGGGCGCGTCTTTTGTGTGCGGCACGTTCGTCAGATTTTTTCTGGAGATTGACGCGGAGACGAAAGAGATACGGGACGCGAAGTATAAATCGAACGCCTGCGGCTACGCGCTCGCGGCGGCGGAAGTTTTGGCGGAAAACATCTGCGGTAAAAGATTAACAGAACTTCACGGGTTGGAAAACGACGAATTAAAAACCGAGATTGAAAATGAATTGGGAAAATTTCCCGACGCTCGAACGCATTGCGCGGAGATTTGTTTCGACGCTCTTCATGCGGCTTTAAATGATTTTCGTTCTATGCAGATCGAAGAATTCGCGGGCGAAAAAGCTCTCATCTGCACCTGTTTCGGCGTGTCGGAAGAAGAGATCGAAAGCGTTATCAAGACGAAAAAAGTCGAATCGGTCGAAGAAGTCGGTGCGGTTTGCAATGCCGGAACGGGCTGCGGTTCGTGCCGGATGCTGATTCAGGAATTGATTGATATTCACCAATACGAAAATTTTTAGCGCGCTTTTTCCGGTTGTTTTCACACGAATTATTTATGTTATAATCGGAAACATTGAAAACCGCTCGAAATAAAGCGGAAAATTTATATAAGGAGTTTTATAAAAAGGATTTAATCTAAAATCCAAAATCTAAAATCCAAATTTAGAAATGGACGATCCTGCCAGTTTATTCTTACTTTTTTTCGCCGAAACCGCTCCGGTCGAATTTCCGACACCTATATCTACAATTCTTAATCTTTTGCTGGTTATTGCTCTGGTTCTCGGCAACGGTTTTTTCGTCGCCAGCGAATTCGCGCTCGTCGCCGTCAGAAAATCGCGCATCGAGGCTCTGGCAAACGAGGGCAGCCGCTCCGCTCAGAGACTTCTCGAACTGCTCAATAATCTGAACGCCTATATTTCGGCGACTCAGCTCGGCATCACGCTGTTTTCGCTCGGTTTGGGATATGTCGCCGAACCGGCGATCGTTAAGGTCATCGAACCGCTTTTGATCAGTCTGGCGGCGGCGGCAAATTGGGAGTTTCTGGCTTCGCCGACACTGGCGCACGCCGTTTCGTTCGCCATCGCGTTTACGTTTATTACATTTCTGCACATCATCTTCGGCGAACTCGCGCCGAAAACTGCCGCGCTCGAACTTTCCGAGAGAGTTTCGCTGATCGTCGCTCTGCCGCTGAAGATTTTCTACAAGATTTTTTATTACCCGATCCGCGTCCTCGATTGGACGGGAACGAAAACCGTCCGCCTGTTCGGACTTCACCCGTCGGGCGAACACGGTTCGAGTTATACGGAAGAAGAAATCCGCCAGCTCATCAACGCTTCGGAAAAAAGCGGTCATCTTAATGAAGAAGAACGCCGCTTGATAAATCAGGTTTTTGAATTTAGCGAAACGACCGTCCGCGAAGCGATGGTGCCGCGCACGGAAGTCGTGGCGATTCCCGCCAATTCGACGCTCGAACAGATGGCAAAGGCGTTTCGCCAGCACGGTTATTCGCGCCTGCCGGTTTACGGCGAATCGCTGGACGATATGCGCGGCGTTCTGCACAGCAAGGACGTGATGCAGTATCTGCTCTTAAAACCGCGAATGTTCAAACTCGAACGGGTTTTGAAAAAACCGTATTACGTCGTTGACACGGCGCGTCTCGAAGATGTTCTCAGGCAGATGCAGACGGAAAAATTCCATTTCGGTTTCGTCGTTGACGAACACGGCGGCATCGAGGGCATCATCACGCTCGAAGACCTTCTGGAAGAGATCGTCGGCGATATTTCCGACGAACACGACGAAGAGGTCAACGAGCAGATTCACGCTCAACCGGACGGAAGCTACATTCTCGACGGCGGCGTGGCGGTCAGAGATGTCAATAAACGTCTAGATCTGCATCTGCCGGTTTCAGAAGGCTACACGACGATCGCCGGATTTTTAATGAGCGAGTCGGGCGAACTTCTTAATGAAGGCGAAAGCGTTCGTTTTAACGGTCATATTTTTCACATCGAAGAAGTTGACCGCCGCCGCATCATCAAGGTCAGAATGGAAAAATCGGAAAAATAAAAATTTACCGGGAATAAATTTTCTACCTGCCTTATTATTAAAGTAAATTTCGGGCTTTGCCTTTCCGCACACCGGCGGGCAAAGCCCGAAATTTATTTATCGGATAAATTCTAGTAAGATTGAATTCATAGAACAAACATTCATAATTTTTTATTGAGGAAAATTTTCAATGATGTCCGCTTTTCTATTTGCCGGAGCGATTCCGCAGTTTATGACGGAAATCGTCGCGCTGATCGTTGCCGGGGCGGCCGTCGCCTATATCAGTTTTCGTTTTCGATTGGTCCCGATCGTCGGTTTTCTGCTCGCCGGAGTGTTGATCGGACCGAACGCGCTCGGTCTGGTTCAAGATCAGGAACTCGTTGACGCGACCGCCGAGATCGGCGTTATCTTACTGCTTTTCACGATCGGCATCGAATTTTCTCTGGAAAAACTGGCGGCGATTCAAAAACTGATTTTTGGCGGCGGCACGATGCAGGTCGGGCTTTCGATCGCCGTGGTCACGGCGATTTTGCTGGCGTTCGGCGTGGATTGGCGCGTCGGGATTTTTACGGGAATGCTCGTCGCTCTGAGTTCGACCGCCATCGTCTTGAAACTCTTGAGCGAATCGGGCGAGACGAATTCCGAACCGGGACAGATCGGGTTAGGACTTTTAATTTTTCAGGATTTGGCGATCGTTCTGATGGTTTTGCTCGTGCCGACCTTGAGCGCGTCGGGCGGCGGTTCGTCGCTGGAAATAGTTTGGGCTTTGTCGAAAGCGGGAATCATCATCGCGCTCGTTCTTTTGATCGCGCGGAGAATAATGCCGAAGATTTTGGAGATGGTCGCCAAAACCTGTTCGCCCGAACTTTTTCTTTTGTCGGTAATCGCTATTTGTTTCGGCACGGCGTATCTGACAAGTCTTGCCGGAGTCAGTCTTTCGCTCGGCGCGTTCCTTGCGGGTTTGATGGTTTCTGAAAGCCGTTTTTCACAGCACGCTTTGAGCGAAACTCTGCCTTTGCAGATTCTCTTTAGCGCGACGTTTTTCGTCTCGGTCGGAATGCTGCTCGATGTGCGGTTTCTCGTGCAGAATCTGCCGCTCGTTCTCGCGGTCATCGCGGCGGTTTTGATTATTAAAATTTTGACGACCGGAATCAGCGTTCGCGCTTTGGGTTACAAAATGCCGGTCGCGGCGGCTTCCGCTTTGATGCTCGCGCAGATCGGCGAATTTTCGTTCGTGTTGGAACGAGCGGGGCGCGAAGTCGGTCTGTCGCCCGCCGGAATGGATGCGGCAGGCTCGCAGACTTTTATCGCGGCGACGGTCGTGCTGATGGTCGTTACGCCGTTTTTGATGAGCATCGGCGAACGGCTTTCGGAAAAAATGATTGCAAAGCGCGAGCAGAACAATCTGCCGGATGAAACCGATGTGCAGATTCCGTCGCACGCTATTGATCTGGAAGATCACGTCATCGTCGCCGGTTACGGTCAGGCGGCGCGGTCGCTCGTCCGCGTTTTGAGCGGTTCGGGAATTCCGTATGTCATCACGACATTGAGTCCCGACGGCGCGAACGAAGCCGAAGCGGAAAATCTTCCGGTCGTGCGCGGCGATGCGACAAAACCTTTTCTGCTTCAACTCGTCGGCATTGACAAAGCGAAAATGATGGTCATCGCCGACGACAATCCGGCGATGGCACACCGCATCACGTCGGTCGCAAGGCAACAGAATCCGACAATGCGGATCGTCGTCCGCACACGCTACACGGCGGAGGTTGACCATCTGGCAGAAGCCGGAGCGGACATCGTGATCGCCGAAGAATTAGAATCGGTCGTTCAGCTTTTCGGCGAAGTTCTGCGCGATTACCGCATCGTGCCCGAAGAGATCGAAGCGTATGAAGAGTTAGCCCGTCAGAACGGTTATTCCGCTCTAACCAAGAATCTGCCGGAATCTGACCGTTCGGTTTTCGCCTGCGAAACGGGCGAAGATTGTTTCGATTCGCGCACCGTAAAAGTTAAACCGGAAATGCCGATTGCAGAAAAATCTCTGTCGAGTTTGAAGCTCGCCGAAGAACACGGTTTGAGTTTGAAAAAAGTGCGGCGCAATGGTCAAACAATCGAAAAGCCCGCGCCAGATTTTATCCTGCATTCGGGCGATGAACTCGTTCTTTCCGGTTCGACAAATGCCTTTGCCAGAAACGCTGCTTTGTTTCGCCCCGTGAAAACTAACGGCGGAAGTCAGACCGCAAAACCGCCGATTCAAATTTCCGAAAACAAAATCACTCCCGCCGAATTATTTGATGGCGGCGGCAAAATAGACACTGAAAAAGCAGTTGATTTCACGGCGCAGGTTGACGAAACCGTCTGCTCGCATCTCGATCAGATCAACAAAGTTTTTCCGAGCGCGGCGGGCTGTGAAGATTGTCTTCGGATGGGCGACGAATGGGTTCACCTGCGCATTTGTCTGACATGCGGTCACATTGGCTGCTGCGACACTTCGAAAAACAAACACGCGACCGCGCATTTTCATGACACGACGCATCCGCTGATGAAATCTATGGAACGCGGCGAAGATTGGGCGTGGTGTTTTGCGGACGAAACTTATTTGTAAATTTTTTTCATAAATCACCCGAAAGTATGAGAGAAAATTCGTATTATCCGGTGATTACAAACGCTGCGAAATTTTATAGGCTTTAATTTTGAATTTTAGTAAACAGGAGAAGAAAATGGCAAAAGTAGCAATCATTTATTACAGTCAAACGGGTACGACTTACGATCTGGCGAAAGCGGTCGAAGAAGGCGCGAAAAACGCGGGCGCGGAAACGCGGCTCTTAAAGGTCAAAGAAACCGCGCCGGAAGAAGTCTGGAAAAACAACGAGAATTGGAAAAAGCATCACGAAGAAACAGCGGACATAAAAGAAGCGACCAATGACGACCTCGAATGGGCGGACGCGATAATTTTCGGAACGCCGACGCGCTACGGTTTGCCGTCGGCACAGCTTAAAAATTTCATAGACCAGACCGGCTCGCTCTGGGCAAAAGGCGCGTTGGTTAATAAGATCGGTTCGTCTTTCACGACGACCGCGACGGCGCACGGCGGGCAGGAACAGACGATTCTGACGCTGAATACGCCGTTTTATCATTGGGGAATGATCATCGTTTCGCCCGCTTACGTCGAGCCGAGCCAGTTCGAATCGGGCAATCCGTACGGCGCGTCTTTTACTTCTAACAACGCGCAACTTGACCCGGACGAAACGGCTTTAACGGCGGCGAAATTACAAGGCAAACGGGTCGCGGAAATCGCGGCGAAATTCAAAGGCGAATAAAATTTCTTCAAAATGGAAACGGCGATAGATTTAATGATCGAATCCAAACAGCGGCGACTTATCGAAGATTTCAAAGTGCGCCGCGTTTTGCCGTCGGTCAAACGGCGGATGGTCGGACCGTTTATTTTTTTCGATCAGATGGGACCGGAAATTCTTTCCGCCGAAAAAGGCTTGGACGTTGCGCCGCATCCGCATATCGGTCTCGCCACGGTAACGTATCTTTTTACGGGCGAGCTTTTGCACCGCGATTCGATCGGCTCAATTCAAAAAATTCTTCCCGGCGAAGTCAATTGGATGACCGCCGGAAAAGGCATCGCGCATTCGGAAAGAACGCCGCTCGAAGAAAGAAAACCCGGTGCGGAGCTTTTCGGCATTCAAACATGGGTCGCGCTTCCCGTAAAGGACGAAGAGGTTGATCCGACATTTTTCCATCATTCGAAAAACGAGCTTCCCGTCATTGAAGGCGAAGGCAAAACCGTCCGCGTCATTGCCGGCGAAATCTACGGTGAAAGATCGCCCGTCAAGACGTTTTCCGAGATGTTTTACGCTGATGTTTTAATTAAAAAAGACGCGAAAATTTCCGTTCCGAAACAGCACGAAGAACGCGCCGTTTACATCGTCGAAGGCGCGGTCGAAGTTTTGCCGGACGGTGAAAAATTCAACGCCGGACAACTTCTCGTTTTAAAACCGAATGCGGAAACAATCTTAAAAGCCGATTCCGCCGACGCGCGGATGATGGTCTTCGGCGGCGAGCCGTTCGGTGAAAAGCGTTTTATCTGGTGGAATTTCGTTTCGAGTTCCGAGGAGCGAATCAAGCAGGCGAAAGCCGATTGGAAAAATCAAAAATTCGGTTCGGTGATTGACGAAACGGAATTTATTCCGCTTCCGAATTTTCCAAGCGCGCCGGTCGCAAATTATCCGTAAAAAAAGGCGAAGTGATTTTGAATTTTACTTCGCCTTTTATTATTAACTGACCAAAATAAAACTAAAGAAAATGAAACCACAGATATTCACGGATAAACACAGATAAAAATAATGATTGATTTTTTGCTTTATTAAAAAATCCGTGTTTATCCGTGCAAATCTGTGGTTTCATAATACTCTTTATCTCGATTACATAAATGTGTTCGACAGATTATCGCGGTTTGATCTCGATCTTGAGCGTGAAATCGCCATCGCTCAAACCGTTCGCTCCGGCAACGCCGATCAGGATGCTGTAAGGACTGTTGACCGAAATATATTCGACCTTGCGCGTGCCGTCGTCTTTGTTCGCTACGCGCCGACCGCTTGTCAGATTGGCGTAGATCGGATAGCTCGCTTCGCATGAGATCGCCGAAGTAACTTCGGGCGGCGTTTGCTGTTGGCGCATTCCCTGACGCAAGGCATAGAGATTGATCGCCTTGCCGTCTTTCGGCACGACCGTCACCGTCATTGCGGAAGCGGCGGGCAGTTCGATGCGGTAAAAAACGTGATTGCCGTTAAACATCTCGAACCGCGTTCCCGGAAAACAGGCGACCGAACTTCTCTCCGCCCATCTTAAACTCGAAAGTTTCTGCCCCTTAGAAAGATTGCCTTCGATCTGTCCGGCGGTGGAATTCGCGGGCAGATTCAAAGGCGTAACCTTCACCGTTTCCGGTTTGTCTTGAGCAAAAGCGAGACCGCTCAAAATCAATGTGATGACAAAAATTTTCAGTGATAATTTCATAGTTAAATTTTTTTCCTCCATTTAAATTTTACTTGGTGTGTCAAATTGTTTTTGGTTGTATTGTGAAAATGCATTTAATTACCGACCATGATTTACCGGACATTTTGCGAAAGAGAATTTTAGCGGCGGAAGATTTTCCGTTTAAAAACAAAATTGATTTTAGGATTTTCTAAGCTCACAAAAACCGCTTACTATTAAATAAAAAGTGATTCGAACGGGTAAAAATTCGGTTATATGAATTCTCAAAAAAAATACGATGTCGCCGTGATCGGCGCGGGGCATAACGGTCTGACGTGCGCCTGTTATCTGGCGAAAGCGGGCTTGAAAGTCATCGTTCTCGAACGCCGTCATATCGCCGGCGGCGCGGTCTGCACCGAGGACGATCTGATCGAAGGCTACAAGATTGATGTTGGATCGAGTGCGCATATCATGATTCATCTCACGCCCGTGATCAAAGATTTGGAACTCGAAAAATTCGGGCTTCAATATATTGACTGCGACCCGTTCGCTTTTGCGCCTTTAGCGGACGGAAGCGGCGCGATCTATTTTTGGAAGGACGTTGATAAAACCTGCGAATCTATTGCGAAAATTTCACCCGAAGATGCCGACCGTTATAAACAATTCGTTACCGAATGGGAAAAATTGAACCAAGGCGTTTTCGAAGCATTCTTAAAACCGCCGACCGTTTTTAATCTCGGTCGTCATATGATCTTCGGCACGAAGTCGAAAAATCCGGCGGATATGGTTCGCAAATTGATGACCTCATACGGCTCGCTGGTCAAAGAAACTTTCCGGCATGAAGGTTTGCGCTCGGCGATGGCTTGGCTCGCGGCGCAGTCGGGACCGCCGCCGACGGCGATGGCGAGCGGCGATTTTCTCGGCTGGCATTCGATGATCCACAAAAGCGGCGTGAAGCGTCCGCGCGGCGGAAGCGGCGCATTGACGCAGGCGATGGCGCGATGCCTCGAGCATCACGGCGGTGAGATTTTATTAAACGCCGAAGTCGCTAAAATCGAAGTCGAAAACAATGAAACCGGCGCGATAATTTTAGAGAACAGCGAAAAAATAGAAGCGGAAAAAATCGTTTCAAACGCGCATGTTCACACGCTTTTTCTAAAACTGATCGGCAAAGAAAATCTGCCCGCAGATTTGGCGGAAAGAATCGAAAATGTGAGAATCGGCAACGGTTTCGGAATGATCGTCCGCTGTGCCGTCTCGGAACTCCCCGATTACACCGCCGTGCCTTCGGGCGGCAAACCTTCCGATTGTCATCACGGTTTACAATTACTTTGCCCGTCAATGGATTATCTGGAAAAATCATACGCCGATTATCTGAACGGCATTCCGTCAAAAAATCCCGGTGCATTGGCAATGACTTTTTCGGCTGTTGACGACACGCTTGCGCCTGCGGGAAAACACACGCTTTTCATCTGGGGACAATATTATCCGTATGAACTTTCAAACGGCGAACACTGGAAAGATATCGAAGACCGCGAAGCCGACCGACTGATCGAAGTCGTTAACCGTTACGCGCCTAACGTCAAAAATTCCATCATCGAACGCTTCGTCCAATCGCCTTTAGATCTCGAACAGCGCATCGGACTTCTGCGCGGGAACGTGATGCACGTCGAAATGGATTTCGACCAGATGTTTTTATTTAGACCTTTACCGGAAATGTCGCAGTATAAAACGCCGATCAAAAATCTCTACCTGACAGGCGCGTCAACTCATCCCGGCGGCGGCGTTTTCGCCGCATCGGGACACAACACGGCACAGGTCGTTTTAAAAGATGTAAAGGGAAGTTGGTTTTAATTTTTCGCCAGACTATAACACGTTGCGCGCGCTTTGCCGGATTGTGCGAGAAAACCACTACTGACAAGTTCGCGCAGACGGAGTTTTAATGTGTTGCGATTCGCTCCGGTGAGAGTTTCCAGATCGGAAATGCCGAGTTTTTCGTGTTGGCGAACGAGCGATAAAATTTCTTCGGAAAGTTTCGGAAGTTTGACGAGAAGAAGCCGTTCGCGTTCGAGTTTTTTTTCCAGACGGTCTTTTTGTTTTTTCAGACAGCGGAGAAAAAACAAAATCCACGCGCTCCAATCGGTTTTGTTTTCGGTCAAAGTCTTTTGCGTTCGCCGCAGTGCTTTGTAATACAAATCCTTGTTGTCTTCGATCACGCTTTCGAGCGACGAATACGGCACATACTCATAGCCGTTTTTCAAAAGCAAAACGGTCGTCAAAATCCGCGAAAGCCTTCCGTTGCCGTCCTGAAAAGGATGCACGGCGAGAAAACAAACGACGAACACAGCGGTTTTCAAAAGCGGGTGAAGCGTTGTTTCCGTATCGAGCCATTCAAATAATTTCTGCATTTTGAGCGGAGTTTCAAACGGCGAAGCGGTCGCAAAAACCACGCCGATCTCTCTGCCGTCCGCGTCAAAGGCGACAACATTATTCGGCGTTTGTTTATATTTCCCGCGATGCTTTTTGTCCTTACCGCTGAATTTCAAAAGTATCGAATGAAGCTGTTTGATATGATTTTCAGTTACGGGAAACTCGCGCCATGCGTCGAAAACCGTTTCCATCGCTTCGGCATATCCGGCGACTTCCTCTTCGTCGCGCGATTTGAATGAGTAGGTTTTCAGATTAGCCAGAAGAGTTTCGACCTCTCTATCCGACAATTTCACACCCTCGATGCGCGTCGAAGAGCCGACGCTTTCAATCGTCGCAACATTTTTCAATGCCGCCAATCTGTCCGGCGAAAGCGAACTGAAAACTTCCCATTTCCCTTTGAATTCGTCAATTTCCGAGATCAAATTCAAAATCTCATGCGAAAGTTTCAATTCACCTGAAACTCTGTCGAGTGCTTCGAGCATACCCAATAATATACCCGATTAGACCCGATTCGCAATAAATCTTTTCAGTGTTGTTAAATGTAATTCTTTGCCGCATCAAGCCACTTTCGCGGCACATGTTGTTTTAAAGGATGTGAAAGGCGGCTGATTTTTAATTTAACTTTTCCACGGAATCGGCGGCATTCTCATCCGGCGTGTTTTCCGGTTCAATGCCCATCGTTTGGTCGTTTAAAAATTGTGCGAAAACCAGATCGCTTGATGCCATACTTCGCGTCGCTTCAAAGTCCGCTTTTTCGATCTCTTTAAACCGTTCGACGATGCGGTTTGCCTGCTCCGCGTTTCCGGGCGGGAGCGGAATCTCCATTTCCACCAACTTGTCATAGTAAACTTCTCCGCCTCCCTTAACCCTGTGCTTTAATTTTTTCAATTTTATATGGAAAACAGACGGCTCGTCAGAGTATTCGATGTGCATCAGAACATGCCGGTATGCCAGATCGAGAAAAAGCTCGTCGCGCCCGTTGGAGATCAGGATCGCGTTTTCCGCAATAGCTAAAATGCCCGCCGAATTTTTATTTTTCACCCACGGAAAATAATCTTCGGAATACTGTCTCCACTGCTCCTGCGTGTATTCCCAACGTCCCAGAACGGCGGTTTTTCCGAGATATAAATCTCTGATATGCCTTTTCCTGCTCCGTATGCTGAACAAAACCACGATGACAAATGCCGCCGCAAAGATAGAGAAACAAACAAATTCCATAAAAGATATTTATCCCCGATGAAAAATCTTCCGTCTTGTTTTTATCTCGCCATTATACATCAAAAACTTTTCCGGCAAATCGTTTCCTGAATGCAACGCGGCGCAGGTCGTTTGTAAACATTATTTCGGACGTTTAAAGTGATAAACCACTAATTTTGACGAAGTGCTAGTGGTGGGATTGTAATCGTAGATGTTTACTGTTAAAAGCTCCCAACCTTCATTTCCCCAATTGTTCAATCGTGCCGACATTTTTCCGGCATCTTTGATGTCAGCATTTTGCGTCATGTATTCCCATTTTGGCGGTGTCGGTTTTGGGGTAATTTGTGCCGTGCTGATATGACCGTAACCAAACATTCCGCCGACTATTAAGCCAACCAATAAACAAAATATCCATATAGTTCTTTTCATAAATTTTTCTCCTTGATTGATAATGCTTTGTTTATAAATGACATTTATCTCAAAAATCTTACATATTTTTTATAAAATTATTTTCGCAGGCATAAGCCGAAAAAAATATTTACTTTTCAAAAAATCGTGCTATTCTCAATTTATTCCGACAAGCGGGTTTATCAAGGGGTAGTAAATTTCAGAGCAGTATTTGCGATTTGCACTGCCGGATATTTTGCGCCGGAAGCATATCGGGAAATCAGCTTTTGATGCTAATCTCAAACGGCGGGCGCGAAGACCTTGACGACTTCCAAAAAACCGTCCGTATATAAAGATTCCCAAAGCCTTTCCCGCGTAAGATCCGCCGACATCACAAACCGAACGACTGCCACAATTCAAACATAAAAGTGAGGTAAAAATTTATGAATGAAAATCGTTTCTCGCTGGAAATTACCGGCGCGCAAAAAACCGAGATCAATACGAAAATCAACGAACTTATCGCTTTGCTCGAACCGATGGTGATCGCGCTCGACAAGGAAGACCGCAAGCGTCTGTCCAAGATGAGCGACGAAAGCATCCCGTTCGTCGAAAAGGTCGAACAGTATTCGGGAACCAATCCCGAATTTCTGCCGCCCTACGTTGACGCGGCGGAATTCAAAAAAGACTTCGCCGTCTTCAAAGACATCCGCGAAATCCTGCGTCCGCTGATGCAGATCGTCGGCAATCTCGAAGACACGCGGATGCTCTCCGGCGCGGAAGCCTACGAGGTCGCGCGCGGCTACTACAAAATGGTTGGCTTAGCCGCGAAAATGAACACGCCCAACGCGCAGGCGATCTACGACGATCTCCGCGCCCGTTTTGAAATAAAAGCCAAACCCGCCGGCGAATCAAACGGCGAAGGTGAAACGGGAGCGGAAAATCCGACCTAAAATAAGGTTGTGAATAAAGAATAATGCATGTTGATTTTTTGCTCCGCAGGAGCATTTGTCAATAGCCCCGCAATTTATTGCGGGGATCGGTTCGATATAATTTTCCAGTCCCGTAGGGATGAAAGATTCTTTCGTCCCTACAGGACTGCGGCTTTTTATCTAAACGGTTCCCCGCAGTAGCGGGGCTATTAACGCCTCGTCCCTTCGTGACAGTTAATTTCAAAACATTACTTTTTATTCACCCTTTCAGCCCTAAATTTTATCCGAAACGCCTCTTTTTTGAGGTTGATACCAAAAAATCAGAGGTTGATACCCAAAAAAGAGGCGTTTAAGGTAAAAAAAGAGAGGTTGATACCAAAAAAAGAGAGGTTGATACCAAAAAATCAGAGGTTCAACCTCTCTTTTCAGCCTATCAACCTCTGAATTCAGCCGT
>JBGTSF010000097.1:0-14235 GCA_041940425.1 Pyrinomonadaceae bacterium
TCTGATTTCCGTAACCGCCGCCGAAGCGTTCCTGACCATAGCCGCGATTATAACTTCCCATACCGCTCTGGCGACCATATTCGTAGTCACTTTGTCCGTAGTTGTCGTAATCTCTGTCGTAATTTCTTCTTGGCATTTATGTAACCTCTCCTTGTTTACTATTTTTGAATTTTGAGAAATTTCGCTTAATTTCTCCTTACCTTTAAAGAATGCAAATAATTGCATATAACGTATGCGGAACAAAAAAATAAAAACGTTAAAAAACGTTTCGACCAGCCAACTTAAAACCGGAATTTTGAAAATTCCGATGTGAAAGATATTTCAAATCGAAAAACTCAGCGGTTTTTTCTTGTTCCGATTGTTTTTTTGTTCCGCATATTTCGATATTCGAACATTTCGAC
The DNA here is from genome assembly GCA_041940425.1 of Pyrinomonadaceae bacterium. Taxonomy (GTDB): domain Bacteria; phylum Acidobacteriota; class Blastocatellia; order Pyrinomonadales; family Pyrinomonadaceae; genus DATHTS01. The sequence goes on from JBGTSF010000097.1 coordinate 402, forward strand.
ATCAAATTCAGTATTCTGAATTACATTAACACCAAATTTTTTATAATATTTTGAGGTATAAAATGAAGGACGGAATTTTTCGAGAATCAATTCTCGAAAAATTCCGCGTTTGATTGGTCGGGCTGCAATAAAATCCCAATTTGCAAAAAAATAATGTGAGGGGGTGGGGGCATTAAGGATTAGTCTTAAAATCAACTTTAGGCATCTGGAAAAACCGATAGCTGAAATATCAATCCTCTATATATTTACTCGATATCTTCAAATGAGGGATTATCTTATGGCGGATAATCCCTCTTCCCCTTGTTTAGATGTAAGCAGCAACAAATAATACTAAAGTTTTAAAAAATAAAACTTTATAATTTCGTTGTATATCTATTTTTCGTAAATAAACGTTATTTGATAATCGGGAGATTGGTAAAAGTTGGTAGGGGAAATCCCTATATCTGGATTTTCTACCGCGGGAGTTTTTTGAGCAAAGCCGGACAGAGCTGAAGTTTGACACGTGATTTTTAAAAATAGCATTCGGGTATCAGGCTAAATTCACGAACAAAACCCGATTCCGTCAGTTTCTATGTTGTTGCTTCGAGTTTTCTCTGCGCTTTTTGGATAAAATTTCCGACCATTTCTTTTATCCTGCGCTGCATTTCCCCGCTGATCAAACTTTCGCCGGCGAGACCGGCAAGCGGATGAAGGTCGCGCGCCGATTTGCGGCGGATTTCGACCGCCTGCATCAATTGAACGATCGTCAGATCTTCGTCCATTTCAAACAGCTCGGCGGAATATTTGAGAAAATTTTGTGTTTCTGTTTTTGCCGGAATCCATTCGATGCGTTCATCGGTTTTCTCCGCGAGTTCGACGGCAAAACTCACGGTCAGCGAAAAGATTAACGGAACCTCGGCGCGGATTTTCCAGCGCGTAACGCCCTTGCCGTCGGTGTGAATGCTGTCAACGCCGTCCATCATCTCGATGATGTTGCGGTTTTCGCCGAAAAACTCGCGCACTTTTTCGATTCCCGCATTGACCTCGAATTTATCCGTAAAACTCGCTTTAATCGTAAACATAAAAAGTTGTGAAGGGTTTATAGAATTTCTAAAAAGCTCCGTTAAAAAGTATGGAATTAAAAAACTGTCTGGTTGTCGAACGAAAGATCGCGCGGAAAAACGGTTCGTCGGCAAACAAAATGACATGACCGCGCCCGGTCGGTTCGTCAATCAAAGCGGCTGTTCCGCGCAGAAGTTTTTCCGTATTTCCTTCCCAGACAAAGCCGGAGATCGTCAGAGGTCGGTTTGGATCATTGTCAAAAATCAGAGCGTTCGTGCCTTCTTTAGAATAACGGAAAAAGTAACCGCTTGATAATAAAACGGGAATTTCCGTTTCGTTTACGCCGTAATTGAGCCATGTCGTTTTATCAACCGTCGCGCGCATGATCGCGCCCGGAACGCCTTCGGGAACTTTGCCCAGGTTTGCCGACGGCGAAGCGATGGGCGGAACGGTCGGCGGTGTCCAATCCTGTTTATCGGTCAAATTTTGCGGTGTCGGCGTCGGCGCGGGTTCTTCCTTTTTCTCTTCCGAAGATTTTTGTTCCGTGTCTTCCTCGCTTCCGACAAGTTTCGAAGTCGTCAAGCCGACATCTTTTAACGTCGCAAAAACCGACGCGCCGCGAACCGTGATCAAAGTTCCGCCGCCCGAAACCCAATCTTTCAGACCGGAAACGCCGCCCGCGCCAAAGCTGGAAAAATATCTTCCGGGCGAGCCGTCCGGCATTATCAGAATATTGTAATTTTTGAGCGCGCCGCCTCTGATATTGGCAATAGAAAGCGGCGTGAATTTTATCCCGTAACGGTCGAGCGTCCACCAGATCGAGCCGAAGCTCGTAATGTCAACCGCATCGTCGGCGACCATCGCAATGCGCGGCGCGGTGAGCGGATAGACATTCTCGCCGCCGACGCCCGTATCGCCTTCTTCGGTGTAGCCGGTATTGACCGCCGAAACGTTTACGCCGAGTTCGCGCGCGAGATTTCGAATCGCATTATGAACGCCTTCGTCATTGCGCGTTACGCGGACGACGAACGAACCTTCCTTGTAATTTCTGCCTCCGGCGTTCAGTGTTCGCGTCGAAACCGAAACGCGGTAGCCGTCTTTCAAAAGTCTGATCGCCAGCACCGCCGCCGCGTCCGTTTCATACGGGAAAACATACGCGATCTGCGCCGTTCCCGAAACGTTTCCGGTTTTTTGCGAATTAAGATAATCGTCGGTTACGGCATTCGCATTGACATTGCCTAAATCTTCCGTCCAGAAAGCGTCCACGCCGAAAGCGAGCGGCAGAGTCCAGGCGGTGATGTCGTAAAATCCGTAGCCTTCCTTGTTGGCGGATTTTCCGCGTAGTTCGTTGCGACGGAAACGTTCCATATTGTCGCGGATAAACGCTTCGTCCTGCGGTGTTTCAGGTTCGAGCAGGGCTTTGATCCAAACTTTCTGCGGCTGGTTAAGATCAATAATGTATGCGCCTGCCGGGAAAGTTCTGCTTGCGGCGGGCGCGTCTTTTTGAAAATATGTGTGTGCCGTATTTGATGAAAAAGCGGAATTAGCGACTTTTACTTCGATCTTCGAACGGCGCAGAATCTCGATCATTTCCGCCGTTTTTACACGGTCTTTTTCCGGCAGAATGACGATGCGTTTCATTTTTTCGCGCTGTAAATCGCTCAGCGCGTCGCGCCGGAACGCGTAGAAATCCTGAATTCTTTGCTGTCTGGTTCTCGAAAGCGTTTCGAGCGTCGTCATCGAGGCGACAAAATGTTTGGCGATCGCCGACCGCAAAGTAACGATCGTCCCGTCGTCGCGCGTCCATCTCAAACCTTTAAATCCGCCGCCGTCGGTTTCATACGTCATCCCGATCGCGCCGTTCAGAGACGGCATCGAATCCCAGTAGCCCGGATAAAAAAGATCGAAAATATCGCGGACATAATAATCCCATTTATTTCTATCAAACGCCTGTGCGTTCGCCCGACCGAAAGTATCCAACCATTTATTTGTCGCGGGCTGAGGAAGATTCGGGTTGATCGGCAGAGCGGCGGGCGGAAAGAAAAACTGCGAAGGCTGTCCGTGATGATCAACCAGAACCTGCGGATTCCATTCGAAAAACGCCCGCATCATATTCTGCGTTTCCTTCTGCGAAACAGAAATATTGTCCCTGTTCAGATCGAAGCGGTAACGATTGTATCTGCCCCAGATAGACCACGGCTCGCGGTGTTCAAAGGCGTTGCGGTCTTCGTTGCCCATCGCCACCGAGTTATACCACGTAACAAAGCGTTCGTGTCCGTCCGGGTTTTCGCCTGTCAGAACAAGCACGACCGTGTTATTTAAGATTTCCAGAGTCTGCGGTTCGTTCGATGCGGCAAGTTGGTAAATCACCTGCATCATCGTTTCGAACGAAGCCGATTCGTTGCCGTGAATCGTGTAAGCCATCCACGCAATTGCCGGATTATTCTGCGCGATCTGATTCGCTTCCGTCTGCGATGTAACGCGCGGATCGGTCAGACGCGCGTTCGCCGCTTTTATCTCGTCGAGCCGCGCGATGTTCTGCGGCGACGAGATGGCGACGATGTGCTGCATACGGTTTTCGTTCGTCAAACCGATGTCGAAAATCTTCACGCGGTCGGGTGCGGCTTTGGCGATGGCGTTGATGACCATTTCCATCTGCGCATAGGTCGTGTGCTGTTCGCCGACATCGAAGCGCAGAATGCTTTGCGGTCGCGGAACTTCCTGACGATATTCGCCGCGCGTGTAGAAATCGAATTTTTCCTCTTCGGCTTGAGAAAAACAGATTTGAATAAACGAAAGACAGCAGACAAAAGCGGTTAAAAAATATTTTAATTTCATTATGAAAACCCGAATTTTTCAGACTTGGAATCGGTAAATCAACAAAACAAAGTGTTTTAAGGACAAACGAAATTATAGCCGAAAAAACGGTTAATTCAAACGAGGGAATTATTCGGGAACGAAATCGGAAAGATTTTCCACGGTTAGTGCGGAAAGATTTATCGCGGCTTCGGTCGCTTTTTGCTCGTCGTCGCCGACCGGGATCAGGATGCGGATCATTGCGCCGTCGCTTCGTCTGCGAAACGTGCTGTCTAAAACGGTATTGATCTTATCGCGGTATTCGCTCGCTTCGGCTCGCCCGCGTCCCTGATACCAGTAGATCATTATCTGGTCGTTGATACCGTTTTCGATGCGGTAACGATTCGCCGCGAAAGTTTTGCCCGAAGGTGTTTTGATCTCGATGATCTGCGGTTCTTTCAAAATCCATCCCGAACCCGGCAGACAATTTTGCGGCGAGTGATAGGTTGCGCCCGTGCGTTGCGAAGCATAGTAGCCAATATAAAGGTTGGCGATGCGCCCGTCGGAAAAAGTGTATTCGCGCATCGTGTAATCGGTCGTTTTGAGAACGGATTCGGTCGCTTCGGAAAAACGGATCGCGTCGCCTCTCTGCCGCCATTCGCCCAAGGTTTTTGAGAATTCGGTCAAAGGTTTTCTGGAAATTTCCGCTTCGCCGCGCTGTTCGAACCAATTGATAAAAATTCCGCCGGAAAACAGCAGGGCTAATAAAAAATAGAGTTTGAAATTTTGCGATTTATTTTTCCGCATCAGAATTTCGTCTTTTTATTAAAGACCTAATCGGCAGTATTTTCAACACAAAATGGAGAAAATTATATGGTTTTGCAGAAAAATTATGAAAATGAAGTGTGTCAAAATTGATAAAAGCCTCTTTCTCCGCGCTCTCTGTGAAATCTCCGTGCGCTCTGTGTTTAGAAGATTGTTTTAACACAGAGCGCACAAAGATTTTCACAGAGAAACACAGAGGAATTTCTTTTTTCAAAATTTATTGAATTTTCTTTCCCTTCATCTCTCTGCCGCTCGGAATGGTGATGGATAAGGCGTTAATTTTGCCGTCCGTTCCGCGCTCAAATGTGATCGTAACACTTGCCGTCTGCGCGATAAATTTATCTTTGACCGAAGCGTCGGGAGAAAGTTCGATGCGCTCGCCGCCTGCTAATCCGATAAGTTTTTCGCCTTCCTGACTGAATTCTATAACGCCCATCGGCGTTTCAAATTTTCCGAGAAATTGGGCGAATTTTCCGTCCGTGATTGTTTTTACTTCCGGTTTCGGTGTCGGCGCGGGAAAAGCCGAACCGGGCGAAAAGAGTTGTGAGTTGTGAGTTGTGAGTTGCGAGTTTTGTTCGGAATTACCTGGATGAATCGGAAACGGCGGGCGTTTTGGTTTAATGACCGGATTCTTGGTGATCTGCGCGAGGGCGGTTTCGACGGCTTTTTCGAGTTGCGGGTCGTGTCCGGCGATCAAATCCTGCGGCATTATGTCCACTTCTATATCCGGTGAAACTCCCGTGTTTTCAATTCCCCAATTGCTTCCGTCCATGCTGTAAGCCGCGCGGTTGGGAAGTTGGACGCGCCCGCCGTCAATAAATCTGGGCGTGAAAAAATACGGTCCGATTCCGCCGCCGCTCGTTCTTTTGCCGACAATCGTGCCGGTTTTGGCAAGTTTGAACATAAACGCTCCGGTTTCCGCCGCCGAGCCGTTCCATTCGTTAATGAGCAAGACTTTGACGGGCGGCGCGGGATTGACGGGCGTGGCAATGTCTTCGCCGCCGCGAAACATATAGTAATAGAGCGGTTTGCGGTTCATCCATTCGATCAGAGAATCGGGCGTGATGCCGCCGCCGTTAAATCGTTGGTCAATGATGACTCCGGCTTTGTCGCCGTATGACGAAAGCCCGCGTATCGCATTCATAATTCCGTCGCCGCTATAGTTTTCGATAAAAATATATCCAAGCCGACCGCCCGAAAGTTTTTCGACCAACTTGCGATTATTTTCCGCCCAATTCGCCCGCCGCAGACGGTTTTCGCCCGTTGCCGGATAAACCGTAAAAGTTCTCGCATTACTTCCGTCGGCGTTCACACTGACCGTGATCTTTGTCGGCTTACGGGCGGTGTCTTCAAAATAACTGAAAATATTTTTCGACGCTTCGACCGACTTACCGTTGACTTCGATCAGATAATCGCCTTCGCGCACATCAACGCCGACCGCATCGAGCGGCGCGGAAAAACTGCCGTTAGCTGAAGAAAAACTTGTCGAGCGGTAAATCTTTTTAAAACGGTATTTCCCGTTCTCGATTGAATAATCCGCGCCGAGCAGTCCGATGTTGCTGCCTCTACCCGAAGATTGCGGAGCGTCGCCGCCGCCGATGCCGAAATGACTGACCGAAACCGAACCGAGCATTCTTGACATCAGAGAATTCAAATCCGCGCGGCGCGTAACTGTCGGCAAATAGCGTGCGTATTCGTTTTTTAGAATCTGTAAATCCTGCCCGTGATAGTTCGGGTCGTAAAACCAATCGCGCATAATGCGCATTGATTCGTCGAAAATCTGCCGCCATTCTTCGCGCGGATCAACGCGCACTTCGATCTTAGATAGATCGAGTTTGCCTTCGTCCGCTTTTTGCGCGGTTTCCGCATCAACCAGAAACCAATCGCGCCCGCGCCCGAAAAGCAATTTTTCGCCGTTCTGCGTAACATCGAAACCGCCGATGTCGCCGACAATTTTCTGCATTTCGCCGCCTTTTGCCAGATCGAAAAGATAAAGCGAGTTCGTTTGCCCAGGCGAATTAAAATCTCCGGGCGTGGCGTTCCATTCGCCGACCGAGATAAAAAGTTTGCCCGCTCGTCCGGCGGAAAGCTGCGCAAAATCACGCGCCGGAAGCGGCAGATTGATCAGTCGTTTTTCAAAGTTTTCAAAATCAATTTTTGTTTGCGGTTGATTTTCCGAAACCTTCGCGTCGGCGTTCGGCTGATTGTTTGGCAAAAATGGCGCGGCTGTTTCATTTGAAAGAATCAGCGCGTGAATTCTCCGCACGATCAAAGGGCGCGATAAAACGCCATTTAAAACGCCCCAATCAAACTCGCTCGTCAGGGCGTTCGGACTGGAAATAAAATAGAGATATTTTCCGTTCGCGTCGAAAACAGGCGATTCGGTATGCGTTCTGCCGTCGGTGATCTGAAACGATTTTTTCTGCACAGTATCATAGATAAAAACCGTTCCGGCGCGGTTTTTCAGACGTTTGGCGTAAGTCAAAAAACGCGAATCGGGCGAGAAATTCGCCGACCAGTTTTCCTGTGCCGAATAAACGGACGAGTCAATTTTTACAGTGCTTCCGTTTATTACATCAGCCATCCACAAATTCAAACGGCGGTCGTTAAAAGCCAGCTTTTTCGAATCGTTCGACCAGACCGGATTCCAGTAAAACGTCGGCTGTTTTTCAACCGCGATTTTTTTCACCGAGCCGTTTTCCATTGAGCGGACATACAAGGCGTATTCGCCGTCTTCGTCGGAAAAATAAGCGACTTGTTTGCCGTCCGGCGAAAGAGCCGGATAGCGTTCAGCCGCGTTTGACGTGTTGGTCAGATTTTCATATTTGCCCGTTTTCGTGTCGAAAATTACGGCTTCGCCGCGCGCGCCGAGAATGATCTTTTCGCCGTTTGCCGACGGCAGAATTTGTTCGAGAAAACGCATCGCGTTCGCGTTGCGCGGCAAGAGTTCGGAAGTGTCAGGTGAGACGTTAAAATTAACGGCGCGTGTTTGATTCGCCGCCAAATCAAAAAGATGAATTTGTCCGTCCTGCACAAACGCTATCGCGTCATTTGCCGCCGATGCGTGGCGAATGCCTTGACCTTTAAAATTCGTCAGTTGTTTTGTCTGTTTCGTTTTCCGGTCGTAAACAAACAGATTAAATGTTCCCGTCCGATCCGAAGTAAAATAAATCTTATCGCCGACCCACATCGGGTTGCGGTCGTTAAAATTTTGATTCGGCAATTTTTCGGTCGCGCCCGTCTGCAGATCCGTGATCCAAACGGGCGAGGTCATCCCGCCGCGATAGTAACGCCATTCGCCGAAAATAAAAGCGTGCGGATTATAAGCGATTGATTTCCCGTCGGGCGCAAACGAGCCGTAAAGTGCCTGCGGCAAAGGCAGAGCAGAGGCAAGCGTCGGATTTTCGATATTCATTTTATAAAGACGAAAAACCGTCTCTTCGTCGCGCGTAGATTCAAAAACGACCTCTTTCCCGTCCGGTGTCCAGGCGACCATAAAATCGTTTTCCGGCATCATCGTAACGCGCCGCGCTTCGCCGCCGACCGCGTCGGATGAAGTTACAAAAACATCCCAATCGCCGCCGTTCGAGCGCGAAAAAGCGATCTGTTTGCCGTCGGGCGAAAAAACGGGATTTCGTTCCTCGTTCGGCACGTTGTTTAAAATCTGCGCCGCGCCGCCCGCGCGGTTCATCAGCCAGATTTTTCCGGCGTATGAAAAAGCGATATTGTCCCGGCTGATCGCCACTTGATTTATAAGCAGTGGCGCATTCGACTGCGGGAAAATCTGAATGCCGAAAATGAACAGAAGGCAAAGCAAAAGAATGAATTTGAACATAGGTTTCTCCGAAGTAATTAAAGCCATTTTAAAATACTTTTACGCCGCGTCAGCGGCATTCTGAGTTTAGCCGTGTAATTTATTGCACGGTTAGTGTTAACGATTTATTGGTCTTGCCGCGTGAGCGACAAATGAATTATTTGCCGGTTACTTTCAAGTCACTGACGCGGCGCGGCACGTTTATCTCAAGACTCCGTGCAATAAATTGCACGGCTAAACTCATTTAATCGCTACGCGATATTTAATTGAATCATTTTTAACACCCGAAAAATAAAATGTCTTGAACGGAGCAAACTTTCTTGTATCAAACTAACTTTCGAAGTTTTCGATACTCGGCGGGCGTTAGTCCGTAAACGCTTTTGAATGTTTTATTGAGATGGCTTTGATCGGCAAAACCCGCCGTCTGCGCGATTTCGCATAAAGGATTTTCAGTTGTCGAAATTTGTCTGGAAGCGAATTCGACGCGCAGACGGCGGACGTATTCGCCGATAGTGCAGTCGAATTTTTCACGAAAAACGCGCGAAAGATAAACCGGATGCACGCCGGCTTTTCGGGCGAGCAGTTCGATAGTCAAAGATTCGGTAAAATTTTCGTGCAAAAAGTCTTTTGTCCGTTTAAGCCAGTGCGGAATATTTTTTTCTTTTCCGCCGAATTTCGAGCGCGACGCTTCGGCGAGCAGTTCCAAAATTAAACCTTCGATGGCAAGCATTGAAAACGAATCCATACGGCAAAATTCGCGGTAGATTTTGTTTCCCAAAAAATTTGTCTCTTCCGAGCGGCAGCTTGCCGAATCATTTAAAACAGCGAAATGTTTTTTGAGTTCGGCGAGTTTTTCAAAATCGAATTCGACAGCGAAGATCCGCACGTCGTTTTCAAACACGACCGAATGAGATTCTTCGGGCGGATGAAGGATCAAAGTTGAAGTCTGACGCGAATGAGTGCGGGAATTGATAGTTTCCGCATAATTTCCGCGAAGCACAAAACTGAAAGAAGCGAATCTGTGAGTATGGCGCGGTTGGCGCAGTGTTGCCAGATAAAAAACCTCGCACATTCTGAGATCGCCGCCGCGAAAATGTCTTAAATCTCTCGTTTGTAAAGACTGCTTCATAAAATATTAAAACTTGGCGCAAAAGATGTGAAAAGCTGCGTTGATTTTATATTCTCAACGAGCATTTATAAAACAAAGTTGCAGAAATTTGAAGTTTATACGGTTTTTTGCCGAACGGAAATTTTTTTACGGAGCGAGATCAAAATAAAATTGATACCGATCAGCAAAACGAGTGCGGCGAGATAGACGAGCCAGCCGGACAGATCGTGCCAGAACGGTGTAAGTGCTTTTTTGCCGTAATAATATGTCGCCACGCCCGTTAGGGTAACACGCGCCGAATTTGTGAAAACCGCAATCGGAATCGCCGAAAACATCAAAAGAACGGTGCGCCAGAAATCGAAGCTTTTGAAAAAGGCTTTCCAGCCGTTATTCGCATCGTGATTTTTCGTGCGCGTAAAATAAGCAAGAATCAATGCGAGCGAAACAAGCGTCATCAGGCTTCGGATGCCGCTACAGGCTTCGACGACTTCGAGCGCGATTGTCGCGCTTGCGCCCTGCGGCAGAATCTCGAAAACATTTCCTTTCCTGACTGTCGGAATCTCAAACAGCCTGATGCCCCAGACCGCGATCTGCGAAGCATAAATCTGCAAGGGAAAAGCGATCTTGTTAAAAACGATCTGCGGTATCGGTATCGCAAACAGCAGAAGCGCGAACGGCACGACCAAAAGTTGCAAAATTTTCGCGCCGAAAAAATAAACGACGATGCCGACCAAAATAACGACAAACGAGATTCTCTGTATAAAAAGCTCCGCGCCGAGCGTTCCGGCAAAAAGCAGAAAAAGCGCGAAAAAAATAATCGAAAAACCGAAAACTACACGCGGCTTTTCCGCCGCCCGTTTCACCGCGCCGAATTCCGACCAGACGATAAACCCGATGACGAACGGCACGAGCAAACCGTGCGAATAATTTTCATCCGTCCACCAATCGAGACCGAGTTTTGCCAGAACACCCGCAAACAAAAAGCCGAGAGCCGCCGCAATGAGAAACGGTTTCCAGAGTGTATTAAAATTTATACGGATTTTGCTCATCGAAAAACTTATGGCAGAAAACGGCTAATAGCGGAAGGTTTCCGTTATAGAATAATAATTTTTGACCTGAAAGTTAAATAAATCTAACCGAGCGCGCGGATAAAACCGAGCGTTTTTTCGATCTCTTCTTCCGTATTTAAAAGACTCGGCGCGATCCGCGCATAGCTTTTGCCGTATGGCGTTTCTGACGCGATGATCTTCTTTTCGAGCAGTTTTTTAACAACTTCCGAAGGTTTCATTCCGACCACATCGAAACAGATCATTCCTGCCGAAAGTTTGCTTCCCAACGGCGTATGCAGCTTGACGTTCGGCATTTTCGATAAACCTTCCTTCGCCTGTTCGTTGAGCGCGTGAATGCGTTCGGCGACGCGCCGCTTGCCGATCTGTCTGTGAAATTCGAAAGCGGCAGGCATGGCAAAGAAATGCTCGAATGCCTGAAAACCGCCGGGAGTCATATATTCGGCTTTCATTACATCGAGCTTTCTGCCCTGCATCCACGCCGCGTAAGGCTCGAACGAAAACGACGGAATGACGGGGCGCATCCGTTTCCACATATCGCTTTTCGCCCACATAATTCCCGTGCCGCGCGGGGCGAACATCCATTTATGCGTCCCGGCGACGAAAATATCAATTCCGGTTTCGGCGATCTTTTCATCTTCGACGCCGATGCCGTGGACGCCGTCCACGACGAGCAAAGCGCGGTCGGCTTCGGCGCGGTTTTTGTTGACATCGGCAATCGCGGCGGCGATCTGGCGGAGCGGAAGCTTCAGACCGCTCGACGAATGCACCCATGTAATTCCGACCGCGCGAGTTTTCGGCGTAACGGCTTTTGTGATGCGGCTGACTATTTCGTCTTCGGAAATTGATTTGAAATCGTCGAATAAACTGATTTTCTTAACGCTTGCGCCCGCGCGTTCGGCGGCAAGGCGGATGGATTCGTGATGCGAATAATGGTCGTGTTCGGTCGTCAGGATTTCCTGTCCGGCTTTGAGCGGCATTCCGAGATAGGCGAACGCCAAGCCCATCGTCGTGCTGTTTGTCAGAGCGATCTCTTCGGGTTTTCCGCCGAGGTATTCGGCGGCGGGCGTTTCCATCCAGTGCGGTTTGCCGAGAAATAAATGTTCTTCGATATAAAGCAGAGGATTGTCGTCGAGCGCGCGACGGTATTTTTCGACCGCTTCGGCGACCGGGCGCGGGTGCGACGCGAGAAAGAACGAACTCAGATGAACGTATTCGGGCGAGACGGCAAACTGCGCGCGCACGTTCGCCCATTTGCTCATATCTTTCGAGTCGGCTTCTTCCTTCGAAAAAGCCGTGTGCGAAATTGATTTATAGGTTGCGGCGACACCGGCGAGCGTCAAGCCCGTATTGAACAAAAATTTGCGGCGGTTGATAGACATCGTTTTTCCTCCTTAAAGTAGGAGACGAATAAAATTTTTAACGGGTTTTTCAACACTTTACTCTTTTGAAAAACAAAACTCAATATTTTTCGCCCGGACTACTCAAGCAGATTTTCGGCGGAACAGCTTTAACAAAAGGAAAACCGGAACGGCGTATAAAAGCACGTTGCACAGGAAGAAAAAGACGCGGAGCATAACGGATAACAGCGGCGACGAGATGATATTTATATAAAGGCTGTCGGGCGCGACCGCCTCGAATAATTTCGACGGCAGGCTGACCGGCGCGAGCAGAAATCCCGGTCTGTCGCCCGTCATCGCCATCGGACCGAACATAAAAAGGGAAATGATAAAACTGATGATCGAATAGACCAAAACCAGCGCGAACGATATCAGAACCGCTTTTAAAACATCTCTCATTTTCAGACTCCTTTAGAACGTTTTCGGAAAAATTTTTCGCCAGAATAATATCACGCTTTTTCGGCAAGTCAACCAAAAAAAAACTATTGACACCGCGCCGCATTTTAATCTATATTTTTCGTCGTACCTCCATTAGTTTTTTTGGTAAAATCGCGCCGACCGCCGGATTTAAAAAGGCATCGGCGCGATTTAATTTGCCCTTGGCGCGGTTTAAACGAGCGTCGGCGGCATTTAATTTAACGACCGCGCGGTTTAATTTGACACCGGCGCGGTTTAAAAAGATGTTGGCGGCATTTAAAAAAGGGTTGGCGCAAATTAATTAAGCGTCGGCGCGATTTAAAAAGGCGTTGGCGCAATTTAAAATGACGTTGGCGCAATTTAAAAAGGCGTTGGCGGAAAATTTTAAGCGGTCGGGTTTGTTTATTTATCTATTGTAAGAAAAGAATTTACGGCAAAATTAAAGCGGAAGGCGTTTGACACCTTCCGCTTTTGGCATTTTGCGATGTTTTCAAGCACATACTTCGCGCATACTGCCGCAAAATTCATTTCCTTTCCGGTAATTCAGACATTGAAAGACGAATGTTTTGAACAATCTCGCGGTGCGTGATACTTAACTATAAGATTGCGATGAACATTTTAAGAGTTTGAGTCGTTAAACTTTACCGGAATTTAAATTTTTATAATCCAGGAGTATTTTTTTTTATGTATTGTCCGAGATGCAGTCAACGACATTTGCCGGAGGAAGTCAGGTTTTGTTCGAGATGCGGGTTTCATCTGTCTGCCGTTTCCGAACTGCTTTTGACCGACGGGATAGTTCCTTTTCAGCCGAAGCAGAAGCTTCCTTTGATCAAACAGGAGGCACTGCGGAAGGGGGCGGTGTTTACTCTGGCGGGGCTTTTTTCTTTTGTGCCGTCTTTGATATTGGCGAGTATAATTGAATCCGCGCTGCCGCTGCTTGCTACCGTTACCATCCTTTTGCCGGTTCTCTCGTTTTTGTTCGGATTAGTGCAGATGTTTTGTTATCTCCTGTTCGGCAAAAGCATCCTGCCGCTCGGTCCGACGTTGTTTTTTCCGTTTTGCCACAAGATCAATTGCCGGGATTTGATGAACAGTCCGCGATGAACTTTCATTCGGGACAGAATTATTTCAATCGTTTCGATACGAACGGGCTGACACCTCCGCCGAGCGTTACGATGCCGACGAAAGATTTGTTTAAAGACAGATAAAACCGCCCGAACTTTTCACAAAGCCATTGTCGGAAAACAATCTGCCGACTGCCTGGTTCACAATATCTACTGCGGAATTCACAAAGGTTACTGCGAAAATTTTTTGCCTTTGAAAAAAGGCGGAAGTCTCATTGAAACTTCCGCCTTATTCATCCTTC
>JBGTSF010000098.1:0-14009 GCA_041940425.1 Pyrinomonadaceae bacterium
CGACGCTACAGGCGGCGAAAAGCGCCGTGCCGCCGACGGCCCGTCGTCGGGACGATGGGGCGTCGCGGTCCCGCGAACGGCCAGCGATATCGCGGCGGACCGGCGGCGCGGCGGAACGGTTTCGGCTCGGTTCCTACACTTCGATAGAACTGAACACATCATTGAAAATTCCCGAATGGAACGACCAAAAAGTTACGATCATGGCGGAAGATGATGCCGTGATGACCGAAGACGGCTTTCAGTTTATCCGCCCGCGGCAGACCGAGTTTTATTTAATTCGATAAGGGAATCAGCCACGAACAAACACGAAACAACACAAAATAAAAAAAGTTTTCGTGTATTTTCGTGTTTGTTCGTGGCTAAATTAATGATGATTTCGATTTCTGAAGCATTGGAAATTATCGAGCGCGAAACTTTTGCGCTTCCGGCGGAAACGGTCAAACTCGAAAATGCCGTCGGTCGAGTTTTAGCTGGAGAAATTCGCGCCGATATGGATTTGCCGCCGTTCGACCGTTCGCAGATGGACGGGTTTGCGGTGAAAACCGATGACGTAAAAAATGCGCCCGTTCGATTAAAAATTATCGGCGAATCGGTTGCCGGATGCGGTTTTGACGGCGAAGTGAGATCAGGCGAAGCCGTGCGGATCATGACCGGAGCGCGCGTGCCGAATGGCGCGGACGCGGTGCAAAAGGTCGAATTAACGGAAGAATCTGACGGTTTTATAAAAATTCTTGAGCCGACAAAACTCAATCAAAATATCGTTTTGAAAGGCGCGGAAATTAAAAATGAGGAAAAGATTTTCGATGCGGGAGAAATTATTACGGAAAATATGATTGCTTCAATCGCTTCGTTCGGCTATGAAAATTTAAAGGTTTTTAGGCGACCGAAATTAGCGATTCTTTCGACCGGAAGCGAGATCGTCGAAATTTCGGAAAAGCCAAACAAAGATCAGATTCGCAATTCTAATTCGATAATGCTCAAAGTTTTTGCCGACAAATTTGCGGACGCGGAAATTCTGCCGTCGGTCAAAGACGACGTTGAAAATTTAAAAAAAGCGATTGAAAATGCCATTGAAAATTTTGACGTTTTGATCACGACGGGCGGCGTTTCGGTCGGCGATTATGATTTTACAAAACCCGTTTTGCGCGAACTCGGCGCGGAAATTTTCTTTGAAAAAATTTCGCTCAAGCCGGGCAAACCGACGGTTTTTGCGCGAAAAAACGATTGCCTGATTTTCGGTCTGCCGGGAAATCCGGTATCGGCGGCGGTTACGTTTTTTCTCTTTGTCCGAAATGCGATTTTGAAAATGCAGTCGGCTAATAATGATGAATTAAAAAAAGGCTTTGCGGTCGTCGCTTCGGAAAAAATCAAAGCTCCGAAAGAACGCGACGCGGTTTTGCCGGTTTCAATTTCGACAAACGAAAGAGGAAATCTGGAAATCGAATCTCTGCGATTTTCCGGCTCGTCAAATTTTATCGCGTTCGCGCGAGCCGACGCGCTGGCTTTTATTCCGCAGGGAAAAATTTTGGAAAATGGCAACACGGCGGAGATTTTCTTTTTGAAAGAGTGATTTAACGCAAAAACGCGAAGACGCAGAGACGCAAAGATTTTTTAGATTTTTTTTCAACCGCAAAACTTTTATTATTTTTCTTTGTGCCCTTGCGTCCTTGCGTCTTTGCGTTAAAAATTATTTTTTAATATGAGCAAACTTTCGCATTTTGATGAATCGGGAAAAATAAAAATGGTTGACGTTTCCGAAAAAGAAACAACGACGCGGCGCGCCGTCGCTTCGGGAAAAGTTTTGCTTTCAAATGAAACGATTGAAATCTTAAAATCTAATAAAAACCCGAAAGGCGATCCGCTCGAAATCGCTCGAATTGCCGGAATAATGGCGGCGAAAAAAACGTCCGAATTGATTCCGCTATGCCATCAGATCAATCTTTCAAAAGCGGACGTAAAAATCGAATTGACCGAAACGGGCGTATTTATCGAAGCGGAAGCGAAAACGGCATCGCAAACCGGAGTCGAAATGGAAGCTCTGACGGCGGTTTCGGTCGCGGCTTTGACTGTTTACGATATGTGCAAAGCCGTCCAGAAAGATATTGTCATTTCGGACATTCGGCTGGAATTGAAAACCGGCGGAAAGTCGGATTTTGTTAATCGTTAATTGAAAATTGTTAATTGCAACCGCGTTCAAGCGATTAACAACTAACAAATAACTATTAACTAATGGCGAACTTTCGTGTAGAATAGAACGTAAAGTTTTTGGAAATAATAAAGGAGTAAGCAAAATAAAATGAAATACAGATTAGCCGATGATGCCAAGCCGCAGGTCAAACTTTTACTGCTCGCCACTTTGATCACGGTCGTTTTATGGTTTATCCCGTATGCCGATTATCTGGTCTATCCGGTCAGATTGTTCGTTACGTTCATACACGAGGGGAGCCATGTTCTCGCATCTCTTTTGACGGGTGGTTCGATCCAAAGTATGACGGTCGCATCGGACGGCAGCGGAATGGTGCAGTCGCTAACGTCGAGTCCGCTTTCCGTTTTGATCACGTCGAGCGCGGGCTATCTCGGCGCAATCGCTTACGGAACTTTGCTTTTATTCCTTATTCGCCGCGCTTATTCGGCGCGCATTATCCTTGCCGCGTCAGCCGGATTTGTCGGTTTAATGACCGTTCTGTTCGGCTTGATCGCGCCGCTCTGGAATGTATTTTCGATCGGATTTAATCTAACAGGTTTGGCTTTTACAGTCGTTGCGGGCGCGTTTTTGACCGCCGCTTTGCTGGCGATTTCAAAATTCGCTTCCGATTGGTGGGCGAATTTCACGCTCGCTTTTCTCGCCGTTCAATGTCTTTTGAACGCGGTCTATGATCTGACTACTTTATTTTTAATCAATTCGCCGCTTGTCGGTTCGCATATTCATTCGGACGCGGCAAATATGGCGGCTGTAACGGGTTTGCCGTCAATCGTCTGGGTGATGATCTGGATCGGCGTTTCGATTCTGCTTATCTCGGTCGGTTTGAGAGTTTACGCGGTCGCCAATCAGACAAAACAACACGATCTGCCGTTTGAAGATTAAAAGTTGAAAAGTAAAAAAGTGGAAATGTGAAAAAGTTGATTGCGCTTTATGGCAGTCAACTTTTTTATGCTGGGAGCGCAGGCAACCCTGCCTGCAACGGCGCGAAGCGGCGTAACCGAGTTTAATTAAAAATCAACTTGAATTTTCATTGACATTTTTTGAACGCTACCGGCGTTCATGCACGCAGGGATGCGTGCGCTCCCGGCAAATTTATGAAATTATTCGCATTAATTTTTCTTTTGTTTTCGGCTCTCGGAATTTTCGGGCAAGTCAAAAAACCGACTCCGCCGAAGGAAAATCCGCCTTATTCAAAATCGCTTCAAGCCGTTCTCGTTACAACCGATGATTGGAATGCGGCGAAAGGCGAAGCGCAATTGTTTGAACGAAAAAGCGCGAAAGCGAAATGGAAAGCGTCCGGCGAAAGTTTTCCGGTCGTCATCGGCAAAAACGGTCTGGCGTGGGGCGCGGGACTTCACGAACTGCCCTCCGATACGGGCAGACTTCTGATGAAAACCGAAGGCGACGGCAAGGCTCCGGCGGGAATTTTCGCTCTGACTTTCGCCTTCGGTTCGGTTGAAAAACCAAACTTCGTCAAACTTCCCTTCACAAAACTAGAAGAATTTACCGAATGCGTTGACGACGTGAAATCTTCGCATTACAACATGATCGTTGACCGGATGAAGGTCGGAAATCTCGATTGGAAAAGTTCGGAGAAAATGCTCGAAGTCGGCGAGCAATACGAACTCGGCGTTTTTGTCGCGCATAACGCCGAACGGCAGGCGGGCGGCGGTTCGTGCATTTTTCTGCATATCTGGAAAGACGCGGACAGTTCGACGGTCGGATGCACGGCGATGGCAAGGAACAATATCGAAACGGTTTTGGCGTTTCTCGACGCGAAAAAAAATCCGGTTTTGATACAATTGCCGAAAACGACTTACACGCAATTTCAAACAAAATGGAAATTACCGAAACTCACAGACAAATAAACATAAGCGAGCTTCCGACGGGAGCGCGCTTGATTATCCAATGCAAAAAAGACTGGCGGATGGCGGTCGTTTCGGCGGTTTTGGAAGAAAGCGTAATCTTGCAGATTTGCTCGCCGACGGGCAGAACTTACCGCAAAAAATGCGCCGTCGAAACTTTTGTCAATCTTGACGGCGCATTGCCGGTTCTCGGCGAAGGCGGTTGGCGGGAGACCTTCGCTAAATACGATTTTCGCTGGTAAGTTTTAGCGGTTTTTATGACGCACAAACTCCCATTGTGCTGCTCGTTGGATTGCACCTACAGGAACAACAATCAAGAGGTTCCATGCAAGTCATCCCGTTATCCGTGCATGACGGTGAGTTTTGGATACAGGTTTGAGCATGAATCGCCATCGGTGCAACTAAAGAAGCCACAATCGGTAATGCCGCCATCGAAGTCAATCCGATTTCCTTGATAATTTCCCGACGCGACAATCCATCAAAGTTATTTACTAATTTTTCCTGATTTTCCAGAAGAGATTCTTCTTCAAGCTGATTTAAAGCAAACCAGATAAGGTATTCATTAACGCTTGACCCGGTTTGTTTTTCAATGTTCTGAGCAATTTCCGCTGTACTTTGTTTGCCGTCGCAATTTTGCCACACAAGTGCCGATGTTTGATTCAGGCAGATCGCTTTATTCGTCCGCAAATCGTAAACGAGCATTTCTCCTTCTAATTCCTGTATGACAAGTTCATCCTTTCGCGCAATTGGTTTCATCCTTTTCTCCAAATAAAAATTTTAAAATACAACTACGGGAGTTCAGACAGACAGCCGTCAAGCAGAGATTTGAATTATTTAATTAGTTATTATTGATGTCCTATAATCACACAACGATATTTTCTTGTCAAAACGGAAATTTGTAATATGGAAATTATATTTGACCGGCTTTTTTACAAATAAATGAGGTTGAGTTGTGAGTCTAATCGCAAATCTGAATAAAATCACGATTAATTCCGATGGGCAGAATATTTCGAAATAAAAAATGCGCCGTCGAAACTTTTGTCGCTTTCGACGGCGTATTGCCGATTCTCGGCGAAGGAACTTGGAAAGAGACCTTCGCTAAATACGATTTTCGCTGGTAAATTTTAGCCGATTAAGATGTACAATTGCCCATTGTCGGATTGACAACATTACACATACATGAACAGCATTCGAGCGGACTGCCCGAATTACAAGTACTGCTGCCATTCGGATTACATCCCGGAGCGTTCACGACACAGGTTTGTGCGTGAATCGCCATCGGCGCGATCAGTGATGTTACAATCGGCAAAGCGATCATCGAGGTCAAACCGATTTTCTTAACGACTTCGCGACGCGATAAACCGTTAAAGCCGTTTGAGAAGTCTTCCTTATTTTCCAAAAGCTCTTGCTTTTCAAGTTGAGTTATCGCAAACCGGACCAGTTCTTCCTTGACCGGTGCGCCAAATTCCTTTTCCAGATTTCCGGCAATTTCAAGAGTATTCTTTTTGCCGTCGCAATTCTGCCAGACCAGAGCCGAGGTTTGATTCAGGCAGATCGCCCGATCAGTCAGTAAATCATAAACGAGGATTTCTCCTCCCATTTCTTGTATAACAAGATTATCTTTTCGCGCAATTGGTTTCATCATTCTCTCCAAATAAAATAAATTTTAAACTCTAAGGGAGATCAGCCCAAATTAAGAAATAGAGATTTCTTTAATTTTTATACCATTAAGTTATAAATAAATCCAAATTTTAAATTACATTTTAATTGAATTTCCCGGTCAAATCCGATTTCTCAGGTAGAAAATTGACCACGGCTTGTATAATAAGATAAATTCAGAAAAAGAAAATATGTCAAAGGACTTTACCGGTGGAAAGATTCAAACAATTCAAAAATCACGGCAAACAAAAAAATCTGACTTCAAACATCATCTTTTTATCGAGTCATACGGAGTCAAAGTCCAGGTTACTTCAAACGACCCGGCGGCGATTGAAACCGCGAAGAAAACGATCGCGGAACAACTGCCCGAATGCGTTCGCGAAATAGCTGAAACCGAAACGGAACACCAATTTTTGATCGTCTGGAACAGAAGCGGACGAGACTCTCTATACAAAAACGGCGAAAAGCTGTTTACGAGAATAAAGCGCGGGGATTTGTTTGAACATTTCGGCTCGGAGATTCGCCGGACGGTCGCCGAATTTGCCGTCGGACGCGTTTTTATCCATTCGGGCGCGGTTAGCTGGAACGGCAAAGCGATCTTGATCCCGGCAAATAGTTTTTGCGGCAAGACGGCTCTGACCGCCGCGCTTGTCAAACGCGGAGCGCTTTATTATTCGGACGAATACGCCGTTCTTGATGACGAAGGATTCATTCACCCGTTTCCGAAAACGCTCTCGATCCGCGGCGAGATTGATAATTACCGGCAGGTCGAATATCCGGTCGAAAAATTGGGAGGAACCGCCGCCCGCGAAAAAACGCGCGTCGGGATGATTCTGATTTCCGAATACAAACCCTTTGCCAGATGGAATCCGCAGATTCTCAGTCCGGCACGCGGCATTATGGAAATAATCAAGCACACCGTTCCGATCCGCAACAATCCGGCTTTTGTTTTGAAAGTTCTCGATACGGTCGTTAATCAAGCGGCGGTCGTCAAATCGCGGCGCGGCGACGTTTCAAAGTCGGTTGATCAAATTCTCGATTTTTTCGAGAAAAATTGTTTTTAAGTTTCAAATTTATGAAAAAAGAAGAAGAAAAAGACGCGCAGTTAGCCGCGCATCTGCCCGGAATTTTGCAGTATCATCAACTGATGCTCGCCGACGGCGTGCGAAACAAACTGCTTTATGAAGCAATCAGAGAAAATGTTTCGAGCGAAACGAATTTTCTCGACATCGGCGCGGGAACGGGCGTTTGGGCGATCTTAGCGGCAAAACTCGGCGCGAAAAGAGTAGTGGCGATAGAGATCGAAGAAACTCTGATCCCGGTAATTTTCCGGCAAGCCCAGGAAAACGGCGTGGCGGATAAAATCGAAATAATTCACGGCAATTCGGACGATGTAAAAATTCGCGGACGGTTTGATGTCATCGTCAGCGAACTTTTCGGGCATAACGCGCTCGGCGAACAAACGACCAAATCGTTCGTCAATTTGAGAAACCGGTTTCTCGCTCCGGGCGGTGTTTTGATCCCGCAAAAAATGGCAATGCTCGCCGCGCCCGTCCGCATCGAAAACTCCGTCCAAAAAATTCCCGCCGAACTGCCCATCAAATGCGATTTTCTAAAATCCCTGAAATTGAATTACAGTTCGAAAGTCTCTCTGGCGGAGCGCGGAGACATCAAATTTTTAGCCGCTCCGCAGGAATTACTTGAAATAGACTTTACCAAAGTCGAAACTGCGCCGTCGCTCGAAAATCTTACGCTCTCCTGGAAAATGAAAAATCTTTCGCAGGCTAACGCGATCTGCGTATTCAACGGTTCGACCTTTACCGGCAATATAAAAATGGACAACTTCAGATCGCAGAGCTGGGGAACGGTCGTTTATGAATTTGAGCCTTTTTCGGAAAAGCGCGGCGAACTTAAATTCGCCATAACGATGGACGAGAAAAAATCTATTTGGACGATGAGTTTGCCTTCAAACCCGGAAGTCAAACCGAAAACCTATTCGCCCGCATTCGCCGCGACAAGAATAAAAATGGCGCAGCAGATGACACCTTATAGAAGAGTCAAACCGCCGAAACCGGAGAGCGAATCCAAAGCGAAAAGCAAAGCCGCAAAGAAATAAGCGGAAAAACCCGATCTAAAATTCGGGTTTTTCCCTGCGGACTCTGTGAGAATCTTTTGTGCGAAGTTCCGTCTGTCAGCAAATACAAAATTACCGTTACTTCAGATTAAAAATTTACCTGAACGGATAATAGCCCGACAAGTAGAAAATCGTAATTCCGATTCCGATAAGAAAGGAAAAAATGCCGATCTTGTAAAACACCTGTCCTCTCGGAGACATATCAATAAAACCGTTCGTAGAACTCCAGAATAAGCTTCCGATACCGAAGAAAAGCATACCCGCGCCGACCGCATAGTGACGCATTACTCCAGCCAGAATGCCGGCGGCGATCAGGCTAAAACCAATGAGAGTCATTATAATTTTATTAAACGTAACATTTAGCGACATCTCATTTTTTGGTTATTCGATATTTTCAATTTTTTCAAGCTCGATCCTGCTTACAGCTAAAATTTTCCGGCTTCTATTTTCCTGAACAAAGACGATCAATCTTAAATCTTTCTTTTTCCATTCGGGCTGAAACTGCAGAAATGTTTCGATTTCAAAATTTTGCCTCTCCGGCGAAATCGAACCGACGGCACGCAGATCGCGCGCGACCGAAGTATGAACGAGAGTTTTTCCGGCATTATTTCCGCGCCCGATCTTTCTCGAAAGATTATCCTGAATCATTGCGGCGTAAACGGTCGCAATTTCGTGTCCGGTCAAGTTCGGAATTCCGATCTTCAGTTTGTCCTTAACGAATGAGAGTTTAATCGCGGGTTTTGAAGTTTTGGCGGCGTTTGTGATTGACTTGGTCGCTTTATCGAGTTTCGTACCGATAAAATGCGTCGTCCCGTCAACAAACATCTGCGGCGTGTAGGTTTCGCCGATATTCAACGCTCTCGAATAGGCGACCTGCCGCTGGCTGAAAACGGGCGAAGCGAATTCGTCTTTCCAGCCGAAACCGTCCCAGTAATCAACGTGCCAGGCGAGCGTAATGATTTCGGCTTCGGGAATCGGCTGAGTCGTTTCCAGATCAGACAGAATCTTATCCGCCGCCGGACAAGTCGGGCAGCCCTGAGACGTAAAAAGCTCGACCAAAACGGGCGTTTTGGCTGAAATTTGAAAAATTGAAATTCCGAAAACAAAGGCGAGAGACAGAATTATACCAAAGTAATTCTTTATCACAGGTCAGATTTTAATAAATTATCTTTAATTAAATCAATTCGGCAATAAACTAAAAAATGTTTTTTACCGAAACGCAAACGGCTCGTCCGCAAGTGCCTGGTTAAACGCTATACGAATCCGGCAAAATTCGATATCGAATGTTTTTCATAATTTTTGAACATCTCAAATAAACATCAAATCTAATGCACGATAACAAAACAGACAGTCGCAACGGATGGAAGACGGCGTGCCAATCTGTTTCAGCTCAGAGACAGTAAAGCTGTCTTTTGCACCTTAAAAAAATCCGGTCTAACTGCACGAGCTTTTCAGCCGCGCGTTAGACCGGATTTTAAAAAGTGAAAATATTCCCGCTTTGAAAGCAGATTTTTAGTTGTTCATTCGATATGCAGAAAACTGCTCGCTCATCCGCTGGATCTGTCCGGGCGTAAAACTAAACTTGCAGGAATCAAAGCTGTCGTCCATAAAATTTTCGACAGCGTCCAATCCGGGACTATTCGGGCAAGTATCATTTCCAGTCGGACAGCCCCACGAGCTGTAACGCTGTGACGGTGTGTCATCTACGGAATCGCCGCGGTTTGTGCATGCGCCTTCGTATGTATGATACAGCCCCATCCAATGCCCGACCTCATGAACGGCGGTGATTCCAAGATTATAATTCACCGCGGTTCCGCCCGGAAGCGACGAATTAAGGATGACGACTCCGTCTAAATGCGGGTTTCTTCTGTAATCAGACGGAAATGAAGAAAACCCGAGCATCGGACCGCCCGTTTTACAAGTGTAGATATTCAGATCCTGAGCGGTGCCGAGACGCAAAGCAGATTTCATACGGCTCTCGGTTCGTTTACTTATACAGTTATTAAACCAATCTTCATTGGTCGTCCGGTCAACCGAAACGAGATTAAATGCCCAGCCGGCTTGAGCAAAATTTGCATTGAGAATCTGCATCTGTTCTTGTATCTGTTCATCTGTAACATCTCCATTCTCAACGCCCTCACCTTGATTGACGACGTGAAAATAGACATTTATCACACCCGTCGAGAGCGATTCGCGCCCTTCCAATTTTTGTAACGCCTTACGGTAAATAAAATCGCGCTCCGCCTTATCAACGGCGATAAAATTTCGCTCCGTACCGCAGGAATATCTGGAATCCTGCGCAACTACAACTTTTTTCTCAGCCATGACAAATTGTTTTGAAACAAAAAATTGCGCCTTAATATTTTGGTTTGTAAATACCAATATGGTCGCAGCGGCTAAGACGGCTAGAAATACTGAAAATTTTATTTTTGTCATAATTTTTTTTCCTTTAATGATTTGAGATGTGATGTGATGAAAATCAAGGTTCAATCTAATCAATCGTTGGCATGAGAGCCGATTACCAGTAATATCAATGACTGTGCCAAAACCGGAAAGTAGCCCATAAGCCCTGTGTTTATTAGAGTTTACTCTGCTCTTCATTTTTTTTCTCAAAATTATTTTCCGTATAACATCGGTCAAAATGAACGGTTAATTGGTCAAATTAGGCAGATATTGATTTCGAAAGCCTTCTACTTTTGTTTTTATAAAAGCTTCAAACTTTTCCGCCGTTCACCGGCTTTATGTCCGAAAAACAATCTGTTAAAATTGAACTTTTCTTAAACGGGCAGAATTTTCATCTATGCAAGCAGTCAAGACCAAAGAAGAAGCGATCATCGTGCGCGGCGCGCGCGTTCATAACTTAAAGAATATTTCTTTCAATCTTCCGCTCAATAAATTGACCGTAGTAACGGGCGTTTCGGGTTCGGGAAAATCGTCTCTCGCCTTTGATACGATCTACGCCGAAGGGCAACGCCGCTACGTCGAATCGCTGTCGGCTTATGCGCGGCAGTTTCTCGAAAGAATGGACAAGCCGGACGTTGACGAGATCATCGGCATCGCTCCGGCAATCGCCATCCGGCAGAAAAATTCGACGCGCAATCCGCGCTCGACGGTCGCCACGCAGACGGAAATTTACGATTACCTGCGTCTTCTTTTCGCAAGAGTCGGTCAGACTTTCTGTTACAAATGCGGGCGCGAAGTGAAAAAAGATTCGCCCGAATCGGCGGCTGACGAAACACTGGAAACTTTAGCCGAAGGCACAAGATTTTACGTTCTTTTCCCGATTGATCCGTTTTTCAATCCGAAAGCGAAAATGCAGAACAAAACGGCTGTATTGATGAGTTTGCTCGGACACGGTTTTTCGCGTCTGCTCAGAAACGGCGAAATGATCGAACTGCAAAAACCGGAAGATTACGATTTCGCGGATTTTGACGAAACGTTTGTTCTGGTTGACCGCTTGAAAGCCGCCAAATCAATCCGTCAGAGACTGGTTGATTCGCTCGAAACCTGTTTCCGAGAAAGCGGTGCGGCGATTATCCAGACGGCGGAGAACGAACCGCAAACCCTCAATTTCAGCGAACAGTTTATCTGTAAATACGACGGCACGGTTTACGAAGAACCGGAACCGCGTCTGTTCAGTTTCAACTCGCCGTTCGGCGCGTGTTCCGTCTGTCAGGGTTTCGGCAACACGGTTGACATTGATTACGATCTCGTCGTGCCGAACGAAAATCTTTCGCTCGAAGACGATGCAATTGATCCGTTTTCGCGCCCGCAGTACGCCTGGGCAAAACGCGAACTTTTAAAATTTGCGCGAAGTTCGGGAATCGAAACGGATGTTCCGTTTGCCGATCTGAGCGACGCGGAAAAGCGTAAAATCTTTGAAGGCACGAGCGGCTGGCGCGGCGTTCGCGGATTTTTCAAATGGCTCGACACGAAAAAATACAAACTCCATGTTCGCGTTTTCATTGCCAAATACCGCGGCTACACGAAATGTCCCGAATGCGACGGTGGAAGACTCAGGATCGAAGCGCAAAGCGTGAAAATCGGCGGCAAATCTCTGCCCGAAACCGTCGCGCTGGCGATCAACGACGCGCAGAAATTTTTTGATAAATTACAACTTTCCGAAGAACGCGAAAAAATTGCCGAAAAACTTCTGCTCGAAATCCGCCGCCGTCTAAAATTCTTAAATGATGTCGGTTTGGATTATCTGACATTGAATCGTCTCGCTTCGACCTTGAGCGGCGGCGAAGCCCAACGCATTCAGCTTGCGACAAATTTGGGTTCGCTTCTTGTCGGCACGCTTTACGTTCTGGACGAACCTTCGATCGGTCTGCATCCGCGCGACAATGACCGCTTGATAAAAATTCTCGAAAACCTGCGCGACATCGGCAACACCGTCCTTGTAGTCGAACACGACGAGGACACGATGCGCGCCGCCGACCATATTCTCGACATCGGTTTGCAAGCCGGAGAACTCGGCGGAAATCTCGTCTATGAAGGCGATTTTCTCGGTCTGATCCAAAACGGCGTTTCCTTAACCGCCAAATATCTGCGCGGCGACATGGAAATAAAAACTCCGCAGAAACGCAAAAAACCGACGAAGAAAAAAATCGAAATCACGGGAGCGCGCGAGCATAATTTAAAAAACGTCTCGGTCGAGATTCCGCTCGAAATGCTGGTCTGCATCACGGGCGTTTCGGGTTCGGGAAAATCCACGCTAGTTCACGATATTTTGTATGCCGGAATCAAGAAAAAACGCGGCGAATGGAAAGATCAGGTCGGACATTTTAAAGACATCAAAGGCTTGGAAAATATTGACGATGTCGTGATGGTTGACCAATCGCCTATCGGAAGAACACCGCGCTCAAATCCCGTGACATACATCAAAGCCTACGACGCGATCCGCGAGGTTTTCGCCACGACAAACGCGGCGAAAGCAAAAGGTTATAACGCTTCGCATTTTTCGTTCAATGTTCCGGGCGGACGTTGTGAAACCTGTCAGGGAAGCGGAACGGTAACGGTCGAAATGCAGTTTCTCGCCGATGTCGAACTGACCTGCGAAGACTGCCGCGGAACGCGCTTTAAGGACGAAATTCTCGACGTTACATACAAAGGCAAAAATATCCACGAAGTCCTGCAGATGACCGTCCGCGAAGCAATTTTGTTTTTCAAAGACGTAACCAAATTGGTCAATAAACTAAAAGTCATCGAAGCCGTCGGACTCGGTTATTTAAGGCTGGGACAATCGGCAACAACTCTTTCGGGCGGCGAAGCGCAAAGAGTAAAACTCGCCGCGCATCTCGCTACAAAAACCAGATCGAAAACTCTTTTCATCTTCGACGAACCGACGACCGGCTTGCATTTCGACGACATCAACAAATTGCTTTCCGCCTTCCGCGCCCTGATCGAAAACGGCGGCTCGCTCGTCGTCATCGAACACAATCTCGATGTCATAAAAACCGCCGACTACATCATTGACCTCGGCCCCGAAGGCGGCGCGGGCGGCGGCGAGATCGTTGCGACCGGAACGCCGGAAGAAATCGCAAAAATCAAAGAATCGCACACCGGCAAGTATTTGAAGGATCAATTGAAATAATGCAGATAGAAACCATCAAAACGCCGTCGCTGATCGTGGATTTCGGGCGGATGAAACGAAATGCTGAACGGATTGCAAATCGCGCTAAAGAATTAAATGTTGATTTGCGCCCGCACGTTAAAACGCATCGGTGTCTGGAAATCGCAAAAATTCAAACGGAAAAAACTTTTGGCGGGATAATGGTTTCGACGCTTTCGGAAGCGCGTTTTTTCTCGGAAAACGGTTTTTCGGATATTACTTACGGTGTTCCAGTTGAAAAGGGAAAATTTGATGAGGCGATTGAAATTGCCCGAAAAACGGAAAAATTTTCGCTTCTCACGGATGATGCGGAAACCGTTTTGAAATTAAACGAAAAAGCAAAAACTGAAAATGTAACACTAAATGTTTTTGTCAAAATTGATGTCGGCTACCATCGCTGCGGAGTCGAACCGCACACAAATGAAGCGTTTGAAATTCCGCAAAAAATTGCCGATTCATCAAATTTGAATTTCGCCGGAATTTTAACGCACGCCGGTCATTCTTATCACGCAAACACGACGGAAAAATTGCTCA
>JBGTSF010000099.1:0-13502 GCA_041940425.1 Pyrinomonadaceae bacterium
GATCATCTACTTGCTTGGTGAGCAAAATGGTGGCGATGCGCTCGGTTTCGGAATAGTCTTTTTCCGGCTCCTTTTCTTCCTGTGTGGTGTTACAGCTGGTGAGGAATAAGAGACTAAGGAAAGAGCCAAAAAACAACAAGAATCAGGTGAAGCAGGGGGATAAGGGACTGAACCAGACCTATCTCTTAACAAAGAATTTGAAGTAAATTAAATGCCGCCGGTTGAGGGTTCGGCTAATTTGGGTATCGATAAAACTGTCAGCCTATAAAAAATGGAGAAAAAGACGGGAAATTTGAAAAAGGCAAAAGAAGCTGAAGTAGAGACGTTGGAATATCCAGAGCAAGGTGCTACCAAGGAAGAGGAAGCTGATGAAAGTTTATATT
Organism: Pyrinomonadaceae bacterium; assembly: GCA_041940425.1. Taxonomy (GTDB): domain Bacteria; phylum Acidobacteriota; class Blastocatellia; order Pyrinomonadales; family Pyrinomonadaceae; genus DATHTS01. Next base: position 384 of record JBGTSF010000099.1, read on the forward strand.
GGCTCGAAATTCTTGCTGAATCAGAAATCGTTTCAGCAAATAAATTGTCGGCACTAATGAAAGATATTGATGAAATCGTTGCAATGACAGTATCTTCGATTAAAACTTTGCGAACAAAAAATTTGACTAATCCAAAATCCAAAATCTAAAATCCAAAATATGAAGACTTGGATTGCTCTCAATATGACTCCCGGCATAGGTCCTAGAAAAGCGACTCAACTTCTTGAAAGATTCGGTTCGCCGGAAAATGTTTTTCACGCGAGAAGAAACGAACTCGAATCTCTGCGCTTAAAACCCGAAACAATCGAAAGCATAATAAAACGTGAATTTTACGAAAAAGCGGAAGTAGAACTCGAAAAGGTCAAAGAATCGGGCGGCGATATTTTGATACTCGATGACGGGAGTTATCCGTATCTTCTGCGCGAGATCGCCGATCCGCCGATCACGCTTTATGTCAAAGGAAATTGGCAGGCGTGTTTCGACGCGCCGTGTGTTGCGGTCGTCGGTTCGCGCCGCGCTTCGACTTACGGCGAAAATGCTTCGGAAATGCTTTCGCGTGATCTGGCGGCAAACGGCGTTTGCATAATTTCCGGTTTGGCGAGAGGCATTGACACGGCGGCGCATCGCGGCGCGATCAAAGGACAGGGTAAAACGATCGCCGTTCTCGGAACGGGAATTAATCAGGTGTATCCGAAAGAAAATGCGCGGCTCGTTGAGGAAATTTTAGATTCGGGCGGCGCGGTCGTATCGCAGTTTCCGCTTGAAACGCCGCCTTTGCGCGACAACTTTCCGTATCGCAACCGCATCATTTCGGGGTTGAGTCTCGGCGTTTTGATTGTCGAAGCGTCGGAAAGAAGCGGTTCTCTGATTACTGCTCGATTGGCGATGGAACAAAACCGCGAAGTGATGGCGGTGCCGGGAAACATCACTTCAAAAAATTCTTTCGGCACGAACTACCTGATAAAATCCGGCGCGAAACTCGTTCAGCAATGGCAGGACGCAGTCGCCGAACTGCCATCTGAAATTTCGGCGAAAATTTTGCCGCCGAAAATTGACGATAAAATAAACGTCGAAGATGCGGCGCAAAACGCCCAACAGCCGGACGGTTTGAATGAAAACGAAAAACTTATCTGGTCAATGCTTTCGGCTGACGGGGAAATTCACATTGACGAACTTTTGGAAAAAAGCGAACTCTCATTCGGCGATTTAAATAATGTTCTGGTCAGTCTCGATCTGAAAGATTTGATCCGAACTTTGCCGGGCAATAATTACGCGAGAAAAATTTAAAAAATAAATACGACTTAATAAAAAAGGGCTTTTCAAAATTGAAAAGCCCTTTTTAGTTTCTGCAAGATAAAACTATCTTACATATGTATTTGGAACCGGAATGTCGGAAGAGTTTCCGAACTGCTGAATCTGCACGCCGGAAGTGCTTCCCAGAATGAACCAGGTCGCACTTGACGGTCGGAAGACAGCCGCGTCAATTTTGCCGTCGCCGTCATAATCGCCCGGCGCGGTAATATCGCCCGGCGAACCGAACGGGAAGGCGTAGAAGCTCGAATCTTCGCTTCTCAGGACAAACCAGTTCGCCGTCGAAGGACTGAAAACAGCCACGTCCGTTTTCCCGTCGCCCGTGTAATCTCCCGGAACGGCTTTGTCGGTCGAAGCCCCGAATTGAACGGCGAAAAGTCCCGCCGTGCTTCTGAGCATCCACCATTCCGCGCCGCTCACGCCGTTCAGACGGTAAATTGCGATGTCGGCTTTGTTGTCGCCGTCGTAATCGCCGACGACCGGAAGATCGGTCGAATTTCCGAACTGCTGGATCGTTACGCCGCTGTCGGACGAACGAAGGATAAACCACGTTGACGATGACGGACGATAGACAGCGGCATCCGCTTTATTATCTCCGTCAAAATCACCCGGCGCGGGAATATCGTTCGCCTGTCCGAACGGGAACGCGTAGAATGTGCTGTCTTCCGAACGAAGAACAAACCATTCGCCCGTCGGGGGACGGAACAGAGCGATGTCGGTTTTACCGTCGCCGGTAAAATCGGCGGGCGTTATCTTGTCCGTCGAAGCACCGAACTGCACGGCAAAGACCTGCGAGTTCGAGCTTCTGCGATACCACCACTCGGCGGGACCGGAACGGAAAATGGAAATGTCCGTTTTCTGGTCGCCGTCGAAATCGAACGGCGTTTTTGCCGTTCCCGGTGTAAACGTGCAGTTGTAATTTCCGGCAACCGTTACGGTGTCAACAAACCATCCGCCGCCTGTCGGAGCGGTATTGTCGTCCGCGCCGAACCGCCAGCGAAGCTGGACATTCTGCCCCGCCGCCGAAACAGGAAGCTGAACAGTCGAAGTAATATAACCGCCGGAATTTCCCGTCCAAGCAGAGCGGTTGGCGATCGGGTTGTTCGTTCCGCCGCCGAGCGCGCCGTTGTAGCCGTTCAGGATAAATCTGCCGCCCGCGGTGATGATGTCCTGAAACGCGCCGCCGCCGATGCTGATCTCCAGAACGCCGCCGTCCCAGCCGTCTTCCGTATTATACGAATGGCGGAAGCTGACCGCCGCCGCCGGAGCGGTGATCGGGATCGAAGGCGAAGTCAGATTCGTTCCGCCGCCGACCGTTAGCGGGTCGAGCGCGAAGACGGTGTTCGGAGCGGTGTCGGGATTATTGGTAGTTACGACGAAATTTACGCCGCCGTTGACCGAAGCCGCCGTCCATCCGGCAGGCAGATTCGGCGCGGTTACGCCGTCGAAGTTTTCTGAAAAGGTTGTAACCGGTTGACCGATGATCAACTGCCGCTGGAAACTCGTCGCGCCGAGACTGCTGTTGACGTTAAAGGTCAATGTCAGTACAGTTCCGCAAGCCGTTCCCGACGGGACGGTAAAGGTCGCCGTGCGGTTGACGGTCGAATTATTCAGAACCGTTCCGTAATTTGCCGAACCGCCGCCGACAACCTGCAAAGTCGTTGTGTCGGCATTGTTTCCGGTGTTGTTAAACAAAGGAATTGTCAGCGTCAGCGTTTCGCCCGGTTCGGCTGAACCGTTGCCGTTGCCAATGGTTTCGACAAACGAGAATTCGGGCGTTTGCAAAAGATTCGGCAGATCGAAGGCTTCGACGACACGGGCATTTCCCGATCCCGAACCGGCAGCGAGAACTTTCGCGCCCGCGCCCATTCCGCGGATTCTAAAACCTTCCCAGATGTCGGCAACATCCGCGCTCGCCTGTGGTCCGGGAAGCGTCGCCTGCGCCGCCGCGATGATCGCGTCGCGTTCCTGCAAAAACGTCGGACCGAACGGCGCGAGTTTCATCCCGTCGGTAATATACTGTAAAACTCTGCGGTTTCCCTCCGTCCAATCCAAACGGGTAACATATCGAGCGCGAACTTCCCACAAAGCGGATGACCAAACTTCTCCGGCATTATGAACCTGATCTGCGAATCCGCCGCCTGACGGAGGAAACGCGCCGTCGCCGAGGTTTATCTGCGTCGCGTCAATATCGGCAAAGGTCAGTGGATTATGCGGACGATTCGATGCTCCGCCTGTAAACGCCATCACCGCTTTCGGAAAACGGCGAATGCCGTAATAATAATTATTTGTGCCGATACTACCAAGAAGATATGTATCGTAACCACCCGTAGTATATATACCGTTGATCGGGTCTGATGGTTCGGATAAAAGCGCGTGCGCATAGAAATCCGACCAGCCTTCGCCCATCCCGCGCGACATGTTCGATGAAAGACCGCTGGCGTTGCCGTGAAGACGGTTCGAAGTACCGTGCGTCAATTCGTGAATAACGACATCGGCATCGAGATTGCCGTCAATATCAGGATTTGGCGCAGTCCAGACATACATCTGCATTCGCCCGCGCGTGCCGTCCGCCAAAGTCGAAAAATTGGCGTTATTCGTTCCCGAAGAATCTTGTCCTTCGCCGCGAATGCGGTCATTGCCGACACCGCCGCGGCTGAAGTTGTCATGCTGAAAATTACGTGCCTGTTCAGTAAATCCGAGCCGGTAAAGCTCGTCGTGATACCAGTTCGAGATATAGAATAGCTGTGTAATGCTTCCTTGTTGGAAAGCTGAACCGGGATAAGTTTGCGGATTGGCAACGGGCGCGTCACCCGTGTTGGTATTCGGGTTAAAAGGATTATATGTGTATGTGAAATTACGCGAGGCGTTTGTCGCTTCGCTGTTCGTGTCAACACCGTCAACGCCGTCGCGGTCGAGACCTGCCTGAAGCGCGTTTCCGTCGGTTTTCGTTACGCCGTCGTTGATCCAGCCGAGATTGTTAAATGTATAAGGAGCTTCGTTGCCGATGCGCGTTATGGATGTACGGGAAATCGCCGCGCCCTGTTGTCCGTTCCGTGTAGCCGGTCCCGGTGTCATCGGAAACGGGCTGTCCGCGACGTTGATCATCGCGTTCGAGTTCGAATAGACGCTGTAAGTCGCCGCCTGTGTCTGATCTTCGGTAGTATTCTTGCGCCAGAGCATCGTGCCGGTTTCGGCATCCACGATGACATAGAAAGCATTGACCGGCTGCCAGATCAAAACGCGCCACGCCGGACGCGCCACGCCCGGTTCGGTCGGAAAATACATCTTTTCGGCGGTCGTCGCCGAATCGCCCGTGCCGAACGTGATTTTCAAATCATCCGAAGCAGAGCCGTTTTGTTTCAGATCGAGCGAGTCGGCATTAATATTAATATGATTCGCCGCCGCTTTGACCGCGTCGAGCGGATTACGAAAATCGGTCGAAAGCGAATTGTAATCGAGTCCCGGCGCGAGATTGTTGATGACGCGAATCATCCGTCCGTCTTTCGTAAATCCGGCTTTTACTTCGCCGCGAAAAACGGGAATGTCGTTGATAAATTGTTCGAGATGCGCGAACGATAGATTGCCGTCCGGGTTTGTGTAATCAGCCGTTACTTTTAAGGTGTCGGCTTGCGCGTCGGAAACGCCGATCAGCGCGTCGTTTTCACGCACGAAATTGCGGAGAATTTCGGCGCGGTTTTGACTTGACGCGGAAGTTAAAAAATTGCGTCCCTGCAAAACGTCGGGCGCAATGACTTCGGGCGTGCGGATGTCGGAATTGTATTCGACCTTGAGCGACGGAACTCTCGTTTTCAGAGCCGCTTCGCCGTCAACAAAACTCTGTCTGATGTCGGCAACCGCTACAGCGTCTTTATTTGAAAACTGCCGGAACTCCGCCAATTTTTCAAACGCGCTTTTATCGGCGCGGATGTCGTAATTTTCCAAACCGGGAACGTGGCTTTCGGTTTTCTGGAAAAGCCCGTTACCCGTTTTATTGCCCGCTTCCGAGCGAAACATATTCGGCAGAGCGAACAAAACCGCCGCCAGACCGAGAACAAACAAACTGAACAATAAACCCGTCCGGCTTACCGTCTGAGCGTCCTTTTGCATTAAAAAATCCTCCTAAACTGCGTAAAACTTTTGTTGATAGTATTGTCTTTATGAACCTTAAAATATAAGGGCGATATAAATACACAGGTAGCCGGAAATTAAAAAAATACAACTTCGACCGCCAAAAAAATTTGTTAAAATCGGGTTGTTTGGATTACCTGAGAAAGTAATTGTCGTTTGCCAAAAAACTCGGTTAAATTTGAATAAATAAAAGATTTGCGACTTAAATTAGTATCAAATCTCGCTTTTTCAGTCAATCGAATATCCGACAAATCGGATTTATTCCGATCAATTTACAAAACTTTACAAATGATAGAAATACTCGAAAATCATCGCGTTGCGTGAAATATTCAGGAGATTTCCGTCACCCCGACGGATAGAAAGAGGTGCCGTAAACCGGGCTTCGCGGTTTCGAAGAAAAAAGGCTGTTTTAGTCGAAGCCGGAACAGAAACGGTTAAACTATCTCCGACTTGACCGGTCGCCGCGACCGTCGGCATTCCTGTTTATAAAAAAAGTTTTCATATTGTGATTCTTTAGAATTTTGAATTTTCCATAATTTTGGAACAAAATCTTGAAAATACAGGTTTTAACTTCAATTTTATTTGACTGATTTTTTGGGAACATTTTTTGCTTGAAAAAAAACCGTCCTGTCAACTGCATTTTAGCTTTACATTTTAACAATTAGGAGAACAAATAAATGAAACCAATGCTTTCTAGATTCGAAACTGTAGGTTCATTAATTTTAGCGGTTTTTTTATTGGGAAATATTGCTTTTGCCCAAAAGACGACCGCCGATATTATCGGAACTGTTGTTGATTCGTCAGATCAGGCAATAGCCGGTGCGACCGTAACCGCAAAATCAATCGGAACCGGTGCGACCAAGTCTGCGACGACAGATTCAACAGGTACTTTCAGAATCCCGAATCTTCAGCCTGGGCGGTATGAAATAACGGCTGAAGCTGCAAACTTTAGTAAATCGGTTATTAAAGATATTGAATTAAACGTCGGTGTTGACCTCAGTTTCAACATGGAACTGAAACCCGGCGAAGTTTCCGAGGTGGTCGAAGTATCGGCGGACGGTGCTTTAGTTCAAACGACGAGGTCGGACCTAGACACGTCTATTTCGCCAAAAGAGATCGAAAATCTTCCCTTGCTCAATAGAACTTTCGCGGGATTGTCCGTCATCGCGCCGGAAGCTCGTCCGGTCGGCAATTTCGATCCGACGAAAACCCGTGTCGGCAACGTCGCCTTCAGCGGCGGCGACGGGCGGCAAGTCAACGTCAATGTGGACGGCGGCGACAATAAAGACAATGTGGTCGGCAGTCTTCTGCAAAATTTTTCCTACGAATCAATTCAGGAATTTCAAGTTCTTCAGCACAAATGGACGGCGGATCAAGGGCGTTCGGTCGGCGGCGTGGTCAATGTCGTCACCAAAAGCGGCACGAACAGCCTGCGCGGTTCAGCCTTTTTCAACTATCGCGGGGAAGAGCTTCGCACGCTCGACTTTTTTGATAAACAATCTCTCGCCGCTAACCCGTCTTATACCAAACCGTATTTTGCGCGTCAGGAATTCGGCGGCAGTATCGGCGGACCGATCGTAAAAGAAAGAACTTTTTTCTTTTTCGCTTATGAGGGTTTTCGGGAACGCCAGAATGTTGCCGTTTTAGCTAATCTCATTCCTGAAATTCAAGCCATTCCGGGAAATGAGTTTGTTCCGGCTATACCGCAGCCGTTCGATGATACTTTGGTTACGGCAAAAGTGGATCACCGGTTTACGGAAGCGCATAATTTGTTTTTCCGATTTTCTTATCAGGGAAGCGACGGTCTGAATGACCAGGTGAATTTCCCGGCGAGAACCGATCTTTCCGGCGGAAACCAAACTACCAACAAACTTTATAGCTTTGTCGGAAATTACACATATAATGTTTCGTCAAATGCGTTAAACACCTTTATTTTTCATTTTCAAGATTTCAAGAATGAAATTTTGCCGAATGAAGAAGGTTTGACGCTTAGTTTTCCGGGCGGCATTACCATCGGTCAAAACGCCAACACGCCGCAGGCGACCTTGGAACGCAAATATCAATTTCGAGATGATTTCAATCTCATCTCCGGCGATCACTCGATGAAGTTCGGCGTGAACTGGATTCATACTAAGCTCGACGGTTATTTTTACTTCGGAACGCGCGGATATTCACTAACCTTCAACCGAACTCCGCTACAGATTGCCGCGCTTCCCGAGGGATTCAATACACCGGGACTCGTCCAAACGCTTCAGTATTCCGATGGGGCAAGTTCGCACCTTCAGACGATTGATCAGTTGGCTTTCTACTTTCAGGATGATTGGAAAGTACGTTCTAATTTGACCTTAAATCTCGGTCTTCGCTGGGACGCGAATATCGGTAATCTTCCGGCTCAAGATAGAAATAGAACGATGCTACTGCTCGCGCAGTTGAATCATCCTTTAGCCAGAGCCTTGACCGAGGATCAGGAAAAACTGCGGAAAACTACTCCGAGTTGGACGGAATTTCAGCCGAGGATCGGTTTTGCATGGGATCCTTGGGGACAAAACAAAACCGTGATCCGCGGCGGATACGGCATTTTCTATGACCAAATTTTCCAGAATTTATCGCTTTTCTCGCAAGTTCAATCAGAGCCGCAAGTATTCCAAGCAGCGATAAATTTAACAAATACGCCGGGTTCGTTTCTATCAACGTTCAGATATGCTACCCACCCGTTACCGACTGTTCCTGCTAATGCCGATTACAGCAACTTATTGCCGGGAACCGTCGGACGTATCAATGATCCGGATGCGACAGAGCCGTATGTTCAGAAATTTTCGCTTGGATTTCAACACGAACTTTCCAGTTCGATGTCAATATCGAGCGATTTTGTCCATACTCTCGGATTACATGAACCAAGATTTTTGAATATCAATCCGACTATTCAAAAAACCTGCAATCCCGATTATCCGGGTTCGATACCTCCCGGTGCGCCTCTGCCCAACCCGACCAACCCTGCATACATAGCAGCATGCCCGCGCAATGCCGCTACGCGGGTGCTTGATAATGCTTTTATAGCCGCCGGTTTGGGAGCGGGTCGTTTGAATCAGATCAATATGTTTTCAACCAACAATCGGTCGTTATTTGACAGTTGGACGACGACCTTTAAATATCGCAAGCCCAATTTTCTGTTGAATGCGAGCTATGTTCTGGCAAGTTCAAGATCATGGGGCGGTCAGCCGACCGCATCTTATTCGGGTAACGGAATCGTCATCACGCCGGAAAACCAGTTTGCCGAAGGCGAATTCGGACCGACGAGAATGGACGAAAGACACAGAATCGTCTTGAGCGGCGTGATCGGATTGCCGTATGGTTTTCAAGTGGCGCCGATTCTGCAATACGGTTCGCCCAGACCGTTTTCGGCTAATACCGGATTCGATATAGACGGCGACGGTGTGTTTACAATTGACCGGCTCTGCGCCGGAGTTGATCCGGCGGCGGCATTTGCCGTTCGCGGTAATTTGGCGGCTCTTCAATTGTTAAATCCGCTCGGTTGCCAACAAGCACCCGTCAATTCGTTGCGTTCGGGATTTGTCGTCAACGGCACGAATGTGGAAGAACGTAGCCACCGGTTTTTCAACGTAGATACGCGCGTGTCGAAATCGTTCAAATTCGGTGAACGCTTCGGACTTAGTTTGAATGCGGATTTCTTCAATCTGTTCAATACAGAAAATCTCGCATACGGCTCTAATGCCCGACTCGGTTTGAGTGTTGCAACCTCCGGTTCGACATTTCTTCAGCCGACATCCCTTTACGGTCCGGGATTCGGTCCGCCGATCGGCAGACCTTTTACAGCCCAATTAGGAGCTAGATTTACTTTCTAACGGATTGTAAAGAGCTTTGAATTAAAAGGGAAAAAAAGCGGAGTCGGGAAATCCTCGCTCCGCTTTTTTTTATGTGAATTACGAGTAACCGAGCGGTAACTTTACCGTCGTAAATTATTTTAAAAATAATAAATTTGGTATAATCTTTGTGCGCCTGATTATCTGAAAAATGTAGTAACGAGATGCAAAAATCTCCGTTTGGAAGAAGATGATTTCCAAAGGAAAAACTTGAAATTTTTTTATCGAATCACAATAAGACTAAGGCGATAATAAACAACTACGCAAACTTTATAAATGGAAGAAATATTCGGCAGTCAAGGACTTTTTGCCAAATTTTTGGGCGATTACGAACATCGCGCCGGACAGATCAAAATGGCGGAAGCCGTGCTTCGCGCATTTGAAGAAAAAAAACATCTCATCGTCGAAGCCGGAACCGGGACGGGCAAAACACTCGCCTATCTCGTTCCGGCAATCGCCGCCGCGCTGGGCAAAAATAAGCGCGTTATCATCTCGACCGGAACGAAAAATTTGCAGGAACAACTGATGGAAAAAGACATTCCGTTTCTGCAAAAAGTTCTGCCGAAAAAATTTACCGCCGCCTATATGAAAGGTCGCTCGAATTACGCCTGTCTCTACCGCATCAAAAAAGCGGAAAGCCAGCCGATTTTGGAAGGCTTGGACGAGATGGATTATTTTGACGAAGTGCGTCACTGGTCGCGCGAAACCGAAACGGGCGACCGTGCGGAACTGACCGAGCTTCCCGAAAACATTTCGTTCTGGTCGCGCATCAACGCGAAATCGGAAACCTGTCTCGGACAAAAATGTCCCGATTTCGAGCCGTGTTTCATTACGCGAATGCGCGAACGCGCCGACGAAGCCGACATCGTGATCGTCAATCATCATCTGTTTTTCGCCGACCTCAATGTGCGCGGCAATCAATACGGCAAAGTTTTGCCCGATTACGGCGCGGTGATTTTTGACGAAGCGCATCTGATCGAAGACATCGCAGCCGATTATTTCGGTTTTCAAATTTCGAGTTTTCAGATTGATGAATTAGTTAGAGATGCCGACGCTCTGCCGATCACCGACGCGATTGCCGTCCGCGATTTTACAAAACTCGGCGCGAAGATCGTTGGACTCGCCGACCAATTCTGGATTCGTTTTACACAGACAAGAAATCAGGACGGAAGATTTCCGCTTTTGCCGAACGCTTTCGCGCAAAAGACGAGAAACGGCGATATCGAAGCGACTCCGCTCGGCGAGGCGTATTTCGCACTCGATTCCGCACTCGAAAGATTGGAAACGGCAACCGACGTTTATTCTGAGAAAATGACCGAAGCGGAAAATCTTTTAAAACGAATCAGACAGACGCGCTTTGATCTGGAATTTATCGTAACGCAGTCGGAAAAAAATTACGTTTACTGGCTCGAAAAACGCGGTCGCGGAATGTTTCTGCGCGCTTCGCCGATTGATGTTTCTTCGCTTTTGCAGGACAAACTTTTCGACAAAACCGAGACCGTCATTCTAACTTCGGCGACACTTTCGACAAACGGGAAATTCGATTTCATCAAAGACCGGCTCGGTTTGGACGATCCGAAAAAAACCGAATCTCTGCTCGCGCCGTCGGCTTTCGATTATCAAAAACAGGCGATCATATACATCCCGAAAGCGATGCCCGATCCGCGCGCGCCGGAATTTAATCAGGTCGCGGCGAATGAAATTATCAAATTAATAAATATTACAAAAGGTCACGCCTTCGTTCTCTGCACGAGCAATTATTCAATGAACGCGCTTTATGAACAGGTTTCTCAGCGCGTCAATTTCCCGTGTCTGGTGCAGGGTTCGATGTCGAAAGCCGGACTTCTCGAAAGATTTAAATCAACAAAAAACGCAGTTCTCTTTGCCACATCTTCTTTCTGGCAGGGCGTTGACGTGCGCGGCGAACAGCTTTCCTGCGTCATCATTGATAAACTCCCGTTTGCTGTTCCGTCCGATCCGATCGTCGCCGCCAGAACAAAATTCATAGACGAAAACGGCGGCAAATCCTTCTTCGATTACAGCGTTCCGCAAGCCGTAATTTCACTAAAACAGGGAATCGGTCGCCTCATCAGAAGCAAAACCGACAAAGGCGTGATCGCGCTTTTGGACACGCGGCTCAGGACAAAATCCTACGGCAGAGATTTCTTAAATTCTTTACCGAAAACCAAAATTACGTCAGAATTAAAAGATGTCTTACAGATGTTCGACGGAGGTGAAAAAAATGCAGCAAATTTTAGATGAAATAGCCGAAAAAGTTCCTAGTTTGACGAGCGAAGAACGCCGCGAACTCTTACTGCTTTTACAGGAAGAAGAACGCAAGGAAAAATCCGAAGACGGGAAAAATCCGAGTCCGAATATCGAATGGCTCAAAGCGAATCGGGATGAATACGCCGGAAATTACGTCGCTTTATTTGAAGGCGAATTGATCGCATTCGGAAGAACGATCAAAGAAGCCGATACGAAAGCAAAAGCGAAAGGTTATACAAAAACATTTTTACATTATATTCCGGCAAAAGACGAAGTGCTTTGGGGCTGTTAGTAGAAATTAAAAATGCATTAAAGAAAATAAATATATGCCCGATAAATTTGAGAAAGCGATTGGAGAAAAAGTAAATTCTCGATGGGAAATTATTAAACCTTTAACAAACGACACTGGACAAGCATATACATATAAAGTGAGGGATTCTCATAAGAAGGATGATGAATCCGATTATGTAATTAAGTTGCTAAAGAAGATTAATGATAAATCTCTTGCAAGATTCAAGAAAGAAATTGACGCATCCCTTTCGTTAGATCATCCGAACATTATTCATGTAATAGATGCTGATTACAAAAACACATCTGAGCCGTATTTGGTTACAGAATTTTGTTCGGGTGGCGAACTTGAAACAAAAAAAATAAAAAGTTTTTCGTTAATTAAAAAACTTAAAATGTTTGAATCAATTTGTGTTGCAATAGCACACGCACACGCTCAAGATAAAGTCGTCATTCATAGAGATATTAAACCAAGCAATATTTTTTTGCGTGATCCTAAAACTCGTATGCCTGTTGTGGGAGATTTTGGAATTTGCTTTTTTGAAGAAACTTCAGATGACAGACTCACGGAAATTAGAGAACAAGTTGGAGCTAAAAATTTCAGACCTCCCGAAGCCGAATTCGGAATTGTCGAGAATGTGAATCCTTCATTCGATATTTACTCGCTTGGAAAATTGCTTTATTGGTTTTTATCCGACGGAAATATCCCAGTAAGAGAACATTATAAACACCCAAAATTTGATTTGAGAAATAATGATCCTGAACCAGCAATTCATTTAGCTTATGAAATATTTGACAAATCAATTCGTGAAAACCCAGAAGAAAGATATGGTAATGCAACGGAAATGTATTACGACGTAAGAAAATTAATCGAATTTGTAGAAAGTAATGCTCGTTATCTTGATTGCTCTATACCGCAAAATATAAGTTTTTGTCATCTCCTGATATTTCAAAAGGTTGGCTCGATTATAGTAATAGCAGAAGTTTCGGCTTAGAAATATTAGATAACGGGGGAGGAACTTTTCATAACCGACAAGCGAATGTTGCGTATTATGTAGGTGTTTTAATTGGTGAGTGTGAAAATTGCGGCAATGTTCAGCAATTTCGCTTAAATTACTCTATGAATGATGACTTAAGTTTTTCTCAAAATACGAGCTGGAAAAATTTGCCTGATCCTAAATAATGAAATTATAAAATCTACAAATCTTCACGTAAACTTGCCATATCTTTCAAAAAAGTG
>JBGTSF010000100.1:0-13420 GCA_041940425.1 Pyrinomonadaceae bacterium
GTCGCCGACTTTCGATTCGATGACGCGCGGATTTAAGATGTAGTCAAGCTGTGTGTCGTCCTGCGTCCAATTTGTCCACGTCCAGCGTTTTCTTTCCGACCCGCTCGTTCCGTTCGCCCAATCTTCCGTCGCCACCGGCAAACCTTCCTTCCAGCCGGATTCGCCGACGAAAGTTTTTGAAACCGCGCCGTGCGGATGATTTGCCATCGTTACCTCGATCTTTGTTCCCGTTCCGCTTATGCCTCCGACATTGTAGCTCTGTCCTGTCTGAATTGTGTTCGTAACAACCGTTTCCTGATTATTATTGAAATTTTCAACCCAACCGCGCGTTTCCGAAAACCTCGGGCAATCGGTTTGAGACGATGAAGGCGATTGCAGATTCGTGCTGACGTAATTCAGGATATGCGAACCCGAATCAGCCGCGATGTTTTTTACTTTCCAGACCTGACCGTAGCCGTTATATTCAAACTGCGTCGAACTGCCGTTCGGATAAATGATCTTGTCCAGAACTTTAACGGACGTGCCGTTCGGCGGACCGAAAACCGTTAATGAACTGTCGAAATTCGTGTTGATGGTGATATTGGTATAAGAAAATGTCGCCCAGGTATGTTGAACGGTCGAGCCTGCGCCGTTATCGGTTTTCCAATCCTGCGTGATCGAAGTCGGGTAAAGTTCGCTGTCGTAATTGACGGTGATGACCCTGCCCAAAGTGTCGGTTACGGTTCTGAGAAGTCCCTGATCGTCGTGATTGATCGTAATGTAATTGCCGTTTCTGTCTTTGATCTCCGAACAGCGAAACGCTCCGGCTTTCCACAGATAGGTCATCTTCGAGCCGTCCGTTCCCATGACGGTAATCGTAATATTCTCGACCGGATCATTCGGATTCGACGCACCGACGGTTTTCAGTTGCAGATAGCTCGAATCAGCCGTTTCGTAAGTATCCGACGCGCCGATTTGTTTGAATTCGACTCTCGCGCCCGACGGCGTAACCATCAGATAGGAAAAATTCAGCGCATCCTTATCCCAATAGACGGGTTCGATGGTCGGAAAACCGAAACGAAATCCGGGGCTGACATTCGAGACATCCGCATCGAAATAAATCGAATTCGAGTCGGGGTCTTTTGTCCAGACGAGCGAGTTATATGAAATGCCGAAGCCCGCGCCCAAGCCCGCTCTGCCGGAAAGCCCGACCAATCCGCCTCCCCAACCGAAATTTCTCGAATAGAGGTCTGTGCCGTCCGTTTCATTTTTCGGCGAAAGCCGCGCTTTTGCCAGATCGTAGCTGAAAATTTGAGAACCGATTTGTTTGAGATAAGCCGAGGGAACTGCCGTGTCGCCGTTCATTCCCAATGTTTGATAATCGTAATTTTGATTGGAACTTTTTATTAAATGCCACACGCCGCTGGTCGGTCGCCAAATCGAAAAATCGTCTTTCCCGTCGCCGTCATAATCAGCCGGAACGGGCTGATCGCCGTAATTGCCCCAAACTTGCGCGAAATACGAACCGTCATTGGTCGAACTTTTATACGCATACCACGTTCCGGTCGAGCCGCGATAAACCGCGGGATCGGTTTTGCCGTCGCCGTCAAAGTCCGCCGGCACGGGAATATCCGATGCTAATCCCCATTGAAAAGTGTAATATCCCGCACTGCTTCCCGAAATATGCCACGTCCCGGTCGAAGGTCTGTAAACGGCAATGTCGGTTTTTGTATCGCCGTCATAATTACCCTGTGCTGTAATATCGCCCGCCGAACCGAATGTGGTGGCGGTATAAGACCCGTTACTGCTCTGCAAAATCCACCATACATTTGTCGAAGGACGATAGATCACGCAGTCCGATTTGCCGTCGCCGTCAAAATCTCCGACCGTCGGTATATCGCCCGATGTTCCCCACGTAACCGTCTGTGTCTGACCGTTGGAACTTTTTTTGATTGTCCAGTTTCCGCCGTTGAAAGAAGCAATATCGGTAATCGAATCGCCGTCGTAATCGCCGGGAACGATTTGTCCCGCCAGCGTATAATTGGTGATTGTTCCGTTAGAACTGTTTTTG
Organism: Pyrinomonadaceae bacterium; assembly: GCA_041940425.1. GTDB lineage: Bacteria > Acidobacteriota > Blastocatellia > Pyrinomonadales > Pyrinomonadaceae > DATHTS01. Next base: position 2,051 of record JBGTSF010000100.1, read on the forward strand.
ATTTCCCATTGATTCACCGAGGAACGAAAACGCGCTAAATCCGCCTTGCCATCACCGTCAAAATCAAAGCGGACACTTCCCGGAGGCGGCGGCGGCGGTGAAAGCGGCATCGCGTTTGATGTCCGATTGTTTAAAAAGAACCCGAAAACCGAAACGAGAGAATTTCCGAATGAAGATAAAACTATCGAAGCCGGACTGACGGTTTTTGCCGATTCCAAACCTTCGGGCTTGGTCGGTGTTATAACAAATTCCGAAACCGCCGAAAACGAATTCGACAAAAAAATCGCCAAACCGGAAAATGCCGGAGACGGTTTTGAAACAGTGAAAGGAAGCGGCGGCGGGGATGGCGGAACAGCCGAAGCTTTTTCCGCTCTTTGTTTTTCGGCTTTTACCTTCGTGTGATCAACGATCAAAATTACGGGCAGTAAAAGCGCGATAATTAGAAAAACGCTCAACAAACTAGATAATCTAGAAAAAGCAAAATTAGACGGACGAAAATCTTTTACAACCGACGAGTTGTTTTTCGGGAATAGGGCTGGCATTTTTTTGATCTCCTTTTTGGGTCAAAGAAGTTCTACGGGAACTTCGCAGGAAATAGTTCACGACGTTTTTTGGAAAACATCGTATTAGAAATTCGCGTCTGTGTCTCACATATAAACCTGTTTGCTTTTCCTGTCAAGATTTTTTTTGTTAAACTCTTTATTGCTCTCCAATTATAAAAAACGAGTCGGCGGCGTTGATTATTGTTCTCCAACGACGGAAAGCGTAATTATTTTCCGATGGAAAATTTTAGAATAAAAAAACTTACAACGATCAAGGATTTTGGGGCTTTCCGAATTTCAGGAGCATTCGTTTTTCAATTTTCCCGTTTAATTTGTCTTTTATCAGTAATTTGCTTTTCATTTTTTTCCGCATTTTCTCAAAACCGGATAAGCGAATTCGAGGATATGCTCATCTCGGACGTTTCCGTAACGTTCGAGGGCAGAGACCGTGATGTTGCGTCGCGTGATGAGTTTCAGCTTATCGCGCGCAATTCGCTCGGCGAACGCTATTCCGCCGTTAAAGTGCGTGAAGCGATTTCCGCACTGTATCAGACGGGAAGAATCTCAAGCATCACCGTCGAAGCGTCCGGCGCGGCTCAAAACGCCGTTAATCTGCGTTTTGTTATCAAACGAAAAACTCAGGTGCGGAGAGTTTCGATCAATATCGGAACGACCGCCGGCGATGAAATTACCGAGGAAGATATACTTTACCGTCTGAATCTGGTCGCGCCCGGCAATGTCGTCAGCGAACCGATCTTACAAAGAAATTCCGATCTGATTCTGGATTACCTGCGCGACCGCGGCTTTTTCCGCTCCGAAGTAAGCTTTACGCAGCAGCCGCTCGAAGACGACACGGAAGTCGCCGTTACTTTTAACGTAACGCCCAACACGCAGGCGACCGTCGAAGAATTTAATTTAAATATCAAAGGTTTTGAAGCGACAGAATTGCGCGAAAAATTAAAACTGAAACCGGGCGAAGCGTTTACCCGCCAGTTTTTGAATGAAGATGTCGAGCGCATCCGCGAAGCGTTACGCAAAGAAAATTTTCTCGCGCCGAACCTGAATGACCCGCGCGTCGTTTTCGATCCCGAATCAAACACCGTCAATATCGCATTAAGCGGCGAGGTCGGACCGAAGGTCGAAGTTACGGTTGATTCCGAGCGGGAAAAAGTCGGACAAGGAACACAGCGCAGACTGCTTCCGGTCAAACGCGAAGGAACGCTCGATTATTCTGCGATCGAGGAAGGTCGGCGGCGGCTTGAAAATTACTATCAGGAACAGGGCTACTTTTTCGCCGAAGTTACGCCGATCTGTTCGGTCGAACCGAAGTTTGCCGAAGGCGAAGCAAGTTATATCGAAAACGAAACCGAAGTTCTCTGCTCGGCTCTGAGCGGCGCGGAACTGACCGACCGCACAGTCAATATCAGATACGAAGCCGATCTCAACCGCCAACTGACACTCGTTGACATTCGGCTCGAAGGAACTGAAAAACTGCCGATCGAAGAGATCAAACCCGTTCTCAAATCGCAGGAAGCGTCGGTTCTCGGCATCATTCCATATCTCGGTTACGGTCGCGGATATACGAGTCTGGAGTTGCTCGAAGACGACCGCACGACGATCCAATCGCTGATGAGAGAACTCGGTTATCGTGACGCGCAGGTTTCCGTCCGGCAAGGCGTTTCGCCGGACGGCGAAGATTTGATCATTACGTTTGTCGTCGAAGAAGGTCTGCCGACGCGGATTGATGAAGTCGAGATTGTCGGCAATAACGCATTTACCGACGATGAATTGCAGGCCCAGATTCCAAATCTCGACGAAAAAAATCTTTCCCGCGCGCGGCTTCGCAACGGACAGCGCGCGCTCACTGAATTTTACGCCAACGCGGGATATTACGACGCGAAAATCTCATTTTCGGTTGTCGAACTGCCCGACAAAACAACCGACACCGAAAAGCGCGTGAAGGTCGTCTATACGCTCGACAACGAAGGCAAAAAAGTTTTTGTTAACCGCGTTTTGGTCAATGGAAACGAAGACACGAAAGACAGCGCGATTCTGAAAACGATCACTCTGCGTCCCGACAATATTTTGCGTTCGGTTGACATTTTTGCCAGCGAGCAGAATCTTTACGCGACCGACGCTTTCCGCCGCGTTACCATCGAGCCGAAACCCGCCGGGGAAAACGCCGAGGGCAGACTGACCGACGTGATCGTCAACGTCGAAGAACAAGCCCCGCGACTGATCCAATACGGCGGCGGTTTTTCAACCGACGAAGGACCGTTCGGATTTTTCGACATCCGGCATTTTAATCTTTTCGGGCGGCTTTATCAGGGCGGCGCACGCGTTCGTTTCGGTCAGCGTCAGCAGCTTGCCCAGATTGATTTTATCAACCCGCGTTTCCTGCGCGACGGGAAAAACCAAAACGGCACTATCCGTTACGCTCCGCTCACCTTTACAGCGCAGTACCGGCGCGATTCGACCGTTACGCGGTTTTTCCGCTCGGTTTTTGACAGCGGCACGATGGGCATCGTTCAGCGTGTTGACGAAGAAGGCAATCCGATTGATATTTTCGGAATGGAAACCGGCGCGCCGACGCTCAACCGTTTTACATTATCGGCGGAAACCAGCCGAACGATCAGCACGAAAAAACGCAGTATCGTTTTCGCCCGTTACCGATTTGAAGACGTTCGTCTGGTCAATATAGACAGTCTTCTGATCAAGGAACTGCTCGAACCCGATAAACGAATCCGCATTTCAGGTTTCGGTTTTAATTTCGTCCGCGACACGCGCGAAAACTGCAATATCAGATATACGATTCTCGACATCATTGAAAAAGGAGAACCGGGCGAGCCGTGCCGCTATAACGCGAGCGATCCGACGCGCGGCGATTTTCTGACCGCCGAATATAACGTTTCAGTTCCCTTCCTGGGCGCAAACATCGGATTTCATAAATTTCAAGCCTCATATTACCGCTTTTTCACGATCCGGCAATTGAAAAATACGACGCTGGCGGGTCGCGCCATTCTCGGTCTGGCAAGCGTTTATTCCAGACGCACCAGTTTTTCGTCCTCGCAGTTTCCCGACCTCGAAGGCATCTTGCCGATCAGCGAAAGATTTTTCGCCGGCGGTTCGACGACGCTTCGCGGTTTTGAATTCGAATCCGCCGGACCGCGCGTTGTGATCGTGCCTCAGGGAACTTTCCGCGATCAACAGGGTAATCCGGTTTCGCTTAACCCGTTCACCGTTCCGTTCGGCGGAAACGCATTGGCGATCGTCAATCTGGAAGCCCGCATACCGATCACCGAATCGGTTCGCGCCGTTCCCTTTTACGACGGCGGAAATGTTTTCCGGCGCGTCGGCGATATTTTCAATCCGCCCGACGTTCCGCCGACCGATGTTTTCCGTCAAAATCTCCGCGCTCTCTGGACGCATACAGTCGGCTTCGGGCTTCGCATAAAAACGCCGATCGGCGGCGAGTTTGCGATTGATTACGGCTACCTGCTCAATCCGCCGCGTTTTCTGATTCCCCAGCCGAACGCGCCGAACGCGGTTTTCCAAGTCCGTCAAGGACAACTTCATTTCCGTTTCGCGCAAGCTTTTTAGAATAATTAAAACCCCATTTGCTTGGAGCGGCGGAAGGGATGCCTGCGCTCAGTGTAAAAACGCATTTTTACATCGGCTATTAAAATGCGCCCTTAAAAAGCCAAACGATGCGGAGGCGTTTGAAAAACTTTTCTTTAACGCTTCCGCATCGTCTCTTCTCCGCGATGCAACTTTAATTTATAGCCGTAGAAATGATATGACTTTCATCAACTTCGACAACAAACCCGTTATCCGGCTGATGTTCTTCGGGCAGATTTTGTAGATTATTTTCCGCGCTAGGCTGTTTTAAATCTTCGATGTTTTCATTTATCAGTTGGTTTTTTCGTTTATTGGAATCCTTGACCGAATACATCGCTTTGTCCGCCGCGATGATGACTTGATCGAGGCTTTCGCCGTTGCCCGGAAAACGCGCCGTGCCGATGCTGACTCCGACTTGCGCAAACCGGTCATTACCGACCGGCAGCATAAATTTTTTGATTCCTGATTCTATCCGCCTGCATAAATCCCGAATATCGAGTTCATCGGTTTCGGGAATGATGGCGACAAATTCGTCGCCCGCATAACGCGCCAGAAAATCGTAATCACGAAGCTGTCCGCCGATCACCCGCGCGATTTCCTTGAGCATTTTATCTCCGGCTTTATGACCGAAATTGTCGTTGACCGCTTTGAAACCGTCGAGATCGAGCATCAGTAAATGAAAAATATTTCCTTTCCGCCGCGACCGCGCCGCTTCTTTTTCAAATTGGATTTGCAGACTGCGGGCGTTCGGCAGTCCGGTCATCGGATCGGTCAGCGCGCGCGTTTCGGTTTCGGCGTGCCGGAGCGATTTGTGAATAGCGTCCGAAGCGATCAGACAGATCGTTTCAAGCAGGCGGAGATGCTCTTCGCCGTAATTTTCCCCATCTCTCGAATAGAGCGAAACCGCGCCGAGCATTTTTTCATCGGCAAACAGCGGAAGCGAGATCATCACCTTGTATTCATTAACGAATTTTCCGTCAAAGCCCGGAAAATCGCTTGCCGGATTCGTATTTCTGAGCGGCTTGCGATTTTTTAAAACATTTCCCGTCACGCCCGCGCCCGATCTGATCTTCCAGCCTTGAAATTCGCTGTGATTCGCGCCGGCGGCAAATGCCGCGACCGATTCGTCGCGCAGTTCGTCCGCAAGGTAGATAACGCATGTGTCGTATGGGATAAACTCGGCGATTTTTGCAGTAAAAAGCGAGAAAGTCTCACCGAGTTTTACAGACGAGCCGAAAATCCGAGCCAATTCATAAAGTTTGAAAACTTCGCGGTTTGCGCTTTTTATCTGGTGAATATAGCTCAACTCGCCGTCGCCGTCCGCGGTGTTGTGAAGAAGATACGATTGATTGTCAATCGAATAGGACAATCCTTCGGCTTCGACAAGTTCTTCAAAATTCTTTAAATTTCTCAGAAAAATATCCACGATTTTCGGATCGAACTGCGTTCCCGCGCCGTTCAGCAAAAGTTTACGGGCTTCTTCGCGCGGGACAGCCGGACGATACGGGCGCGCGCCGCGCAAAGTATCGTAGGTGTCCGCGACAGCGAGTATCCGCGCCGTCAGCGGAATTTTCTCGCCTTTCAAACCATTCGGATAACCGTTTCCGTTCCACATCTCGTGGTGGTGTTTGACGGTCGGAACGACCGGATAAGGAAAGCCGACTTTTTCCAAAATCGAAGCGCCGACCTTGGAATGAATTTTCATTTTTTCCATTTCCGCCGGTGTCAGTTTTCCCGGCTTGTTCAGAATATGATCCGGCACGCCTAATTTTCCGATGTCGTGCAAAAGCGCGCCGGTTCGTAAAGCCTGGATTTCATGATCCGAAAGTCCCAGAACTTCGCCGATGCCGACCGCGTAGATTTGCGTCCGGCGGACATGACCGACGCCGACCTGATCGCGCGCGTCAATAGCGGTCGCTAGAGCCTCGACCGTTGCCAGATGAATGCGGCTCGCTTCGGTTATTTCTTTGGTTTTTTGCTTTAATCTGTCTACAAAAATTCGATAGGCGAAAAATCCGACTGCCAACGCGGGAAAAGTTGTCAAGGCGACTGCCGTAAATACGAAAATTACCGGAAAATCAATGAATCGTGAAAAAGCGGTGCTGATCAACAATAAAACCGAGAGTGTTATTGCTGCGAATATTACGATTATTCTTAAAAATTTTGAATCTGCGAAATTCATTTTCTGTTTATGTGAGTGTCATCTTCCGGGTCAAAAAGGTATGGGAAGGCTTTTCGTCTCGGTCTCGCTAAAATCAATTTACGTGCCAAATATCCGCGTATCTTAAAACCCTTTAATTCGGCAATATTTTCAAAACCGGAAATAAATTATGCTAAAATGTATTTCAAATTGAACTGTCAATCCGACTTTTTTCGGTCAAATTGATTTATGATTTCCAATTGGAAACTATCATTTATAAAAGGCACGATTAAATCTTAAATTTTATCTTTTCATTGAATCGGGCAATCCGGGTCAGAAGCGGATTTGACAGTAAAAAATATAACGAAATTTGTTTTATGATGAGCGGCAAATCGAGAAAACCATCACTGACTTTTAATCTAAAAACATGCCCGGATTATACCTTCCGATCAAAATCATTTTATCTTTCCGGTAATTTTTATAAAATTCGTTTTTTGTTTCTACTTATTTTCTTTGCTTCGGCGGTTCAGATTTTTCCTCAAAAAATTGATGATGAAATTCGGATCACCACCGAACTTGTAAATTTCGAAGTTTCGGTTACGGACAAGGACGGAAATCCCGTAAAAAATCTTCAACCGGACGACTTTAAAATTTATGAAGACGGCGTTGAGCGCAAGATTGATTTTTTTGAACCGATTCGAAGACAAAACGCTAATCGTCCGCTTTCGATAGTTTTCGCGCTCGATACTTCGGGAAGTATGACGGCGGAAGAAATTTTGCAGTTGAAAAAAGCTCTGCAAAATTTCATCAGGCGATTTGATGATTACAATTCTTATTTTGCCGTGATGACGTTCGGGATGCGGGTTAAAACCGTCCAGTCGTTTACCAACCGCGCCGCCAAACTCGAAAAAACTTTCGAAAAAATCCTGCGCGATCAGGACGGGCTTTCGACCCACGCCTATGATGCGGTAGATGACGCCGTCCGTATGCTCAGAAAAAAATCTCCGCGATCGGTCGGAAATCAGATCCCGCGAAAGGTCGTGATTTTGATCACCGACGGTTTTCCGGTCGGCGATACGGTTTCGCCGAAAACCGTCATTGAACGGGCGAACGATGCGGAAACGAGCGTTTACGCCGTTCTTCTGCCGTCGTTTTCGCGTCTGCAAAATAACAAAAAACCGCTTCTGACGCCACTCGAAGTAAGCGGTTTGATTGACAGAACGGGCGGCAAAAGTTTTTACGCGACCGAAAGTAATTTCGAGCCGCTGTTTAAAGATTTGGCGGAAGAATTAACGTCTTCTTACGCGATAGCTTTTTACCCTTCGGAAAAGAGCGCGGCAGACGGAAAATTTCACGAAGTCAAAATCGAAACGGTTGAAAATTTTTCCGTCAAGCAAAACCGCTCGGGCTACCGCATCCAGTAGTTTGGGAAGTTTTGAAAGGTGAGAAAGTTTGGAAAAAAATATCACTTCGGAACTTCCCAAACTTTCTCACCTTCCCGAACTTTTAATATTCGTCGTCATCGTCGTTGTAATCGTCGTAATCGTCAATCGCGTCTTCGTCATAAATGTCGAGTTCGACGGGATCGAGACCGACGACGACCAGATCGGTTCCGCATTCGTCGCAGCTTACGACATCGCTTTGTTCGGCATCGGCATCAACATAAACTTCTTCATCACATTCGGGGCAGATTGCTGTCGGCATTTTTTATTCTCTCCAAAAAAATTTTAAGATTTATTGTTCTTCACTTAAAAAATTAGTGAATTATTATTACGATTGTCAATCTAACTTTTTTGTTTGTGTTTTGGCAAGAGTTAGAGTTAAATTTTTTTTCAATTATCAAAAAATGCGATTCCCTTTTAGTTTGCCCGAAAACAGAGTTTTCGATGTCGTCGGATTCGGCACGAACGCCGTTGATTATTTAATTCAAGTTCCCTTTTATCCGCCGTTCAATTCAAAAATCGAATTGACGGATTATCTACAGCTTGCGGGCGGCGAGATTGCGACGGCAATGGTCGGACTTCAGCGGCTCGGAATGAAAACCGCTTACGCCGGACGCTTCGGCGATGACGAGGCTGGGGATTTCGGCATTCAGTCATTGCGCGCCGAAGGCGTTGACACCCGCTTTGCCGAACAAATAAAAAACGCGAAAACGCAGATCGCGTTCATCATCATTGACGGGCGCAACGGCGAACGAACGATCATCTGGCATCGTGATAAAAAACTCGCCTACACGAAAAATGACGCACCGATAGAAACAGCCGCGCTCGCCAAAATTTTGCATCTCACGCCGCACGACACCGAAGCCTGCATCGAACTGGCGCGCGCGGCGAAAGAAAACGGGATGATCGTTTCGATTGATATTGACCATAATTTTGAGGGAACGGAAACGCTTCTTATGCTGGTTGACGTATTGATCGCCTCGCGCGAATTCGGCGAAAAATTGTTCGGTTTGACCGATGAAAAAAAATTTCTGCGCCGTCTGAAATCTGAATTCGGCTGTGCGGTCGCCGGTGTAACGCGCGGCGAAGAAGGTTCAATTATTTTCTGCGAAGATCAATTTATCGAAACCGAAGGCTACAAAGTTCCGGGCGTGTGCAAAGACACGACCGGCGCGGGCGATTCGTTCCGCGCGGGTTTTCTCTACGGGCTTTTGAAAAACGAAACGGTCGAGACGGCGGCGAAAATGGCAAACGCCGTCGCCGCTCTCAAATGCCGCGAGATCGGCGCGCGAACCGCTTTGCCGGATAATGAGGAACTGGAAAGGCTTCTGAACGGGCGTTTTTGAAAAAATCCGTGCCGATTCGACAAAAAAACATCCGATTGGTCAAAAATTCGGGCGATTTGCTAAAAAATCACCGCGAGAGCCAAAAAATCACTGCGAAAGCCGAAAAATCACTGCGAAAGCCGAAAAATCACTGCGAGAGTCGAAAAATCACTGCGAGAGTCGAAAAATCACCGCACGAGCCGAAAAAACATTACAATTGTCGAACTTTGCACAAAAACTAAGAATGGGGAGAATAAACCACGAATTAACACGAAATAACACGAAGAAAATTCTCTTTACTTAGTGTTTCTTAGTGTATTTTCGTGGTTTATTCTGACTTTCATTAATTTTTTTGCAAAGCTTTCTCAGGAATTACAAATTATCCGAAAAATGCTGAATGACTTTTGCCCAGGCATCCTGCGCCGCTTCTTTGTCATAAACTTCCGGGCGCGTGTCGTTGAAAAAAGCGTGATCGGCTTCGTATTTGACCGACTCGACGGGAAGCTCGTATCTTTCCGCCGCATCTTCCAACTCGGCGACTTTTTCGGGATTGATCCAGCCGTCTTTTGTTCCCGAAATAAAAATCGTCGGCGCGGTCAGATTCTTTAAAATATCTTCCGGCGGAATGTCGCCGTAGAAAGGCGCGGCGGCACTGATGCCTTCGAGTTCGCAGGCGGCGCGAAGCGCGTATGTTCCGCCCATACAGTAGCCCGAAATCCCGAAATGCCGGTAGCCGTATTTTTCACGCGCCGCAGAAATCGCGTTTTTGATCGTGTCAATGCCGTCTTCGATCTTGAGATCGTTCATCATTTTCGAGGCTTCGTCCGGGTTTGCTGCTAATTTTCCGCGATACAGATCGGGCGCGATTGCCGTAAAACCTTCGCCGGCGTAGCGTCCGGCAATGTCTTTGATGTGATCGTTCAATCCCCACCATTCCTGGATCAAAATGACGGCTCTGCCGTTCGCATCGTCGGGCTGAGCCACATACGCCGTCGTGTCGCCGTTGGCTGTCGAAAAAGAAAGAGTTTCGGTTTTCATAATTGTTTATTTCTCCTTTCTTTGAATTATTTTTATTCGATTATAAACATATTTGACTTTGAATCGTAAAACTCGTGCCGGTCGGGAAGAATAAAAAAAGAGGCTGAGAAAATTAACTCTCAGCCTCTTTCAAGTGTTGAAAAAAGTAATCAGTTAGCAGTCCAACCCGGAACAGGAGCGTCGTTCATTGATCCCCACTCGAATGTTTGCAGTGATTGAGTGCCTGATCTTAGAACATAGAAGAAACTGCCGCTGTTGCTGGAATTATTTCTTCTCCAGACAGCAATGTCAATTTTTCCGTCTCCGTCATAATCGCCCTGCGCGACGAATTCGGTAAAATTGGGGATGAGCGCGCCCCAGGTCGTGGTTGATTGAGCGTTGGTGCGCGTCAACAGCCACCATTGGACGGAATTGCTCGGACCGACGCGAACATTCATAAAGTCGGTCTTGCCGTCGCCGTCGTAATCGCCGGGAGCGAGAACCGGATCAGTCGAAAGTCCCCATCTGATCCACTCGACCCCGTTATCGGATGACCGGCGAAGTGCGTAGAGACCATTTTCAAAAGTACAAAAATCGTATTTTCCGTCGCCGTCAAAATCACCGGGATATGGACGAACGTTATTAGAAGAATTGTTACCCCAGGGCATATACGTTACGATCCCGCCCGGATTATTCATTGATCCGCGATAGAAGAAAGTGCATTGACCTCCGGGAGGCGATGCCGGACATCGGAAAACTGCCGGATCGGCATTACCGTCGCCGTCATAATCGCCGACTACCGTCGGATTGTCTCCCTGAACTCCGAAATCTATCTGATTTACGGTGTTATTCGAACTTTGGAAAATAAAAAAGAAACCGCCATTCGGACCGTTGGGCGCTAAACCGCGCCAAACGGCAAGATCGTCTTGTCCGTCGCCGTCAAAATCTTCGGGAATCCAGAAATCCGTTGTCGGCTGACCAAAACCCTGAACTCTGGATGTATTGTTCATACTGTTGCTGATATACCATCCGAGATTCGATCCCGGAGAGGGACCGAGTTCGTCAACCGTCGGGGAATTGCCCGTCGGGACACCGGGATTCTTGACCGACTCGTTGATCGAACGGCGCGTCGGAAATCTGACTTCCTCCTGCAAAGGCGGAGGAGTTATGTTGCGGACAATCGAAAAGTCCGATTTGCCGTCGCCGTCAAAATCAACCGGCGCGTCGGCAGGAACTGCCGGACCGGTATCAATGGTCAAAGTCGCGGCATTGATCGCGCCCGTGTC
>JBGTSF010000101.1:0-13118 GCA_041940425.1 Pyrinomonadaceae bacterium
AGTGATGGTTGGTCAGGATCAAACCTTTCGGCGAAACGAATTCGGCGGTGCAGCCGATACTCAAACGAACGATCGCGTCGGAAATATCAATGCCGTTCGGATTGTAAATATCGGACGGTTTAATTTTTAAACCGCGTTTCGCAAGCGGCAGTTGGCTGATCTGCGACGGCGCATACATTCCTTCGTCCGGTTTCGCAAAAGCGATGGAAACGGTCGAAAAAACGAATGCGGTCGCTAAAATAAAACTTGTCAGTTGATGGAATTTTAAGCGCATATATTCTCCAGTTTTTTATAAAAAATTCGTAAATCTAAATGTAATTTAATCTTACTCAATAAATTTAAAAAGAAAAAGCGGACTGGAAAGCCCGCTTTTCATCTTTACTGTTTCTCAATTCCGATAATTCATCACTCAATAATTCTCATTTCTTGAGCAGAAATTCGCAATCTCTGACCAAAAACCGCCGTTTGTTGGTCAATTATTCGCAATCTTTGATCAGAAAATTTAAATAATTGCTCAACTCTTGAAATTTGTTGACCAATTATTCTTAATATCTGACCAACTATTAATATTTGTTGACCAAAAAACGACAATAATTGGTCAACTATTCGCAATTGTTGACCAATTATTTTAAATAGTTGACCAACTATTCGCATTTGTTGCGAGATTTTACGGGCATTTCGTAAAAAAGCCGCCTTTTTTTGCAAAAAAGCGGCTGTTGTAAAAAAGATTTTTTAGCCCGGCGTTTTGCCGTTCCAAACCATTAAGTTTAACGACCGAAATTTATTCGGCAGTTTTGATCTCGCTCGGTTCGGGCGGCAGAAAACGGCGCGGGTTGATCGCTTTGTCGTTCAGACGCAGTTCGTAATGCAGATGCGGTCCGGTCGAGCGTCCGGTCGAGCCGACAAATCCGATGATCTGACCGCGCGTAACCGTGTTGCCGTTCTGGATTTCGACTTTGGAAAGATGACCGTAGCGCGTCGTCAGACCGTTGCCGTGATCAATTTCGATCATATTTCCGTAACCGCCCTGCCAACCGGCTTTGACGATGACGCCGTTTGCCGGCGCGACGATCACATCGCCGCGTTCGCCGTCAATGTCCATTCCGGCGTGAAATTCATAAGCGCGTCCGCCGAACGGATTGCGGCGAAAACCGAATTCGTTGTTGATCTTGCCTAACAAAGCCCACATCGAAGGGATAAATTCGGGATTGCTCGTCGCCTCGATAGCGCGTAATTGCCGTTCGATGGCGTTTTCTTCGGCGTCCGATTCGTTGGTCAATTGAAATTCGTCCGGTCCGCCGGCGTTGTTGGTAACGTCGTTAGCGGTCGGTCTGGCGTAGTTGATTGTTCGGTAATCGGAAAGTGCGGCGGTTGGATTTGTTTTATTCGATGCGTTTAATTGTTCGAGACCGGCGTTTTTTGAAAGTTCGAAAAATCCGATGGAAAAAACTGCGAATGTAAATAACAGACTAAAAGCTGATGATGTTAAAAATTTCTTTGAAAATTCGATTCGTTTAATGTAAATATCTGATTTTGATTTTTTTGTAAATAATAATACGTATTTATTTTTCTTATTAAGCATTAAGCCTTTTTAGCTCCTTCTAATGATTTCGTTCCGAAAAACCAGTGTTTCGGTTGGCGGAATCACGAAAGCACGCCTAGGGCAAACTAACGCGAAACCTTTCTAAGAGCTTTTATATTTATAAAAACTCTCACGATAAGGGGGATTAAATTTTTAATTAAAATGTTATTTTGTTTATTTGTTGAAAACGGTTATGAAAATTATCACAAGATATCGCGTAATGCAAACCGTCCCGAATGGTTTTACGCCGAATTGCGACAATTATTTAAAGAGTTCGAAGAACCCGAACTCATTCTTTACTTTTACGCTTGTCACGAAAAGTCTTTAAAACCATTAAGCCGACCATCAGAAATACCGTCACGAAAGCCAGTACGACCATCGCTTTGACGACAAATGAAATGATCCCGATAAATGCAATGATCTGCTTTAATAAAGCGATAATCAGAGCCAGAATCACCAAAATACTGCCCACAACTCCAGTGGCTTTTAACATAGACATCGGCATAATAGAAAACCTCTCGTGATAAATGCTGATTTATATCAATGAACGGTTTTTCTTATTTTAAATAAACGTCTAAAACCGTTCGAATACCATAATAAAAAACTTTTACCGATTTTTCCAATTCCTGACTCGCGTCCGGGTTTCATAATCGGTTTCGTCCGCGCGATAAGGCGTATTGCTGAGCGCGCTCATAAATCTCGGCGTTTCCGTTTGCGCCGGATAACCCGACCAGTCGGAATCCGAAACTTTTTTCTTGAAAATAAACTGGCGCAAAAGATAAACGCCCAGACCGATAATCAAAACCGGCAAAACAAACTTCGGCAAATTCAGATCGAAGAATGTTTTCAGAAAAAATGAAACGCCAAGAACCGTTAAGACTATTCCCCACGCTTTCGGGTTGCCTGAAAATCTCTGGACGAGAATATCCTGCGCGTCGTCGGGCGTAACGCCGGAACGGATCATCTGCGCCGTGCGCCACGCGTCAACCGCCGCAAAAACCCACATTCCGAGGAAACCGAGAACAAAGATCGCCATTCCCGTCAAAACCGCCATCTGAAACAGCCCGACAAAAACGGCGAAATAAATCAGAGCTTTTGACGTTTGACCGTTGTAAGCCGCGCCTAAGCCCGGACAAATAAACGAAAGAACAGTAGCGATGAGCGGGGAAGTCTGGCGTTTGACAAACGGCGCGTAAGAAGATTGATTGTGCTGGCGCAGTAATTCGATGCCCGAGACGATACAGTCCTGACAGAAAGGAAAACCTTTGATGCGGTGATCGCAGGCGGCGCAGAGCGGTTTGCCGCAACCGTTACAGTTGACGACCGCCGCGTTATGTATGTGATAAGCGCAATTCATCCGTTATTTTTCCCCGTCCTTTACAAAAGTTCCCTGAACCGGCTCTTGATTCGGGTTTTGCTGTGTTTCGATTCGTTTTTCTCCCAGAACTATTTCCGCGCCTTGCTGGTAAGTTTGTCCGGCAAGCTCAAAACTCTTCTGATAAACATTCGCGCCATCGGTCATCGCCGTCTGGCTGAAAACCAGCGCGACTATAAGAAGCATCATCGCTACGGGCGCAAGCTGCGGCGCGGAAATCGGGAAACTGAGTCCGCGAATCCATTCTTGAACCTGCGCGGCGATAGAAGGTTTGACTTTGACGGGATGCGTAGTTCCAATCGTCGCCTGCAAAATTTTATCGTTTAATCCCGCCGGAACGGGGAGTTCTTCCATCTTGTAAGTCAGACAAGCCGCGATCGAGCGGACGACCGCGCCCGGCAGATCGGTGCATTTTTCACATAGAACGGCGTGGCGTTCCCAGCGGTGAAAAACTGGCGCGGGCAGAAATCCGTCGAGATAATCGGTCAGGTGATCTTCGAAATCCTCGCACGCCATCGCCGTTTCGGGCATCGTCATCGAGAGAATGCGGGCTTCGAGATGGGTCATTGAATGCTTTGGCGTTGAAATTTCGTGACAGACATCGAGCGCGTCTTTTACGTCGTTTAAAAGTGAATGGCAGAGTGGACAGCGCAAGGCGTGTGCGGCAACCGCTTTATTAGTTTTTGTGTCCAGAGCTTTGTCCAGATAATCCGTTAGATTCTCTTCAAACTCCGAGCAACTGATGATTTCTTCCTGACCGTTATTCATAAAAACCACACCCCTTACATCAATATTTTCCGAAAACTTTCTCGACAATGACGTTAATGTTCATCTTGTTTGCCTCTTTCTCAAATTTCCACCACGCGCATCCGGCGCAAAATCTTTGCCAGTTCGATGCGTCCGCGATTGATACGCGATTTGACCGTTCCTTCGGGAATTTCGAGCGTGTCAACTATTTCCTTGTAGGTGAGTTCCTCGATGTCCCTCAAAATCACACAGGTTCGCAAATCCGGTGCTAACTTATCAATTCCTTCCTGCACCTGCGCGGCGAGTTCGCGCCGTTCTATTTCCTTATGCGCCGACGTGCCGACCGAACGCAGGTGATACGTATGATCTTCGACCGTCTCGGCAAAAGAATTCTGCGGATTGCGCTGGCGGTGCCGATAATCGTCAATTATCAAATTTCGTGCAAGACGCATCAGCCAATTGGATAAATTCCCCTGCTTCGGATCGTATTGTTCGAGCGTTTTGTAGATGCGGATAAAAACTTCCTGTGTCAGATCTTCCGCCGCCTCGACGCTCGACGTAAAGCGGTAAGCGAGATTGAAAATCCGGCGCGAGTAAAGCGAGACAATCTCCTCCCATGCCGTGCCGTCTCCGGCGCGGCAGCGCCTGACGAGGTCTGCTCCTCCATCGCTGACTTCAACCGTTTTTAATGCTTCCAAGTTCGTCTCTCCGAAAAGTTCCTTCCTTCCCGTAAATCGCTACAAAGCCGAACTGCTCGCCTTGTCAATGAGTTTTTACGAGATGCAGATAAATAAAGTTCCAAAGAATATATTAGCGTAAAAGTAATTAAAAAAATTACTTAAAATTCTTTGTCTGATTTGACCGCCATGATTGATTTGGTCAAACCGAATTTTTTTTCAGGAATGATTTCCGCTTCGGGAAAAAGCACTTTCATTTCCGCTTTCCCCAACAGATTAAAATCCGGCGCGGACTTCTTTACCCAAAACTGATTGCTTACTTTTAAGAACGGAACAAACAGTTCGCGCGGCAGATATCCGACCGCCGGAAGCCATGTGTGGCTTTCGACCGGAAATGTTTTCGACGGCGTTTGCACAAAATACTGTTTTCCCAGACGAATTATTTCTTCGGCGAATTCTTTCTGTCTTTGAAAAGCCGCTTTCTTGAATTCTTTACCGTTTTTCAAATTCCAGACTTCTGCTTTCGGAACGGTCGTATGCTCGATCACCGACGATGAATAAACTATATCGAAAAATTGATCGGCAAACGGAATTTTCCCGCTTTCTTCGATCAAAACGGCGTTAAAACCATAAAGTCTTTTTCCTTCTTCGACAGCATTCGCGTCTATGTCGGCAATATAAATATTCTCCGGTTTGTAATCTGAGCCTTGTAAAATAGTAAAAATATTCGAGCCGTTTTCCGACCCCAGATCGAGAATTTTTGTATCTTCGTCAATTCGGAAATATTTTTTAAAGACTTCGGCTCTTTTTTTTCGCGCCTCGGCGGAAAATTTCCTGACTGTTTTGGTGATCGGATTCATAAATTTTTACGACTACTGCGAATTTCTACTTTGAAAATAAACGGTTTTACACGAAGACGTTCTTGCAGTTTTCCGGTTAAAAAAGTAATCTTGTGTCTTTGTAAGCCGCAAATTGTAACTGTAAATTATGCAGTTACGATTTAGCAATGCGATTTCAATTAAAAATAATTTTTCATCCGGGCAGGAAGAAACTTTGCGAAAGTCCTTAAAATTCATTTTATTATTTTTATTCGCGGTCTTTATTTTCTGGTTTTTCGGTCGCAATCTCGATTGGAAGCAGGTTAGTAACGCACTTCAGCAGGCGAAAGCCGTCTATATCATTTCGGCGGTTTTGGTCATCTGTCTCGGCTATCTGCTCCGGGCGAAACGCTGGCAGGTTTTGCTCGAACCGATCACGAAATCTTCGCTCAAAGAACTTTTCGCCACGACGACCGTCGGTTTCGCGGCGGTTTTTCTGATCGGCAGAGCGGGTGAGATCGTCCGCCCGATGTGGCTTCCGATGCGCGACCGCCGGGTTCGTCCGAGCGCGGCACTTGTAACTTTAGGCGTTGAACGAATTTTCGACCTCGCCGCGCTGATCTGTTTTTTCGCCGTCAATCTGCTCTGGTTCAGCGCGCCTGCGGGACGCGAAAGGGAATTCGAATACGTCAAATTAGCCGGATATTTAATGCTGGTCGGTGTCGCCGTCGGATTTTCCGCATTGTATCTGTATCAAAAATTCGCGCCGCGCATCATCGCCCGGGCGGAAAAAGCGACGCAGAGAAAATTTGTTCCGAATAAAATTCGCCGGATAATTTTGAGCATCTTAAAACAGCTTTACACCGCGCTCGGAATTTTGCGCGATTGGCGCGAGATCGTTTCGGTCGTTTTTTGGACGATTCTACTTTGGCTTTCGATCGCTCTGCCGACCTGGTTTGTTCTGCTGGCGTTCGATTTGCCGCTGACATTCAGTGACGCTTTATTTGTGATGGGCTGGGCGGCGATCGGCTCGGTCGTTCCGACGCCGGGCGGCGCGGCGGGCGCGTTTCACGCGGCAACCGCGGGCGGTCTGATATTTTTGAATGTCGAAAAGGAGCTTTCGGCGGCGGTTTCGATCGCGATGCATCTGGTATATTTCGCGCCCGCGCTTATTTTTGGGTTATACTATTTCTTTCACGGTGACATCAGCGTTTCGAGATTCAGAAGTCTTCTCGATTCCGAACACGCCGTCGAAGAAATTGAACACGAAAAAGAGTTGCGAGTTGCGAGTTGAGAGTTGCGATTTAAATAAAGCAGCACTCAGCACTCAGCACTCAGCACTCAGCACTTGATTTATGCGCTGCCCGTTTTGCGGACATCTTGAAGATAAAGTTGTTGATTCGCGCGAATCCAAAGACGGTGATTCGATTCGCCGCCGCCGCGAGTGTCTGGACTGCGCGCGGCGTTTTACTTCCTACGAACGGATTGACGAAATACCGTATATGGTCGTCAAAAAGGACGGACGGCGCGAAACCTTCGAGCGCAATAAAATAATGGCGGGACTCCTGCGTGCCTGCGAAAAACGCCCGATCTCCGCCGCTCAACTCGAATCAATCGTGGACGATGTGGAAAAAGCCGTCCAGGACACGCCCGACCGCGAGCTTTCGACCAACGACATCGGGAAAATAATTATGAAGCGACTGAAAACGCTCGACAAGGTCGCCTATGTCCGCTTTGCGTCAGTTTATCTCGAATTCGAAGATGTTTCGGAATTTATGACCGAACTCAAGTATCTCGTCCGTTCGCGCGATAAAATCGTGAGCAAAAAGAAAAGCAAACGCCCGAAGAAAAATGTGTAAAGACTTCTATCTTAACTGCCAGGCAGACGGCGGCGATCTATTAAAGACATCCGAACATAAATATCTTTCACGATTTAACCATCACGTGTAATTCAGCAATTGTTCGAAACTGCTCCCGAATTCAAATCTTTGGTAGTGGTGTAATTTTGTGTTGCTGATAAAAACAAAGGCTGGTCGGGTGCCAGCCTTTTTGATTACAAGTTATTCTGCTTCGGGCGCGGTGTCAGCGGTTTCGGGTTTTCCTTTTGATTTTTTAGCAGTCGCCTGTGATTTTAATAATTTGGTTTTCTCAATCCACTTTGTATTCAATTCGCCAAATTCGCGTTCATAAGATTCTATGTTACTTAACAAAACCTCGCAGAACTGTTTTGCGTGTTGTGGCGACATAATAAGTGTTGCGTGTTCAACAAGCAAAGTTTCCTTAGTTGGCAGTTCTTGCGTAGTATAAAGATTTATTTTGACATCAAACGGGCTAACGCGAAACTCTGCCCTATCTGAATAAAAAAGTTTATAATCACCTGATCTTGCCACGTTGACCAATCTACCAAGATCGTCTTCAATTTTATCTAATTCGTTGTTGTCTGCCATTAGTTTCTCCTAGTTATTACTTGAATTTGTTTGTATAACATTATCAATCATCGAAAAATATGCTCTTGTCGGTAGCGTCGGCGCGGACGGTTTATATAGATTACGCCCGTCTGGTAAATCCTCGCCTGAGGCGACAGCATACAACTCTTGAACAAAAGGCGTATTTTCTACGTCAATGATCTCTATTGCTTCCGTTGAATCTACTGTCGTTTCTGCCTTTTCTAAATCTTTGATTACATTCGACGTGCTTTTGGGGACAATTTTTGAGCGAGTCAAGTCTTCATACCAATTGATAATTTTATCAATTGATTCAAAGCGCACTATCACGCCAACATCAAGCGCGTCGGCGATTGATAATAATGTAGGAAGACTAACTCTTGACGGGTCGTTTTCTAAACGTGAAATCACGCTTTGAGTTGTCCCGACTAATTTAGCCAACTCGCCTTGCGTCATATTATTATTTTCAGAACGCAAAGCCCGTAACTGATGCCTTAAACCGAGCCGAATTAAATTTTCCAAAAAACGATTTCTTCGTCGTTTATCTTTGATGCGCTCAATCGTTTCTTTCTTCCATTTCACCATATTTATATTCCATTAGAACATCATAACCTTGTATTACTTCTTTCATCCTCTTTTTTGCCGTATCTTCGGCATCACTTGGTTGATACTTCTTTTTGTCCTTTTGAAGTCCGATCAGCAAAACGTATTGCTTTTCTTCTTCCAGAAAAAAACCAAAGACTCTTAAAGGGACGTTGTCGCGCCGTTTAAAGCGAATCCAACCCATTCCTTGTTTGGAGAACGGGTGGTAGTCTGGATGCTTCCACAATTCTTTAGGCTGGTTTCTCAAGAACATCAAAATATCGTGAAAATCATCTCTAGCGTCATCATCAACAATTTTCTTTTTATTTATCCACTTAGTTACCGCGCCTGTTTCGTTATCTGTGGTGTATTCCATTATAGTCCACAAAGTTGAATCTTCATTTTCCATAATATAGCATATATGCGATAAAAGCAAGTCTTGAGATTTGATTTTGATATAGCATATATGCTATATTTATAATCATAATAAAGAAAAAGGTCAACCGAAGTTGACCTAATCCTTGAAAACATTTGGCGAGTTGGCAGAGCGGTTGAATGCACTTGACTGTAAATCAAGCGGGGATACTAGCACTATCCCCCAAGAGTTCAAATCTCTTACTCGCCGTTCATTTTGAAAATGCCTCAAAGCAAGCTGGTAACTTCCCTTGAGGCTTTAACCACACAGCCGAAGCTGAATGATCGTGCAAAATTATTATACGCTTAAAGCTGTGTGAATTTCAATAGGAGATTTACACAAATGACTTGCAAAAAGAAACGGTAAAGACCGCAAAGGTCGTCAAAGATACCGATGCTTGACCTGTCAGAAAACTTTTCAAGAATACGAAGATAAACCTTTAGACAATATGTATCTGCCGATAGAAAAGGCTGTAATGGTTTTGAATATGCTTTTAGAGGGAATGTCTATAAGAGCCGTTCAAAGAATAACCAAAGTCGAAAAGAAAACGATTCTCAAATTATTAAACGTCGCTGGCGAAAAATGCGAGAATCTTTTGAGCGATAAATTAAAAGGTTTGTCCGTCCGAAATGTCGAAGCCGACGAAGTTTGGGCATTTATCAAAATGAAAAACCGCACCAAACACGCCAAAGGAATAGAAAGCGAAGAACTCGGAAGCTGTTACACTTTCGTTGCGATAGAATCCGAAACCAAATTAGTTTTGGCGTGGCATCTTGGACACCGCGATTCGATCAACACTTTGGAATTTACCGAAAAACTGAGTGAAGCGACAACGGGCAATTTTCAACTGACAACGGATGCTTGGGTAAGCTATGCGAACGCTGTTTGTTATTCGCTCGGAAGCCGTGTTGATTACGCTCAATTAGTCAAGATTTACGAAAACTCGAAAGAATTGAATCAAACCACAAAAAAGTATTCGCCGACGAAATTTGTCAAAGCAATTCCAACGGCGATTTGGGGAAATCCCGATTTAGACGCGATTTGCACTTCTTACATAGAAAGATACAATCTTTCGATCAGAATGCACCTGAGAAGATTCACGAGATTGACTAACGCCTTTTCTAAAAAATGGCTTAATATGAAAAG
This sequence comes from Pyrinomonadaceae bacterium, assembly GCA_041940425.1. GTDB lineage: Bacteria > Acidobacteriota > Blastocatellia > Pyrinomonadales > Pyrinomonadaceae > DATHTS01. The sequence goes on from JBGTSF010000101.1 coordinate 9,787, forward strand.
TATGCTGGCGATATTCTTTGCGTTTTATAATTTCGTCAGACCGCATCAAACTTTGAAAGGCAAAACGCCAGCAATGGCACACGGGATAGAAAATAGTATGTGGACAATAGAAGATTTATTGAGTTATTGAAATGTTTCTGCGGTTCGTTCGTCTAACGGCTAGGACACCGATCTTAGATTTCGGAAATATGGGTTCGATTCCCATACGAACTAAAAGCAACACAAAATTACACCACTACCAAATCTTTTTGTTTACGCATTAGCGAAGTGGAACTCAGATAATAAAAAATAAGGAAAACTCCTAATAGACTTGTCTTGCTTTCCCTATAGCAATGCAGCGCGTTACATGAGACATTTACCACTAAGCGGTAAAAAGACTCGGTAATGTTCGAAGGTAATAAATTACAACGGTCTAAAAAACTTGAAAATCTAAAGTCAGTCTGAATTTTTTTTGGTTTCGGCTCGACTCTCTCCGAAAATAATTGTTTACCCTTATGAGAATTGTCGGAGCAAGTCGGATAGTATTCTTCAAATTTACCGCTAAATATATCGTCAGTATTAGTTGATTTAACTCAAACTGAATTTTAGTTTGGATCCGGGAGACACGGTTTTGGTTCGCACGACATTACAGAATTGGAATTTCAGTTTTCCGAGCGGGCGATAAAAACAACAAGGGTATTAAAAAAAAGGGAAGGAAACAAATGAATAAGATTCAGGTTTATCAGAACCGGAACGGTCGTTTTGTAAGTCAGGCGACTAAAAAAACGCCGCAAAAGCATTCGAATCGTTTTGACGGAAAAAGAATTACGGAACCGGAAAAACGCTTTCTCCGACCACAGATCAAAAATAAAATTCTTAAAAGCATTCCGCAAAAAATTTTTGAAGATTTTTTGGCTTCGATGACGTTAGTTTATATCGAAAATAACGAATATATTTACCAGCCCGGCGAAGATATACGCTTTCTGTATTTTCCCGAAACCGCCGTGTTTTCCGAATTTCAGATTTTGAATAACGGGAAAATAATCGAGATAATGATGACCGGGCGGGAAGGGATTACCGGAATTTCATCAATTTTCAATGCGCATCCCGCGCCGAATCTAACACAGGTTTTGCAAGGCGGTCAGGCTTTTCGGGTAGATACGGAATGTTTAAAAAGTAAGCTCGATGATGATCGGGAGATAAAGAAGTCGGTCTTCGAATATGTCAATCTTTTAATGAATCAAATTTCACAGAGAGTCGTTTGTAACGGTTTTCACTCGATCGAAGAACGGCTTTGCACATGGTTTTTGATGATTCAGGATCGGTCGAAACGCTCCGATATAAAGATCACGCACGAACAAATTGCGATGTCGCTCGGCGTGCATCGTCCGAGTATTACACAGATCACAAAAGCCTTGCGCGGGGAAAAAATCGTTGATTATGAAAGAAGTAAAATAACGATCCGGGATCGCGGAAAATTGGAGATAAAGGCTTGTGATTGCTATAAATCTTTTAACCAATAACGGAAAAACAGCCGTCAAATAACAGAAAATTTTAAAAAGCCGAATGCCGTAAAGAAAACCGGTTAATTTTTCACCCTAAAAAGCTTATTGTGTAAGCCGGAAACAGGCGAAAACACAAACGTATAAAAACATTATCTTGCTAACAAAATGCTTAGAAACATCAACGTTTTCGCCTGTTTTTACAGCGAGAAAATCTTAAATCAGGGAAGGAATTTTGTGAATTAAGATGCGTTCTCACGGTAAAACTATTCGATATTTCCGGGTTTTCAGCGATACATCAGTTCGCCGTTAAACTCGCGCCAAACTTTTTCTACTTCGGCGGCTTCGCCCGCGTTTCGCGGAGCAAAGCCGAGAATGATTCCTCCTTCGCGAAGTCCCGTTTCATATTCTTTGGCTTTTTCTTCGGGAATTCCCGCCCCGACCAGCGCGCCGATAATACCGCCGGTCGCTCCGCCCGCGCCCGCGCCCGCGAGTGCGGCGGCAAGCGGTCCGGCAACGACCAATCCCAAACCGGGAAGCAGAACATTCGTTCCGATTGCCGCGATCGCCGCGACTATCGCGCCGACCGTTCCGCCGAGAGCCGCGCCGACGCCTGTTCCTTCAGCCGCCTTCGAGCCGGTTTCGACCGTTTTGCCCCCGGTTGTAAAATGTTTGTCATGTGTATCTTTCGACGTCAAAATACTGATTTCGTCGCGCTGGTATCCGCGATTGATCAATTCTTTATACGCGCTTTCGGCATTATCCGCATCGCGGAAAAGAGCCATCATAAGTCTGTCTTGTTCTGCCATTTAACCTCCTTAATTTTTTTCACCGGCTGATAGATAGTTCGTTTGAGCCGCTAGTTGAAAGGCGAAGATAGGCAGCCGGGTATCAACGCGACACCCGGCTGCCTATTTTTTATTCAGTTTGTTGCCGATTTGCTTTTGCCGGCGTTTTTGCCGGATGAAGCGGTTGCGTCTTGAGATTTGTTCTCGCTGTCCGTTTCATAGCTTTCCACGCGCAGATTGTTTTGAACGTGATTGACGCCCGAACATTCTTCGGCGAGGTCTTCGGCTTCGCGTTTGGCATAGCGGCTGTTGACCGTTCCGTTTAGGGTTACTTCGGCGTTTTTGACTTCGACCTCGATATCCGAAGCGTCGAGGTAGTAACTGTCCGAAAGTTCGTCGCTGACATCTTCCTTGATGCGTTCGTCCGAGCGCGTATAGTTTTTCGGACCTCGTCCGCGATAACCTCTTTCCCGATCCATCCGGCGGCGTTGTTCCGAATCTTCGTCGCCGAACCAGGATGAAACTTCGTCAGATGTTCTTTCCCACCAGCCGCGGTCTTCACGATTCGAACCGCGACCAAAGTCACGGTCGTAATCACCGCGTCCGTAATAGCCTCCGCCGCCCGTATAATCCGTGTCGTAACGTCCGCCGCGACCGTAACCGCGGTTATAGCGACCTCCCGTGGAGCCGTAATCATAATCGTCGTAATCACGGTCATAACGGCTTCTCGAACTCATTCTGCCGCGATTTTCCCCATACAGATTATCGCCGTAATCGTTCAAATATTCGCCGCCGTTGTAATCATTTTCACGATCGCCGTAACCGCGATCATATCCTCTGCCGTAAGAACCTTGATTTCCGTAACGGCTGCCGCCGTAATTACCGTATCTTTGATTTCCAAATCTTTTTGATCTAATTCATACTACAAAGCATCAATTTTTTCTTAGAGTTGGACATTTTCTTTTGTTAATTTTAATATATTTTTATCATAATTTCTAAAATCATTATTATTATTATTATTATAATTATTATAATTATTATTTTGATTATTATTATTTTGATT
>JBGTSF010000102.1:0-13016 GCA_041940425.1 Pyrinomonadaceae bacterium
ACCCCACGACACACAACTCACAACTCAAAAAGTTATGCAATGGTTAGCTGAAGTATGTGTTAAGCGTCCGGTGTTTGCGACGATGTTGATCATGTCGCTCGTAACGGTCGGCGCGTTTTCGTTTTTTTCGCTCGGCGTTGATCTGTTTCCGAAGATTGACTTTCCGACTGTTACGGTAACGGTCGTCAATCCGGGCGCGTCGCCGCAGGAGATTGAATCGGACATCACGGAAAAGATCGAGGAAGCGGTCAATACGGTTTCGGGGATTGACGAGATGCGTTCGACTTCTATCGAAGGCATCTCGCAGGTTTTCGTCCAATTCGTTCTCGAAAAGGATGTCAACATCGCCGCGCAGGAAGTCGAAAACCGCGTCCAGACCGTCATTCCGAATCTGCCGGAAACCGCCGAACAGCCGACCGTCCAGAAACTCGATTCGGATGCCGCGCCGGTTTTGCGAATCGTCGTTTCCGGTCCGACGAATCTGCGCGACGTAACCGAAGTTGCCGACAAACAGGTCAAACAACGCATCGAATCCGTCAGCGGTGTCGGACAAATTTCGATCATCGGCGGACGCGAACGGCAAATAAACGTCTGGGTTGACCCGGACAAAATGCGTTCGTATAACGTTACGCCTGCCGAAATCTCGACGGCTCTGCGTTTGCAAAACGCCGAATTTCCGAGCGGGAGATTGGACGAAGGACAGACGGAAACGAGCGTCCGCACGCTCGGAAAAGTTCGAAAGCCGGAAGAATTTGCCGAAGTCGTCGTTGCCACGCGCGGAACGTATCAGGTCAAAGTCAAGGATTTGGGCTACGTCGAAGACGGCGCGGAAGAACTTCGCTCGCAGGCACTTCTTAACGGTCAGCCCGCCGTCACGCTGATCGTTTCCAAACAATCGGGACAAAACACGGTCGCCGTCGCGCACGAGATCAAAGATCGCTTGAAAGAAATCGAACCGACTCTGCCGAAAGATTTCCGCATACAGATCATCGGCGACAATTCTATCTTTATCGAAAATTCGCTTCACGCCATTGAGGAACATCTGATCGTCGGCTCGATCTTCGCTTCGATCGTTGTTTTTCTTTTCCTTTGGAATATCCGCACGACGTTTATCGCGGCTCTGGCGATTCCGACTTCGATCATTTCGACCTTCGCGCTGATCTACGCGATGGGCTACACGCTCAATTCAATCACGATGCTTTCACTGACCTTGATGGTCGGCATCGTGATTGACGACGCAATCGTCGTGCTGGAAAACATCTACCGCTTTGTCGAGGAAAAAGGAATGCCGCCGTTTCAAGCGGCGATCGAAGGAACACGCGAGATCGGTCTGGCGGTTCTGGCGACGACGCTTTCACTGATGGCGGTTTTCGTTCCCATCGGATTTATGCAGGGCATCGTCGGGAGGTTTATGTCGTCGTTTGGTCTGACGGCATCGTTCGCCGTCGGCGTGTCGCTTCTGGTTTCATTTACCTTAACGCCGATGCTCGCGGCACGTTTGATCAAACCGCCGAAGCAGAAAGATTTGGAAAAAGAGGTCGAGCCGGTCGGTTCGGGCGAAGCGCGGAAAATAAAAGGCGACGGAATGCTCGAAACCGTCGAGGAAGAACCGCTGACGAATCGCAGTGAAGAAGAAAAACCGGAAGCTCATTCCTCAAAAGACAGTTGGTTTTACCGCGGTATCGAAGGCTTTTATACGACGCTTTTGAAATTTTCGATGACGCACCGCTGGGTGATCGTAACGCTCTGCATTCTGGTTTTTCTGAGCATCGTGCCGCTGTTTATGTTCGTCGGAAAAAACTTTCTGCCGGTGGACGATCAATCGCAGTATGAAGTTTCCGTTCGCGCGCCCGAAGGTTATTCATTGCAGGCGACGACCGTTTTGATGGAACGCATTGCGACCGACATCCGCAAACAGGCGGGCGTGACAGACACGCTCATTACCGTCGGCGGAGGGCAGCAGCAGGTCGTCAACAGCGGTTCGATTTATGTGAAATTATCCGACATCGGTGACCGCGAAAAATCGCAGGAAGAATTGATGAGCGACACGCGCGAACTTTTGAAAAATTATCCGCCGGAACTCCGCACGGCGGTTCAGCAGGTTGCCGCGTTTTCGGGCGGCGGTTTCCGCAATGCGAATATTCAATTTATTATTTCGGGACCCGATCTGAAAGTTTTAGAAGATTATTCGGAAAAGATTCTCGAAAAAATGAAAACTATCCCTGACGCGGTTGACGTTGATTCGACCTTGATTTCGGGAAAACCGGAAGTCCAACTCGAAATTGACCGCGACACGGCGGCTGATCTCGGCGTTCGCATCAGCGATATTTCGCAAGCCTTAAATACGCTCGTTGCCGGACAGGAAGCGACGAGTTTCAGCGAAGGAACGGATCAATACGAGGTGCGCGTGCGGGCAATAAATAATTTCCGCACCGATGTCGAAGGCTTAAAACGCCTGATCGTTCCGTCGCAAAAAGTCGGCTGGGTAACGCTCGACCGGCTCGTCAAAGTAAAGACCGGAACGGGACCGAGTTCGGTTGACCGGACAAACCGCCAGCGTCAGGTAACGCTTCTGGCAAACACCAAACCGGGCGGTTCGGCGGCGAACATCACGGCGGCGATTGACCAATACGTCAGGGAACTGAATCTGCCTGCCGGATACAAGACGGGTTATGTCGGGCAGTCGAAGGAAATGGGCAAAGCCGGATTTTATTTCCTTCTGGCGTTCGCGCTGTCGTTTATTTTTATGTATATCGTTCTGGCGGCGCAGTTCGAATCGTTCATTCATCCGGTTACGATTTTGCTGACGCTTCCGCTCTCGATTCCGTTCGGCATCGTCAGTCTTTTGGTTGCGGGACAGACGGTAAATATCTTTTCGGGTTTGGGCTTGCTTCTTCTGTTCGGTGTCGTCAAGAAAAACGCCATTTTGCAGATTGATCATACGAATCAGCTTCGCCAGCGCGGGATGAACCGCTACGACGCGATCATGAAGGCAAATCGCGACCGTCTGCGACCGATCCTGATGACGACCATCGCATTGGTTGCCGGAATGATCCCGCTTGTGGTTTCAAGCGGCGCGGGCGCGGGAACAAACCGCTCGATAGGCGTTTTGGTTGTCGGCGGGCAGTCGCTTTGTCTGCTTTTGACGCTTCTCGCCGTGCCGGTTTTTTATTCGATCTTTGACGATCTGAGCAGTCTGCATATTTTCCGCCACATCGGAAATTCATCGGAAAAATTATTCGGCGGAATTCGCCGGAAAATTTCGGCGGCGACGGGTTCGATCTTTGGCAAGAATTAAAAATGGGGAACGAAAAAGATAATCCGAATGTTGTCGCGCCGCCGCCTTTGATATTTCTCGGCGGATTGGTTGCGGGCGGAATCGCGCAGTGGATTTATCCGTTTTACATTTTTTCGACGGAATATCTTTTTTATTCCAGAACTGCCGGAATTTTGCTGGTTGTTTTCGGGCTGGCAATTATTCTGACCGCGCGGTCAAAAATGCGGAAAGCGGAAACGAATATCGAACCATGGAAACCGACCAACGCGATTATTTCGGACGGAATTTACGCTTTCAGCCGCAACCCGGTTTATGCGGCGATGATTTTGATCTATGCGGGAATAGCGTTCTTGTTCAATTCGCTCTGGTTTCTGCCGCCGCTCGTTTTGGTTTTGTTGATAATTCATTACGGCGTGATCTTGCGTGAGGAGAAATATCTCGAAAGAAAATTCGGCGGCGATTATTTGAATTACAAAAACCGCGTCCGGCGTTGGTTATAAATTTGGCGGTTTTATTTATTACATAATTTTTATAAAGAGTTTTATGAAAAGACATTTATACATTTTAATTTTCGCAGTTTTATTTTCGTGTTTCGGCGAAACGTCGGCGCAGGACACAGCAACGCCTACGCCGACACCTGCCGTCGTAAATCAAAAAGTTGACGACGAGCAGAATGTCCAGCCGGAAAACTTGAAAGGCGTTCCGCCGATTGCGCCCGCGTTTGAATCGGAAGACCGCGCTCTGCCCGATCTCGGTCGCGTCGGCGTGGATATGCTGGAGCAGAAACCGCTTTCATTGAAAGAGGCGATTGCGCTCGCGCTCGAAAACAACAAGGACATCGAAGTAACGCGCCAGAACGTCCGCATTGCCGAATTCGAACTTTCGTCGGCGCGAGGATTTTACGAACCGAAATTTACCGGGCAAACCTTTTACGAACGCGCGACTGTGCCGAATGTCAGCATTTTCAGCACGAACCGCGAGACAACAACCGGCTCGCTGGTCGGAAACGCCGGACTTAAAAGCTACCTGCCGAAATTCGGGACGGTTTTTGACGCAACCGTCAGCAATCAGCGTGTGTCGTCTAATAATCCGATTTCGATTCTCAGTCCGCAATATAATTCGAGCTTGAATTTTTCGGTAACACAGCCGATTCTGCGTGGTCGCTCGTTTGACCAATCGCGCCGCACAATCGAAATTGCCAAACGAAATCTTTCTTTAACCGATACACAATTTCGCCAGCGTTCGATAGAGATTATCGCAACGGTTCAAAGAGCGTATTGGGATTTGACGTATGCTCTTCGGAATTTACAGGTTCAGCGCGACGGTGTGAAAGATGCAAAAGCGCAACTCGAACACAACAAGCGGCTGGTCGAAGAAGGACAGCTTGCGCCGATTGACATCGTGGCGGCGGAAACGCAGGTCGCTAATCTTGAACTCGCCGTCTATGACGCGCTCGAAGTCGTCAACCGTGCGGAAAATACTCTGAAAAATCTGATCTCGGAAAATAAAAACGATTTGCTCTGGTCGGAATCGCTCGTGCCGACCGATTCGGTCGAATTGGACGCGCCGCGCACGACCTTGCCCGAAGCCTTAACTTTAGCTTTGCAAAATCGTCCCGAAATCGAGATCAACGAAGCGCAGAAAGACATCAACGAAATTGATCAAAAGTTTCTCCGCGAGCAAACAAAACCGCAGATCGATTTCGTGGCAAGCTACACTTCGTCGGGCATCGGCGGCAGTCAGAATCCGAATTTCAGCAGTCCGTTTTCGCAAGTTAGTCCTTGTATGATTAACGAAACGCCGGAACAATGCGCGATCAGACAGCAGTTGGAAACCGAGCAGAGACAGCAACAGCAAGCCGCATTGTTGCAGTCAATCGGCGGTGCAGGTTCTACTTTTACCGACATTCTGGCAAACAAATATCCGACCTTTCGCGTCGGCGTGCAGTTTAATCTGCCGCTCTTCGGAAACAAAACGGCAAAAGCTAATTTGGGCAAATCGCTCGTGCAGAGCGAGCAGATAAAAACCCAGCGCGAGCAGATCGAACTGGTAATTCAGACGGACGTTCGCAACGCTTTGCAATCCTTGAGAACAGCCGAAGCGCGTCTGCGTTCGGCGGCAATTGCACGGAGCAATTCGGAAAAACAATACGAATCCGAACAGAGAAAACTCGATGCCGGACAGACCGATATTTACAAAGTTCTCGAACGCCAGACCGCGCTCGTCAACGCCCGAAGCGCGGAACTCCGCGCCCAGACCGAACTCAACAAAGCCATCGCCGATCTCCAGCGTGCAACGGGAAATTCGCTCAAGGCGAACGATGTCGAAGCGCGTGTGAGAAAATAATTCAGTTTAATAATCCAAAAAAAATTACACCGTTAAGCGAGCGGTCTTTGACCGCGTTGTTAAATGAAAATAAACAACGCGGTCAAAGACCGCTCGCTTAACTTTAGAGGTTTTTTCTCGAACCTATTTTTGATTTCGTTGGCAAATGATTTTAAAATCGCCGTCAAGAATTTCGTTCAACCCAAACAAAAAAATGAAGGAGAAAAAGATGATAAAAAAATTAAGCATAAAACTTTTGTTACTGGCGGTGATTTTTATGATGAGCGGTTTTGACATCATGGCGCAGACGCGGATTCGTTTCCGGCGCGGCGCGAGTTCGGCGACCGTCACGGGAACGCTCGGCGCGGGCGTAACGCGCGGTTATGTTTTAGGAGCGCGGCGCGGGCAGATTCTGACGGCGACTTTGAGTTCGGGCAACAATCAGGTTGATTTTACGCAGGGCAATTATCACGACACGCAGTATTCGATTGAAGTCGAGAGAACCGGCGATGTTTACATCAGCATTGACAACCACGGCAGACGCGCGACGCGCTATACGATGACGGTTTCGATTCAGTGAAAATTCTTTCAAATTTATTTCATATAAAAAACGGAACAATTCTAATCGGAGTTTGTTCCGTTTTTTATATTTTCACGATCAAACCGTCTTTCGCTTCAATCACTTCACAATCGGGCGAAAATTTTTCTATTTCCTTCTGAAAATCAACCTTGTCCCATTCCGGGTAGAGATGAGAGAGGACGATCTTTTTCGCTTCGCTGTAACGCGCCAGAAACATCGCGTCGGCGAGTTCGAGATGTTTTTCGACCGGCTTGTTTTTAACGAATGAGCATTCCATCACAAACAAATCAACTTCGCGGGCGAACGCGCCGATTGCTTTGTCAACGCCCGTGTCGGCTGTATAGACGAGCGTTTTGTTTTCGCTTTTGATGTGAATCGCACAACTTTCCGGCGTATGCGGCGTTTTGGCAGCGACGGCTTCCGCGTCAGGCAGAATCTGAAATTTTTCGAGCGGTTCGACTTCAATTATTTCAACCGGAAACGGCTGTTCGAGCAATTCGTAATCATTTGCTTTGTCAAAATTTTCAATTAATTCTTCCAAACCTTTCGGTCCGAAAATCTTTAAAGTTTTCTCGCGTTCCTGCGTATCGGGCGCGTATTTCGTCCCGAACAGAAAGGGCGCGAGACCGCCGACATGATCGAGATGAAAATGCGAGATCCAAATCGCGTCGAGATTTGCCCAATCGAGTTTTTCCTGCGCCATCCGGTGAACTGACGAAGCGGAACAATCGAGCAAGAGCGAGCCTTTTTCCGTTTCCAGCCAGTAGGCGGAACTGCTTCTTCGGGGGTGCGGAACGCTTGTTCCCGAACCGAGAATTATAAATTTCATATTTGCATTTTAAACATTTACAAATATAATCGCCACACACTCTAAGAAAATTTTTTTTGATGAATGCGAATCATTTTCGTGTTTTTTTGCGCGTTAATTCATGGAGTTATTTCCGTAAAATTTTTGCAATCTTATTTGAACAAGGAGAATAAAAAGAATGGATGCAGTTTCACCTAAAACACAGAAACAAACAGAAATGCCGCCGCAGGCGGTAATGATGCAGATGCTGATGAGCTTTATCGTTTCGCAGGCGATCTCGGTCGCCGCCAGACTCGGCATCGCCGATCATCTGAAAGACGGCGCGAAATCGGTCGAGGAGTTAGCAGACGCGACCGCGACGCACTCGCCTTCGCTCTATCGTCTGATGCGCGGTCTGGCGAGCGCGGGAATTTTTCGCAAGAATGACGACGGGAAATTTTCGAACACCGAATTGTCCGACCTTCTGCGCACGGATCATCCCGAATCAATGCGCGGCGCGGCGCATATGATCTGCGACCGCGAGCATTGGCAGCCGCACGGCAATATGATGCAGAGCGTCAAGACGGGCGAGATCGCTTTTAATCACACCTTCGGAATGCCGGTCTTTCCGTATTTCGCCGAACACCCGGAAGCCGCCGAAGTTTTCGACAATGCGATGACGAGCTTCAGCATCGCCATCGCCAACGCGGTTGCCGCCGCCTACGATTTTTCCGATGCCGGAACAATTGCCGACATCGGCGGCGGACACGGCATTTTGCTTGAAACCGTTTTGAAAACCGTGCCGGACGCTAAAGGTATTCTCTTCGACCAGCCGCAGGTCGTCGAAGGCGCGAAGGTTTCCGAAAGAGTCGAAAAAGTCAGCGGAGATTTTTTCAAAGAAATTCCGGTCGAAGCCGACATCTATTTGATGAAATTCATTCTTCACGATTGGAACGACGAGCAGTCGGAAACGATCCTGAAAAATCTTGCGAAACACGCCAAATCCGGCGCGCGTGTTTTGCTGGTCGAAACGGTCGTCGAAGAAGACGACAACGCGCCTTCGCTCAGCAAAGTGATGGACCTGAATATGCTGGTCATGACCGGCGGCAAGGAACGCACCGAAAAAGAATACGCCGAGCTTTTTGAAAAGACGAGTTTTGAACTAACGAGAATCATTCCGACCGATTCGCCTTTGCAAATCGTCGAAGCCGTCAGAGTGTAAAGAGTTTTTATGTTCAGAAGCCCGCGCGTCAGCAAGGGCGGAATATTCAAGTTGAGCATTCCGCCCTTGCTGACGCGCGGGCTTCTGTGTGTAAATTTTTTTTGGTAAATTCTTTCTTATGGAAAACACTGAATTGGATGTTCTGGCGGTTTTCGCGCACCCGGACGATATGGAACTCACGGTCGGCGGAACGCTTTTGAAAATGAAATCGCTTGGTTATAAAACCGGCGCGCTCGACATCACGCAGGGCGAAATGGGAACGCGCGGCACGGTCGAAGGTCGCGCTCTCGAAGCCGAAGAAGCGGCGCGGATTTTGAAACTCGACACGCGGGAAAATCTCTCTCTGCCCGACGGTCATGTCTGGGTAACGGAAGAAACGCGGACGCATCTGGTCAGAGTTTTAAGAAAATTAAAACCGAAAATAATCCTGACGCATCAGGCGGACGATCCGCATCCCGACCATAATCACATCGTCCAACTGGTCAGAGAATCGGCGCGATTGTCTTCGATGAAAAATTACGACGGTGATTTCGGTTTAGAGAGAATCAAAGTCCCGATGGTCGCGCACAACGTTTTTTCCCACCGCACCTCGCCTTCGTTCATCGTAGATATTTCCGATTTTCTGGAAGAAAAAATGCAGGCGATCGCCGCGCACAAATCTCAGTTTTACGATCCCGAATCGAAAGAACTCGAAACGCGTCTGACGGACAAAAATTTTCTCACCGAATTAGAAAACCGTTCGCGCTATTACGGCAGTCTGATCGGCGTAAAAGCGGGCGAACCGTTCTATGTCCGCGAAGCGTTAAATGTGGACGATCCGGTCGCGCTTTTGACCAGACCGATGAATCTTTATTCGTAGGAAATTAGCCACGAACAGACACGAAATTTCACGAAAGTAAAAACAAATTTTTTTGTGTTCTTTCGTGTTTGTTCGTGGCTAAAAATTATTTCTTCTCGTAAACTACCTTGCCGTTGAAAATCGTAAAAACCGGCTCGGTCGTCAAAATTTCTTTCGGCTCGATTGTTAATAAATCTTTTGAATGAACTACCAGATCGGCAAACATTCCGACCTTTATTTCGCCTTTTTCCTTTTCGGCAAATTCGGCGTAGGCTGATTCAAAAGTGTAATTGCGAATCGCGTTTGCCATCGAGAGTTTTTCCTGCGGAATCCAGCCGTTTGCCGGATCGCCTTCCGTAGATTGGCGCGTCACGGCGGCGTAGAGCGTGAGATATGTATTTAAAGGTTCGACCGGCGCGTCCGTTCCGAAAGCGACGTGAACATTGTTTGCCTGAAAAGTATGCCACGAATACGCGCCGAGACTGCGGTATTCGCCGAGCCGTTCGCCCGCCCAGCGTTTGTCGGTGATCGCGTGCGTCGGCTGCATCGAAGCGATCACGTCAAGATCGGCAAAACGCTTGAAGTCCGCCGGATGCACGACCTGCGCGTGTTCGATACGATGGCGGCAAGATTTGGATGGGAAAACAGTCCTTTTTTCAGCATTTCCGATTATAGTTTCAATTCCGCATACCTTTGAACTTTGAGGCTCGTTTGTTTTCTTTACTGTTTCTTTACGTTTATTTTTTAATCCCTGCTCAAATCCATCCAAAGCAATCCGGTTCGCCTTATCGCCAATCGCGTGAAGTCCAATCTGAAAATCTGCCGCGTCGCGTTCGACGATCATTTTTATCATTTCTTCTTCGGATTTTCGGGGAATTCCGCTGTTGCCGGGATCGTCGGAAAAAGGCGCAAGCATCGCGGCGGTGCGCGAGCCGAGTGTGCCGTCAACATAGCCTTTCAGAATTCCGAGTTTCAGACGCGCGGGATTTTCCTTTAATGCCAGAAAATCGGCGCGCTGTTTTTTCAGCGTTTCGAGCGGCTCTTCAAAATTTTGCCAGACGGCGACGCGCGCCGTGAGTTTGTCCGATTTCAAAAGCTGACGGTAAAGCGGAATCGCCGTGTAATCCGAACCGCCCTGCACGCTCGTCAAACCGTATTTTTTCGCTTCTTCCAGCGCGAGTTCGATGCCTTTCAGAGTTTCTTCGGCAGTTGCCGCCGGGATTATTCGCCCGACAAGTCCCATCGCCGTTTCTTTTAAAACTCCGCTCGGCTCGCCGCGTTCGTCAAAAACTATCTCGCCGCCTTCGGGAGCTTTCGTGTCGCGCGTAACATTCGCATTTTTCAAAGCAAGCGAATTTGCCCACGCGATATGACCGTCAACACGTTGGAGAAAAACCGGATTGTCCGGCGCGATTTCGTCCAAATCTGTCCGCGTCGGAAGCCGGTTATTCCACAAAGTATGATCCCAGCCGCGACCTAAAACCCACGCTCCCTTAGGCAGTTCTTTGATCTTCGCGGCGATGCGCCGTTTCGCTTCATCGAGCGTCTGCGAGCCGTTCAGATCAACCCGCAAAAGCGCGAGACCGACACCGGCAAAATGTATATGCGCGTCATTAAATCCGGGCGTAACGAGTTTGCCCTGCAAATCAATTTCCCGCGCGGCTTTATATTTCGCTCTTAAATCGTTCGTCGCGCCGACGGCGACTATTTTTTCGCCGTCAACGGCGACCGCTTCGGCGAGCGAATAATTTTCGTCAGCCGTAAAAACTTTGCCGTTATATAAAAGCAGTGAAATAGTCTGTTTCGCCTGCGCCGGAATATAAGCGGGAAGAAGTAAAAGCAAAATGATTGAAAGAATCGCAAATTTTTTCATAGATTTTTTTTTCCAGATCAGAAGTCTGATTATAAACTCAAAGCCTGTTTTTCAAAATCGCATTTCGTTTGATTTGGATTTTTCGGTCTAACTCGTTAGAATTTTTACGCATCGAAATTCAAGCTCAAAGGTCATAACATGAAAAAAATCATATTCGCATTTTTATTTACAATCCTCTTTTTTTCGCTTTCCGTCTTCGCACAGATTCCCGTCGAAACCCTCGTCAAAATTTCCCGCGCCGAAGACGAACTGCGCTTTGATAAAACGCTCGAAGATTTGATAAAAAACGCGGACGCAAAGATCAGAACACGCGCCGCGCTCGCCGCCGGACGTATCGGAAACGAAGCGGCAATTCCCGCGCTCGTTAATCTTTTGGAAACTGACAGAGACGAAAACGTTCGCGCGATGGCGGCGTTCGGCATCGGCGAGATCGAATCAATCAAAGGCGCGGACGCGATTGTAAAAGTTTTGAGTAATTTGAAAAACAATCCGAATGTTCGCGCCCGCTCCATCGAAGCCGCCGGAAAGATCGCGGCGGCGAACGCGAAGGAGGAAAAATCGAAAGAGCTGGGCAAAGCGATTTTGGAAAATCTGGAGTTTGAACACCGGAAGCGTTCGGGACCTTATAAAGAAGTCATCGAATACGGTTTGACGGCGGTCTTGCGCGCGCGACCGGAAAACGCGGAAAAAACGCTTGTCGAATACACCGAAGCCTACACGCCGGAAATCCGCGCCAACGCTTTAAATGCGCTCGCCCGTCTTCGCGCCAAGAACGCCAACGAACAGGCGCGCAGTCTTTTACAAACCGACGCGGACGCGATTGTCCGCGCCAACTCGGCAAGAGTTCTCGGCGCGGCGGAAGACAAAGACGCTTTCGATCTGCTCTTGAATGCCGCGATCAATGACAAAGATTCGCGTGTTCGCGTTTCGGCGATTCGCGCCGTCGGAAACTTGAAGGATGCAAAAGCCGCCGATAAATTACTCGAACGCGGCGAAAAACTTCTGGCTGATTATAAGAAAGCTAAGACGATAAACACTCTCGCAATTCCTTCCGAAGAAAACGAACTACTGGTGATCGTTTCCACATTGGGAACGCTCTTAAAGAATACGGACAACAAGCAAGCGGTCAGCTTCATTTCCGAATTTGCGGAGTGGAATGATTATCAATCACCGGAAATCGCTGTGGCTTTTGGTTCGATCTCGCCGAAAAATTTTCTGCAAAGCGGCTCCAGAGTCAAAGTTGATTCTGTGATCGCCTCTTCATACGGCAAACCGTCCACGACGGTGGATTGGAAAACTGTCCGCTTTACAGTGCAGGGATTTGCCGAACTGGCGGATAATGAAAACGAAAATATAAAGTCGGAAGCGGAAAGATCCGTCGCCCGGTATTTAGATGGAAAATCTTTGTTTGGAAAAGATTTTAATGAATCCTCGATTCTTCCGGCAATTCCTGATATTCTGAATGCATATGCGAAATTCAAACCGGAAAATTTTTCCGCGATTTTGAGAGATCAACTAAGGCACAGAGATATTTTTATTCGCGCTACCGCCGCAAGTCTTTTGGGCGAACAGCCCGCCGCGAAAGAAAATATCGAAGCCTTAAAAACCGCTTTTGCCCAATCGCTCAAAACCGATAAGGCTTACAACGACGCGCAACTGGCGACACTTTCCGCGCTCGTCAAATTGGATAAACCGCAGTCGTTCGAATCTTTGCGTCTCGCTTTAACCGCGCCGGATTATCTGGTGCGGAAACACGCCGCTAATTTGATAAAGCAAAACGATCTGACGAAAGATTTTTCAAATATCGAAAAAATGGTCGGCGGCGTGAAATCTTACAACGCGAAAACCGGAACAAAGCAGGGACAAGTCTTAAATACCGAAGCCGATTACCGCCGCGCCGTTTCGCGGAAAAACGGGAGTGTGAAAGCCGTTCTGACGACCGAAAAAGGAAAATTTACGATTGACCTTTCGCCGGAGGACGCGCCGCTGACGGTTGATAATTTTATCAAACTCGCCCGCTCGAATTATTTTAACGGCGTTGCGGTTCATCGCGTCGTGCCGAATTTCGTGATGCAGGACGGCGACCCGCGCGGCGACGGCAACGGCGGTCCGGG
>JBGTSF010000103.1:0-12943 GCA_041940425.1 Pyrinomonadaceae bacterium
CGTTCTGCCCGGTGAAAATATGACGTTTACGGCAAATGTCAGCGGCGTTGATCTGAACAAAATCGAATATAAATGGTCGCTCGAAAAGGGAAAAATTGTCGAAGGTCAGGGAACACCCGTGATTACGATCAGCACGGAAGGACTCAAAGATACGACTACGACAGTAACGGTCGAAATAAAAGGTCTGCCGGCAGGCTGTACGAATACCGCTTCGGAAACTTCGATAATGGGTTGCGGGGGAACTTATCCGATCTTATTTGATGAATCCGAACTTTCTTCGCTATTGAGAAATTGGACAAAACTCGGCAATCTGATTTCCGAACTCGAAGACAATCCCAACGATACGGCTTATTTCATTATTTATCCTCACGAAAAAGACTCGCCGGACAGCATTAAAATCACGTTGAATCACATAAAAAATTATCTGACCGCAAATAAGATCAATTCCGACAGGCTTGTTTTCGTCATGACGGACAGCGGCGGATATGAATCGGAAAAAAGTGTAATCAGAATCTGGCGCGTTCCCGTCGGCGCACAGCCGCCGAGTCCGTAAACTTTTCAAAAATTTTTGCTTTTGATCCAATCCGTTGCAACTTCTTTCGGCGTTCTGTTTTTTCCGTCAACTTCGTAATTCATCCGGCGCATTTCTTCGGTCGAAATCGAATTTTCCAATTTCTGAAGAACTTCCGTTAAAATTTCCGTTTTGTCCCGACGCGCGATAAAAACGGCTTGATACGGCGGAAAATATTTGCGGTCGTCTTCGAGTTGAAACAGATCGAGAGCCGCGATCAAACCGTCGGTCGAATTTCCGGCGATGATGTCGAGTTGTCCGGCGTTCAATGCCTGATACGTTAAAGCCAAATCCATTTCACGCGGCTGTTTTGCAAAATTAAAATTATAGGCATTTTTAAAACCTTCGTAGCCATCCTTGCGCGACATAAAATCCTGACCGAATCCGGCTTGCCAGTTTTTTGAAAGCGGCACGGCATCGGAAATCGTTTCGAGATTATTTTTCCGCGCCTCGTCGCCGCGAATCAAAATCGCAAAATCATTGGAAAATCCGAGCGGCGGACTTAAAAGCAAATCAAATTTTTCGGCGTATTCTTTTTTCGTTTCTTCATAAACTTTTTCTGTGTCTGTGATCGGCGTTTTTTTCAAAATCGCCGTGTAAGCCGTGCCGGTGTATTCGGGATAAACGTCCAATTGATTTGATACGAGCGCGTCGTGCGCGAGATTGCCGCCGAGTTCGAGGTTTCTTTCAACGCGCACGCCGCGTTTTTCAAGCATCTGCGCCAAGATTTCCGCCAAGATAACCGATTCGGTAAAATCCTTCGAGCCGACGCGGATTGTTTGAGTTTCGAGTTTTGAGTTTTGAGTTTTGAGTTTTGAGATAAGTGGAAAACCGAGAACGAGCAAGATTAAAACCGCCGTGCCGACGGCAATTAATTTTCGAGTCATCGCGGCAGATGCGGATTTTACAGTTTTCGGCTCGTAAATTTTCGCAATTTGTCCGAGCGCGAAATCGGCGATCAAAGCCAAAACAGCGGAAAAAATCGCTCCGGCAAGGAGCAGATTATTGTCGTTTTGCCGCAGACCGCGAAAAATATAAGTTCCAAGCCCGCCCGCGCCGACCGCCGCCGCGATGGTCGCCACGCCGACGGCGATGACGACCGCGACGCGGATTCCGGTTAAAATTACGGGCGCGGCAAGCGGCAGTTCGACCATTTTCAAAATCTGCCAATCGGTCATTCCCATCGCCGTCGCCGCTTCTTTGACCTTCGCGTCAACGCCGGAAATTCCCGTTACGGTATTTCTTATAATCGGCAGAAACGAATAAAGCGTCAGCGCGATGATCGCCGCCGTCGCGCCGATGCCGATAAACGAGATCGGAATCAGCAGACCAAACAGCGCGAGCGACGGAACGGTCTGCATAATATTCGCAAAACCCAAAACCGGAGTTTGCAGAGATTTTTTGCGCGTCAACAAAATGCCGAGCGGAACGCCGATCAAAACCGCAAGCGCGGTCGAAACGAACACGAGAAAAATATGCTCGCGCGTCAGAGCGAAAATCTCAGACCAGTTTTGTTGTATAAAATCGAAAAAATTCATTTAATTTTTTGCCACGAACAAACACGAAAAGAACACGAAAAAAGGAAGAAATTTAGCCGCAGATGAACGCGGATGAACGCAGATAAAATCAAGATGAAATCAGGTGGTTTTTGTTTTGCCAATCTCTCTTGAATCTGTGTTTATCTGTGTCCATCTGTGGATAAATTTTTCTTTTTATTTCTTCTTTTCGTGCTTTTTCGTGTTTGTTCGTGGCTCAAATAGTTTCCAGATATTCACGCACGAGCGGCAGATCGCTTTTTCGGAAATCTTCCGGCGCGGCGACGAGCGCGATTCTACCTTTGTCCATTAAACAGATTCTCGTTCCCAAAATAAACGCTTCGTGCAGATCGTGCGTTACAAAAACGGCGGTTTTTTTTAGTTCTCGAACGAGCATTACAAATTCCTTTTGCAGATTTGTCCGCGTGATCGCGTCCAATGCGCCGAACGGTTCGTCCAACAGAAGCAATTCGGGATTTGCCGCTAGAGCGCGGGCGACACCGACGCGCTGACGCTGTCCGCCGGAAAGTTCGTGCGGAAATCTTTCGGAAAAATTGTTTGGATTCAAACCGACGAGTTCTAACATTTCAGAAACCCTTTTTTTTATTCTGCTCTTTTTTACAGCTTTTTCCTTGTTGAAATTTGTTACGAGTTCGGGAACGAGCGCGACGTTTCGTTCAACCGTAAAATGCGGAAAAAGCCCGCCTTCCTGCAAAACATAGCCGATCTTTCGCCGCAGACGAATCGCGTCCCAATCGGTTGTCCGTTTGCCTTCGACCAAAACTTCGCCGCCGGTTGGTTCGATCAGACGATTGATCAATTTCAAAGTCGTCGTTTTGCCGCAACCCGATTCGCCGAGCAGAATCAAAATCTCGCCTTCGTAAATTTGGAGATTCAGATTTTCAAGAATCCGCAGATCGCCGACCGCAAAGCTGACGTTTTTTAGTTCGACAATTGGTTCGGGCATTTCAGAAGTTTAACAGCAATTTTTATAAATACGGAAAAAATAATTATTTTGGTGATACGAAATCTAAAAATTTTTCGCGTTATAGAAATGGAAGGACAATTTTAGGAACGCGCACGGGCAGGTTTTTACAAACGGACAAAAAGTTTATTCCGTAATTATTTTTATAAATTATGGAATATGGGAAAAGGAAAGTTGATCACGCTCTCTTTTCTTTTCCCATAAACTTATCTCAGAAAAGGCGCGAGCAAGCTGAGCATCCCGATAATCACGATTGCGCCGAAAATATCCAACAATATTCCGTAACGCACCATTTTCATCAGAGGAATATAACCCGAACCGTAAACGATCGCGTTGCACGGCGTGGACACCGGTAACATAAAACCGAGCGATGCGCCGAATGTTGCGCCGAGTGCGGGAATAAATGGGTCTGCGCCGTTCGCCTGCGCGATGGCGATCACGACCGGAACGACCATATTTGCCGAAGCCGTATTGGAAGTAGTTTCCGAGATCAAAACCGCGACGACGACCGACGCGACCAGTAAACCGAAACCGCCGCTGAGCGGAAGAAGCGCGGTCAAATTTCTGCCGATTGATTCGGCAAGTCCGGTCTGAAAAGACAAAACGCCGAGCGCGAAACCGCCGCCGTAAAGCAAAATCACGCCCCAATCAATTTTGACGGCTTCATTCCAGGTGATCGCTTTTTCGCCCGCTTTGTTTCCCGGCAGAAAAAATAAAAGCGATGCTCCGACGACCGCGCCGACGGCTTCGGGAACGCGCGAACTGATCGTTTTGTAAATCTCGCTCGTTTCGCCCGCGAAAAGCGCGACCAAGCCGGAAAAAATCCAGAGCGCGACCGCCGTTGCAAAAGCGATGACGGTTGATTTTTGCGCCCGTGTCCATTTTCCGAGTTCCGACTTTTCTTTTCGAATCATCTCCGCGCTTCCGGGAATTTCCTTGACACCGGCAGGCGAAAGATAATTCAGATATAGATAGAGAAAAATGTACAAAACGATGACGATCGGTGCGCCGATCAGCATCCATTTGAAAAAGGGAATTTCGACTTCTAGAATTCTTCGAATAAAACCGAGACCGATGACATTCGGCGGCGTTCCGATGGGTGTCATCAGACCGCCGATCGAAGCGGCGAAAGACGTAATCAGCATCATCGCAGTCGCGTAACCGCGATTTATTTTTATGCCGGTTTCCTTTTCGTGTTTGAACAAAAACGCGATGATCGAAAGACCGATGGCAAACATCATCGCCGTCGTCGCCGTATTGGAAATCCACGCCGAAGCGAAAGCCGTAACCGCGCCGAACGCGAATAAAATTCTCGACGGACGCGCGCCGATCCATTTTAAAGAAAGAACGCCGTAAGCAAACCGTTTATCGAGATCATGCAGAAAGATCGCCCGCGCGATGATAAATGAGCCGATAAACAAAAACATCAACGGATCGGCAAACGGCGCGAACACCGTTTTGGCATCGGCGACCTTAAATAAAACGCATAACGCCGCGCCGATCAGAGCTGTAACGGGCATCGGCAGAGATTCGCAAATCCATAAAATAATGACGGCGGAAATCACAGCGGCAAGGCTGTGCGCTTCAGGCGAGAGGCTTTCAAATTTCGTGAAATAAATTATCAAAAACGCCAGCGGCGCGAGAAAAAATCCGGCGCGGTTGCGCCAGCGTTCAAAGCGCGCTTCCTGCGGGCTGATGACTTCTTCGATCTCTAAATTTTCTTCAATTGAAGGCATATATTTGAGTTCAAAGTTCCAGGTTCAAGGTTCAAAGTTGTTAATTTTAATTTTGAACCTTGAACCTGGAACTTTGAACTGTTTTAGATATTTCCAACCGCCAATTCGCCGCCGCCGCGTTCGCGTTTTAATTTGATAAAAGCCGTGATGACCAGATAAATTGCCAGGCTGATCAGAGCGAGCGATGCCGCGCCATTGATAAATTTTATGTCGAAGCCGTTTGCCGCGCTGAAATTTCCGATGACCAGACTCGTCAAAGCCCAGAGCGTGATCACCAGAACAAAAAGCATCGGCAAGAGCGTAAAGGCGATGCGCTGTCGCGCCTGATAGAGCCACGCGGTGATTGACAAAAGCGTCAGCGCGGCAAGCAGTTGATTAGACGCACCGAACAAAGTCCAGAACATATTCCAGCTTCCCGCCGGCGCGATCAGGACGGCGACGAACGGCACAAAAATTGTCGAAAGCGTGCCGATAATTGCGCCGATTTTTCCCGGAATGCCGAAAAGTTCCTGCACGATGTAGCGACCTAAACGAAGCGAAACATCGAGCGTGTCGAAAACAAAAGTCGAAAACGCCATCGCGCCCAGCGTTATGGCAAAATTTATATTTTGTTCGCCGATAATCAAAGTTAAAAATCTACCGATGCCGTCGCCGTAAATTTTTCCGGGCGACACGCCTTTGACGACATCCGACGCGACGATCATGATCGTCACGAGCGCGATAAAGGCGACAAAACCTTCGGCGAGCATCGCGCCGTAACCGACCGGACGGGCGTGCGATTCCTTATCAATCTGCTTTGAAGTCGTGCCGGAACAAACCAGCCCGTGAAAACCGGAACATGCGCCGCAGGCAATCGTTACAAACAAAAACGGAAAAAGCATTCCGGTCATTCCGCCCGCGTCCCAAGTTTTAAAAGCAGGCTGTTCGATAGCATAACCGCCGAAAAATATTCCGATCACGCCGAGCGCAAGCGCGGTGTAAAGAACGAAACCGCCCAGATAACCGCGCGGCTGAAGCAATGCCCAAACCGGAACCAAGGAGGCGACAATGCAGTAAATTAAAATCAAAGCCGCCCAACTCGTATGCGAAAGCAAAAATAGAGTCGAAAATTTCGTTCCCAAAAATGCGAGCGCGAAAACCGCCGGAACGAAAATAATGGTCGAAAGCCAGAGCGGCGGTTTTAGAAATTTTTCGACTAAACCGAGAATTATCGAAAGCAAAAGATACGCGATAGAAGCAAATGCGACCGCGCCGCCCGCGTTAAATCCCGTTGCGTTTTGCAGAGCCGCGTCGCCCGACACGAAAGTTCCGGCAGTGATGTCTGTAAAAGCGATGATGACATAAACGAGCGCGATCCAGATAAACGCCATCATCGCGCGTCCCGCCGCGCCGCCCAATTTCTCGCGCGTGATTTCGGCAATCGAAGTCGCGCCGTGACGGACGCTTGATGTCAGAGCCGAAAAATCATGAACCGCGCCGATCAATACGACACCGAACGCGATCCAAAGCAGACACGGCAGCCAGCCGAAAAATTGACACGCGATAATCGGACCGGCAATCGGTCCTGCCGCCGCAATTGCCGAAAAATGCTGACCGAAAAGATAAAACGGTTTTGTCGGTATAAAATCCTCGCCGTCGTTGATTTTATTAGCCGGCGTTTCGCGCGTGTCGTCCAATTTAAACTGCCGCGCAATCCAGCGTCCGTAAGCGAAATAACCGAAAATGAGCCAGAACAAAAAAACAATTGCCAGAGCCGCGAGCATAAAAAAATTTTCTCCGAAGTTTTAGAATTGAAAAGAAAGAAGTGCGATAAATTTACGATAAGTTTAATGGAAAGACAAGGGGAAAGGGACGGGGGATGAGGGACGAGGGATAAGAAAAGAATGATTTGAAAAAGTCCAAAATCCTTTCCCTCGTCCCTTGTTCCTTATCCCTCGTCCCTCTAAAATAAACCCATGAACAGCGAAAAATCTTTGCAGGAAACTTTTTCTCCGAACGGCATCTGTTTCGGCTGCGGCGTGGCGAACGAAAAAGGTTTGCGAATCAGAAGTTTTGAAACCGAATCGGGCGAATACGTTGCCGAATGGAAAGCCGAAGATCATCATCAGGCATTTCCCGGAATGCTCAACGGCGGCATTATCGGCTCGCTTCTCGATTGTCATTCCAACTGGACGGCGGCTCATTTTTTGATGAAAAAAGCGGGCAAAGAAACGCCCGACTGCACCGTCACGGCAAATTATTCGGTAAAGTTATTGCGCCCGACTCCGTATGACGCAACGATTTATTTAAAATCGAAAGTCGTCGAATCAACCGACACGACCGCGACGGTCGAAGCCGAACTGATCGCCAATGAAAAAGTCTGCGCGACGTGCAAAGGATTGTTCGTCATCGTCAAAGAAGGACATCCCGCGTATCACAGATGGTAGCCGGGAGCGCAAGCGGCTCGCTTGCCTGAGCGCGACAGCGCGAAAATCCGTTGCAAATAAATTTCATGAGAATAAATTTATGAAACCATCCGAAGACGCATACGGTCGCCAATTGCTCGCCCAATTTCATAATCAAAAACCGACCGCCGAGATTATCGAACGCGACGATCAACATATTGACATCGGCTCGGAACCCGGACTTTATTTTAAGGAATACAAACACTGGTCGCCGGTAGAACAAAAAGCGATTTCATTAGTCAAAGGAAAAGTTTTGGACGTTGGCTGCGGCGCGGGACGGCATTCGCTCTACTTGCAGGAAAAAGGTTTCGACGTAACCGGAATTGACAATTCGCCCGGCGCAATTGAGGTTTGCCGGTTGCGAGGTTTAAAAAAAGCGAAGGTTTTGCCAATTGAATATGTTGACCAACTGCCGGAAAATTCCTTTGATACGATCATCATGTTCGGCAACAATTTCGGCTTGTTCGGAAGTCCCGAAAACGCGAAAAAGATTCTCGAAAAATTCTCGCACATCACTTCGGAAAACGCGCAGATTATCGCCGGAACGCTTAATCCATACAAAACCGAAGACCCGAATCACCTCGAATATCACGAACTAAACCGCCGCCGCAACCGTCTGCCCGGTCAAGCCACGATCCGCATCCGCTACGAACGCGCGGTCGGCGCGTGGTTCGATTATCTCTTCGTTTCACCCGAAGAAATGCGCGAAATCCTCAAAGACACTGATTGGCAAATCAAAGAATTTATCGAATCCGACGGAGCGCATTATTTCGGCGTGATCGAAAAGAAAACCTCGTAATTCTATTTGATAAATAGTTGACAGGACGGGTAAAATATGGTTCGAGTTTAGCGCACAATCGGAAGGTCATCAATTCATAATAATCAGTAGGATTTGTTACGAAAAAACTCTTTATGCCCGAAAAGAAGTTACGCAATTATTCTGTTAAAGTCGTAGATTTATTTTGCGGTATAGGCGGTTTGACGCACGGTTTTATAAAGGAATCTTTGGATGTCGTTGCCGGATATGACATAGACGAAAGTTGCAAATACGCTTACGAATCCAATAATGCTTCCGAGTTTATTAAAAAAAGCATAACGGATGTTACCGCAGAAGAAATTTCCGAAAAACTTTCCGGTGCGGATGTGAAAATTTTGATCGGTTGCGCTCCTTGTCAACCGTTTTCTACATACTCATATAAAAATCGAGACGAGAAAAAAGTAAATCTTCTACTCGAATTCGCACGGTTGATTGAAGAGGTAAAGCCGGACATCGTTTCGATGGAAAATGTTCCGCGTCTTGCCGAATTCGACGGCGATTCGGTTTTCGGACAATTTCTCGACATCTTGCGGGCAAACGGTTACGAAGTTTTTTACAAAGTCGTAAATTGTCCCGAATACGGAATTCCGCAACATCGAAAACGCCTCGTTTTGCTCGCTTCGAGATTCGGAAAAATCGAACTGATTAAAAAGACGCACACCGAAAAGAAATTCAAAACGGTCAAAGACGCAATCGGCAAAATGCCGCCTTTGGAAAGCGGAGAAGTTTCGCCCGACGATTCACTGCATCGGGCGACGAAACTTTCCGAACTGAATTTGAAAAGAATCAGACAATCCGTTCCCGGCGGAACGTGGAAAGATTGGGACGAAGATTTGCGTCTGAAATGTCATTTGAAATCTACCGGAAAAACTTATGTCAGCGTTTACGGAAGAATGTCTTGGGATCAACCCGCGCCGACAATGACGACTCACTGCGTCGGCATCGGAAACGGCAGGTTCGGACATCCCGAACAAGATCGCTCTATAACACTCAGAGAAGCGGCTTTAATACAAACTTTTCCTCGAAAATATAAACTCGTCAAAAAAGGCGAATCTTTCAAGGTCAAGCAAATATCTACACAAATCGGAAATGCTGTTCCAGTAAAGTTGGGGCAAGTTATTGCGAAAAGTATTAAATTACATTTGGAGAAAATTAATGTCAGAAAAACCTTATCAAATGTCCCTAAGTCTTAATGTTTTAAATCATCTCGGACTAAATTTGTACAGTAATATTCCAGCAGTTTTATCGGAAACGGTCGCAAACTCGTGGGATGCGGATGCCGAAACCGTTTTGATAAATGTTTTTCCAGATGAAAAGAAAATCGTAATAACCGACGATGGTTGTGGTATGAATTTGAACGATATTAATCATAAATATCTTGAAGTCGGTTATAAAAAAGAGAAAGATGTCGGGCGTATAACTCCAAAAGGTCGAAAAGCGATGGGACGAAAAGGAATTGGAAAGTTGTCGCTTTTTTCTATTGCTGAAAAAGTTGAAATTCAGACCGTCAAGGATGGACAGAAACATCGGTTTTTAATGGATGTTAAGAAAATAAAAGAAACGATAGATAAAAACGAAAATGGTGATAACGAGAAAAGTGAAACGTATTATCCAGAGCCTCTTGATATAAACGAAGTCAAAATAACTAAAGGCACGAAAATTATTCTGACCGAATTGAAAAAGCAAGTTCACGAAAATTCGATTGCTTTAAGAAAAAGATTGGCAAGAAGATTCGGAATTATCGGCAAAGAATACGAGTTTTCAGTTAAGGTCAATAATGACGAGGTTAAAGTATCAGATAGGGATTATTACCACAAGCTACAATATATTTGGTATTTTGGAAAAGAGAGTGAGAAATTTACCAAGAGAGCAAAAAATGTAACTCATAAAGAAGAACGCTCTTCAAAAATCCCCGACACCAACTTTGAAGTTTCAGGATGGATTGGAACAGTCGAGGAGTCGGGAGATTTGAAGGAAGGAAACGAGAATCTTAACAAAATTTCTTTATTAGTTCGCGGAAAATTGGCTCAGGAAGATATTCTTACAGACTTTAATGAAGGCGGGGTTTATAGCAAATACATAATCGGTGAAATAGATGCCGACTTTCTCGACTTGGACAACGAGGAAGATATTGCAACAAGTAGCCGTCAGCAAATCGTTGAAGACGATTCACGATACTTGGCACTAAGAAAATTTGTTGCCCAAGAACTAAAGCACATTCAAAGTAAATGGACAGTATTGAGAAATGAACAAGGAGCAAAAAAGGCTCTTGAAATTCCTGCTGTTCAAGAATGGTATAAGGAACTGGATAAAGACACGAAATCCAAAGCCGCTAAACTTTTCGGAAAAATAAATCAATTAACTGTTGACAAAAAAGAAGACAAACGAGAACTTTTCAAATACAGCATTTTGGCATTTGAAAATCTGCGGTATAGAGGAAATTTAGAATCACTCGAAAATCTTTCTGCCGAAAATATTGCCGAGTTCGGACATATTTTCGATGAATTGAATGATATAGACGCAACTCTTTATTATCAGATAGTTCAAGAAAGGCTGGAAATTATCAAAATTCTCAAAGATAATGTCGAAACCGAAGTTTTAGAAAAATTGATACAAAAACATATTTACAAAAATTTATGGCTCATTGATCCTGCTTGGGAAAGAGCATCTGAAAGTGCTTATCTTGAAGAAAAAGTGAAAACCGCTTTTGACGGAATAACAACAAAACTTACGGAAGAAGAAGCAAAAGCTAGATTTGACATAAGATATGCTACGAGTTGGGGAAAGCATATAATTATCGAATTGAAAAGAGCTTCGGTTGTAACAGATGCTTTCAAACTCGGAGCGCAGGTAGATAAGTATCGGCAAGCGTTGAGAAAAATTCTCGAAGATGTGAATAGAGGACACGAACCGATAGAGTCAGTTTGTCTTGTCGGAAAGCCATTATCAAACTGGCAAAATCCCGAAGAAAGATATAAGTCGCAAAATTCATTAGCGCAATTGGGAATTCGAGTCGTTTTGTATCAAGAACTTATAGATAACGCTTACAGGGCTTACAAAAAGTATTTGGACAGAAGTCACGAAGAGTCGGGTAGAGTATTCAAATTGATTCAGAGTCTTGATGATGAAGGTATAAAATTTTAATTCCTCGCAAAATAAAAATGGCTGATATAGTTTCTCGCAGTAAGAGAAGAGAAATGATGTCGAGCGTTAAGCAACGGCATACCAAACCCGAAATAATCGTTCGCAAATTGCTTCACCGGCTCGGATATAGATTTCGACTTCATAGCAAAAAATTACCCGGAACGCCCGACATCGTTTTGCCGAAATACAAAGCGGTGATTTTCGTTCACGGCTGTTTTTGGCATCAGCACGAAGGTTGCCGAAAATCCCGCCGTCCGACATCGAATGTCGAATTTTGGAACGAAAAACTGGATAGAAATATCGCAAGAGACAAACAGAAAGAATCCGAATTGAAAAAATCGGGTTGGAAAATTTTGACTGTTTGGGATTGCGAAATAAAAGATGAAGAAGCGTTAATCAAAAAGGTGAAAAAATTTCTTCGTATCAAGAAATGATTTTTCGCATCTGTTTCAGAAAATCTTCCGACAAGCCCAATCTTTCGAGCCAGAGAATTTGCTGTGTGTGGAGTTCGGGCAGATAGACGACATCGGCGAGGGCGTAATTTACTAATTCCTGAGTCCAGATGCCGTTCCAGTTTTTGGTGAATTTCGCGCGGTGCGATTTTTCGAGATCAACGGCGAAGTAGCGGTAGAGAGTTTCGGCTAAGCTGACAGATTGTCCCGCGCCTTTGGTGAGAAGTTTTTCGGCGATCATCGTGCAGAAAATGTTTTCGACCGGAAAGCCTTTTTCCCGAAGATATTCGATGTCGAATCGGGCATTGTGAAAGATTTTCGTGATGTTCGGATCGGTTAAAATTTCTTCGAGTTTGCCAAGCGAAACACCTTCCGAAAGCGGAACCAAACAAGAAAAATCGCCGTCGGAAAATTGGATGCTGAAGAGCCTGCCCGTCCGCGCCGAGAGCGAAGACGTTTCCGTATCGCATCCGAGAATTTTCGCTTGTGAGAGTTTTTCGTAAGCCGTTTCGATTTCGCTGTTTGTTCGCGCAACTAAAATATTCACCGCTTAAAATTTTATCAGAGAGATTGACGCTCGAAAAATAGGAAGAGAAATTGTCCACAGATAAACACAGATAGACACAGATAGTTTTAAGTTTATAAAAATTATTTCTAATCAATTCAAAATCTGTGTTCATCTCTGGTTTATCTGTGGACAAAATATTTCCCGTATCATTTCGCGTTTTTCGCTGGCTGTAAAATTTGAGTTAGAATAGAACACTTATGCTGACCGAAATGAATGAAATCGAAGCGCGGATCGTCGGCTGTCTGGTCGAAAAGCAGTTGACGACGCCGGAATATTATCCTTTGACATTGAACGCGCTGGTTGCCGCCTGTAATCAGAAAACGAACCGTGATCCGGTAACGAATTATAGCCAACAGGAAATCGAACGCGCTCTGGATGATTTGCGCGATAAAAATCTCGTCTATGTTTTTTACGGCAGTTCGAGCCGTGTGCCGAAATACAAACATATGCTGCCTTCGGTTTATGAACTCGATGAACGCGAAACCGCGCTCGTTTCCGTTTTGATGCTGCGCGGCGCGCAGACGGTCGGCGAACTCAATCAGCGAACGGGCAGGCTTTATGAATTTTCCGGTCTTCAGGAAATCGCCGACACGCTCGACTCGCTTGCGAAACGCGATGAACCGGTCGTCGTCAGACTCGAACGCCAGCCCGGTCAGAAAGAAGCCCGCTACGCGCATCTTCTGTCGGGCGA
>JBGTSF010000104.1:0-11859 GCA_041940425.1 Pyrinomonadaceae bacterium
TTTTTTCATCGAATTTTTCATCCGATTCGTTAGGCTCAAGACCTTTGTATTCAGCATCACAAACGTAACAAATTAATAAAGAAGAAAAAGCTTTTAGTATTGATGGAGATTGAAAATAAAATTTGTCATTTCCACAAAAAATGCAGTTATCTAAACAGATTTGCTCAGATAAATCCGCCAGAACAAAACCACAATCCTCACAAATAAGTGGAAGACTTGTTTGTTCAATATAAAAACTATTGTTGGAAAAACAAACAGGACAATCAATTTTAGCTGTAATTTTGCTTCGTTGCCCTATCATTACAATTCCGACTTTTTTACTTTATCTGTGCCTGCGTTTTGACCTGCGGCAGAGACTGCGAGAATTTTTCGATCACGCCGCCGCTGAAAATTCCGAGATAAAAAACGCCGAGAACGGTTATCAAAATGACAACCGCCAAACCGACCGGCATTTTCGGCACGAACCAATCAGTCGTCCGTTCGCGGAAAAACATCACGACAATCAGGCGCAGATAATAATACGCGGAAATCGCCGTGTTGATAACGGCAATAATCACCGTAACGGTCAAAAGCGTGTTGCCCGCTTCGAGCGCGGGACGGAAAACCAGAACTTTGCCCATAAATCCGGCGGTCAGCGGAAGTCCGAGAAGCGAAAGCATAAAGAGCGAAAGCGTGAACGCAATGACCGGCGCGCGAAAACCGATGCCGTTGTAATCTTCAAATTCGGTGCGGCGGTCATTTTTCTCTGCAAGTAAAGTAACGATGGCGAACGCGCCTAAGTTTGTTACCGCGTAGGTCAGCATATAAAACGCGACTGCGGCGATTGCCGCATCGCGCGCCTCGACCGTTTTCGCAAAACCCGCGCCGATAAATCCGACGAGCGCGTATCCGGCGTGAGCGATCGAAGAATAGGCGAGCATTCGTTTGACGTTATCCTGCATGATCGCCGCGACGTTGCCGACCGTCATCGTCAAAATCGCCATGATCGAAAGCGCGGTGATCCACGAATTATGCAGATAACCGGCGGCTTCCGCTCCGGCGACGAGCGGGAAACCGAGAACGAAAACGCGGATGAACGAAGCGAACCCGGCGGCTTTCGGTCCCGCCGCCATAAACGCCGTAACCGGAGTCGGCGCGCCTTCGTAAACGTCGGGCGTCCAGACATGAAACGGCACGGTCGCTACTTTGAATCCGAAACCGATAATGAGCATCGCGCCGCCGATCAAAAGAAGCGCGGGAAAATTGGCGTTGCCGACATTGGCGGCGATTTCCGTGATATTCGTCGCACCGGTCGCACCGTAAATGAGAGCCATTCCGTAAAGCAGAAACGCGGACGCGAACGAGCCGAGGATAAAATATTTCATCGCCGATTCGTTCGAGCGCAGGTCTGATTTCCGAAGTCCAGCCATGACATACGTCGCAATCGAGAGCGTTTCGAGTCCGAGAAAGATGATGACCATATCGTTGCCCGAAGCCATCAGCATCATCCCGAACGTCGCAAACATAAGGAGCGCGTGATACTCGCCGACCGGAACGTTTTCGCGTTCGACCCAGACGGTCGAGATCAGGATCGTCATCGCCGAAACGAGCAGAAAGACGAACGAAAAACTCAGGCGCAGATTGTCATGCGCGATCATACCGTTCCAGCCTGCCATCGGTTCGTTCCACATCGTGATAAGCAAAACCGCGCTCACGGCTAAACCGATCAAAGAAATTGTTCCGGTAACGGCGCGTTGTTTCGGAAAGAACGAATCATAGAGCATCACAATGATGCCCGCGATGGCAACGATCATTTCCGGCAGGAATATCGAGATATTTACGTCCGGGTTTGTTAAAGTCTGCAATAAAAACATATCTAAATTAAACAATCAAAATCGTACTTTCGGTCAATGTCCGGCTGACGTTTTGGTTTCCGCTTTCTCGATCGTGCCGCCCGCCTGATGCATAACTCTTTCCTGAATCGCCACGACCGCCGGTTTCGATTCTTCAAGAAACGGCTTCGGATAAACGCCCATAAAGACCATCAGAAAAACGAGCGGGGCGATCAAACCGATCTCGCGCCACGACAAATCTTTTAAACTGCGGTTTTTCGGATTCGTAATCTTGCCGAAGAAAACTCTCTGCACCATCCAGAGCAGATAAACGGCGGCAAAGATCACGCCCGTTCCGGCAAACATCGTGGCGATGTAATTCCAGTTCGTATCAGCCGTGATCGGTAAAATTACCGCTTTCCACATTCCGAGCATAATCAAAAATTCGCCGACAAAACCGTTCAGAAACGGCAGACCGATCGAAGCCATCGTCGTAATAACGAAAATCGTCGCGTAGATCGGCATCACGCTCGACAGACCGCCGAATTCGGAAATCATTCGCGTATGACGGCGTTCGTAAATAAACCCGACGAGCAAAAACAATGCGCCGGTCGTCACTCCGTGGGCGAGCATGACATAAAGCGCGCCCTGCATTCCCTGTTCGGTAAACGAGAACATTCCGAGAATGACAAAACCCATATGCGCGACCGACGAATAGGCGACCAGACGTTTAACGTCCGGCTGAACCATTGCGACGAGTGCGCCGTAGATAATTCCGATGATCGCCAAAACGATAAAAAGCCACGCGAGTTCACGCGACGCTTCGGGAAAGAAATTGAAATTAAACCGCATCAAGCCGTATGTTCCCATTTTCAAAAGAACGGCGGCGAGAATGACTGAACCTGCGGTCGGCGCTTCCGTGTGCGCGTCCGGCAGCCATGTATGGAACGGGAAAAGCGGAACTTTGATCGAAAACGCGAGCGCGAATGCGAGAAACAAAAGCGTTCCCGTCTGCGGCGCGAAAACCAAGCTTCCGCTCTTCAGCGAATTCATCAAAACGACGAAATCGAATGTTCCGGCACCCGTCTGCTGGGCGTGAAAATAATATAGAGAAATTATCGCCACGAGCATCAAAAGCGAACCGAGCGCGGTAAAAATGAAAAATTTGACCGCCGCGTAGATACGGTTCTCGCCGCCCCAGATGCCGATCAGGAAAAACATCGGAACGAGTGACGCTTCAAAAAACAGATAAAAAACTAAAAGGTCGAGCGAGACGAAAACACCGATCATCGCCGCTTCCAGAAGAAGCAGAAAAACGTAAAAAGCCGTGATGCGTTTTTCAACCGCGTGCCATGTCGAAATGACGGCGATCGGCATTATGAACGTCGTCAAGATCACGAGCCACAGCGAAAGTCCGTCAACGCCGACGTGATAATTCGTATTGATCGCCTCGATCCACGGCACGTTTTTCTCGAAATAAAAACCGCCCGCCGATGCCGCGCCCTGATCGAAGATCAAAAGAAGCGAGACAAGAAAAACGGCGACGGTAACACCGAGCGTGATCCATTTCAGACCGTCTTCGCGCTTCCAGAACATTGCATGTCCGAGAACGGCAAACGCGCCGAACACGGGCAGTAAAATTAAAATCGTTAAAAGATTTTCCGTTATAAAATCCATCTTAGTAACCTGTAGTTGTAATATTGAATCCGTATTCGAACGGTTGCCATGTCGATACGGGATTGCCGTTTTTGACAGCCGGAAGAAAAACAATATTTTCGGCGGCAGCTTTTACGCCGTCCGCCATACTGACCGTCGGCATAAAAACGGTTTTGATCTTTTCTACCTTACCCGTCACAGCGAACAATAATTTCAATTTTACGTTTCCCTTGTTCGAGCGTCCGAATTCCCTGTTCCAAGTCGCTATCGGAACATAGGCGATGACCGCCTTTTTATCGGGGTTTTCCTCAATCTTATCGGAGAAAAACTCTTCTTCGACATCCGGCACCTGAGCGTTTAACAGTTCCTTTTTCCCGTCTTTTGGAAAATTCGGAGCCGTGCCTTTTCCGTCTTTAAACAACCGCACGGATTTAAAGAATTCGGCGACAATCCCGGATCGTTCCGCACGGTAAAAAGCGGACATCGAATAAAGCGATTCATCATCGAAAAAATGCTGACGCTCGATTATAAAATCGGGCGATTTATAAATATAGGACTTGATCTGAAAACCATTTCCTGTTTTTTCTTCGACCAGTTCGAATTTTGAACCTTCGATCAATGCCGGCTGAATCTTTTTGGTGTCGCCTTCATAAATATCGAGTATCAAGACCGCGCCGTTGATATATCGGGAAACGGTTTGCTTGTTTTTTATATAAACGGAATCAGATTTCGTTCCGAGATAAAACGTCCCGTCTTCGAAATACCGGAAACCGTCGGGAATCTGAAAGAAAAATTTATTTTTCTTGTCGCCGAGACCTTTCCACGACACCTTTTTAGTCTTAACGGCTTGCGCCGCAGAAAGCAAAGCCGTCAACAGTATGACCGCCAAGGCGGTTTGTAATCTAATAAAGTTTGATGAGTTGTTAAATAATGCTTTCATCGTGCGATTATCCGATCAACTTAAACCCGTAATATATAAAATATCCGATGACTATAAGTGCGCCGAACAAAATAAACGCCGCGTAGCTTCGGACAAAACCGACCTGCACTTTTCGCACGACTCCGCCGAGCGCGATCGTGAATTGACCGATGCCGTTGACGATGCCGTCAATTACGCCGAGATCGAAGCCTTTCCATAAACCGTTGCGCGAAAGATTGGTCAAAGGATCAACGATGTAGCCGTTGTAAAATTCGTCCAAACGCCATTTTTCCTCTAAGATTTTCGGCATTCGTTTGAGCGGATCGCGCTTGAACGTAAACCAGCCGATGGCGATACCGATGCCTGCCAGAACGACCGACAGCAAAGCAAGCAGACGTTCTTTTTGAATAACTTCCGGCGAGTGCGAATCATAAGCCGCATCCGTTTTTGCACCCGCAGGCTGTGTTTCGGCAAAGAAATTTTTGACATCTTTATTTTCGCCCTGCGTTCCAACCTTTTTAACAACGGGTTCAAGCGTGTGTTCAAATTTATTAATATCGCCCGCGCCGACCAGCGAACTGATCGCATACGGAACGCCGACCAGACCGCCGAAGGTCGAAAGAAATGCCAGCACGATCAAAGGCACGGTCATCACCCAAGGAGATTCGTGCGGTTTGAAGTCCGCCGGAATCGCGTGGTGATGTTCGTCGTCATCGTCGTGTTCGTCATGCGCCGCGTCGTGTTCCATCACGTCGTGTCCGTGTTCGGCAAGCGCGTGCGATTCGTAATGCGTTTCGTCGTCCTGCGCGTCGCCGTATGCAAAAGCGTTTTCTTCAGCGTGCGCCGCGTCCGCCGGATGATCGCCGTCGGGCAGTGCGAGATGAAATCTCTCTTCGCCCCAGAATGTCATGACCATCATTCTGGTCATATAGATCGCCGTTAAGATCGCCGTAATCACCGCAACCACCCACAAAACTTCATTGCCCGGAAACGCGCCTGCCGGAAAATAATTGTCGGCGGCAAAGGTTTTATAAAGAATTTCGTCCTTCGAGAAAAATCCGGCAAAGATCGGGATTCCGGCAATCGCCAGCCAGCCGGTAATCATCGTTGCAAACGTGATCGGCATATATTTTTTCAGATTGCCCATCCGCCGCATATCCTGTTCGTGATGCATTCCGTGAATGACCGAACCAGAACCTAAGAATAATAACGCTTTGAAAAATGCGTGCGTCATCACATGGAAAATCGCCACGGCAAATGCGCCGACACCTGCGGCGAGAAACATATAACCGAGCTGTGAAACGGTCGAATAAGCGAGAACTTTCTTGATGTCGTTCTGCGCGATGGCAATCGTCGCCGCAAAAATCGCCGTCGCCGCGCCGATGACGGCAATGATCCACATCGCCGTCGGCGCGTTTTGATAAATAACGTTCGAGCGCACGACCAGATAAACTCCGGCTGTAACCATCGTCGCCGCGTGAATCAGAGCCGAAACCGGAGTCGGACCAGCCA
Source organism: Pyrinomonadaceae bacterium (assembly GCA_041940425.1). Classification (GTDB taxonomy): domain Bacteria; phylum Acidobacteriota; class Blastocatellia; order Pyrinomonadales; family Pyrinomonadaceae; genus DATHTS01. The sequence goes on from JBGTSF010000104.1 coordinate 5,899, forward strand.
TCGCGTCCGGCAGCCAAGTAAGAAGCGGAATCTGCGCCGATTTTCCGGTCGCGCCAATAAACAGAAGAACACCGATCGAGGTCAGACCGCCCGCGACGATCGCGCCCCACGTGAACGGGTCGGCGGTCATAATGTTCTGCGAAACCCATGTGAAAACGCTCTGCACCTGAACGCCGTCAACTGTTTTGTCAAAAAACGAGATCGTTCCCGTGAGCGTAAAGATGAGAAACATCGCCATCAAAACGCCCCAGTCGCCGATGCGGTTCATGACAAACGCTTTCTTTGCCGCCTCGCGCGCTTCATTGCGTTTCGTGTAGTAACCGATGAGCAGATATGAACACAAGCCCACGCCTTCCCAGCCGACAAACATCAAAAGATAATTGTCCGCCAGAACGAGCGTCAGCATCGCAAACATAAACAGATTCAAATACGCGAAAAAGCGATAGAAGCCTTTGTCGCCGTGCATATAACCCGTGGCGAAAATATGAATCAGCAGACCGACAAACGTCACGAAACAGGCATAAATTCCCGAAAGCCTGTCCATTCCCAAACCGAAATCGGCACGAAAATCGCCGACCGCGATCCACGTCCAAATCTGATCGAGAACCGGCTTTCCGTCCGGCATAAACAACGCGCCCGTGTGCGGCGTGCCGATGCCGAACGCGATCATAAACGCCACGACGGTCGAAATCCCAATTGTCGTGCAGGCGACCGCGCCGCTAAAAAGTTCGCTGTTCATCCGTTTCCCGAACAGCCAATTTATGACAGCACCGGCGAGCGGCGCGAAAATTATTAGACTTAAAAAATTGTTTTCAGTCATTTGTTTTAACTATCTAATTTCTTAGGCGGCTTTTGCTCTGGAAATTTTAATACGTCTGCCGCTTTTGGAAACAATATTTTTATTCCTTCTTTACCGACACCACTTATGAATTTCCAATTCTCTCCATTATCGGAAACTCCGACTAAATAACTTTCGCCCAAAAATTTGCCGTCCGGTGATTTAATCGTCATATTCATTGGAACGATAGCAAAAATTTGATTGTCTATTTTTTCAATCTGACTGGCATCGTCAATCTCAACCGATAAAAGTTCAAAACCTTCAGGCATTACTTGCTCAGGATTTTGTTTCATACCGGCAAGCATTTTTTCTCTGCCACCCGACATCTCAAGAACTTTTGGATGAGTATAATCAAGAACTTTTTCATAATCCTTATTTAAGGTAGCCTTACCTACTTCGTTTGCCTGAATTTTGAGATTTGGATATTCCTCTTTTTTAGTTTCAGTTTGATTTGAAGAACTCGATTCGGATTTACCTGTATGAGTTTGTCCGCACGCGACTTGAAATATAGCCAAGATGCTTAATATTGAAATAATAAAGTAATGTTTCATAAAAGTTTTTTCTTTTAGAAATTTAAATCCTCGTCTTCATCTTCAATCTGAAAATCCTGACTTTCAATTTCCTTCCAAGTTTCCAAAACGGCTTCGCCGACATTTTTCTCTTTCAAAACCGCCGCGACTTTTTCCTTCAATTCGGGAAAGCGCAAAAGCAAGAATCCCAGATCGCGCCAATCCGTTCCCGATTTCGGTTTACCGCGCCGCGCGTGATATGAAACGACTTTGCTGACAATCAATTCCAAAGGCGATAAAACCTGTATATTTTCAACCGTTTCGGTTTCAGGCAATTCCGTTACCGGACGAATATCAATCAAATGCCTGTTTCCTTCCTTGCGGACTTGATAAATTCTCAAACCTTTATCGCCGATTTCCCTAATTCTGACGGCGATGTGAAATTTTTCGCTCAAAAAACTCACGAGTTCTTCGGCTAAATTTTTCGCGCCGGTCGAAAGCAAATCAATGTCCTGCGTCATACGAGGTTCGCTGACGTATGCGTTGACGGCTTGCGCGCCGAACAGAACGACATCATCGCGCCCCTGCAAAAATTCAAGCACCGCGCCGTGAATTTGCGATAAAGGTAAAGTTTCGTGCGCCACAAATTCCTGAAATGTCAAAACATCGGCATTTAACATTAAATTTACTCAACCGTTTTGAGTTCCTGCTTTAGCAGGCTAATTGCCTAACGAAAGCCGCCTAAAGGCGGAACTCAAAACTTTAATTCTTCAAAATACTCGCGTCGTCAACGTCAACCGATACGCGGTTGCGGAAAAATGTAATGATAATTCCAAGACCGACCGCCGCTTCCGCCGCGGCGACCGACATCACCATAAAAACGAAAAGCTGTCCGGTTACGTCGGCGTAGTAGCGCGAAAAGGCGACAAACGTCAGATTGACGGCGTTGAGCATCAGCTCGATGCACATAAACATCCCGATCGCGTTGCGTTTATAGATCACGCCGACCGCGCCGATGGTAAATAATATTCCCGAAAGTGCTAAATAGCTCGATAAACTTGGTTCCATCTTTTTTTAGTTCTTTGTCCTTTGTCCTTTGTCCGTTGCCGATTGAGTTAAATTCGAGTCCTCGATTTTTGCTCAATTTGCCAAAGACTAATGACAAAGGACTAATGACTTTCTTTTATCCTTCAGCTTTTTCCGTGTCGCTTTCGACCTTTTCCGTTACGTCCAGATTTCCCGTGCCGACGCTGACCACTCTGGTGTCCGGTTCGTCCGCTTCGCGCAAACGCCGCGCCATAATTACGCCGCCGACGATAGCCATTAAAAGCAGAATGCCAACGATCTCGACCGGCAGAAGATATTCCGAATACATTGCCGAACCGATGCTCAGAGTTTTCCCGACTGTTACTTCTTCATTGACATCGCGTTTCGGCGCGCGCAGAACGGCGTAGAAAATAAAAAACGTCTGCGCGAGCAGAACTATGCCCAGACCGCCGCCGACAAAATATAAATATTTCAGACGGTTAAGCGGTTTGTCCTCGTCCAAATTCAAAAGCATAATGACGAAAACGACCAGAACCATGATCGCGCCCGCATAGACGAGAATCTGCACGGCGGCGATAAACGGCGCGGCGAGCGTTACGTAAATACACGCCAGCGAAATAAAAACGCCGATCAAGGACACCGCACTGTAAAGCGGATTTTTGTGATAGACGAGCGAGATCGCGCTGGCGATTGCCAGTCCGGCGAAAATGAAAAATAAGACGGTTGTAATCATTTCAGATGTCGGATGTCAGATGTCAGATGTTAGTTCTGTCTTTACTGACATCTAACATCTAGCATCTGACATCTCCAAATTAAACATTCAAAAAATAAACGACGATGATCGTTACGATCACATTTGCCAGCGCGAGCGGCAAAAGGAATTTCCAGCCGAAATTCATCAGTTGGTCGAAACGGAAACGCGGCAAAGTTCCGCGCACCCAGATATACAAAAACAGAAATGCGAAAATCTTTAATAAAAATCCGACGTGGCTCGCAATCGCATACGGGATCGAGCCGGGTTCGAAAATATACGACAAGCCCGGAATATACCAGCCGCCCAGGAAAAGCGTAACCGCCATCACCGATACGGTGAACATATTGACGTATTCCGCCATAAAAAAGAGCGCGAATTTCAGAGCGGAATATTCCGTGTGAAATCCGGCGACGAGTTCGGTTTCGGCTTCCGGCAAGTCGAACGGCACGCGGTTCGTTTCGGCAAACGCGGCGATCAGAAAAACGATAAAACCGATAAATTGCGGAATGATAAACCATTTAAATGGCGATTGCGTCTGAGCCTGAATTATCCCGTTTAGATCGAGCGTTCCGGCAAGCATCACCGCGCCGATGACCGACGCGCCCATCGCTAATTCATAAGAAATCATCTGCGCCGACGAACGAAGTCCGCCCATCAGAGAATATTTCGAGTTTGAAGACCAGCCCGCGAGCGCGATGCCGTAAACGCCGACAGACGTGATCGCCAGAACATACAAAACGCCGACATCTATCTGTGCAATCGTCAGAGGCAGTTGACGAATCCCGTCGCCCAAACCATACGGCAGAAAACTCCAATCAACGGTCGTGATCGCCGGACCGAACGGATAGACGACGATCGGCAAAAGCGCGGCGGTCAGAGCGACGAGCGGCGCGAGAAAATAAATGAATTTCGTTGATTTGTCGGGCGCGAGGTCTTCCTTGAAAATAAATTTGAGCAGGTCTGCGAACGGCTGAAGAACGCCCCACGGTCCGACGCGGTTCGGTCCGATGCGTCCCTGAATCCAGCCCAAAACTTTGCGTTCCGCCAAAACCGTGTAGGCGACGATCATCAAAACGCCCTGAAACGCGAGCAGGATCGCTACGCTGATAACAATAATCGGAAAAGCAGTTTGTAAAACTTGTTCCATAAAAATTAACTGACGCGCGAACTTTCAAACAAAAGTTCCAAAATTATTTACAAATCTCTCTTTAAATTAACCCTGTCGCCGACGCTGACCGCTTCGGCTAATTCCGTTCGCGGCGTGCCGTCCAGATTAAACTGCTTGAGCGGCGAAACCAGAAGATTTTCCGGCTTCGGATTGCCGTGCGCCAGAAGATGAAACTGCGCCGTTTTGCCCGTCAAGGTCGTTACGCGGTGCAGTTTGTGACCGACCGGCGGCGTAACCGAATACTTTTCGGCTTCGTCGGGCAGTTTTTCGACATTCGCTTTTAAAGCTTCTGTTTCGCCCGATAAATCGCGCGACGCGGAAACCGCGTGTTTGACCTGAACCGGATTCGATTCGTCTTTCAAATGCGGGTAACGCAAGCCTTCGTAAGCCGAAACGCTGTCGGCAATCGCTTTAAAAACGGCGGTCGCGGCGAAATTGTAGCCGAAATCAACGCCCATCTCTTTGGCGATCATCGAGGTTATCATCCAATCGGATTTCGATTGATGAAGCGGCTCAATCGCCTGCCGGACGCGCTGGACATTGCCCGCATTGTTCGTATAAGTTCCGTCAATCTCGGCATAGCTCGATGCCGGAAGCACAACGTCGGCAAACTCGGTCGTCGCCGTTTCAAACATTTCCTGCACGACGACGAATTCTTTGCCGCTCAAAAGCTGTGCGAGGCTTTCATCCTGAAAACTTCCGCCGATCAGTAACGCTTTCGAATTCTGCAAAACTTCCGTCAAAGATTTTTTGCCCTGCATCATATCGTTCGCGCCGACCGAATTGTTGTAAAGCGGCAGCGGATGAAGCAAAACTCTGCGCGTGTCGCTTGCAAAATTTCCCGCTGCGTTTGCCAGAACGGCTTGCGCCTGCGGCGACAGATCGCCGCCGAACATTATCACCAGATCGCCTTCGGTCTCGCCGACGGTTTTTAAAAGATCGTCAAACGCGGATTGTTCGATGCCGAGTTTCCGCAGAAGATTTTCGTCCGCCGCATCGCTAAAAGCGAGCGCGAATGCGTCGTAGGAATTAGGATTAACGTGAATAAACTGCGAAGCGTTTTGCACGAGACGAATCGGCGTGTCGTTGACAATTATCAATTTCGCGCCGCTGTTGCGAACCGCCTGCCGCATCTGTTTCGCCGTAAAAGTCTGCTCTTCTTCCGGCTCGCCGCCGATGAGCAGAATCGTTTTCGCATAGCGAATCTCTTTATGCGTCGCCAGCGGGACGCTCAGATTATCGAAAATATTCGACCAATCGTTTCTATCCGAAACCGCAAAATTATTCGTCTTTGAAACTTCCGCCGCAAATCTTTTTAAAGTGAAAACCGCTTCGTTCGTCAGACGGCACGAAGCGACAACACCGACATCGCCGATCTCTTTGAATTTGTTTGCCACGAAATGAACCGCGTCGTCCCACGTCGAGGGAATCAATTTTCCGCCTTTTTTATAGCGGATAAGCGGCATTTTGATGCGTTCGGGATGATTGATAAATTCGTGTCCGAAACGCGCTTTTACGTCCAAAAATTCGCCGTTCAAACCGTTGACATACCGGTCGCGGGCAACAATTCTATGAACTTTTCCGCCGCGCGAACCGATGGAAATCTGCATTCCGTCCGAACCGTAAATGTCGGTCGAGATCGTCT
>JBGTSF010000105.1:0-11670 GCA_041940425.1 Pyrinomonadaceae bacterium
GGCGCGCTCACGGGCGAGCGCGTTTATTCGGATTTGATAAAAGAAGGCTCGAAGCAGGCGCGGATCGAAGGGCTTTTTACTTTGAAAGCGAACGCCGATCTGCACGAAATGTTTTATGAAAGCGGCATCGAACTCGAAGACGCGGACGATATTGACGTGATCGTCCGGCGCGAGCTTGCGGCAAACGGAAGAAACAGAATTTTTGTCAATAATCAATTAGTTACGCAAGCGTTTTTGAAAAAGATCGGCGCGTTTCTGGTGGACATACACGGGCAGGGCGAGCAGACGACGCTTTTTTCTCCTTCGAATCATCTGGAGATTTTGGACGAATACGCCGCGCTCGAAGAAGAGCGGGCGAAGACGGCGGAAAAATATCAGGAAATGGCGGGCATTCGGCGCGAACTCGACAGCTTGCGCGAAGACGAAGCGCAGAAACTGCAGCTTCTCGATATTTTGCAGTTTCAGGTTGACGAGATAAAAAGAGTCAATCCGCAGACGGAAGAAGAAGAAACGCTCGAAGAGGAAAAACGGCGGCTCAACAATGTCGAAAAACTTTCGACATTGAGCGATGAAGCCTACGCCCTGCTTTACGAAAATGAGGAAGCGACTTTGACGACGCTCGAAAAAGCGATTCGCCGGATTAACGAACTTTCGGAATTCGAGACGAGTTTTGAAGGCTACCGTGAAGGCTTGAATTCGGCGCAAGCCGTCCTCGAAGATCTGGCGATCACGGTCAGAGATTTTCGCTCGACGCTCGAATTTTCGCCCGAACGTCTTGAAGAAATTGAAAACCGGCTGGCGGAAATTTCCCGTTTGAAACGCAAATACGGCGGGACGGTCGAAACCGTTTTGGCGCATTTAAAAGATTCGGAAGAGCGTCTGAAAAACATCACGAGCGCGGAAGAGCGCGAGGTCGAACTCAAAAAACAATTAAAACAAGCGAGCAATGATTTTCTTTATTTCGCGCAGGACTTGCACGACAAACGCACGAAAGCGGCGCGGAAATTTGAAAAGGAAGTCGAGGCGAATTTAAAGGCGGTCGCGCTCGAAAAAGCGCGTTTCGTCGTCCGCATCGAAGCCGAAAAGGAAGACGAAAAATCTTTCTCGGCAAAAGGTTTCGACCGCATCGAGTTTTATTTTTCGGCAAACGTCGGCGAATCGCCGAAGCCGCTCGCCAAGGTCGCTTCGGGCGGCGAAGCGTCGCGTCTGATGCTGATCTTAAAAACGACCGTCAAGACGAACGACATCGAAAAAGCGGTCGTTTTTGACGAGATTGATGCCGGCATCGGCGGTCGCGTCGCCGAAGCCGTCGGTCTGAAACTCAAAGAACTTTCAAAAAATCAGCAAGTTTTGTGCGTTACACACCAGCCGCAGGTCGCCTCTCTAGCCGACCATCATTTTTCGGTCGAAAAAACGATGACCAAAAATCAAACGCGCGTTTCGATCAAAGAACTAAAGCAAAACGAGCGCGTCGAAGAAATCGCGCGGATGCTTGCCGGAGAAAAGATCACCAGCGCGGCGCGGCGGCACGCGAAAGAGATGATCGCTAAATGATTTTCAAGAAAAAATTGTCCACAGATAAACACAGATGGACACAGATGTTTTTTGCTTGCTAAAAAGCGATTTTCAATTTTTAAATCTGCTTTCATCTGTGTTTATCTGTGTCCATCTGTGGACAATTTTTTTTATTTCCTATGAGCCAAAAACTTCCGAGAGAATTTTACACCCGCACCGACACGCTCGAAATTGCAAAAGATTTGCTCGGCAAAATTCTTGTCGTTCCCGCAAAAACGGGCGAGAGAGTTTCCGGCATCATCGTCGAAACCGAAGCTTACTTGGGCGCGGAAGACAAGGCGGCGCATTCTTACAACAACCGCCGGACGAAACGAACGGAAACGATGTTTGCCGTCGGCGGAACGGTTTATATCTTTTTTATTTACGGGATGTATTTTCAATTTAATATCGTCGCCGGAGAAATTGATAAGCCGCACGCCATTCTTGTCCGCGCGGTCGAGCCGCTTGAAAATATCGAAATTATGCGTGAGCGGCGCGGAAAAATGGCGGATAAAAACCTCACTTCGGGTCCGGGAAAACTCTGTATCGCGCTCGGAATTGATAAAAGATTTAACAATGCAGATTTGACCGGAAACGAGATTTGGCTCGAAGAAGGCGAAAAGTTTTCCACAGATGACGCTATAGCCTGTGGAAAACGCATCGGGATTGATTATGCCGAAGAATATGCGGAAAAGCCCTGGCGGTTTTGGGTGAAAAATAATCCGTTTGTCAGCCGAAAGTGACGATTTTGAGCAAAAACCACCGTTTCGCCGTAAAAATTGCAATAAATCACTACAAAAACTCAGCTTGCGGACACATTTCCACGACGCGCGAGTGCATTGACGCGGCGCGGAAGTGCGTTTACACTCTGCGCGAATGCACTTCCGCGCCGCGTGAACGTGTTTCCGCGCCGCGTCAATGCGTTTGCAGACCGCGTGAATGCGTTTACACTGTGTGCGAATGCATTTACATTCTGCGCGAGTGCGTTCACGCGGCGCGGGAGTGCGTTCACGCGGCGCGGAAGTGCGTTCACACGGCGCGTGAATGCACTCGCGCGCCGCGTTTTTCTATTCGCACGGTGCGTTTTTCTATTCGCGCGTTGATTCTAAATGTGAAAGGCGCGTCAGGATTCAAAATTTAAGGTTTAAGATTCAAGATTGCTAATTCTAATCTTGAATCTTAAACCTTAAATTTTTCGCCCTTACTTCGTGCGGGTTTCTGCAAATCTTGAATTTTTTATTGCTCGAAAATTTCTTCTTTTTTCGCGTAGGATTCTAATTCCGGCAAGCCTTCCAGAGATAAAAAGGCTTTGACGACCGCCGGGTCGAATTCGATTCCCGCCCATTCGGTCAGATAGCGTTTCGCTTCCGCTTCGGGAATCGCCGCGCTGTATGGGCGCGTGTCGGTCAGAGCGGCGTAGGTGTCGGCGACGCGTAAAATCCGGGCGGCGAGCGGTATCCGGTCGCGTCGCAGGGCGTCCGGGTAGCCCGTCCCGTTCCACCATTCGTGATGCCAGCGGACGAGCAGTTGGACGGCGCGCGGCAGTCCGCGCTTGGCGGCTTCCTGTTCGCCGATCACGGGATGACGCTGCATATCAACGTGTTCCTGTTCGGTTAAAATGCGACCGGCTTTGATGTAATCGCGGTTCATCACGAGTTCGCCGATGTCGTGGATCAAGGCGGCTTGCTTGAGAGCGTGGCGGTCGTGCGAAGCCATATTGAAAATTCTGGCGGTCGCGTCCGCCAGAACGGCGATGCGCGCGGCGTGCGGATTTTCGTAGCCCTCGAATTTATCCGTTATTTTGGCGATCTTTTCGAGATTTTCGTCAAAATCTTCTTTTACTATCGAAACGCTCTGCATAATTTTTCCGCTCTAGTTTAACTATTTATCGCGCAGGCTGTCGAGCAGTGAAAGCGCTTCGTAATTTCGCGGAGATTTTTCGAGAATGCGCCCGATTTCGGCTTCGGCGCGTTTGACAAAACCGATCTTGACGAAAAGTTCGGCGAGCATCAGACGGTAATCCAGATTGTCGGGTTCGATGCGGAGCGCGGCTTGAAATTCGGCTTCGGCTTGGCGGTAAGTGTTCTCATTTGCCGACAAAGCCTTGCCGAAATAGGCGCGATAACGCGCGTTTCCGCCGGTAAGATGAACGGCGCGGGCGAGATACGGAACGGCTTCCTCGTATTCTTCTTCCATTAACAGATTGAAACCGACTTCGAAATTTTCCGCCGCTTGTTCTTCCATCATCTCGGCGGGCGTTTGCGAACCGCTTGCGGCGCTCTTCGCGCGTTTTGACAAATTGGCAATTTCTTTTTGCAGTTTAAAATCATAAACTTCGCGCGACTCCGGCTTTCTCAGCGTTTCGTAGGCTTGCGCCAGCTTTGTAAAGGCACTCTGAATGCGGCGGTGAAGTTCGTCCTCGACGCGGCGGTAAAACAAATCCGGGTGAAAACGTTTGGCAAGACCGAAATACGCGGATTTTATATCCGCCGTATCGGCTTCGGACGAAACGTCCAGAATTTCATAATAGGTCGCCGCGTTCCCGACGCGCTGGAGATATTCTTCGAGCGAGATTCCGTCTTTTAATTTCTCCGCGGCATTTTTCGTTTGCCGATCTCCGGCGGACGGTTTTTCCGCAGCCGCTTTTTCCCTGACCGGCGCGGGCGTGACGGCTTGTTTTTTCAATTCTATTCTCGCCGATAAAATCGCCGCCAGATTCTCAGGGCTGAATCCCGAATTCCATCTTTGACGGACGAGAAACCCGCCGAGCCACAGGATATACAAAGTCCTGAAAGTTTCGGCTTCCGAAAGTCCGGTCAGGTTTTTTATTTCACCGACCGAATGAACCGCGCCGTCAAATCTCGAAAAGACAAACGCTTCCTGCGGCAGAAGACTGATATGCGCGGGCAAACTCTTTCGCACGCCGAACTTCTCCTGCAAACTTTTGAACCGCCGCACCTGTTTGTCAACCGGCATTTTCCGACCATACGGAAAAAGCAGATCGGGCAGATCAACCGTCACGCGAATATCATCATTGATCCTGACGAGCGGACTGAATACCCAATTGCCCTCGTCCCAACCGAGCGCGTCCTCCAGAATCTGTCCGACTTGCACGGCAAAGAATTTTTTCATTTCGCTTTCCGTGAAAGTTTCTCTCTGAACGAGCGTAACCTTTAATTCCATATCGTTGGCGACATTCGGAATCGCCGACAGTTGCGAAGGGATGATTTTCTCCTCGCGCAAAAGAATGTGAAAAAGCCTGTGCCGGCGCGAGTTGGAGACGGCAAAGACGGCATCTCCGCCGTCAAAATAAATTATGATCTTTCGCTCCAGATGCGAAAGTCTGAGCGAACCGGTCAACTCGGACTGCGAGATTTCCGCTAATAGTTCGGCAAGCGGATGATTGAGAACAGTTCCTTTTACTTCGAGATTTTTTTGCGCTGTCATCAGGATTTTTTATTGTGAAAAAGGGAAAGTATTTTTTTTGCGAAGCCGGAGCGTGAAACGCATTTTTATCATACCAAAACACGCAGGGAAAAGTTAAGCGATTTTTTACGCTAACGGCGATTAACTTTTCCGGCGGTTTCCATTTAAAATCGAAAGATGCTTCACGATTTTTATCTTGCCGGCGAGCGCGTCCGGCTCTGGCAGAGGCAGGGCGAAACCTACGAGCATGTTTTAATGAAGGCTCTCGGCTACGCGATGTTTATAAAAAAACATCCGCGTCTGGAAATCGAAAAAAAGGTCGGTCTGCGCTACAAACCTGATCTCGTCGTGCAAAACGGCGAGCGGGATTTCGATTTCTGGGGCGAATGCGGCGCGAATTCGATCCGCAAAACGCATTGGATTTTGAAGCACACCTACACGAAAAAACTCGTCCTCTTCAAGATCGCTCCGGCGAGCGTCGAACAACTGATCGAACAACTGCGCTCGGAAATCCCCGAAAAATACCGCACGAAAAATCGTCTTGTTCTGATAAATTTCGTTTCCGGCATCGTGAAATTGACAGAATCGCAACAAATTGCGAAAGTTTCACAAGACTGGTTTTCGGAGATGAAAATTTAGAAAGAAAATTGTCCACAGATGAACCGGAGATGAACACAGATTTTCAAGATGATTTCTATATAAACTTTATGTCAAAATCAAAAATTATCTGTGTTCATCTCCGGTTCATCTGTGGACAAGTATTCTTAAAATACGAATGACTTTTAATGAAATAGAAATCCGCGAGTGCGAAACAATCGAAGAATTAGCGGAATGCGTCCAACTTCAGCGCGATGTTTTCGCCTTGCCGGAGATCGAAATTTCGCCCGTCCGTCATCTGATCGTGACGAAACACGCGGGCGGTTTTACGCTCGGCGCGTTTGCGGGCGGCGAGCTGATCGGTTTCGTGCTGAGCGTTCCGGCACTTCTGCGCGGCGAAAAATCTTTCTACTCGCATATGACCGCCGTGCGGAAAGATTTTCAAAGCGCGGGCATCGGCGCGCGCCTCAAATGGGCGCAGCGGACTCGTTCACTCGACGAAAACGTCCGTTTTATCAAATGGACTTTTCAGCCCGTGCAGGCGCGAAACGCCTTTTTCAATCTCGAAAAACTCGGCGCGGTCGTCCGCCATTACGAGCCGAATTTTTACGGCACGGATTACACGACCATCGGCAGACCGGACGAACACATCGGTCTCGACAGCGACCGCCTGTTTGCCGAATGGAATTTGGAAAGCGAAAAAACCGTCGCGCTTTCAAAAGGCGAGAAATTTTTGGAAACTTCGCAAGCAGTAAAAACGATCGAAATCCCGAACGATTGGAACGCGCTTGTTCAGACAAATCCGAGACAAGCCGTCGAAGAACAAAACCGCATCAAGCACGAATTTCAAACCGCTTTCGACGAAGGCTTGATCGCCGGAGGATTCGAGCGGAGCGAAACGAATCCGAGATATTTATTGTTCAAGTCAGTACCGCCTGCGTGAGCGGGTCAATATTTGATTTTCGGGTTTCAAATTTTAAGTTTCGAGTCAATCAACTTTTAACTAAAACCACCCGCTAACGCAGGTGATACTGACCTGTTATGTTCGACATCAATCCCGACATCCGCCGCGCCGAAACACTTTCATCGGAGTTTTACACGGGCGAAAAATTTTTCGACGAATCGAAAGAAAAAATCTTTGCGCGAACGTGGCAGTTGATCGGGACAAAAAACGAGATTGATAATCTCAAACCGTTCACGCTTTTGGAAAATTTTTTAGACGAGCCGGTTTTGATCACCAAACAAAATGAAAATCTGAACTGTCTTTCAAACGTCTGCACGCACCGCGGGAAGATTTTGATCGAAAATGAATGCAAAGCAAGCGGAATACGCTGCGGCTATCACGGCAGGCGTTTTGAACTGAATGGAAAATTTCTCTCGATGCCGGAATTTGAACGGGCGGAAAATTTTCCAAGTGAGAAAGATAATCTTCCGCATATTCCGTTTGAGGTTTGGAATGATTTTCTTTTTGTTTCCTTAAACCCGATCGCGCCGCTTGGAGAGTTTCTCGCGGAAATAAATGAGAAAATTTCTTTTTTCGGTTTTGAAAATCTAAAATTTCACGCGGCAAAAGATTACACGGTCAAAGCGCATTGGGCTTTGTATTGCGAAAATTATTTGGAGGGTTTTCATATTCCGTTCGTGCATAAGGCTTTGAATAACGCCATTGATTACGGAAGTTACAAAACGGAAACTTTTCACTATTCGATTTTGCAGACGGCAATGTCAGAACCTCCTGCGGCAGCGGGCGGGTTACACGCCGCGACTTTTGATTTTAATGAATCAATCGCCGCACATTATTTTTTTATTTTCCCGAATCTGATGCTCAACTTTTACCCGTGGGGGTTGTCGGTCAATATCGTCAAACCAATCAAAAAAGACCTGACAAAAGTTTCGTATCTGACTTTTGTAAATGACGAATCAAAACTGAACAAAGGCGCGGGCGCAGACCTCGAAACAGTTGAATTTGAAGATCAGGCGGTCGTCGAATCCGTCCAAAAAGGAATCAATTCACGGGCTTACGACAAAGGCAGATATTCCCCGGCGAGAGAACAAGGAACGCATCATTTTCATCGGCTGATCGCGGAATTTATGAATAATCCGTAAAATATAATTTTTATGAATCTTTTTGAACAAGCCGAAGAAAACGTCAAAATCGAGATCGAAAATCTTCGCGCCGAGATCGAACGGCACAACGAGCTTTATTATCAAAAAAGCGCGCCCGAAATCGCGGACGCGGAATTTGACGCGCTGCTGGCGCGGCTTAAAAAACTCGAGGAAGAAAACCCGCAATTTATCACGCCCGACAGCCCGACCCAGCGTGTCGGCGGCAGAGCCGAAGGTTTTCAGCCGTTTCGTCATCTCGTGCCGATGATGAGTTTGGATAATTCTTATTCTCTGGAAGATTTGCGGAAATTTGATGAACGCTGTCAAAGATTGGCGGACGGGCGCGATTTCGATTATGTTGCCGAACTCAAGATTGACGGGCTTTCGGTTTCTCTTCATTATCAAAGCGGAATTTTGTTCGCGGGCGCGACGCGCGGCGACGGCGTGATTGGCGATGATGTCTTAAATAATGTAAAAACGATTAGAACGATTCCCTTGGGTTTAAAAAACGCATTTGCCGAAAGAATCGAAGTGCGCGGCGAGGTTTTTATGGCGCGTTCGGTTTTCGAGGAGATCAACTCGGAACTCGAAATGCAGGGCGAAAAAACTTACGCCAATCCGCGAAATTTTGCGTCGGGAACTTTGCGGCAGTTGGATTCTTCAATCGTCGCATCGCGCCGTTTGGATATGTTTCCGTATGACGTTTTGAGCGGTAATCAAAAAGCGTTTGCGACGCATTGGGAAAATTTCGAATGGCTGGAGAAAAACGGATTTAACGTCAATCCGAATCGCCGTCTGTGCGAAAACATCGAGGAGGTAATCGAATTCTGCAACGAAATGCTGGAAAAACGCGATTCGTTCGATTATGAAATTGACGGCGTGGTCGTCAAAGTAAATTCGACCGCGCTTCAGGACGAGTTCGGCGCAACGACAAAAGCTCCGCGCTGGGCAATCGCCTACAAATATCCGGCAATGCAGGCGACGACGCAATTGGAAGAAATCCACGTGCAGGTCGGGCGAACCGGCGCATTAACGCCCGTCGCCTATCTAAAACCCGTTCTGCTTGCCGGAACGACCGTTTCCCGCGCGTCCTTACATAACGAGGACGAAATCAAACGTCTGAATTTAAAACTCGGCGACCACGTTTTGATCGAAAAATCGGGCGAGATCATCCCGCAGGTTTTGCAGGTCATCGAATCGCGGCGCACGGGCGACGAACGCGATTATGAATTTCCGAAAAATTGTCCGGTCTGCCAAACGCCCGTAGTCCGACCGGAAGGCGAAGCCGTTACGCGCTGTCCGAACGAAGTTTGTCCGGCAAAAGTAAAGGCGCGAATCGGCTATTTTGCGATGCGGAAAGCGATGGACATCGAGGGCTTGGGCGATGTCCTGATCGAAAAACTGGTTGATTCGAGCAGAGTCAAAACCGTCGCAGACATTTACGATCTGACAATCGAAGAACTCGCCGAAATGGAACGAATGGCGGAAAAGTCGGCGACGAATCTCATCAATCAAATCGAAGCGAGCAAAGAACGCGGTCTGCAAAGACTGCTTTTCGGCTTAGACATCCGGCACGTCGGCGAACGCTATTCAAAAATTCTGGCGAATCATTACCGCTCGATTGATAAATTAGCCGAAGCAAGCGTCGAAGAATTAGACGACATTCACGAGATCGGTCTGACAGTCGCCGTCTCGGTACACAATTTTTTCCAGAATCCGCGCAGCCGGGAAACGATTGAAAGACTAAAAGCGGCAGGCGTGAAAACGGAAATTGACGGCGATGCGGCAGGCGAATTAGACGAAAATTTTGCGGGAAAAACTTTCGTTCTGACCGGAAAACTCGAACAGTTCACGCGCGACGAAGCGAGCCGGATAATCGAATCAAAAGGCGGCAGAGTTTCCTCGTCGGTCAGTAAAAAAACCGATTACGTCGTCGCCGGTTCGGAAGCCGGATCGAAACTCACGAAAGCGGAAAGTTTAGGCGTAAAGGTTTTGAGCGAGGATGAATTTAAGGAAATGGTAAATTAAGGGTTATGTCCCATAACTAAAAAGTTATTCATTTCAACTACATTAAACGAATTGAAAAGTTTCAAAGCGGTTTCAAAATTTTTCTCGAACAAAATCAGTAATTCCTTATTAACGATGTTTCCGGTCGTTATCATCAAAAGTTTTTGCGGCTTGCCTTTTAAAACATAAAGTTTTAGAAAATCGCTGTCTTTCGTGACGACCGTTCGGCTTTCTTCATCGGCAATATCGGCAATGCTCAAATCTTCGGTTTTATTCGCTTCCGGCAAATCCCGTGTGTGAATCGCATCAAACCCTTGAGCGATCAACCAATCTTTCAAACGATAAGGCAATTGAGCGTCAACGATAAATTTCATTACGCGGCGATAATCTTGTTAATCGAATTGACTTTTACCAATTTGCTGGCAAACAAAAGACACGCCTGCAAATCTTCTTTTTCGAGATCGGGATAATCTTCCAAAATCTCTTCCGTCGTCATTCCCGCACTCATCAAATCGAGCATCGTTTCAACCGGATAACGCATATTTCTGATCGTCGGTTTGCCGAAACAAACATTCGGATTGAGCGTGATTCTCTTTAAAAGTTCATCTTCCATAATTGATAAAATAGCACAAAGCAGAAAAGCTAAAAAGATTTTTGTAAAAGCCGAATCTCTGGGTGTGAAAGATTTGAGTGAAGATGAATTTTAAGAAAGGGTTCAATTATTTTTTTTTTCGGCAATTTTCTCAACCTCGGAATTTATAAAATCTTTATGATAATCAATGAACTGTCTTAACAATCTCCGCATTTCATTTTCCGAAATCAAAGACTTATAGCCCTTTTGCAATAAAGTTTTTCCTTCATCATTTAAAATTGAAAAATATCTATCATAAAGAATAATACTTATTCTGGAGACATAAGAGATTTCTTTATCAATTATTCTGTTAAGAGAGTTAAACCTGCATTCTATTCCAATTTCACAAATTTTGCGTTCTCCAGTCGAATGATAGAATTCCTCTAACAATTCATTGCTCAATTCTTCGTAAGATATTTTACTTGACTTAAATTTAATCTCTTTTATTAATGAGTAGTCTGTTCCGACAAAATGTGATGGATTAGCAATGATCAAATAATCTACTGACGTATAAAATCTTCTAAATTTTTCACAAATATCAAAGAAATTATTTGCTAAAGGTAAAACAATATTCTCTAAAAATATTCGAAAGATTTCCCCATTTAATTTAATTTCTGCTTTCTCACCAATGAATTCAAGTTTTCTATCCAACAACGCCAATTCTTTATCCAAATCATCAGGTTCTTCAATGTCTTCACCTTTTGCGCCGCGAATCATTATTTCGAGTGAGCGAATTAAATTTTCCGTGATGTATTCGATAAACCGTTCGAGTTCGCCAGCGTCAGCTAATCTTAAAACGGCGTAGTAATTTTCCTTGTCTTCGGTTTTGATAATTACGGGCGGATAGCCGAACTGCATCAGGATAAAATTCATTAAAATTCGGGCGACTCTGCCGTTACCGTCGTCGAAAGGATGAATGCGGATGAAGCGGTAATGAAAAACAGCGGCGAGGATTATCGGATTTGCGTCCGCTTTTTCTTTTTCCTTTCTAAACCATTCGATGAGTTCCTGCATTTTTGCGGGAGTTTCTTCGGGTGTAGCGAAATAAAATATTTCTCCTGTAACTGTCTTTACGTGATTTGGAGAAGTTTTATAACTTCCAACTTTCACGAGTTTACGAGTTGATTGTCCGTCAATGGTTATGGCATCAACGTAATGATCTTCTTTAAGCAAAAGGACATGAAGTTCTCGAATAAATTTTTCTGTTAAAGGAACATCTTCTTTGACAAGTTCTAAAATCCAATTGATCGCTTCGTTGTGTCCGGTGATTTCAAAATGATCTTTGAGGGGTTTTCCTTGCGCCGTGATGCCGAATAGAATCAAGGCTTTTGTTTCGCCGTAGGTCAGCG
>JBGTSF010000106.1:0-10676 GCA_041940425.1 Pyrinomonadaceae bacterium
GAGTAAAAAATTATGCCAATGAGAATCGGAGATGCGATTCCGAAATTTGAAGGCGCGACCGAGTGGCTGAACGAATTACAGGAAACAGCCGACGAATATGTTCAGGGCGCGCCGACGCTCGTTTATTTTTGGGCGACGAGCTGCGGAATCTGCAAACAGAATATGCCCAAATTGAATGAATTAAAAAATAAATACAAAGTCCGCGGTTTGAAAACTATTGCGGTTCATATGCCGCGCCAGCAAGCCGATACGGTTTTGGAACGGGTCAAAGCCGACATCGAAAAATACTGTATTGACGATGTTTGCGCGATTGATAATCAGCACAAACTGAAAGACGCTTTCTTAAATGAGCAAGGCTGGGTTCCGGTTTATTATTTGTTCGACGCGGAAGGAAAATTAAAAACCCGCGCGGCTGGCGAATTCGGCATCGGAGTTTTGACAACCGCACTGGAAAAAATGTTTCCGACGCAGCAAAGCGCGACGGCTTAAAAATTAGCCACGAACAAACACGAATTTTCACGAAAAAAGATTTGAATATTTTCGTGTTGTTTCGTGTTTGTTCGTGGCTAAATCCTCTTTAAATTCCCATCACCGGAAATCTTTCACGCATTCCGTAAATTCGCTTTTTATACGTTCGTAATTTTCATCCTTTCGAATCAATTTTCCTTTAACAAACGTGCCGTAGATGTTTGAAGTATCGGCTGTGTAAACGATTGCGGAAGCGAGATTTTCCGTCTTTACATTTTCTAAAAGCGGTGTGTCAGCATCAATTATGCAGGCATCGAAATCCGCGCCGGGTTTGAAAAATTCCGTTTCGAAATTGTTCATCGCTTTGCGTCCCGAAACGGTCGTTTTTTGAATCGCAAACAAACCGCCGTCCGCGCCGAATGTGTTTCGTTTGTGCGAAATCAATCTCTGCCCGTAATCCAAAAGGCGCAGTTCTTCAAACGGATTCAAACCGATATGACTGTCCGTGCCGATGCTCCAATTTCCATTATGTTTTTGAAAATTTCTAAAAGGAAAAATGCCGTCACCCAAGTTTCCTTCGGTGCTCGGACAAAGCACGACGTTAGCTTTCGATTTGGCTAATCGTTCGGTTTCCGATTCGGTCAAATGCGTCGCGTGAACGAGATGAAATCTTTCATTCAAATCCAGATTATAGAGCAGCCATTCGACCGGACGTTTTCCCAAAAATTCGATGCAGTCTTCGACCTCTTTCAACTGCTCGGAAACGTGTATGTGAAACGGAATATTTTGCGGCAGTTCGTTCGCCGCTCTTAAAATATCTTTCGCGTCAACGCCGCGCAGAGAATGAATGCCGACAGCAATATTCGCGTTATCAAATTTTTCGCAGATTTCTGCCGACGCTTCGAAAAGCCGCGCGTAATCTTTAAAATTTTTCGAGATAAATCTGCGCTGTTTTTCGTTCGGCGCGATGCCGAAACCGCCTTTTTGATAAAAGATCGGGATGAGCGTGATTTTGATTCCCGCTTCGTTCGCCGCTTCGATCAACGCTTCGCCCATCGCCGCTAAATTTTCAAACGGTTCGCCGTTCTTATCGTGATGAACATAGTGAAATTCGGCGACGTTCGTGTAGCCGTTTTGCACTAATTCAGCGTAGAGCATCGAGGCGATTTTTTTGAATTGTTCGGGATCGAGATTTAAGGCGAGGTGATACATCGCATCGCGCCACGACCAGAAATCGTCGTCCGGGCGGCGATGATTTTCCGCGAGTCCCGCCATCGCGTATTGAAAAGCGTGCGAATGCGCGTTTTGAAATCCGGGCAGAACGTAGCCGTTGATAAAAACCGAATCCGTTTTTTCCGTCTGCGAAATCGAAGCGATTCCTCCCCGCCCGTCAATCGAAACGATCGCGTTTTCGATCCAGCCTTGATTTTCGAGTAAAGCCTTGAAGCGATATGATTTCATCCGTTTTTGATTTTGAAATTTTAAATCATTACCGTTAAAAACAAAAAAGGACGAAGCAAAAATGATTCGTCCTTTTTTATCAAACCGCTTCTAAAATCTTCGGAAGCGGAAAAATAAAATCTAACTAATTATCGCTGACCGTATCTTCGACCGCCGCGCCGGTTTTCTTGGTTCCGACCCAGACTTTTTCCGAAACCCATTTTGTTCCGTCCCACGTCGAAACGACAACCCATTTTCCGCCTTCGTAGGCTTTGCCAGCGACGTATTTAGTGCCGTCAACGATATAACCGCCGACGTTGCGCGTTCCTTTCGCCGTTGTCTTTGCCGCGTCAACAGTTACGTCTCCCGCTTCATCGGCGATGTCCTTGGTTACGTCAACCGTCTTTTTCGCTGCGTCAACCGTTACATCCTTAGTCTTTGAAGCCGCGTCTTTGACGGCATCAACAACCTGCGCGTTCGCCACCGTGTATGAAAACAGTGCGATTGCAAAAATCATCACAAAATTAACTAAACCTTTTACTTTCATTACTAAAATCCTCCTTGATAAAAATCGAAAAACTAAATCTACTTTAATAATGTAAATTTGCACATACCGTGCCAGAGTCTTTTCAGAAAAAAAGCATTTGCCGGATTGTTTAAATAACCCGACAAATGCTTTTTCAATAAAAACCCTGAAATTAGTCTATAGCTTTTTTCGTTTTTCTGATAACGTATTTCGTTCCGCTTTTGCCTTTATTAAAAGTCCATTTGCCGCCGCGATAGGTTTGCTTGCCGACATAAACGGTTCCTTTCGCCGTTTTGCGGTAAACGTATCGAACGCCGTTTGCCGCCTTGCGATAGACGTATTTGCCGCCGCGATACGTTCTTGAAGCGACGCCGCGCCGTTTGCGTTTGACGGAAACCTGCTGTGCCTTAACCGACAGATTACCGTTTGACGAAACCGCTTCGCCGATAAAAACCACCGAAAACACCATCACCGCCGCAAAAAATAAGCTCGTTAGTTTTTTCATCACTTTTTTACCTCGAATTTTTATAAATTTTAAAACCTGAAACAGTATCGAAAACTTTTTAAGAATTTAAAAGCACGTATTTGATACAGATTTTCAAATTCCGAAATCGCTTTGGCAAATTCTATGCCCGTTTATCAGTTGTTACTGCGGACGTTTTGACGGATAAACGTCACGATGTCTTCGGTCGAAGTTCCGGGCAGAAAGATTTCCGAAACGCCTTTTGATTTGAGTTCGGAAATGTCCTCTTGCGGCACGATTCCGCCGACCAGAACCAGCGTGTCGTCCATCCCGTTTTCGCGCAGAAGATCAACGATGCGCGGACACAGAGTGTTATGCGCGCCCGACAAAATTGAAATTCCGACCGCGTCAACGTCTTCCTGCAAAGCGGCAGCCGCGATCATTTCCGGCGTTTGCCTCAGACCGGTATAAATAACTTCCATTCCCGCATCGCGTAGAGCGCGGGCGATGACCTTCGCGCCGCGGTCGTGACCGTCAAGACCGGGCTTTGCTACCAGCACACGAATTTTTCTTTCGCTCATAATATTTATAGTTGCGAGTTCTGAGAGTTTGTAGAGTTAAGAAAACTCTCTAAACTCTCCAAACTCTCAACTCTCAACTCGTCAAGTATATTAGCGAACAAAGCCGATAAGCAACTGTTCAGGGAATATATCCATTTTTATTTACAGCAAATTAAATGAAAGATTTGTCGTTTTCCTGCATTTAGCCGCAATTTACATTGACAAGAAATACTTATGGATGTAAATTACATTTACAATTATTACTTATACCCCCGAGCTTAAATTTCAAGCTAAATAAATTAAACAAATTAAGGAGAAGAAGGAAGACTCTTTCTTGGGAAGTTTTATGGAAACAGCTATGTCAAAAATAAATACGTTTTGTAGATCAATCGTTTTTTTTCTACTGTTTTTAGGATTGTTGATCGCTCCGAACGGCATAACGGCGCAGGAAGGACAAAAAGAATACCGCGCTTACTGGGCTGAAACTTTTAACACGCAGATGGGAACGCGCGCGGAAATTGACCGTTTGATTGATTCGGCGGTTCAGTCAAACGCCAACGCCATCTTTGCGCAGGTCAGGCGCAGAGGCGATTCGTGGTATCTGGATACAAGAGAACCTCTGACGCAGGTTGCCGGTGTCGGCGAACCGGACGGTTCGGGAAATTGGACGATTGACCCGCTGCGGTATCTGATCGAACAGGCGCACGCCCGCAACATCGAAGTTCATGCTTTTGTGATCGTCGGCTCGATCTATAACGCGCATCCGACAATTACCGGACTGCCGCGCGATCCGAATCATGTTTTCAATAAACATTTCTGGGATACGGCGACGAACAGCATTATTCCGTTTAACGATCCGCGCCAGTGGTCAACGCGGTCGCTGCCGCATAACCCGGACGGCACGACCTTTAACGGACAGCGTTACGGTGCGGAATGGTATATTGATCTCGGTCATCCCGGAGCCGCCGCGCATACGGTTGACGTTCTGACGCATCTGGTCAAAAAATACGATCTCGACGGTCTGCATCTCGACCGCATCCGTTACCCGGAAGCACCGATTGACCGTCCGGCGGGACAACCGCTCGGTATAAACACCGGCTACAATGAAACCAGCGTCCAGAGATTCAAAGCCCGCTACGGCAATCAAGCGGCGTATTATCAGGAAAGCGATATCGGCACAAATGTCGGAACGACCGCCGCGCCGCGTTATATTACCGCCGCCGATGTCGGTTATCCAAAGACGAACGATCCGCTCTGGAATGATTGGCGGCGCGAACAGGTAACCGATGTCGTGCGCCGCATTTATCTGAATGCGACCGCCGTCAAACCGCAGATCAAAGTCTCTGCGGCATTGATCTGTTTCTGGACGGGTCCGGTCGGCAGCGGCGGCTGGGAAAAAACCGAAGCTTACTACCGTGTATTTCAGGATTGGCGTTCGTGGGCGCAGGAAGGAACGCTCGACATTATCTCGCCGATGATCTACAAACGCGAACACACGACGGCTGAGCGTGTTCAGTTTGACGACTGGCTGACTTTTACAAAACAACTCGCTCAAAATTCAAACCGTCATTCTCTGCCCGGTCTCGGCGTTTACCTGAACGGCATCGAAGGCTCTCTGCTGCAAGCCCGCCGCGTGCTTGCCCGTCCGCCATATGAAACATCGAATGCGGCTGACGGCGTGATTTTCTACGCGCTCGGCAACACGATTCCGGGGACGACGACCGGCAACAGCACGAACGTCGCGGTAACGAATAATCCTTTTTCTTACCCGACCGCCGGAGTGTCAACTCCGAAACGAACAAACGCGGAATTTTTCTCCGCACTGCGAACCGGCGGCAGTGTCAACAGCGCGACCCGTTATGAAAATCCGGCACTTTCGCCGCTCTTTACTTCCAATGTGGCTGTTCCCGATATGCCGTGGAAAGCCCAGCCGACGAAAGGTTATGTAATGGGCATTGTCAGCCGCGGAGACGGAAGCGTCATTGACGGCGCGGCGGTAACTGTCGAAAGAATTGACGAAAACGAAACGCGCCCGGCAAAAACCGACGGCGGCGGATTTTACGGCGTTCTCAATCTCACGCCCGGAACTTATCGAACGGTCGCCACTTTCGGCGGTGAAACTTTTTATTCGCTGCCCTATACCGTTTCGCCGGGAATCGTTACGACCGCCGATGTAACGGAAGACACGACGGCTCCGGCAATAACTCTGACGGCAACGCCTTCGACGATCTTCCCGCCGAACGGAAATACCGTCAATGTCCAGATCAGCGTTACCGGTTCGGACGAACTTTCCGGTCTGGCAAGCGTCAGCTACGAAGTCATAGACGAATACGGAACATCGCTTTCGATCCCGTCACGGGCTTTGAGCGGATATTCGCAAAACTGGACGGAATCTCTGGCGGTCGAAGCGCGCCGCAACGGAAACGACCGCGACGGGCGGCTCTACCGCGTGATCGCTACGATCACGGATGCTGCCGGAAATATTTCGACGGCAACAACCGATATCGTCGTTTTGCACGATCAGAGACACTGACCGAAATGAAAAACGAAAAGCGGCGATGAATCATATTTCATTGCCGCTTTTTTTCATTTCCGATTTTATGATTACTTGCGGGTAAATTGTTCCAATAAACCGCCCGTTTTGATAAATGGTTTTAATTCCGCCCATTTGAAAAAATAATCGCTGTCCGGTTCGAGCGCGCGGATGACATGCGGAAAACCGTAATCGTAATGAAAAGTTACGCCCTCGTCGCTGACGGAAAATTCGTCGAGCCGGCTGACCTGATAATTTTTGTTTTTCAACATATTCTGCAGAGTCCGCGCATCATCGGCATTGTCTTTTTTTATGTCGGCAATGGCTTTTGCTTCGCTATCTTTTTTCGCTTTATCAATTTTTACGATGAGTTGTCCGATGTCGGTAAAAACGTCGGCGAGAGAAACGCGCTTTCCGGTTTTCAGATCAACGACGAGATTTTTTACCATCGTTGAAGGATACGCGCCCGAAACTTCCATAAAAAGTCTGATGCTCAGAATCGAATTTTTATTGTAGCCGACCTCGAAATCCGCCGAATCAACACCGTAAAATTCATTGAGTTCTTCGTCCAGGCTCATCTCGAAATTTTTCCAGTAACTGAGCGTGTCGTCCAGACTTTTCTGAACGCGCGGATCGCTGATGCCGGAAACTTTCGGATAAGTTATTTCAAAAGTCTTTTTATGATCCGGCACGTCCGCTCCCGTTCTTTTATAAGTTACTTTGTCCGGCGTGATCTTCACGTCTTGAGCAAACGCATTGAACGAAAAAACAGCCGCGAGTGCGGCGACCAAAAACATTTTTGTTTTCATATTTTATTAAGTTTTCCTGTTTCTAAATTCAGACTGCCTTTTTCGGCAAATTCCATAGCGGGCGCGCCGAACATACAGCGCAGTTTTCCGAGAAGAGTTTTTTTCGAGCGCATCGTCGCGAACATTTCCGCCCAGGCGTGCGAATTTATCCACAGCATATTGTAGCTCGTTAAGGGTTTGATAATGCCGAAGCGCGGCTCTTTCGTTTCGGCAATGAACGAGCCGAAAAGTCTGTCCCAGATGATAAAAATTCCGGCGTAGTTTTTGTCCAAATAGATGTCGTCCGCGCCGTGATGAACTCTGTGATGCGACGGCGTGTTGAAAATGTATTCGACGGGCGCGGGCAGTTTTTTAACTTCTTTTGTATGAATCCAGAATTGATAGATCAGATTGATGCCGTGCATCGTCGTGAACGCCCAGAACGGAAAGCCGAGAAAAGCGAGCGGCAGATAAAAAATCCAGTGCGCGATGCCGGAAAACCAGCTTTGGCGGACGGCGACCGACAGATTGTATTGATTCGACGAATGATGAACGACGTGAAAATTCCAGAACAGACGGACTTCATGACTGACGCGGTGAAACCAATAATAGAGAAAATCGTCGGCGAAAAGCAGAATCGCCCACGCCCACCAGTTCGCCATCGAGATTTGAAAGAGCGCGAAATTTTGATAGATCGTTTCGTAAAAAAAGACCTGTATAAATGCGAAAACGAAACCGAACGCGACGCTTCCGAAACCGAGACCGATATTTGTCCAAACGTCTTTGCGGTCGTATTTTTCCTCATAGCGCACGGCGAGAAACGTCTCGACAGCAATCAAGAGCGCAAAGACCGGAATAGCGATAATGGTCGGTTTCAGCATTTTTCTTCCTACTTGATGGATGAATCGTAAAATCGGTTCCGTTGTATTTAAATATACAAAAGATTCGGGTTAAATGAAACCGGATTGTAAGAGTTTGAATGGGAGAAACAATTGCTCAAAGACGTTTGAGCAATCCTCAAACACTATTGAGGCAGTCTCAAATGCGTTTGAGAACTGCTCACACTCGTTTGAGCAATCCTCAAACATGTTTGTGAAGCTGACAGCTGCTCATGAAAACGGCTCAAATGCATTTGCGAGCCTGACAAATGCGTCTGAGGATTCCACAGGCGCATTTGTGACTTCCTCCAACGCATTTGCGGATTCCACAAGCGCATTTGTCAGCCGCTCAAACATATTTGAGGACGGCTCAAATGCAGAAACCCGCACGAAGTAAGGGTTAGATTGTTTACCCTTACTTCGTGCGGGTTTCTGCACTGTTGAAAAGATTATTTTTTCAGAGCGAGTTTCAAAAAATTCTCGAACAAAATCCGCCCGTCGCGCGATTCGTTGAGATGTTCCCAGCGCGTCGGGTTTTTCGACCAGTCTTCGAACGATTTTTCCAAGTGAAACTGAACGGCGTAAATTAACTGTTTTTCATCGCGTTTGACCATCATCTGATTTTTGCAAAGGTAGGAAGTCGCCAGCAATTTAAACCCGTCGGGAACGCCTTCGACCTGAATGCCGTGATTTTGCCAGACTCTTAGAATGTCGTCCTGTAAAGTATAATCCTGCCAGACGCGCGCTTCTTCGGAATCGCCGCCCGCGATGCCTTCAAATATCGGGTCGGTCGGGTCAACGATCTTGATAAAGCGGTATTGATATTCGATGATGCGGTCTTTGCGTTTTTCCGCCGGAATGAGATTGTCGAGCGTCGTCAGCTTAGCCCCGAAACTTTGCCCGACCAATTGATGCGCGCCGCAGATGGCGAGAACCGGAATTTCCGTTTTGTGAATAAAAGTTTTAAATTTTTCGAGATGCTCCGGCTTGTAATAATCGAAATCCGAATACGTTCCGCTCATCACGATCGCGTCCGGTTTGAATGTCGCGGCGGCTTCGGAAATTTCCGACAGATGCACGGTCAAAACTTTTGGATGCTGAACTAGCCGGATGACGTTCTGCGCAATGTTGTCGCAAGCTAACGCCGAAACTTTACGCTCGAACCGCAGAAGCGATTCGGTCGCGCCGTTAAGTTCCGCTTTCGCCGTTTCCGACAGATCGGATTCGTAGCGCAAAAGGTCATTGACGATCAAAACCCGCGCGTGCCTGATTTTTTTTTCAATCGGCTCGTAACGGCAAAAATTTTGTTTATTATACGGAAATGGAAGATTTAACGGCTTTTCCTTAGTAATCATCGCGTCTAACATAAATTTAACACAATGTTAAGAATACCTTTTAGGACGCGAAGTTGCCAAATGAATCGGTGTTAAATATTTATTCGATAATGTCGTCGTTGAGAACTCCGTAGCGGCTGACGTATGCGTAACAAACAAAATCCTTTTTATCGCGCTGGTCGAGACGCGTCAGAGTGCAGAGAATTTCTTCCTCGATGTCGTCCTTTTTGTCGCAGTCGGCGCACAGACGCGGCATCGGGATCAATGCGGGATTTATCTCGTTTCCGTCCTTATCGTAATACATAGAAATTGGTCTTTGGTTTTTGGTCTTTGGTTTTTGGTCTTTAAACAAACATTGAAAATTATTTGTTTCAAATGAAATTTTTCAATGCAAATAATTGTTTTCTTCCAAAGACCAAAAACCAAAAATCAAAGACCTTTATTTAATTCCTTTGTTTTGTAGTCTGCCTGAATTCCGGCATCAGTTCGCCCGCGCCGATCTCTTCGATTTCTTCGCGTATCTGTTTGATCAAAGCCGAACGCATACGTCCCTTTGCCGAAGGAATTTTGTCCTTGGTCGCTTCGTCGAACAAAAGCAGGGTTTTCTGCCACGACGATTCGAGATCGTCGGCAATCGTCGAAATCTTCGTAATGTCATATGGAATGGCGACTTCCTGACAGCCCGTGCGCGCAAAAACCTGCAAATAACGGGCGGTCGAAAGATCGGGACAGCTAAAACGCTTGTTGCCGACCTTGAGTTCGATGCCGAGCAAGGTGTGCAGAATCGCCGCACGGTTTTCGCGCCGCGGCACATCGAGGTGATGCGCCCGCGTTCGCTGGACGCGCACCTTTTCCTCATAAATGCGCGGAAGCCAATCACCGGCTAATTTTTCACGAATTTCCGCCGCAGTTTCCATAACCGTCCGAGTTCAAATATGCCTTTAGATTAACATATAAGAAATAGATTTAATAGATTAGTTTTTCCGCACGAAATCAGGATTTTTTTAAGATGGGCTGGAAAATTTTTCCTGCAGGCGTTGGAAATATTTTCCGACGTGAAAACCGTCGAGAAGCGCGTGGTGAACTTCGACCGAATGCGGAATCTTTTTTCGCCCGCCGCCGTCTTCAAACATTCTTCCGAAAACCATCCGCGGCACGGTCTGCCGGTTGTCGGCGCGGACGGCGTGTTTGAAACTCGTAAACGAAACCCAGGGAATTACCGAATAATAGATCAGATCAACGCGATCGCTTTCGACATCAAAGGTTTTGAGCTTTTTATATTTTTCGACCGCCGCTTTTCCCGCTTCGTCAAAATCGAAAATCGTGTCTTTTGATTCAAAATAGCAGAATGAAAAAGTTTCGTCTTCATTGAGAATCGTTTGCGTCGCGTGGATCTTATCGAATTCGACCAATTTATCTTCAAAAAAACGAAAGCGAAACTCCTTTATTTCATTTGCCGTCTGCAAAGAATAAAAAAGATTCGCCAGCGAAAAAGACAGATTATTTTCTTTGCAAAAATCGTAAAGCGCGGTTACGTCGAGATTGGCTGTGATGTTAAAAAACGGGTCTTCGTAATCTTTGAAAAACTCGTAAGTTGTTTTGCGATTCCAGTTTTCAATATTAATGACTTTATATTTATTTATCACAAACTAAATTTACGATCTATTATAAAGCTCAATTCTTTCT
>JBGTSF010000107.1:0-10603 GCA_041940425.1 Pyrinomonadaceae bacterium
CGGTATTGTTGCGGCGGTCGAAAATATGCCGGACGGCAAAGCCTCGCGCCCGTCGGATGTCGTAACGGCGATGAACGGCAAGACGGTCGAAATTTTAAATACCGATGCCGAAGGTCGTCTGATTCTCGCCGATGCGGTAGCTTACGCCGAAAAACAAGGCGCGACAAAGATCGTTGATATGGCGACACTGACCGGCGCGGTGATTATCGCGCTCGGCGATCTGAACACGGGAATTATGGGCAACGATCAGGAATTCGTTGACGAGCTCATCGAAACCGGAAAAGAGGTTGGCGAAGGTTTCTGGCAGCTTCCGGTCAGCAAGGAATACAGCAAACAGATCAAATCAGACATCGCCGACATCAAAAATATCGGACCGCGCGGAAAAGCCGGAACGATCATGGGCGCGGTCTTTATTCAAGAATTCGTGGACAAAGCGAAATGGGCGCATCTCGACATCGCCGGAACCGCCTGGTCGGACGAAACCAAACCGCACCAGGGCAAAGGTCCGACGGGCGTGGCGATCAGAACGCTTTTGAAATACGTCGAAAAATCGCAGTAAGATTTTTTATTTAGTTTGAAAAAGTGAAGAGCGTTGAATTTTTCGACGCTCTTTTTCATTTAAATCCAGTTTCGTTTAGCTTCATACAAAACGACCGCGCAGGAAACCGCGAGATTTAAACTTTCTACATTTGGATTCATCGGAATTTTCAAACCTTCGTCAATTTGTTCTCTTTCCGATTCACTCAATCCGTGCGCTTCCGAACCGAAAATTATCAAACGCGGTTTTTTCCAATCAATTTCCCAGAGATTTTTGTGCGAATTAATATCAGCACAAATTGTTGCCAAATCATTTTCTCCCGACCAACTCAAAACTTTTTCAAATACCGCATCGGTCCAAAAATTTATACGAAAACTCGCGCCCATCGCCGCCCGCAGTGCTTTGGGTGAAAAAACATCGGTCGAATTTTTTGAAATAATCACGTTTGAAACGCCGACCGCTTCCACAGTTCGCAAAACCGCGCCGAGATTGTTCGGATTATTTATTTCGTGAAGAAAAACTACGAAAGGGAATTTTTGAAATTCGGGAGTTTGAAGATTTATGTCTTGAATTCCGGTTCGCGGTTTTTCGCCGATTAAAATTAAGCCCTGCGTATTTTTCGTGTCGGATAGCGAATTAAAAATTCGTTCGGGAATTTCAAAAAGATTTTCGATTTTGTCTGAGATTTGATCGAGCAGATTTTTATTTCTTTCGTTACTGGTAAAATCCGGCGTGAAAAAGCAATCGAAAATTACCAGCTCGCTTTTCAAAAATTCTTCCGCCAGCCGAACGCCTTCGACAAACAGAAAATCTTTCTCAGAACGGTCACGAATTTTCCGTGCAAATTTGAGTTTCTGATTGTCGCGACTCGTGATTTTCTGCATTTTCAGAGCAAAAGAAAAATACTCGCGGCAGGAGTCGAACCTGCGGCTTCTTCCTCCGGAGGGAAGCGCTCTATCCACTGAGCTACGCGAGCATACATTGGTAAGTTATACCAATTTTAAAAATTTTCCAACCTTATCGCGGCTGAATCGTGATCTGTTTGATCTTTATCGGTTCGAGCGGTTTTTCGTTAGCCGCGGGCGCGCCGGCGATTGTTTGGACGTTGTTCATGCCTTCGATGACCTTGCCGAAAACCGTGTATTTATTGTCAAAGGCGGGCTGGCGCTTGAAATTGATAAAAAATTGCGAGTTTGCCGAATTAAAATCAGCCCGCCGCGCCGCGCCGACGATACCGGCTTCATACGGAATATCGGAAAGCTCGGCTTCGACATTCGGCTTGTCGGAATTTCCCGTGCCGTCGTTGGTCGGATCATCGTCTTTTGAAAGCGGATCGCCGGATTGGATGACCGATTCGCTGATGCGGTGAAATGTCTGCCCGTTATAAAAACCTTCTCTGGCAAGTTCCTTAAAACGCGCGACCATTTTCGGCGCGATGTTCGAATAAAGCTCGATCTTGATCGTGCCGAAAGCCGGTTCTTCCATTTCGATCACGGCGACTTCATTGTCGGCGACCGGCGCAACGCCTTTTTTGACTTCGGGCTGTGCCGACGAAGTTTTATTTGCCGTCGTTTTTTTATCGCAGGCGGCGAAGATCGCCACTGAAAAAATAAATAAAATTGATAAAATTTTTCCGTTCATAACTTTAGAATCAAAATAATTTCGAGCTGTCCAATAAAATAGTAACCGGACCGTCATTGACGAGTTCGACATTCATCATCGCCTGAAATTTTCCCGTTTCGACGCGGTTGATCTTTTTACGTGCCTCTTCGACAAAAAATTTATAAAGCCGGTTGGCTTCGTCCGGCAGAGCGGCTTTGATGTATGAAGGCCGCCGGCCTTTTCTGGCATCGCCGTAAAGCGTAAACTGCGAAACGACCAAAAGCTCGCCTTCGATGTCGAGCAGTGAAAGATTCATTTTTCCCGCTTCGTCTTCAAAAATCCGCAAATTTAAAATTTTTTCCAGCAAATAATCGGCTTCTTTTTCCGAATCTTCCCGCGACACTCCGAGCAAAACCAGAATTCCTTTTCCGATTTCTCCCGTCGTTTCGCCGTCAACCGAAACTCTGGCGCGGGAAACTCTTTGAATGACGGCTCGCATAATTTTATTAGGGAGAAGTGATAAGGGACGAGGGAAAAGTGAAAACATAAAATCTCGTCACTTTTCCCTCATCCCTCGTCCCTAATCTTCAATATAAACTTTTTCCATCACGACTTGTTCGACCGGTCGGTCGTTCGCGCCGGTTGCGGTTTCGGCGATTGCGTCAACGACGTCCTGACCTTCGATGACGTTGCCGAATTTTGTGTAGCTCGGCGGCAGAGGATAATCAATGTGCATTATAAAAAACTGCGAGCCGTTCGTATTCGGTCCGGCGTTTGCCATCGCCACCGTGCCTTTGGCGTAAGGTCCTTGATAGAGCGGCGAAGATTTTTCGATCTCGTCCTCGAATTTTCCGCCCCAAGCCGATTCGCCGCCGTAGCCCTGACCGAGCGGATCGCCGCCCTGGATCATAAAATTTTTGATCACGCGGTGAAAGATCACGCCGTCGTAATAACCTTTTTCCGCCAGCAGACGAAAATTCTCCGTCGTCTTCGGCGCGTCTTCTTCCAAAAGTTCAAATTTGATCGTCCCTTTGTTCGTTTCGATAACTGCTGTTCTTCCCATTAAATTCTCCTTATAAATTGTTTAGCCGCAAATTACACAAATTAACACGAATAAAAGAAAAAAACTAATTCGTGATATTCGTGTTATTCGCGGCTTAAAATAAATTTTTCTATTGCCAATGCTACACCGTTTTCGTCATTGCTCAAAGTCGTGAAAAATTCTTCGCGTTCGAGCAATTCGGGCGAAGCGTTCCCCATTACAACTGAAGTTCCGGCGTATTCGAGCATTTCGAGATCGTTAAAATTATCGCCGATCGTCATCACGTTTTCGTGCGAAAAATTATTGAGCATCGCCAGTTCGTTCAACCCGTGCGCCTTCGAAGCGTGCGGCGGAAGAATATCCAAAAGCGTAAAATCGAGATGCGTGTAAACGGTCGCTAAAATATTCACCGTGTCTTTCAATTCATCTTCCAGAATCCTCTGCATTTCATACATCGGCTCGCACGTGCCGGAAAAGGAAACGTGGACGGTTTCGATCTTTTCGATGATGTCTTCCAATTGTTCGACGTGATGCACCGCGTCTTCGGCTTCCGCGCCGTGAAAGGTTTTCGCCCACGCGAGATACTTCTGAAGCGGAATATTCTGTTCGGAAACCGTGTCGTAATAAAGCGTGCCTTTGCCGTGCGGATCGGCACTGAGGAGCGCGTCGCCGCCGTATTCACTGCCGACGCGCAATATCTCCGCGACGGTTTCGGTTTGAATAGTCGAAAAAGCGACCGTTTCCAGATTCTGTGCAAATTTTAAAAGCGCGCCGTTATGCGTGATGATCGGCGCATTAAATTCGGCTTCGAGCGCGACGGGACGCGCATCGCGGAAACGCCGTCCGGTCGCAATCGTTACGAGAACGCCTTGTTCTTCGGCTCGGCGGATAGCGGTTTTATTTGCTTCGGAAATTTTGCCGCGCGAATCTAAAAGCGTTCCGTCTAAATCGAGGGCGAGAAGTTTTATCATTATGGAAGTATATCTTTTTTAAACAACTTTTTGATTAATATACGCGAAATTATCGAAAATTGCCATAAGCATAAAATAGTGAGAATGATGAGAATTGCAACATCAAAATAATTGGCTTTGTAGAAGAAAGAATCTAAGCCTTGAACGCTTGCTGTTTCATTAAACTTGATTGATTGTTGGGTATCAAAATACCAGTAAACAAATCTGCCGATAAGAAATAGTGATATTGGAAAAGAAAAAAAGTAATTTTTTGTAAAATAAAGACCGGCAAGAAGAAAGCCGATAAATAAAATATTTAATCCAAAAAATTGCGGATGTTTGTCAGGAAAACAATACGGTCCGGCAAAACTGATCAACCCTTTCTCTCTATTCTCAGCTTGTTGTTGAAAAAACGCATCCCGTTCTCTTTGTTCTTTTACCGTATATGCAACATAAGCGCTGATTGAAAACATAAAAGCCGAAACGGTCAAAATCAAAATTATTTTGTGTTCCAGTTTTTTTGTCAATCTGAATGTTTGCATAGGTATTTAGACACGAAATTTTATTAAAAGTTCCGCAAAAATTATTTTGTTTGATGCGCTTCCATATATTCGCGGAGCAGTTGATTGATTTTTGCTTGATAATTTCTTCCCTGTGATTTGAAAAATTCAATGATGTCGCGGTCTATTGCCAAACTTTCCTGATTTTTTTTCGGAATCGGTTTGAAACCTTTTCGCAATACGGCTTTTTTGAACATTTCTTCGGTAATCGGCGGGATGTCGGAATAATCAATTTCGTCATCCGTCATTGCGTCAATTTTCGCCCAATCAGTTTGTGATTTTTTTGTAGTATTCTCTTTGTTCATTTTTGTTTGCTTTTCTTGCTGAAATAATTCTGATTATCTCATCGTTCTCCGTATGTGAAACGGCAATGATGCGCCCGTCTATTAAGCCAAGTGTGAAGAATCTGGTTTCACCGTAATCATAACGATCATCCTCGATCGTATGCCGCCAATTATCAAAAAGTCTGATCACATCGGCGAAATCAATACCGTGTTTTTCTAAGTTTATCAAACGCTTTTGCTCGTCCCATTCAAATATCATTTTATTTTTATTGGAAAAGCGCGTCAATTATTTTAATTGTTCGCTTCCTGCCGGCGTTTTAATTTTCTCTGCTCTTCGAGCCAGGCTTGATAAGCCGCTTTGGCTCGTTCGAACTCTGCCGCCGAGCTGAAAAAATGATGCGAGCCGTCGTTTTTTTCGACGTTCAGGACATAGAAAATGTATTCGGTTTTTGCCGGATTAAAAGCGGCATCGAGCGCGCTTTCCGACACGGACGAGATCGGTCCGGGCGGAATGCCGCCGAATTTGCGCGTGTTGTAGGGCGAATCTACTTCGAGATCGCTTTTGTGAATCGTGCCGTCCCAGCGGTTCTGCATTTTGGCGACATAGACGACGGTTTGATCAATGCCGAGCGGAATATTTTTTTGCAGGCGGTTGTAAATTACCGAAGCGACGATCGAACGTTCCTCATCGTATTTCGATTCGGTTTCGATCAGGGACGCAATCGTAACCATTTCGTGCGTCGTTCTGCCGAGTTGCTTTGCTTTCTGAGAGTATTCCGGTTTCCAGACTTTTTTAAATTGCTCGACCATTTTTTGAATGATCTCTTTCGGTTTTGCGTCGGGCGGAAATTCGTAAGTGCTGGGATACATATAGCCTTCGAGATTATTCGCGTCGGGCGCGATGTCTTTGATGAGCGAGGTGTCTTCCATAAAATAAAGGATCGCTTTGTCGTCCATCGGCGGATTTTGCGGAAACTTTTCGGCGATGCGTTTGGCGATGTCAAAGCGCGTGAAGCCTTCGGGAATCGTCAGTTTGACGGTTCGCTCTTTTCCTTTTTCGAGTTCTGAAACGACCTGCAAAGGCGTGATCGGCGATTCGAAATTGTAATCGCCCGCTTGCAGTTTTTCCGAGTCGCCGAATGTCCTGAGATACACAAGCAGAGGATATTCGCCCTCGATTATTCCTTCAGAGGCGAGCTTTGAAATTATCTCGTTCGGCGTCGAACCTTTTTCGATCCTGATAAATTTCCCCGCTTTGTCGTGCCGGTGCGGCTCGTTCAAAGAACTGTAAAGCCAGTAGGAAACGCCGCTGACGGCGAGAATCGAAATGATAAAAATGACGAATAAAATTTTGATAAATTTCATATATCAGCTCGAAAATTTTAACAGAGTTGTTTGTTAGTTGTTAATCGCGGAAAGTTGTATTTTAAATGCTTATGAAAAAGCGTATTTTTGTCGCGGTCGAAATTTCCGAACACGCGAGGGCGAAAGTCGCCCGATATATTTCCGATCTGAAAAGCGAATTTTCCGATGTAAAAGTCGGCTGGGATAAACCGGAAAAACTGCATCTGACTTTGAAATTTTTAGGAGATACGGACGAAGTGCAGTTAGAAAAGTTGAAAGAAATTTGTGCCGTAATTTCTTCTGAAATTACAAATTTCAAATTACAGATTACAAAAACCGGAGTTTTTCCGTCGCCGCGAAATGCGCGTATTTTATGGCTCGGCGTTGAGGGCGATGTCGAAGAATTGCAGAATATACATTCAAATCTCGAAACGGAATGCGAAAAGTTGGGATTTAAAAAAGAGAAGAGAGATTACAAACCGCATTTGACCATCGGGCGAATCCGCGAACCGCAGAAGGCGAAGAAATTAGCTTTAACGCATCTTGAAAATGATTTCGAGCCTGTCGAATTAGAAGTTTCCGAACTCGTTATTATCGAGAGCAAACTTCAACCGTCAGGCTCGATTTATTCGAAAGTTCAAAGTTCCAGGTTCAAAGTTAAATACCGACTTTGAACCTGGAACCTGGAACCTTGAACCACAGATTACCTTCCCAATTCGCGCTGATTTCTCGGCGGGCTGTTCAGTTGTTCTTTTTTGTCTTCCTCGCCGGTTGCCGCGAAAACCTCTTTGAACGCGCCGACGCTCGACAGAACGCCGGACGTTTCGGTCGGCATAAAGATAACTTTTGAATTGTTCGTTCGCGCCATGTCTCTCAAAGATTCGATGTAACGAGCGGTGATCAGATACTGCGCGGTTTGCTGTGAATCGCCGATCGTTTGGGAAATCTGCGCGATAGCCTGCGCTTCGGCTGATGCCGCACGGAGTCGCGCCTGCGCCGCTCCTTCGGCTTCTAAAATTGCCGATTCCTTCATCCCTTCCGAGCGCGTGATCGCCGCCTGTTTTTCGCCTTCCGCTCTTGCGATTGCCGCTTGTTTTTCACCTTCAGCTTGCAGAACGAGAGCGCGGCGGTTGCGTTCGGCGGTCATCTGTTTTTCCATCGTGATGCGAACGTCTTCCGGCGGGTTGATGTTTTTAACGTCAACGCGCGTAACTTTCACGCCCCATTTGTCGGTCGCTTCGTCGAGGATGATTCTCAATTTATTGTTGATCTGGTCGCGCGATGAAAGCGTGTGATCGAGATCCATTTCGCCCATTACGGCGCGCATTCCGGTGATCGTCAATTGAACGATACCGCCGACGAGATCGGCAACTTCATAGACGGCTTTGGTCGGATCAGTGATCTGCCAGTAAACGACCGAATCAACATTGATCGTTACGTTATCGCGTGTAATAACGGGTTGCGGCGGCAGGTCTATATACTGCTCGCGCAGGTCAATCGAAGTCAGACCGGGACGCACGTTCGTCCAATAGACGGCGCGCGGCGATTCGAAAAACGGGACGATGATGTTCAGCCCGCTCGCCGCGACGCGGTGAAAACGTCCGAGTCTTTCGATCAATAAAACGCTCGATTGCGGTACGATCTTGATCGTTTTAGCGAGAACGGTCAAAAGAGCGATACCGAGAAACAACAAAACGAATAATCCGATTCCTATTTCCATTTTTTCCTCCAAGGTGTTTATCCAAATATAGCTTATTTTTTATAATTTACGAAAAAAACATTTATTTTTTAAAAATTTTGACACTTTTTCGAAAGATTTTACGCCTTTATAAGTAGAGACAGGAATAAAAAACCCGTTTGAATTAATAAAAAGTTGCCCACAAAGCAAAATTTCAGCACGGGCGGTGTCTTACGGACGATTATTTAGATTTATTTGACAAACTAAGACCGGAGCAAAAAAAGGCATATAGTTTTCATTTCTTTTATCTACTTTTATCCGCAGATTTCTTCTTTTTCATACCCTTTAATTTTTTTGCTCCGGTCTCGTTTTTTTCTTTTCGATGTTTTACAAAACCTTTCGGTTTCCGCGTATAATTACGCTTTATGAGCGTCCAATTTTCCGACATCCAAAACGCCAATCACTTAATTCACGACACGATCATTCAAACGCCGGTTTTGCCCGACAATAAACTTTCCGACGAGATCGGCGCGAGCGCGTTTCTCAAAGCCGAGAGTTTGCAACGAAGCGGTTCGTTTAAAATTCGCGGCGCATACAATAAAATCTCGCGTCTGTCCGATGAAGAAAAACGGCGCGGCGTGGTTGCCGCTTCTGCCGGAAATCACGCGCAGGGCGTTGCGCTCGCGGCAAAACTCAACGGGATAAAAGCGACGATAGTTGTGCCGGAATACGCTCCTTTGACAAAAATTATCGCCACGAAAAATTTCGGCGCGGAGGTCATTCTGCACGGTTCGAGTTTTGACGAAGCGATGGACTATTCGTTTCAGTTGCGCGATGAAAAAGGCTTTACGCATATCCATGCTTTTGACGACGAACTCATCATTGCCGGTCAGGGAACTATCGGCTTGGAAATCGCCAGAGATTTGCCCGATACGACCGTCATCGTCGTGCCAATCGGCGGCGGCGGCGTGATTTCGGGAATTGCGATTGCCGCCAAAGAATTGATGCCGGAAGTCAAAATTATCGGCGTGCAGTCGGAAAATGTTTCGACCATCAAAAAATCTCTGGAAGCGGGCGAACCTTTAAAAGCCGGAAAGGGCGAAACGATCGCCGACGGCATCGCCGTTAAATGTCCGGGCAGACTGACTCTGCCGATCATACGGGATTATGTTGACGAGATCGTCGAAGTTTCCGACGACGAGATTGCCAAGGCGATCTATTTTGCGATCCAGAACAACCGGCTCGTCGTCGAAGGCGCGGGCGCGGCGGGGCTTGCCGCTTTGCTTGCCAAAAAGATCAAAGTTTCGGAAGACGATACGGTTTGCACGCTTTTGTGCGGCGGAAATATTGACGC
Source organism: Pyrinomonadaceae bacterium (assembly GCA_041940425.1). Lineage (GTDB taxonomy): Bacteria > Acidobacteriota > Blastocatellia > Pyrinomonadales > Pyrinomonadaceae > DATHTS01. Next base: position 9,353 of record JBGTSF010000107.1, read on the forward strand.
GAATCTGCTGGCGAGAGTTCTCGAACAGGTTCTCGTTCGCCAAGGTCGCTACATCATTCTGAAAGTTTTGGTCGGCGACCGACCGGGAATGCTGGCGCGTCTGCTCGATCACGTTGCCGACACAAAAGCGAACGTCATCGAGGTCATCCATCAACGCGCGATGTGGCTCGCGCCTTTGGGGCGCGTCGGTATCGAACTGGTTTTGGAAGTCCGCGACGAAGAACACGGTCAAGGCGTTCAAAAATATCTCGAAGACGCGGGCTATCACGTCGAACGCGAAGGCGTGGGCGATTGGCGGGAGTAATTTTTGATTTAGTGCAAAGTCAATTACAGACCGGCGAAAACACTACAAAAACACGAGTTTCTGCCTGTAAATCCTATAAATGAAGTGTTTATCGAAGAAAGCCGCCATTCCACGGATCGTTCGTGAACGTCCACGGATGAATCATGGGCATTCATGGATGATTCATGAACCTTCATGGATGATTCATGAACCTTCATGGATGATTCATGAACCTTCATGGATCATTCGTGAAGTTCCATTAGTGATTCATGGACTTCCACGGATCATCCGTGAATATCCACGGATCGTTCATGGAGTTCAATGGATCATCGGTGAATATCCATAAATGAAGATGCGTTGAATGCAACGAAGAATCCGTTGAGACCAACGAAAGAAGCGTTGAAATCAACGGATGAAAAATTTTTATAATTGGCGGGAGTGAAAAAGTCGGCAGTTGGCAACGGCAGTCGGCAGGCTGTTTAATGCGTTTCGGATGTGTCTAAGATATTATTTTGCAGATATTTAACAAGCGATTTCGGACGAACCTCGCGGCGGATGCCGCACTCCGGCGCAAAAAATCGGGTAAGCCTTTATAAATCAGTTATTTAAATGGTTTTTAGACGGCGCGAGGTTCGGACTCGTTGATTTTATTGGACTTAAAGGTGATTTTATGGTAAAAAATAGCTGTTCATCAGCAGTCAAAACAGGGGTCTGGAAAACAGGGGGTTTAAACCGTTGTTTTCAAAGCCTTTAAAACACCGGCTGTAGGTGAAGGCATCGCGTTTAAAGCGGATTGAAACTTTACCTCCCATATTGGTTATCAATACTTGCGTACCGTAGGTGAAGGCATCGCGTTTAAAGCGGATTGAAACTTGTCAGTTTGAAACATCAATGATAAATCTCGATAAAATAGTAGGTGAAGGCATCGCGTTTAAAGCGGATTGAAACTTTTTTCATAAAAAAACGAC
>JBGTSF010000108.1:0-9988 GCA_041940425.1 Pyrinomonadaceae bacterium
ATCTCGATTCATTCGGGCGAAAAACCGCCAGTTGATCCGTGCCGTCGCCGTTGAAATCCATCACCAGCGGAATATCTCCCGTCTGACCGAACGGCTCAACCGTTACCGATGCATCACTGCTTCTGTGGATATACCAAACGCCGGTTGACGGTCGCCAGACGGCGATGTCGGTTTTCCCGTCGCCGTCGTAATCGCCCGCAAGCGGAATATCTCCGACCAAGCCCCACGAATAGCCTTTGATGATAAATCCTTTCGTGTTGAGAATGTAAAAATCGGTCGTCGTCTTGTCGTCGTTCGGACGGAAAACAGCCGGATCGGCTCTGCCGTCGCCGTCGTAATCGCCCGGAATTATCGTGTCGCCCGGTTGTCCCCAATTGATGATCTCAAAACCGTTGGTCGAACGTTCGAGATACCAATTGCCTTCGCTCGGACGAAAAACCGAAAAGTCGGTTCTGCCGTCGCCGTCAAAATCGGCTCTCGCTTCGAACGGAACGAGTATCGGAATATCCGGCACATAAGCGATGCCGTTGATCGCGCCGACCGTGCCGAGCGTGTTGCTCGGCTGAACGACACGATTGCTTAACTCTCCGGTCGAAGTGTTGACGGAAAAAGTCGTGATGTTGCGGCTGATGCGGTTGCCGACATAAAGAAAAGTGCCATCCGCATTGATTGCCAGATTATTGGCGGTCGTGCCGCCCGTTGCAAACGGCGAGCCGGTTACCGCCGTCAGAGTCGTGCCTGCGCCGCTTCCCGAAATTTGAAAAACGCCGACATTGTTGCCGCTGTTTCCGGCGATCATATAAAAATTTTGGTTCGGATGAACGATGCCGAAACGTCTTTGCGTCATTCCCGACGGCGGAAACGGATTGCCCGTAACGGGCGACAAGATACCGTTTGAAGAAGTAAAAGCGCGTATGTCGTCGGTGCTGTTCATCGTGAACATTCTTCCCGAAGAATCAATTGCGTAAGCGATCGGGTTTGCCGCGCCCGTGTTAAAAGGCGAACCGGCAAGCGCGGTCAAAACGCCGGTTGCCGCATTGACTTCAAAACCGAAAATGCCGTTTCCCGTATTGCCGCCGACATAGTAATAATTTCCGTCCTGTGAAAACTCGCTCGAAAAAGCGGTCGTTCCGGTGATCGGAAACGGGTTTCCGGCAACCGCCGTGGCGGTCGTCGGTGTGATGACAAAACTTCTGACTCCGCCGCCGCCGATCGAGCTTGAACCGTTGCCGGCGATGAGCGGCGAACCCGACGGATGGACGGCGATCGTATTCCACGTTCCCGCGCCGAGCGCGATCGGGCTGAACGGCATCGCGGTCAATGCGCCCGTCGAACCGTCAATCGAATATGCGGTGATCGTATCCGAAGTGTCGTTAATGACGTAAAGCCGTCTGTTCGCCGTGTCGGCGATCATCCGTTCGCTGACGACGGAATTGATGCCGCCGTTTCCCGGACTGACCGGAAAACCGCTGAGAAGCGTCAGCGCGCCGGTTTGTTCATTGACCTGAAAACCGTAAATCTGACTGCCGTTCGAATCGTCATTCAAAACATATAGAAATCCGGCGTGAGCGTCGGGCGTTCCGAAAAAAAGAAATGCCGCAAGCAAAATCGCGGCAAATGTGTTTTTGAAATGATTTTTGCTAAACATAGTTTCCTCCCCAACTTGAAAATGAAAAAAGTTTTCCCGCTAAATTTTCAGCGAAAAAATTAAAGACCTGATTTCGAAAAAAACGTAGAAAATGAAATTGAGGATTTGATTTTAGCACAATTTAACGAATTACGGGCATCTAAATTTTCGAGTGAAATGTTTTGGTAAAAATGTCTGATCGAAACCATTTCATTTGCCAGACGTATCTGGAACGATTACTCTAAAGTCTCTTTTGAAAACATCTATGAATACAAAACTTATCCGCGCAAAATTATTCGCATTTTTGTTTGTTTCGCTGTTGATCTTCTCGCCGATCACTGAAGCGCAAATCGAATCTGCCAAGTTGCCGCCCGTCAATTGGATCCGTTCGCGGACAATTGATGTCAAGCATATCGCCATTGACCTCAGATTCGACTGGGAAAAAGAACAGGCTTTCGGCGTAACGGCGATCACGGTCGCGCCGTTTAAGGACACTGATAAAATTTATCTCGACGCGGCGTATATGACGATCAATTCGGTCAAGACGGCGGACGGTTCAGAGCTGAAATTTAACTACGCCGGAAAAGACGCGGACAACAATCTCGAAATCATTCTGCCGCGGGTTTACCGGCGGGGCGAGGACGTTACGGTCAAAGTTGATTACGCGACAAATTACGTCAATAAGGCGGACGAGGACACGGCAATCGGCAGTTTCGGGCGCGGGCTTCGTTTTATCAAACCGACAAAACGCGAACCTAATAAGCCGATGCAGATCTGGTCGCAGGGCGAAACGGAATTTAACCGCTACTGGTTTCCGTCCTACGATTTTCCGAATGATTTCCGCACTTCGGAACTTCGCGCGACGGTTGATAAAAAATACTCCGTCATCTCGAACGGGAAATTGATGGAAGACAAAGATAACGGCGACGGGACGCACACAGTCTATTGGAAAATGGATGTGCCTTACACGAATTACCTGACCTCGATCGTCGTCGGCGAATACGCAGAAATTAAAAACGGCGAGTATCTGGGAATTCCGGTGATGGCTTACGGCTACAAAAACGAGACGAAAGAAGTCGCCGCTTCGACGAGAAACATCATGGATATGATGAAATTTTTCTCCGAGAAAACCGGTTTGAAATATCCGTATGTGAAATACGCGCAGACGATGGTCGAGGATTTCGGCGGCGGAATGGAAAACATTACCGCTTCGACGATGATCGAGGAAATGATCCACGACGAGCGCGAGCTTCTGGAAACGAACAGCGACGGACTTCAGGCGCACGAACTCGCGCATCAGTGGTTCGGAAATTACGTTACGACACGCGATTGGGGACAAATCTGGCTCAATGAATCGTTTGCGACATACTTCGACGCACTTTATCAACAGCACAATAAAGGACACGAGCATTTTATTTACGACGAAGTCAGAAACAATCAGGCGCAGGTTCTTGGAAGCTGGGAAGACGGCAACCGCCGACCGATCGTCACGAAATATTTCGCCGACAAAGACGCGATGTTCGACAACTACGCCTATCCGGGCGGCGCGTCAATTCTGCATATGCTCCGCAAACATCTCGGCGATGAGAATTGGTGGAAAGCGATCAATCATTATCTCGTTTCCAATGCAAATCAGCCCGTCAGCACGGAAGATTTCCGAATCGCAATCGAGGAAGCGACCGGGCAGTCAATGGATTGGTTTTTCGATCAATGGCTTTACCGGATGGGACATCCCGTTTTCGAAGTTTCGAAATCTTATGACGCGGCGGCAAAGAAATTGACGCTCAATGTCAAGCAAACTCAAAAACTCGATCTGACGAGCGGCTATCCGCAGACGCGGTTTTTTCAAACCTTTGTCGAAATCTCCATTGACGACCGCATCGAGCGCGTCTGGATTAAACCGCAGGCGGAAAATGTTTTTACATTCGACGCGGCGGCAGAACCGAAACTCGTCAATTTCGATTATGAGGGAACGCTTCTCAAAAAGATAAAATTTGAAAAATCTACGGACGAACTTATTTATCAAATGCTCAACGATAAAGACATCATCGGGCGGCGTTGGGCGTTGGACGAACTTGCTTCGACGGCGGCGGGCGATGAAGTTTCCGCAGAAGAAAAAACGAAGATCACGGCGGCGATGATAAACGCGCTCGAAACGGATAAAAGCTACCGCATCAGACGCGCGGCGATTGACGAACTCGCATCGGTTTTGATCGAGCGGAATGATGCCGGACTTCCGACCGGCGCGGTCAAATTCGATGAAGCGACGGTTGCCGCTCTTTTGAAAACAACAAAAGACGAAAACGCTCTGACGCGCGGCGACGCAATCGAATTGTTGGGTTACACGGTTGACGCAAAACACGCTCAGGTTTATCTTTCCGCGCTCGAAGACCGGAGTTATTACGTCATTGACCGCGCGGCGGTCGCGCTGGCGAAAACCAAAGACCAACGCGCTTTTGACGCTTTTCAAAAACTTTTGAAAACGCCTTCGTGGAAAGGACGAATCCAGATCGCCGCGATGGATGCCTTGGCGGAACTCGGCGACCGGCTTGCGCTCGAAACCGCTTTTAAATACGCGCAGGATATAGATCATCCGGTTGCCGTCCGCTCTTCCGCTCTAAGAATTATCGGAGCGGAAGGCAAGGGCGATGCGCGCGCGTTTCCTCTGATCTTCGAAGCCTTTAAGATCGCGCTCGAAAACAACGAATTTCAGACGCTTTTCGACACAACGACGGCGATCGTCAATCTCGCCGACCCGCGCGGACAGGAAGCATTCGAGATGTTGAAAGCGAAATTCAAAGATAACCGTCAAGTTATGAGTTACGTAATTTTTATGGAAACGCAATTTAAAGAAGCCCTCGAAAAATAAAATCACGGCAATACAATCTATAAGCGGGAATTGAAATTTCAATTCCCGCTTTTTTTTAAATTTTAATAAGAGATAAAACGCAAAAGTTTGCGTAAAAAATCTTCTAGTGAGAAGAAAGGCATTATGAAAAGCGGAAATTCATTTTTAAGCGATCGAAAACGGTCAAAACTTGCCGGTCTTTTCGCTCTGTTTTCAATATGCTGTTTTTTCGGCGTGATTCAAGTGTCTGCTCAACAAAATGATGAAAAAGCAAAGTATATTTCGGTTGTCAAAAGCGATTCGATATTTGAGCCGGATGAGGACAAAAGTTCGATCAAAAAACTTTTGGGTAACGTAAAAATTATTCCAGCCGGAATCCTCAACGATAAAGCCGTCTATCTGCCCGAGCCGATCTATCCGTCGGCGGCAAAAGCCGCAAGTTTGAAGGGCGAGGTCAGTGTCGAAGTTTTGATTGACGGCAAAGGATATGTCAAACAGGTCAAAGCCGTCAGCGGAAACGCTCTGCTTCATAATGCGGCGGTTTGGGCGGCTTACCGCGCAAAATTCAGACCGGCTAAAATTGAAGGCGAGAGCGTGTTTGTCAAAGGAATAATCGTATATACTTTTTAATGCAAAAAATTTATGAAACAAATTTTTTTAATTTCAATAATGCTGGTGTTTTTTTCGATCAGCTTTTCGGCGCAGTCCAAAAAGATCGAAAGCATCTACACCGATTTCTCAGATAAAAACTGCAAAGAATTAAAGTCCGACCCCGACAACGGAATTCTGTATCGCGGAGAATGCCGCGGAGTCGGCGGTTATAAACTCGTTCTGCTCGAAAGCGAGCATCACCAGATGTTAAATTTGATCGCGCCGGACGGCGATGAGATCGAACTGAAAATGCAGATCAGTGCCGCGCCGACATCGCTCGGCAAAAAAGCCGAATGGCGCGTTCGGCGTGAAGGGAAAAAAATTATTCCCGTTGCGCTGATTGTCAGGATGAATGTTTTCGACGATCCCGACAATCGTGAAAATGCCAAATCCTATCTGATCGTTACGAAAATTACGAAAGACGCGGCATGCGTAACCGAAACGGTCGAACCGGCGGTCAAAAACCAAAATCTAAAGGCGCGTCAATTAGCCGACTCTGCGGTAGAAAAGGCTTGTTCCGAATCGAATTGAGTAGAAATACAACTATTGTAGATGGGAAAACTCCGAGCTTATCCGGCGCGGAGTTTTTTATTTTTAAGTTTATGGGAAATCCATTTTTTTAGTCGAAAATGATAATATTGTTGGAGATTCGAATCGTTGCCGTTTCGGAATTTTTTTTGGCTAATCAACTTAAAAATCTATGCGTAAATCAATTTTCATTTTTGCAAATATTATTTTTCTGTCTTTCCTCCTTCAAACGTCATTTGCCCAGACCAAAGAGCCGACGCGGCAGGAGATTCTGCGCGGCTCCGTAACGCCCGAGCGCGAATGGTGGGACTTGCTGCATTACGACCTCTCGATCCAATTTTTCCCCGACACGAAAACCATCAAAGGCTCAAATGTCATTACGTTTAAGACCGTCAAATCAGATTACATAATGCAGATTGATCTGCAAGAGCCGCTCGCCATTACCAGAGCCACGCACAAAAATACGGAACTGAAATTCAAGCGCGAGGGCAATGCGTATTTTATTTATTTGACGGAAGAATTGCCGAAGGACATCGAAGACAGCATCACCGTCTATTGGGAAGGCAAACCGACGGAAAGCCGCAACCCGCCGTGGAGCGGCGGTATCACGTGGGGACGCGATGATCTCGGCGAGCATTTCATCACGACGACCTGTCAGGGCATCGGCGCGAGCATCTGGTGGGCAAACAAAGATCACGGCGCGGACGAACCCGACCGCGGGATGAATATCAACCTCACCGTTCCCGATAATCTGGTCGCCGTTTCCAACGGACGTTTGATAAAAACGAACGAAAATAAAGCGGAAAAAACAAAAACTTTTCGCTGGCATGTAAAAAATCCGATCAACAATTACGCCGTCAATGCGAACATCGGAAACTACGTCCACTGGAACGAAAAATACAAGGGCGAGGGCGGCGAGCTCGATTTGCAATACTGGGTTTTGCCGCACCAATTGGAAGTAGCGAAAAAACAATTCAAGGAAGTTCCGCGCACGATCGAAGCGTTTGAACACTGGTTCGGCAAATATCCGTTTTACGAAGACGGTTTCAAACTCGTCGCCGTTTCCTACGCCGGAATGGAACATCAGAGTTCGGTTACATACGGTAATTATTTCCGCAACGGCTATCGCGGGCGCGATTACAGCGGCACGGGAGTCGGTTTCAAATTCGATTTCATCATCGTTCACGAATCCGGACACGAATGGTTCGGCAATAACATCTCGATCAAAGATGCCGCCGATCTGTGGATTCACGAGGGCTTTACCAATTATTCGGAAAATCTTTTTGTCGAGTATCATTTCGGCAAAGCCGATGCGGAAACTTATGTCGTCGGAAGCCGGATGAACATTCGCAACGAAAAACCGATTATCGGCGAATACAATCTAAACCGCGAAGGTTCGGGCGATATGTATGCCAAAGGCGGAAGTCTTCTGCATACGATCCGCCACGTAATAAACGATGACGCGAAATGGCGCGGAATCCTGCGCGGTTTGAATAAAGATTTCTGGCATCAAACCGTGACGAGTACCCAGATTGAAAATTATATTTCAAACAAATCGGGAATCGATCTGAGCAAAATTTTCGACCAGTATCTCAGAACAACAAAAATTCCGGTTTTTGATTACATTATCAACGGCAAAAATTTGGATTACCGCTACGCAAATGTCGTCGAAGGTTTTGCGATGCCGATCCGCGTCAGCATTAACGGGCAGGAGGTTTTATTGAAACCTACCGCAAAGAAACAAATATTTACTTTGGGAAGCGAAATAAAAACAGTCGAGGTTGACCGCAATTTTTATGTAACGCCGGAAAGATCAGAGTATGGATTGCCAAACTAACAACTCGACAATTTGCAAAGATTTCGCTAAGATTTAACTTCGTAACGTGGTGAGTTATGGCGACTTGCGACCACGAAAAATAAACGGCTAAACAGCTACCGGGTTTCAAATAAATTTTTCATAAAAAACTCTGTGCTTGTTTGGCGCGGAGTTTTTATTTTTGTCCTTTGTCTTTAGTCCTTTGTCCTTAGCATTTTTTACGGATAAATTGGATACTAACTGCAAAGGACAAAGGACAAAGGACTAATGACATTCCTAGATTTACTAAAAGAAAAAATCGTCGTTTTCGACGGCGCGATGGGGACTTTTCTGCAATCGCAGAATCTGACGTTTGACGATTGGGGCGGCGCGGCGTTTGAAAATTGTTCGGAAAATCTGCTTTACACGCGACCTGATCTGATCGAAAAGGTTCACACGCAGTTTTTGGAAGCGGGCGTTGATGTGATCGAAACGAACAGCTTCGGCGGTTCGGAAGTCGTTTTGGCGGAGTTCGGGATTGCCGAGAAAACTTACGATGTAAATCGCCGGGCGGCGGAAATTGCCAAAAAAATCGCGCGTGATTTTTCGACTAATGAAAAACCGCGCTTTGTCGCCGGTTCGATCGGACCGGGAACGAAACTGCCGACGCTTGGGCATATTTCTTTTCGGGATTTGAAACGGGCTTATGTTGACCAGGTTCACGGGCTCGTTGACGGCGGTTCAGACGTTTTGATCGTCGAAACGTGCCAAGACCTTTTGCAAACGAAAGCGGCTCTGATGGCGATCTTCGAGCATTTTGAAAAAAACAAAATAAAAATTCCGGTCATCGCGCAGGTAACGATCGAGACATTTGGCACAATGCTAAACGGCACGGAAATCGGCGCGGCTCTGACCGCGCTAGAACCTTTTCCGATTGACGTGATCGGGATGAACTGCGGAACGGGACCGAAACAAATGACCGAATCCATCAAATATCTGTGCGAGCATTCGGAAATTCCCGTGTCGGTTTTGCCGAATGCCGGTTTGCCCGAAGTCAAAGACGGGCAGCAGCATTACGACGAAACGCCGGAAAGTTTCACCGAAAAGGTCGTTCATTTTGCCAAAGATTTCGGCGTAAACATCGTCGGCGGCTGTTGCGGCACAACGCCCGAACATTTGAAATTAGTTGTTAGTGAAATAAAAAAAATCTCGCCGAAACAGCGCGACGCTTCACTCGCTCCGTCGGCTTCCTCGATCTATTTTCGCCAGCCGTATGAACAGGACGCTTCGTTTTTGATCGTCGGCGAAAGAGTCAATGCGTCAGGCTCGAAAAAGATGCGCGATCTTTTGCAGGCGGAAGATTGGGACGGGCTTGTCAGTTTAGCCAAATCGCAGGAACGCGAAGGCGCGCATATTTTGGATGTCAATGTGGATTTTGTCGGGCGCGACGGCGTTGCCGATATGCACGAACTCGTTTCGCGCCTTGTAACAAACGTCAAAATTCCGCTGATGCTCGATTCGACCGAGTGGGAAAAAATGGAAGCGGGCTTACAGCTTGCGGGCGGAAAATGTCTTTTGAATTCGACAAATTACGAAGACGGCGAACCGCGCTTTTTTAAAGTTTTAGAACTCGCCAAAAATTACGGCGCGGGCGTGGTCATCGGTTTGATTGACGAAGACGGAATGGCGCGAACTGCCGAAAACAAAGTAAAAATCGCCCGCCGTGCATACAAAGATGCAGTCGAATTCGGCATACAGGCGCACGATATTTTCTTTGACCCGCTCGCTCTGCCGATCTCGACCGGCATCGAAGAAGACCGCAAAAACGCCGACGAAACGATCAAAGCAATTCAGCAGATAAAATCAGAAATGCCCGAAGCCAATATAATTTTGGGCGTTTCAAATATTTCGTTCGGTCTGAATCCGGCGGCGCGTGTCGTTTTGAATTCCGTCTTTCTGCACGACGCGGTCGAAGCCGGAATGAATTCGGCAATTGTCAATGCTTCGAAAATTCTGCCGCTTAATCGATTTAACGAACACGAAATCGAAGTCGCCCGCGAACTGATTTACGACCGGCGAAAATTCGACGGCGACATTGTAACTTACGATCCGCTCACCGAATTTACGACGCTGTTTGAAGGCAAAACTACGAAGACTTTGAAAAAAGACATTTCCCAATTGCCTATCGAAGAACGCCTCAAAGAACACATCATCGAAGGCGAAAAAATCGGCTTGGAAGATAATTTGAAAATCGCGCTCGAAAAATATTCCGCGCTCGATATTATCAACACGATTTTGCTTGACGGAATGAAAGTCGTGGGTGATCTGTTCGGAAGCGGGCAGATGCAGTTGCCGTTTGTTCTCCAATCTGCCGAAGCGATGAAAACCGCCGTCAAATTTCTCGAACCATTTATGGACAAGGTAGAAGGCGTTGAAAAAGGCACGATGGTTTTGGCAACCGTCAAAGGCGACGTTCACGACATCGGGAAAAATCTGGTTGATATTATTTTGACCAACAACGGCTATAAGGTAGTAAATC
>JBGTSF010000109.1:0-9893 GCA_041940425.1 Pyrinomonadaceae bacterium
ATCTTTTAAGTAGTTTTCAAAACGGTACCAATAGGAACTTAATACAGGAGAATAAATCGGTGAATAAATATTTGATTGATAAAAAACCATATCCGTACAGCTAGAACTGTTGGAAAACTTTGAAGAGAGTAAAACAATTAATGAACTGAGACAAGTTATCGACAATTTGCACGGGTTGGTAAATGATATGTCCGGTAGTATGTTCTTTACCGAATAGGAGCTGGCAAAACACTTTGGAATCAGTGAATTTCACTTGAAATGATCCGGCACTCCCGCGGAATCAAATACAAGCACATCGCAGGTAAGAATTACTGCACCAGAGAAAACATTAATGAATTTAACCTCGAATAAATAAACAGAAAGAGGAAAAGGAGATAAACCTTCGGTTGATAAGGAGAAGAAAGAGGAAAAGAAGAAATAAACATATCGAAAGCAACACAAGAAGATGATCTAAGGGGCAACGTAAGGGGCAAAGCAAAAGCGCATTTTTGAAAGATGCGCTTTTGTTCAATGTTTATGGTGGCTTGGGACAGAATCGAACTGCCGACACGCGGATTTTCAGTCCGCTGCTCTACCAACTGAGCTACCAAGCCTTTTTTTCAAATCCCTTTTCCGTAAGGGCAAGTTTCATAGTCTAAATAAGCCTTTTACGGTTGTCAAATGAACAGGCGTTTGTTGGTAAAAAACAAAATTTTTTTTCCGCCAACTATTGACATATCGGCGTTGAGGTTTATAATCACTGTTTAGTAGCTGTTATGCCTATTTCGGCTACTGATACCTTCCGAAGTCCGTTTGATACCTGCCCGTGCCGGTTTGAAAGCCGTTTCCGCCCTCCGGTAAACGCAACGTTCAAGCCGGCACAGCTATTTTTTAAATTAAATTTATATTTTATAGAGGTCTTTTACTTTTTATGTTGAGAAAAACTATTTTTGTTTTACTATGTTTTCTGACTGCTGCGTTCAATTTCGCGTGCAGTTCGACGGAAACTTCAAATGCCAATCAAGCCGCCAATGTCATAGTTGACCAGACAAATCTGCCGCCCGGATTTTCGACTTCGCCGATCAATACCAGCGGCGCGAATATTCCCGGCATTCCCGATCCGGGCAACGCCAATGTAACGACGAAGGGAACGACACCGACACCGGGCATTCCCGATCCGAGTACGATCGGCAAAACGCCGATGCCGAAAGGAACTCCGCCGATTCCCGGCATTCCCGACGAGGAAACTCTCAAAAAACAGATGAATACTCCGCGCAACGCCAGCGAGGTAAACCAGCCGCCCGCGACCGCGCCGGACAATTCGGTAAAAAAACCGGGTGACAGAAACCGGAGAGTAAAACCGGAGTAGCAAATTTTCAATTTAAGAAAAAGTCGGCATTTTATAAAACTTAAAATGCCGACTTTTTTCGATTTGTAAAAGAGAGATTATTCTTCCGAAGCTTCAGCCGCTTTTGCCGTCTCTTCTTCCTTGATAAAACCGAGTTTTACTTTGACATCGTGTTCGATGCGGTCAAACATTTCACGATTTTCTTTGAGCATATTTTTGACATTTTCGCGTCCCTGTCCGAGACGTTCGCCGGAATAGGAAAACCACGCGCCCGATTTTTCGACGACGTTGTTGTTGACCGCCAAATCCAAAAGATCGCCTTCGCGCGAGATGCCTTCGCCGTACATTATGTCGAATTCGCATTCGTGAAACGGTGGCGCGACCTTGTTTTTCACGACCTTGACGCGCGTCCGGTTGCCGACGTGCTTGTCGCCTTCCTTGATCGCGCCGATGCGGCGAATATCGAGCCGGACGGAAGCGTAAAACTTCAGAGCCTTTCCGCCGGTCGTCGTTTCGGGCGAGCCGAAAAATACGCCGATCTTTTCGCGCAGTTGGTTAATAAAAATAAAACAGGTGCGCGAACTCGAAACAATGCCCGTGATTTTCCGAAGAGCCTGCGACATCAGACGCGCTTGAAGTCCGGGAAGCGAATCGCCCATTTCGCCGTCGAGTTCGGCGCGCGGCACGAGCGCGGCGACCGAGTCAATGACGATCACATCAACACTGTTAGAGCGAACCAGAGTTTCGGCGATTTCCAGAGCCTGTTCGCCCGAATCGGGCTGTGAAATTAAAAGCTCTTCGACATCAACGCCGAGCGCCGCCGCGTATTCCGGGTCCATCGCATGTTCCGCGTCAATATAGGCGGCAATTCCTCCGCCCGCCTGCGCCTGCGCGACGACCTGCAGAGCGAGCGTCGTTTTTCCCGAACTTTCGGGACCGTAAATTTCGACGATCCGACCGCGCGGCACGCCGCCGACACCGATCGCCGCGTCCAAGCTCAAACAATTCGTCGAGATCGAGCGAACGTCTTCGACCGGACGCTCGCCCATTTTCATGATCGAGCCTTTTCCGAATTTCTTTTCAATCTGCGAGAGTGCCGACTCGATCGCCTTGCTTTTTTCCATAACCATTTTTACTGCTTCTCCACTCATTTTTTTAACTCCTTTTGCGCTTATTAAAAGACAATATGAAGTCTAGCACAAAAGAGAGCGTTTGTGAAATGCTGTTTCATATATGAAACAAATATTTTTCCTGTATTATCGGGAAAATAGGATTTTAAGTTACTGCTAATCTCGCTTTAATGCAAGTTAAAAAAACGCGCTGTCCGAATATCAAAGTTTCAAGTTTCAGGTTTCAAGTTAATTAACTGAAGGTTGTGCAAATTAGAAATTTTAAGAAAAACATTCGGAATAGATGATAACTGACAGATAATAGATGATAGATTTGATCTATCAGTTATCATCTATCATCTATTTCGGAGTGAAAATAACTGAAAATACAAACACTTTAATTTGCACAGCCTTCAATTAACTTGAAACCTGAAACCAGCCGCAGGCAATACTGACCTGTTATTCCAAATCGTCCAAGCCCCATTCCGTTCCGTCAATTCTACCGAGCAGTTGGAGGCTTTTCGCGTTGCCGTCGTGAAATGAGCGGACAAGCCACACGAGACCGTCGGAGGTTTTTTTCGTCCACTGCATATCGTAGAAATGATATTCGTCGCCTTTTTTGTAAATGTCTTCCGCTTTCGGCTGACCGAATGTTTTGACGACGTGATTTTTCAGATCGAAATCTTTTTTGTAAAAAATATACATCGCATAGACAACCCCTTTCGCCGGAATTTTGTCCGTTTTCACGCGCTCGATCTGCGCGTCGTAATCCTCGCCGAAGTTGTCTTTTTTCTTTACGGTTTCCTGAAAAAGAATTTGCATTTTCTCGTCCTGCGTCAAACCGTGAATTTTGACCGTTATGCCCGCGATATTTCCTTTTTCAAACGGAATGTCGAGCGAAAGCCAGTCATAACTCGTATCGCCCGCTTCCGCCTTTTTCAGATCAATCTGCTTGGCAAATTCGTCAAACGGCATTCCGAGATAAATTTTTCCGAGTTCCAAGGGGATAAATTTTTTCTGCGCCGCGTAATTGAATTTTGATTTTGTTTGCGCGTCGGCGACGGCGGAACATAAAAACAGCAATGTTAAAGTAAATAAAAATTTTCTCATAAATTTTCCTTCAAAAAATTATTTGCCGCCGCCGTCATCGTCGTCATCGCTGTCGCGCTGTTCGGGTTTGTCTTTAATAGAATAAGCCGAAAGCTTGCCTTTGTTCATATTAAAAAGGCGACCTTCGAGTTCGTCCACCTCGTAATCGGGCGATTTGTCGTTAAAGATGATCTGGCGTTCGGCGTTTCCGGTCAGCATATTCACGCCGATGAGTCCCGAACCCGAATCGTCGTCGCCTTTGATCTTTGCCAGAACGTAATAAATATTTCCGCTTTGTTTCGAGGCGGAATATTTTTTGCCCATAAACTGCTGGTAATTCGACATCAGATTCAGGAAATTCGCGTTTTCGCGGAACGCGCTGTTGTAATTTCCGTTCTGCATCTGATATGACTCGTTCGCCTGAGAAAGCGCGGCGGCGGTAACGGTCAGAGCCGTCATCACGATTGATTCCCAACCGCTGATTCCGGGCGCGGCGTATTTATTTGACCACGCAATTTCTTTTGTCGTCGGGTTAAACGCGAGCAGATGCTGAAGACCGCGCACGACGACCGTGCCGTTTTCCTGCCGGACGAGCGAAACCGGATTGTCGGTTCGTTTCGCGCCTTTTTTAAATGCGCCGCCGATGCCGCCGAACGCGATCGCCGCCGCTTTGCCGCCGACATCCGCCGCGCCGAGCGCGCGTTTGAATTTGAGTTTTACTTTGTAGGCTTCTTTGACTTTCCCTTGGCTCGACATATCCAAGCCGATGAGATTACTTTTATCGGCGATGAGCAGAGTGTTGTCATTCGGCAGAACGACCATATTCGTGATTGACTCGTTCGCGCCTGTGTAAATCCAATTCGTATTTCCATTAGATTTGTTCAAAGCAACCACGCCGATCGGCGATTTTTTCTGCCATTCGCCTTTTTTCGCGCTGAAAAATTGTCCGCCCATTCTGCCATAGACGACATCGCCGTGTAACTGCATTTCGGCGATGCCGCCCTTGCCGAAATCCTTCGTCGTCCATTTGACCGCGCCGCTAGTTTTGTCAATCGCGCGGATTATTCCCTGCGCCGAAGTGTAGATCATATCGCCGTCAATGATCGCCTGACCGTTCGTGTTTTTGAGCGAACCGTCGGTTACGTCATACAAAGTTTTCCAAATCAATTTTCCGTCCGCGAGATTGTAGCGGTGAAGACCGGCGTAGGTCATATACATCGAGTCGCCGTCAAAGATCGGCGGATTTTCGCCCGACAGATCGAAACGGTCGGAGCGTCCGCCGCCCGAACCGAGAAGCATCGCGCCCGCGCCCGAACGCTTTTTCTTTTCCACACCGTAAAGGTCAACTTTTTCCGTGTATTCCGTCTGCCAGAGCAGTTCGCCCGTGGACATCTTCAGCACGTAAATGTCCGGCTTGTCTTTATTCATCCGGTTGTCTTTGATGGTCAGAAAGACGAGCATGTCTTTTTGAAAAACCGGTGCGACCTCGACCGTATAGCCGAGCATTTTTTCCGTCTGCCAGACGGTTTCACCCGTCATCGCGTCAACCGCCGTGAGCTTTGTTTTCCTCTGCGCCCAGCCGGAATTGTCTGCGAAAAGTACGAGCGGCGTTCCCGCCAGATCGGTGTATTCGTCCTCTTTTATCTCGCCGAGATCATTGCGCGTCCAGAGCGTTTTGCCGCTCGCGCCGTCGAGCATCGCCACGCCCGTTTTCGTACCGACCATCACGTTTCCCGAATCGCGCATCGAATACCATTTCGCGCCGTCAAACGTCCAGAGCGGCGTGTCGGCGGCGAAAATATGCGACGCGAGCAAAATCAAAAAGGTCAATACTAAAATCGGTTTCATCAAAATTCTGGTTTTATCAATCATCGTTTCATCAAACTCCTCTCAAAATTTCCGGGCAAAATTCCCGCTCTTTAAAACCAATCGCAGATTTTTTAAGCGAATCGGGTCAATTAAATTTCCCGGAAATAAAAAAATAATGGTTTTTTAATAATTTCTTTTGTAAAATATGCGTGCGCTCAAAATAGACCGACAACTTTAAAACCAAATTTCAGGCACACAGCATTAAAGAAACGGAAAAATTCTTACGCCGGAAATTTCTCGAATGAAAGAAAACCGCGAGATAACTCAACTTTTGAAAAAGGCTCAGACGGGCGATAAGTACGCGCTCGACGAACTTCTGCCGCTGGTTTATAACGAACTGCGGCGCATCGCGGGAAGTCAACTAAAAAACGAGCGCGGCGATCACACATTGCAGGCGACCGCGCTCGTTCACGAGGCTTATCTTCGTCTTATCGAACAGCGCGATGTTGATTGGAACAATCGTCTTCATTTTTTTTCCATCGCGGCGGAAATGATGCGGCGGATTTTGGTCAATTACGCCGTTCAGCGCAATGCGAAAAAGCGCGGCGACGGCGCGGCGCGTATTTCTCTGGACGAAGCCGTCAGTTTTGAAGACAAACGCGATCTTGAACTCATCGCGCTCGACGACGCTCTGAAAAATCTTGCCGAATTCGATCAGACGCAGGCGCGAATCGTCGAACTGAGGTTTTTCGGCGGCTTAACAATTGAAGAAACGGCGGAAGTTTTAGATATTTCCGATTCGACCGTCAAACGCGAATGGCGAATGGCGAAAGCGTGGCTGAAAACGCGGATTTAAAAAACAATTAACAGAGATGAACAGGATAGATAAAAAAAGTTAAAAAAATCTTTCTCGAACATCCCTTTCATCCTGTCCATTCCTGTTAATTGTTTGTAGAAAATGAACTCTGAAAATTGGCAAAAAATAAAAGAAGTTTTTAACGAAGCGGTCGAAATCCCGTCTGCCGAAAGAGCGGAATTTCTCCAAAAAAAAATTAACGGCGATGAAGAGATGCGCCGCGAAGTTGAAAAAATGCTTGTCTTTGCCGACGAAGATTCTATGTCCGATTCGCTCGAAAAAAACGCCTTCGAGATTTTTACGAACGGCGATCAGGCTAAACTGCCCGAACGCATCGGCGAATATAAAATCATCAAAGAGATCGGGCGCGGCGGAATGGGCGCGGTTTACGAAGCGGTGCGCGAAACGGAAAATTTTCGCCAGCGTGCCGCTCTGAAAATCATCAAGCGCGGAATGGACACCGACGCTATTCTCTCGCGTTTTCGCCATGAGCAGAAAATTCTCGCGTCTCTCGAACACGCGAACATCGCGCGGTTTCTCGACGGCGGGATGACCGGCGACGGTCTGCCGTTTTACGCGATGGAATTTGTCGAGGGCAAATTTATTGACGATTACTGCAAAGAAAAAAACTTGAGCGTCAAAGAAAAACTCGAACTCTTCCGCGAGGTCTGCGCGGCGGTTCAATACGCTCATCAAAATCTCGTCATTCACCGCGACCTGAAACCGAAAAATATTCTTGTAACCGAAGACGGAACACCGAAACTGCTTGATTTCGGCATCGGAAAAATTCTCGCATCGGACGAAGCGGAAGAGATCGGCACGGCAACGCAGTTCGGAATGATGACGCCCGCCTACGCTTCGCCCGAACAGATTCGCGGCGAGCGAATCGGCACGACAAGCGACATCTACAGTTTGGGCGTAATTTTGTTTGAACTTTTAACGGGCGAAAAACCTTACAAAGTAAACTCCAAAAGCCAGATCGAGATCGAACGCGCCATTTTGGAAACCGAACCGGAAAAGCCTTCGGCAGTTCAAAGCCCAAAGTCCAAAGCCCAAAGTCAAAACTCAGCACTCAGCACTCAGCACTCAGCACTTTTAAAAGGCGATCTGGACAATATTATTTTGAAAACGTTGAGAAAAAATCCGAACGAACGCTATTCTTCCGTGCAGGAATTTTCCGAAGACATTCGCCGTCATCTGACGGGTTTGCCCGTGTCGGCGCGACCTTTGACGATGAGCTATCGCGCGGCGAAATTTTTCGAGCGAAACAAGGGCGCGGTTATCGCGGGCGCGTTCGTTTTTCTCGCGCTTTTGACGGGAATTATCATCGCGCTCTGGCAGGCGCAAATCGCGCGGGCGGAAAGGGCGCGCGCCGAACACCGTTTTAACGAGGTCAGAGAATTGGCGAATAACGTCATCTTTAAATATCACGATGCGATTGCCGCTCTGCCGGGCGCGACCGCGACGCGCGAGATGCTCGTTTCGGATGCGCTGAAATATTTGGACAATCTTTCGTCGGAAGCCGAAGACAACACCGAACTCCAGCGCGAGCTTGCCGCCGCGTATTTCAAGCTCGGCGACGTGCAGGGCAAGCAGTATGAAGCCAACATCGGCGACACGGCGGGCGCGGTCAAAAGTTATAAAAAAGCCGCCGCGCTTTTGGAATCGGTCATTCAAAAAGAAGAGAAAAACTATCAGGCAAAATTCGAACTCGTCCGCGTTTACGATGCTTTGTTCGCGGTCTATATGCGGTTTGCCGATGAGGAAACGAAATTTGCCGTTTTAGAAGAAGCGTTAAATTTGATTGATGAACTGACCGCCGCCGAACCGGAAAATTTTGAATTTCAAATGCAGAAAATAAATCTCCTGGTAAGAAAAGGCGATACGATCACCGATTTTGAAAAAAAATTCGGGCATTTTTCGCAGACCATCGAAACCGCCGAAACTCTCTACCGGAAAAATCTACAGAGCGACAAGCTAAAAGAAGTTTTGGCAAAAATTTACCAGCGCGCCGGAACGACGAAAATCTGGCAGGGCGACGAAGCGAAAAAAAGCGGTCAGCCGTTTGAAAATTTTTACCGCGAGGCTCTGCCGCTTCACGAAAAATCGCTCGAATTTGCCGGAGCGGTTTATCTGCCGGACAGGCAAAATATCCCGAACCGCCGCCGTTATGGAATCGCGCTGCTCAATCTTGCCGAAACCTCGGCGAAAACGTCGGACGTCTGCACGGTTTCAACCGACTTGAGATCCGACATCTTTTCATAGGACTCTTGTCCTGGCTTGTGCGACTGATGCGAATTGCTCTCAGCGAAATCCATTGCGATGGCTTGTTCGATTTGTTCCTTAATTCGCTCCACTAACTCACCGCCCAAGCCGACAAAAAACATTCCTGTTGCCAACATCAAGTGAAGTAGTAGGGCGACCAGGAAGAATCCGGGAACCGGTGCTCGGCGAAACGAGACCCGCCTTAAAAACCAAATCAGGCCAGCAATCAAACCGGCAATTAGCAGCAACAACAGAATCCACCACAACTGGCTAATCACCCATGACAGGCGACTTTCACCCCACGCAACATCTTCGATCACTTCCTTCGAAGTGCTGGTGTAGATTGCATAGAGTTCATCTTCGCTGGGACGTACCGTGGTCTTCGATTCTTCTGCAACCCGGTCGCTCGAAAAGACCAAACGGAACCCCTCGTGCGAAATTGCCGGATCAAGTTCATTGGCTGCCGTGTTGATGCTTGTGCCTAAGTTTTCCAAATCCGCCCAACGCCCCGCTTGGCGACGCGCTCGGTACAGATCGTAGTTCGGTTCTTCGCCCCTGCGATGCGGTCGGTCGGACGTGAAGTAAAGGAAAGCCCCTGACGGCGAAATGAACGGCGTCCCTTCGTTTGAATTTGCGCGATTCAGTTCCGACACAGGGTTCGCTGGCCCCCAAGGTGCATCTGCATCTTCTCGCTTAAGAACGTACAGGTCATATTGCACGAGGCCTTGTTGCGCCCTGAGCGTTTCGGTCCACTTCGCCGGTGCGTCGTCGGAATGCTCGGCTGCGTACTTTTGCATTCGCTTGTTGCGGTTGCTGGAAAAATACAACGACTTTCCGTCGCTACTCAACGCGGGTGCATAGTCGTTAGCCAGCGTGTTGACGCGGGGACCAAGATTTGTCGGTTTACTCCATCCATCGGGCGTCCGCCGGGAAACATAGAGATCAAATCCACCGACTCCGCCAGTGCGATCAGAGTATAGATACAACTGGCTGCCGTCCTTCGAGATGACAGGGCCAATGTCGTCCGCATCGGTGTTAAGTTCGGTTACGGGTTCAGCCTTTTCCCAGACACCTTCAATCATTCGTGAACGATAGATATCTGCCGAACCATCGGCATCGCGCACAGTAAAATATAGAACCGTGCCCGAATTGGTGAGCTGCGGGTGGATAAGACTGTTTCCACCATCGCGGTTTGGCGTCTCGACTTCGATGCGTTTCGCCGGTTCCCAGACGACTTGTCGCTGGGGTGGCGCTTCGCTGTGTTGCCACAAATGTTCGTTGTCGACAGAAATCAAATTTCGCACACGCTTAGGCGCGACCAACAATGCGCCTAACGCAATGATGATGATGGTGACCGGCAACCAAGTATAAAGGAAGCGGTTTGACTGCGAGCCGCGTCGTGCGTTCATGATTCCGTCTCCGTAAGTGTCGGTCGTGG
>JBGTSF010000110.1:0-9863 GCA_041940425.1 Pyrinomonadaceae bacterium
CCGGTCGTCGTGTTCGGGAACGCCCCATTCCGTGTCGTGATATTCGACGGCGAGATCGTTTCGCGCCCAATCGCATCTTTGCATAGATTTTTAAGAGAATTAACAGGGATGAACAGGATATGCAGGGATAAAACAAAAATTACTTTTTTTATCCTTATCTATCCTGTCATCCCTGTAAGTTTCTTCAGTTTTTAATATTCCAAACTGTCCAGATGTCTGTCGAGTTCGATAAATTTCGAGCAGACCGATTTCAGTTCGCCGGACGCGCTGCTCCAGAAGACGACTTCGACGTGAAAGCCGTCGGCGACGAGCATTTCGACCGCCGGAACATAATCGCTGTCGCCGGCGACGAGCGTTATTACGTCCGACTTTTGCGCTTTCGTGTAAGCGTCGCGCACCATCGCGGCGACGAGTCCTGTGTCAACTTTTTTCTCACGGTTTTCGGAATTTCTGTCTAAAACCACGACCTCGAAACCGGCACGTTCGGCGACTTCCCAAACCTTGTCGCTCTCCGGCGGGCGCGATCCCAAAAGCAGCGCGCGGGCGATCTTTTGCGGATCGTCTTCGGAAACAAAATCGTATAGCTCGCCGAAATCGAGACGAAAATGGAAATCGTAATGATCGTCCGCGCCCTTGCGCCGCGCGGCGATTCTTTTGCCTTCGATAAAGACATTTGAATTATCAACGTAAACGTATTCAGACATTTGCTTTTAAGTTTTCGGGCAGATATTTTTCGATCAAATCCTGCGGTTCTAAATTAGTAAAATCGGCGTGCGCTTCGACGACCGAATTCGTTTTCAGAATGTCCTGCGCCGAATTGACTGTCGTGATGCCGACTGATTTCATACCGGCGCGATGCGCGGCTTCGAAACCGCCGAAAGCGTCTTCGAAGACGAGACAATTTTCCGGCGCGACCGCTAATTTTTCCGCCGAAACGAGAAAAAATTCGGGATCGGGTTTGCCGTTTTTAACGTCTTCGGCAGTCGTTACCGCGTCGAAAAATCTTCTGAGATTCAGACCGTCGAGAATAAATTCGACATTGCCGTTCGGCGCGGCGGTGGCGACAGCTAATTTTATACCCAAACTCTTCGCTTTTTCCAAAAACTCGACCGCGCCGTCAACCGCTTTTCGTTCGGGCAGAAAAAGTTCCTGATAAAGCGACTCTTTGCGGTTAGAAAATTCGGCGATCTTTTCTTCGGAAATGTCTTTAAAGATCATCGGCAAAATTTCGCGGTTGGTTTTTCCGGCGGTTTTGACCATAAAATCATGCGCGTTCATTTCAACACCGTTTTCGCTCAAAAGTTTCCCCCACGCTTCAGTGTGAAAGCGCATATTGTCAACGAGTGTGCCGTCCATATCAAAAATGAAGGCGCGTGTTTCGTAAAGGTTCATACAAATTATTTTAGCCGTTTTGTATAAAAACGCGATTGGCGAATTTAACTTTTCGGAATGTGATCCGCTTTGTTGGCGATGTATAAAGTTTTTTCGATCCGGCAGTGAAGCGTGCCGTTTCCGTCTTTGAGTTCGACCGTGTAAATGCGGTCAACCGATTTCTGCGTTTTGAGAATTTCCTTGATTTCGCCGAGTTCGTTTTCCGTCAAAAGAAATTCGGCAAACAGCGTTTCCTTGCCGGGTTTTTTGAAGCGAATATTTGCCGCTTTGTCCCAGACGACATAATTTTTGCCGAGATTTTTGATCAGCATCAGCATATAGATCGGATCAATTCCGCCATACATACTGCCGCCGTAGATCGTGCCGACATAATTTCTGGTGCGCCAGTTCAAAGGGATTTTTATTTTGATTTCGCGGTAATCGTCCGCGATGTAAACGACGCGCGCGCCCGTGCCGCGATAGGCGGGAAAGAAATTGAACTTGAAGCGGTCGAGTTTTGTCGCAAAACTTTCGGGCATAAATTGAAAAGGTCTTTGGTTTTTGGTCTTTGGTCTTTGGAAATCGCATAAGCCGATTTTTCTTTCCAAAAACCAAAAGCCAAAAACCAAAGACCGGAAATCTTATTTCCCTTTGAACTTTCCGTCGCGGCGTTCGAGAAAAGACTGCACGCCTTCTTTCGCGTCTTCGGAATTAAAAAGCTCGATGATCTGCGGCTGAAGATCGTTTTTCGCCGCTTCGTAACCTTCTTGCTGAAGTTTGCGCGCGGATTTGAGCGTCGCGTAAACGCCGAGCGGAGCTTGTCTGGCGATTTGTTCGGCGATCTCAATTGCCTTTTCCAACTCTTTTCCGGTTTCGACGACTTCCTGAACCAAGCCGATGCGGTGCGCTTCATTTGCATCGAATTCGTCGCCTGTAAGCAGCCAGCGCATCGCGTTTCCCCAACCGGCGCGTTCGGGAAAGCGAAGCGTCGCGCCGCCGAACGGGAAAATTCCGCGTTTTATTTCGATCTGAGCGAACGTCGCATTCTCCGCCGCGATTGCAATATCCGCCGCTAAAATGAGTTCGATGCCGATGGTCAGACATTTTCCGGCGACGGCGACGACAACCGGTTTCGTTCTCTGGTTGTGAATATTGAGCGGGTCAATCGAATCCGCGCCGAATTTCAAAACGCCGTTCGATTTCACGACTTCCGGCGCGACATTCGCCAGATCGAGTCCAGCCGTAAACATCTCGCCGTGCGCGAACAAAACGCCGCATCTAAGTTCGTCCGAATTTTCCAGTCTGGTATAAGCGTCGGCTAGCTCTTCAAGCATCTGCAGATCGAAGGCGTTGCGTTTCGCCGGACGATTCAAGCCGATAAGTAAAATATGCCCGCGCTCTTCGACCGAGATTTTCGATTCCTGTGTTTGTGTTTCCATAATTTTAGCGCGGGAAATTCGCTTCTTTCGTTACGCGTTCGGCTTGGCGGAAATGCCGCCGCTCGTGTTCGACGGCGATCTCAAAAGCCGTGCCGAGCCGGTAGGTCATCAGACTTAAAAAAGGCGATGTAACGACCGTTTTATGCCAGTCGAAATTATCGAGCGTTTTCAATTTTTCGCAAAGCTCGTTTTGATGCGCGGCAAACCGTTCGATAATATCCGCCGGAATATCGCTCGGCGGAACGATTGCCTTGCTCGGTGCTTTGAATTTTTTCGCGTCGTTTTTCAAAGACTTCAAAAGAAAATTTCCGAAAAATCCGGTCAAAGGCGAATAGTTTTGCCAGAACGTCTGTTTTCTTCTGCCGCTTGCAAATTCCTGAAACTGCGGCTCGAACGCTTCATTCGATTTGATCAGATGATCGAAACATTGCCCGACACTCCAACTTTCCGCGCGCGGTTTCCAATTGATCTGCTCGCCGGAAAGACCGCCGAAAGTTTTTTGTGCATCTTCGGAAATTTTTTGCAGTTGACCGATCGTTTTTTCAATTTCATTTTTCATTTCACACTCCATGCGCGGAAACCTGAATAGCCCGCGATCAAAAGATCAAAACCCAAACACAACATCCGATACCAATCGGGGACAAAACCGGTCGAATGATCGTGCAAAACGACATCCCATAAAATGTGTAAAGCCCAGCCCGCGCTCAAAAACCAACCCGAAAATCGCAAACTCAAAAAGGCAAATACCGCAAAGAACAATAAACCGCCAAACTCCGTTAATATCCAGCTTAAAGAATCGGAAAAAAAGCCGAAACCGACATAGAGCAAAGACGCAACGATCAAACCGACGGCATAGATTTTTTTCTCTTTCGGATAACTGCCGGTATTTCGGGCGAACAAGATCAGCCCGCCCGCCAGAATGATACCGGCAAATATCCAAAATAAATTTTGCATTTTTAATTCCTCAAAGGCTTAACCTTTTCAAATTTAGACTTTTGTTTGTTATTGATTTGTCATGTAAATTTCCAATTCTTCGGGCAAAAAATCTGCAAGCCAAATTGTGTAACCTTCAGAATCTACACTTTCAACAACACAAAAGTCTTTCTGAAAATGAACGATTGTGCCGACATCGCCGATTTCCGGTGGACGTTTTACATTTTCCGTTCCATCAAACGGACGATTATTTCGCAATAATTTTACGATTTTGACACTATCTAGTTCTTTCAAATTAATTTCTCAAAGGCTTGCCCGTTTTCAGCATTGCCGCAATTCGTTCCTGCGTTTTCTTTTCACCACAAAGCGATAAAAACGCCTCGCGTTCCAAATCCAGAAGATGCTGTTCGGAAACATAAGCTGAATGATTGAAATCGCCGCCGCTCATTACTTTGGCGAGCTTTTTGCCGATCAGTTGATCGTGGTCGGAAATAAATCCGCCCTGCCGCATCATATGCAAGGCGAGTTTGATCGCGGCTTGCGCCTGTTCGCCCATCACAAAAATATCGGTGCGCTCGACGGGCTGGACATAGCCGGTTTCCGCGAGCGCGATGACTTCGGCTTTCGCGTCAGCGATCAGACGGTCGCCGTTCATCGAGATCGCGTCCGAATCTTTTAAAATTCCCCAACTTTTCGCTTCCTGCGCCGAAGTTGCGACTTTGCCCATCGCAATTGTTTCAAAAGTCTTTTTCAAAAACGCGAGCGGATCGGCATCGGGCGTTTTGGCGGCTTTGTCCATCGCCCGCATCGTCAGTTCCTTCGTGCCGCCGCCCGCCGGAATCAGACCGACTCCGACTTCGACCAGACCGATATAAGTTTCGCCCGCCGCGCGGACTTTGTTTCCGTGCATCGTGATCTCGCATCCGCCGCCCAAGGTCAAACCATACGGCGCGGTGACGACGGGTTTTGAAGAATAGCGAAGCCGCATCACTGCCGTTTGCAGTTGGCGCACGCCGAGATCAATGTCGTCCCATTCTTCTTCTTGCGCGGCGAGCAGGATCATCATAATATTCGCTCCGGCAGAAAAATTTCCGCCCTGATTTCCGATGACCAGACCGGCGTGATTTTTCTCGACTTCATCAACCGCGTATTTGAGCATCTGCACCGTATCGCCGCCGAGCGAATTCATCTTCGAATGAAATTCGAGACACGCCACGCCGTCGCCGATGTCTATCAAAGACGCGGCATTGTTTTTCTTGATAACGCCGTTGCGGTCTTTGACCGATTTCAAAACGATCACGCCTTGCCGGTCGGGGATTTCTTTATAACCGCCGTTCACCAGATCGTAATAAAAACGCTTGCCGTCTTCGGTTTTATAAAAAGTTTCCGCGCCCGAATCGAGCATTTTCTGAACGTTTTCGGGAACTGCTTCGCCTTGTTTTTTCATTTCCTCTACCGACTCTTTCACACCGACCGCGTCCCACGCTTCGAATACGCCGATCTCCCAGCCGAAACCCCATTTGATTGCGTTATCAATCTCGACGATCGTGTCAGCGATTTCGGGAATGCGGTTCGCCGCGTAACGCGAAACTCTCGAAGAAGTTTTTCGTAAAAATTCGCCGACCTTATCATCGCCCCAGAAAAGTTTTTTGACGCGCTCTTCGGTGTTTTCAATTTGCTTTGCCGCTTCTAAAGAAGGGAATTTCGTTTTCTCCTGCGGTTTGTATTCGAAGGTTTCCAGATCGAGTTCGAGAATCTGCCGTTTGCCTTCCACATCTTTCGATTTTTTGAAAAATCCGCCGCCCGTTTTATCGCCCAGAATATTTTTGTCGAGAAGCGTTTGAATTAATTCAGGAAGTTTGAAGACCTCGCGGTCTTCGTCGTCGGGAATCGCCGGGTAGAGATTGTTCGTAACGTGCGCCGTTACGTCCAAGCCGACGAGATCGGAAGTTCTGAACGTCGCCGATGAAGCGTGTCCGATTGCCTTACCCGTGATCTGATCAACTTCGGTCGGCGTTAAGCCCATTTCGATCATTTCCTTGATCGCCGCCATCATCGAAAAAACGCCGATGCGGTTAGCAATAAAATTCGGTCGGTCTTTTGCCGGAACAACGCCTTTGCCTAATCGCTCGTCAAGAAAACCCGAAATTTTGCAGGCGAGTTCGCCGTCCGTATTTTCGGTCGGAATGATCTCGACGAGCTTCATATAACGCGGTGGGTTGAAAAAATGTATGCCGAGAAAATGTTTTTTGAAATCGTCTGAAAAAGGCTCAGCAATTTTCTCGATCGGAATCCCGGAAGTGTTTGTCGCGATGATCGCGCCCGGTTTTCTATGCTTATCAACTTCGGCGAAAATTTTATGTTTGATGTCGAGATTTTCGACAACCGCTTCGATGACGAGATCGCAATCTTTGATCTTCTCCATATCGTCTTCGAAATTTCCCAGAGAGATCAGTTTTGCGTTGTCCGCGAGCATAAACGGCGCGGGTTTTAATTTTTTCGCGGCTTCAAACAGAGAATTGACAATGCGGTAACGAACCTCGGGCGCGTCGAGCGGCAAGCCTTTTTTCTGTTCGTCCTCGGTCAATTCCTTCGGCGCGATGTCCAGAAGCAGAGTCGGAATTCCGGCATTCGAAAGATGCGCGGCAATCGCCGCACCCATTGTTCCCGCGCCCAAAACGGCGGCTTTTTTTATGTTCAGCATTTTTTGTTTGTCCTTTTGTTAAACTGTTTTGATTGATTTATATTGCGATTAGTATAACTGAATGAGTATTCATTCAGCAAGAACGGTTAATGAATTTTGTTGACTTTTGATTTGATAAAAACTAGACTTCCACCATTCTGAAATTAAACAGGCAGCGTTATTTTTATGAAAAATCTATTCTCTATTCTTTTTCTCCTTTTCGCTTTCACATACACGGCTCGATCAGTTCATTCGCAGGGATTTCCATATCATTTGTATGACACGCGGACGATGGCGGAACTGGTCGAACTAAATTCCGGTGTAAAGAAACTTGAAGCGGGCGGCACAAAGCAGATCGTGGTCAGCGCGAATCCTTTCTATTCGGCGGTCAGGTTGGAGTATGCCGGAGAGTCCAGAAAACTTTCGAAGGAAAAAATAGGATTGTTCAGGATTTGGATGGAAAGTTTGAATGTTAAAAGTTCGAATACCGGGAGCAGTCTTCTCGATCTTTTGGATAAGGAATTTCTGTTCAAAGAATGCGGCAAAGAATATTGGATACCGGTTCAAATTCCGGCGGCAAACGATTTTCCGAAAGATATGAAAAAAGGCGACCGGATCACTCTCTACCTGATGATGGTCGGCGGAATCGAAGATAAGGGAAAATGGGATTTTATATTTTTCACAAATTCGTTCAAAATTTATGAGTAAAATTGAATATCATCTGCATATTCAATTTAAAATTTTAACAGCTACTGATCTCATCCGGGTTGCTTAAGCCTCGAAATGTAACACGGCATACAAATCTTACATTCCGTAATGTGATATATTTAATGACAAAAATCTGATAATAATCGCTTCCCATCGAGTTTATTTGTTCTTTAAATTGAAAAAAAGGAGGAATTTATGGTTTATGAAAAAAGGAAATTCTCACCTTTATTACTCACTTTTGTCTTTTTATTTTTCGTTTCCGTTCCCGTTAAGTCGCAGGTGAAAAGTCAAACAGCCATCGTTAAAAAACCGGTGAAAAAAATGTCAGCCGTTAGTTATACGGATCGCGCGGCAAGATTCGAAAAGGCGGGAAAATATGAAAGAGCGATAGCCGATCTTAAACGCGCCTTGCTTTTAAGTCCCCAAAACCCCGCCATTTATAATAATCTCGGTGCTGTTTATACCAAACAGAAACGTTTCGAGGATGCCCTCGAATCACTGGGTAAAGCCGTCACTCTCGATCCCGGACTCGCCCGGTCGCATTATAATATCAGCATTGTTTACGACCATTTAAAACGCCCGCTCGACGCCCTTGCCGCCGCGCGCCGGGCAGTGGCAATTAAGCCGGAATACATTAACGCACGAGTGCAGATGTGCGAACTCAGTCTGGTCGTCAAACAAAACAATGAAGCTGTCGCCTGTTATAAATCTCTGCAGAAATTCAAAAATCTGGACGGAAGGGCAATGACTTATTACGGAATGGCTTTACTGCGGACGGAAAAGACGAAACAGGCGATCTCGATCCTGGAAGAAGCCGTGCGTCTCATGCCGGACAATCCTTTACCGAATAATCTTTTGGGTAAAGCGTTATATGAAAAAAAACAGTATAAGGAGGCGATAAAAATTTTTAATCACGCGCTTCGGCAAAATCCCGGCACGGCGGAGTTGCGCTTTAATCTGGCGATAGCGCAATTAACCTCCGGCAATAGAGATGCCGCTATTGTTCATTACAAGGTTCTAAAAAATTCAAATCCGCCGCTCGCTCAGAAACTTTACAGAGCAATCTATGCCGGCGATGTGGTTTTTATAGAGAATTGAAAAGGTTAAGAAGGACAGGCGAGGAATTTCGATCTCCCGCAGAATTATAATTCGGAATACGATTTCCGTTAATATCGGATTTTTAAATTCACTTCCGCTACAAAAAATTTCCGGCATTTAATCGAGCATCGAGCAGAAGATTTATATCCTCATTTCGTTAAAATTAAGATTTTTCTAAAGCTTCAAAACAGAAATATACAGCTATTTGGCAAAAGCGACCGTTTATTTAAAATTTATTGAGTTCCGTAGAAAAATTGGTCTAAAAACAGCTTGGTTTACTTATACTCGGTTAGTTAGTGTATCTGACTACCGAAACACAATTAATCAATCTGCTCGGTTACGCAGTCGGCGGAGCATTGTATTTGCTGCTCGTTACGGAGGCGTTGGGAAAGAAAACCGGCATATCTGCTCGTAGTTCCGACGAAAAGAAAACTGCTGATTCCTTCCGAACGAAAGGATTGCTCATCGCCTGCGGCGCGCTCGGATGCGTTTGGAATTTCGGACATTTTTTTCCGGCTTTTGCGACGGATTTTTCCGAAGGAGAATCCTATGCCGTTTGGAACACCGTGATCATTACCGCGCCGGCTTTTTTGCCTGTCGTTTTTGTGCAGATCGAAGCCGGAAATCAAACGAATAACCCTCTTTTTACTAAATTTAAATATCGGATTTTCGGAGCTTATGCTTTGAGCTCCGCCTCCGCCGCTTTACAGTTTGCGGCTTTACAAAGCAATTTTTCGCTGTCTCCGTTTCTGGCTTTTCAGGTTCTCGCGGTCGGTTATTTCGTTTTAACGTTGCCGATCTTTTTTGATTCGCCCGCAAGCGGAAATTTACGAAACGGATTTTCCCGTGTTTTCGCGCTCGCACTTTTTGTCGTCTTGCTTTTTCACTTCGGTTTCCTGCATAACTCAGGCGGATTTTATCCTTTTGAAATCATCGGGCATCAGGCGAGTCTGCCGTTCACGGCAGCGTTTTTATATCGCACTTTCCGGTTTTCTTTCGCCGATTTATTTCACAAACGCGCTTTATCGCAGCTTTGCACAGAAACTATTGAAAAAAGAGGAAATACGGTGTGTTTCGGGTATGATCCTCATCGTCTGGATAATGACCGCGCTCGCCTATCAGCCGCTGGTTGAAAACGCCGTCAAGCACGGCATTTCTCCGAAAAAAGAAGGCGGCTTTATCCGCATCTCGGCGGAAAGAGGCGAGCGGTTTTTGATTTTGCGGGTGATTGATACGGGAAACGGCTTGTACGAAGAGAGGCGGAAAACCTACAAAATCGGCGAAACCGCGCTCAGTTTATCAGGTTCTTTTTGATTTTTATTTCGGGAAAAATTTACTTACACAAGATTGAAAAATATGGAAACAAAATTGCGAATTGTAATTGCTGATGACGAACGCCCGGCACGGCTGTTTCTGCGTTCGCTTATCGAATCTTTTGAAGACACGCTCATTGCCGGCGAAGCGGAAAACGGAGCCGAGGCGGTCGAGATTATCGAAGATACAAAACCCGATCTCGCCTTGCTCGATCTGCAGATGCCAGCCGTGACCGGACTTGAAGCGGTCAAACTCATCAAGAAAAAATCAATGCCGCTTGTCGCTTTCGTCACGGCGTATGACGAATACGCGGTGCA
>JBGTSF010000111.1:0-9831 GCA_041940425.1 Pyrinomonadaceae bacterium
ACAATTCCATCGGCGAATTTTATTCGGTCGCTTTGACCAACAACGCGCAGGTTGCCGATACGGGAACGAAGATGATTCATCTCGGCAAAAATACAAAATCAACCATCGTTTCAAAAGGCATTTCCGCCGGAAAATCGAATAATTCGTATCGCGGACTGGTCAAAGTAATGCCGAAGGCGGAAGGCGCGAGAAATTACACGCAGTGCGATTCGATGCTCATCGGCGACCGTTCGGAAGCGAACACTTTTCCCTACATCGAAGTGATGAACAACAGCGCGCGTGTCGAACACGAAGCGACGACCTCGAAGATCAGCGAGGAACAATTGTTTTATCTCCAGCAGCGCGGTATCTCGCAGGAAGACGCGGTTTCGCTCATCATCAACGGTTTCTGCAAAGAAGTTTTCCGCGAACTCCCGATGGAATACGCCGTCGAAGCGCAAAAACTTTTGGGATTGAAATTGGAAGGAAGCGTCGGTTAAAAAATGATAAGAAGTTTCGCCGATAAAGAAACGGAAAAACTTTTTAACCGCGAGTTTTCCAAGAAATTACCGAGCGATATTCAGCGCGTGGCGCGGCGCAAACTTGAAATTTTGGATGCGGCGGAAAATTTGAACGATTTGCGAATTCCGCCGTCGAATCGTTTGGAAAAATTGAAAGGCGAAAGAAAAAATCAACACAGCATTCGTATCAACGACCAATGGCGGATTTGTTTTGAGTGGCGCGAAACGGATGTTTTCGAGGTAGAAATTGTTGATTATCATTGAGGTTGAGTTATGAAAAAGGTAGAACCGATACATCCGGGCGAGATTTTGTCGGAAGAATTTCTGTTGCCGTTGAATATCAGTCAGGCGAAACTTGCCGAAGATACCGGAATCGCTCCGGCGGAAGTTGAAAAAATCATTGACGGAAAAGCATCAATTTCGCCAAATTCGGCGTTGCGATTGTCTTTGTATTTCGGTTTGTCGGAAAGATTCTGGCTCAATCTGCAATCGCGTTACGATCTGGAAACCGAAAAGGATAAAGTCGCAGACAAATTGCAAAAAGAAGTGAGAATTTTACAGGCGGCTTAGGATTTTATGAGCAGAAAAACTCCGCAGGAGAAAAAGGCTTTGAGTTACGCCAAAGATTGTCGAAATCACTATGGCGAACACGATAAAGGTTCGCGCAATTCGGTTCGGAAACATAAAAAAACTCAAAATCAAATTTACAGGCGGAAAGTAAATCAAGTTTTGAGTGAGATTGAAAACACTGAAATTGAATGTGCGGAAATTGTTGGAAGTGAAGCTAAATCAATTTCAAAGGGGAATTGGAAAAAATGTTCTGGCACGCCTTTGGGACTTTTTGTTGAATTACAAAAAGACATGAGAGAACGTCGAGTTGGCAGAAAAGTGCGCGGAATTTTGAAGGATGGTAAATTGTCCAAAAAATTTATGGATAAATTGAGAGAGCGAAAATGAATTTAGCAATCGAACTCGAACAAGAAACGGACGGACGCTGGATTGCCGAGATTAACGCGCTTGACGGCGTTCTGGTTTATGGCGAAACGCGCGAAGATGCGATTCGGAAAGTAAAAACTCTGGCTTTTCGCGTGATTGCCGACCGTCTGGAAAATGGCGAAAGTTTGCCGCAGGAATTGGAAGATCAGATTTTTGAAACCGTATGAGCGACTGGAAATCGTCAAAGGCGAGAAAAGTTCTCAAAGCGTTGGAAAATATCGGCTGGGAAGTAATACGGCAAAAGGGTTCGCATAAAGTTTTAGCGCGTGAAGGTTGGGAAAAGTATGTTTTCGCGTTTCACGACGGCGAAGAAATCGGCTCGAAAATGTTACTCAGAATTGCCAAAAAAACAGGATTGAAACCGGAAGATTTGTAGATGAGAAAAATCAAATTACCGAACGCGCCCGAACCGAAAGGGCATTATTCGCCAGCCGTCGTTCACGGCGGCTTAATTTTTGTGTCCGGGCAATTGCCGATGAATCACCGGACGGGCGAAGTCGAAACGGGCGCGATTGAAAAACAAACCGAACTCGCTCTGCGAAATGTCGAAGCGATTTTGAAGGAAGCCGGAAGCGATTTAAATCACGTTTTGCAGATGACGATCTATATTTCGGACATCGAAGATTGGGGCGCGGTAAATGAGGTTTATAAACGGATTTTCGGCGAACATAAACCGGCGCGCGCCGTAGTGCCGGTCAAGGATTTGCACTTTGACACGAAGATCGAAATTCAGGCGATTGCGGCGGTGAAGGAATGAGTTTTTTAAAATTGCGCCCGACCGAAGAAACGGATTTGCCGTTTGTCATCGAAACCGAACACGCGGCGGCAAAACTCGGAGTCGTTACGGCGCAGAGTTTGGAAGACCATAAGAATTATCTGAACGATAAAAATGTGCGGCATTTGATAATTGAAAACGAAAAGCGAGCGGTCGGCTACGCGATCTTGGTCGGAGTCGAAGACAAAAAAAATGAAACCATCGAACTCCGGCGGATCGTGGTTGCGGAAAAAGGAAAAGGTTTCGGCAGGCATGCTTTGCGGGAAATAAAACGGCAGGCGTTTGAAAACTTGAAGGCGCATCGCTTGTGGCTCGATGTCGTGGATCGCAACGAGCGGGCGCGGAGGCTTTACGAATCGGAAGGTTTTACGGTCGAAGGCGTCTGGCGCGAATGTTTCAAAGGCGAAAACGATTCGCGCGAATCGCTTGTTTTTATGTCCGTTTTGCGGCGCGAATATTTTGCGGAGAGTTAAATTTAGAGATGCGGTTTTTGCAATTTTACGGGATTGATTGGCTGGCGACGGTGAGCGGTTTGACGGGCGTTTACCTGCTCGGCAATAAAAACAAGATCGGATTTGTGTTGTTTATGCTGGCGAGTTTGAGCTGGGCGACATTCGGAATTTTGACGGGCAGTGTGGCGATGGCTTTGGGCAGTTTTATTTTTTTCTGTATGCATCTGCGCGGGTTTATAAACTGGAGCAGGATGAAGGCGGAAACGCCGAATTTACAATGAAAGTTTTTCGGGCAAAGGAATTTACGGCGGACAGAGCGTGGGGCGCGGTTGATATTGCAAAAATGCGCGGCTTAACGGCGCGCCTGCACTGGACGGACAAACCGTATCAATGGCATTCAAACGACGGCGACGAGGTTTTTGCCGTTCTCGACGGCGCGGTCGAGATGTTTTACCGCGAAGGCGGCGAGGAAAAAAGCGTAAGGCTCGAAACGGGCGATGTCTTTTTTGCCGAAGAAGGCTGTGAGCATGTCGCGCGTCCCATCGGCGAAGCGAGAATTTTGGTGATTGAAAACGAGGGAAGCATCTGATGAAAATTGCAATCGTAATTTTTGATAAATTTACCGATCTCGATCTGTGGTTGATGTGGGATTTGCTCAACCGCGTCCGCGTCGCGGATTGGGAAGTGAAAATTTTGGGCGAGTCTGAAAAGCATTTTTCGGCGACCGGCATCGAAGTCAAAACGCATGGGCGGATCGAAGAAGCGAACGAAGCGGATGCGGTTTTGTTTGTCAGCGGACAAGGCACGCGCGAGCGGATCGCCGATGAAAATTGGCTTTCAAAATTTAATTTGAATGACGAAAACCAATTGATCGGTTCGATTTGTTCGGGCAGTCTGATTCTGGCGCGGCTCGGTCTTTTGAACGGGAAAACGGCGACGACTTACCCGACATCGAAAGCTGCTTTGGAAAGTTTCGGCGTTGAAGTCATCGAAAAACCGTTTGTTATGCACAGCAAAATTGCGACAGCGGGCGGGTGTCTCGCACAACAGTATTTGGTCGGTTGGGTAATCGAAAATCTGGCGAATAAAGATTGGCGCGATTTGGTTTTGAGATCAATCCAGCCGGTCGGCGAAGGTTTGTTTTTCGATGATTTGGAGAACTTAAAAAATTTGTATGTTCCGAAAGAAAAGGAGGAAAGAGTTTCTGCATAGAAACGTATGGATTTTCAAATTTTAATATCGAATTTGACCAATCCGACACTGCTGTTTTTCGTTCTCGGGATTTTTGCCGCGATCGTTAAAAGCGATCTGGAAATTCCCGAAGGAAGCGTCAAATTTATTTCGCTTTATCTATTGTTCGCCATCGGATTTAAGGGCGGGCAGGAACTCGCGCACAGCACATTTACGGTCGAGATTCTTTATTCGTTGATCTTTGGAATTTTGGTTGCGTCGCTCATTCCGCTTTATACGTTCTTTATTTTGAAAAGAAAACTGAACGTCAGCGATGCCGGAGCGATCGCCGCGGCATACGGTTCGGTCAGCGCGGTGACGTTTGTCGCGGCAACCGGATTTTTGGAATTTCAGCAGATCGCGTTCGGCGGCGAAATGGTCGCGGTGATGGCTTTGATGGAATCGCCTGCTATTATCGTCGGCGTGATTCTGATGATGAAGTTCGACAAGCAGTCCGAAGGCAAGGGAAAGCTGAAAAATATCATCCAGCATTCGTTTACGAACGGCAGTGTTCTGATGATTCTTGGAAGCTTGCTGATCGGGATCATCGCCGACACGAAACAGGCGGAAGGCATTAAGCCGTTTACGACCGATATTTTCAAAGGCTTTCTGGCGATCTTCCTGCTTGAAATGGGAATGGTCACGGCGAAAAGATTCGCGGCGTTTAGAAAATACGGAGCTTTCGTAACGGCTTTCGGAATCGTCATTCCGATCGTCAACGGCTGTCTCGTCGCGGTTTTGAGCGCGCTTGTTACCGACAGCATCGGCAACCGGTTTATCTTTGCTATCTTAGCGGCGAGCGCGTCATATATCGCGGTTCCGGCGGCGATGCGGCTCGCCGCGCCGAAAGCCGATCCGGGACTTTATATTCCGATGGCATTGGGCGTAACGTTTCCGTTTAATATAACCGTCGGGATGCCGATATTTTACGCGCTGGTGAAATCGACCGGCTTTTAGTATGGAAACTTGGATAGACGCTTTGGGCTGGATCGGCGCATTTATGATCTTGATAGGATACGCGCTTATTTCCTTTAAGAAGGTCGAAGGAAATTCGCTCGAGTATCAACTGCTGAACATTTTCGGAAGCATATTTTTGGCAGTTAACACTTTGTTTTACGGGGCGATTCCTTCGAGTCTCGTAAACATCATCTGGGCGATAATCGCCGTATTTGCGATTATGGCTATTTTTAAGAGCCGCAGGAAACTTAAAGTTTAACGGTTGATAAAATGGATTGATGAAAAATTTAAGGGAAATTACAACACGATGAAACCACATACGCGAGAAACACAGGCGGCGACCACGCCGGAATTGGCTTTGCAGTATTTGCGCGAGGGCAACGAACGTTTTGTTACCAATCAGGGCAGAGACCGGAACTTGCTCGAACAGGTTCATAAAACCAGCGACCAGCAATTTCCGATTGCCGTCACTTTGAGCTGTATTGACAGCCGCACCGCCTGCGAACTCGTTTTCGATCAGGGCATCGGACATATTTTCAGCATCCGCATCGCCGGCAGCGTGATCAACGACGACATTCTGGGATGTATGGAATTTGCCTGCAATATCGCGGGTTCGAAATTGATAGTCGTCCTCGGACACACGAAATGCGGCGCGATCCAGGCGGCTTGCGACAATGTCGAAAAAGGAAATCTTTCGACGCTGCTCAATAAAATTCAGCCGTCGGTTTATTACGAAAAAACCGTAACCGAAAACCGCACTTCGCAAAACGCGGGGTTTGTCGAAAAAGTCGGGGAAATCCAGGTCAAAAGAAGCGTCGAAAAAATCATCGAGGAAAGCCAGATTTTGCGGGAAATGATCGAGAATAAAAAGATCGGCTTGATCGGCGCGATTTACGACGTGGACACGGGGCGCGTGGAATTTTTGGAAGATACGTTTATGTTCGGCGAGTTGAAACATTTTTATATGGATGTTGACAGTCAGAAAAAACCGGAAACAGTTTTTGCTTTTTCCTGAATTTTCGAGACAGTCAAACAATTATCTTTTTAAATGGTCGAAATAAGATTTGCCGCGCCTGAAGATTCGGAAGCGATTTCAAATGTCTTACGTGAAGCGTTTTCCGGGTTTGAATCTTTCTACACGCCCGAAGCGTTTGACATAACGATTCTCGATGCGGAAAGAGTGGGGGAAAGATTTAACGGTAACGGCGAGATTTGGGCGGCTTTGAAAGACAGCGAAATTGTCGGAACGGTTTCCGTCGTTGACGAAGGCGAAAGGCTTTATATTCGCAGTATGGCGGTTGCGCCGTCGGCGCGGGGGTTGGGAATCGGGCAGAAATTGCTCGATGAAATTGAAAAATACGCGGTGGAGAATAATTTTAAAAAATTGTTTCTTTACACAACGCCTTTTTTGCACGGAGCGATCCGGCTTTATGAAAAAAACGGTTTCATACGCGGCGAAGACGTTGACGGATTTTTCGGAACGCCGCTTTTTGCGATGGAAAAGAAATTAAATTAGACAAGGGAAAATTTTAGAAAAATGTTATTAGAAATAAAAAATTTACACGCAGGTATCGAGGGCAAAGAAATCCTCAAAGGATTGAATTTGCAGATCAGCAAGGGCGAAGTTCACGCCATTATGGGACCGAACGGTTCGGGGAAATCCACGCTGGCGAAAGTTCTCGCCGGTCATCCGCAATACGAAGTAATGCAGGGCGAAGTGCTTTTCGAGGGCAAAGACCTGCTCGAATTAGAACCGGACGAACGCGCGCGCGAAGGGATTTTCATGGCGTTTCAGTATCCGGTCGAAGTTCCGGGCGTGTCGAATTCGCAGTTTCTCAGGCTCGCCTACAACGAGAAGATGAAACACCTCGGCGAAGAAGAACTAGACCCGCTCGAATTCAACGATTATTTGAAAGAGAAGGCGAAAGTCGTCGAAATGAATCCCGAATTTTTCAAGCGTTCGGTCAACGAGGGATTTTCCGGCGGCGAGAAAAAACGCAACGAGATTTTGCAGATGGCTGTGCTTGAACCGAAACTCGCGCTTTTGGATGAAACCGATTCGGGTTTGGACATTGACGCTCTGCGCATTGTCGCCGAAGGCGTGAACAAGCTCCGCAGCGATGACAAAGCGATCGTTCTGGTTACGCATTACCAGCGTCTTTTAAATTATATCGAACCGGATTTCGTCCATGTTCTCGCGGGCGGCAAAATCGTCAAAGAAGGCGGCAAGGAACTCGCGCTCGAACTCGAAGAAAAAGGCTACGATTGGGTAAAAGCGGCATCGAAATAATTTTAGCCGCGAATACACACGAAATTTCACGAAAATATTTTTAAGAAATGAATTTACAGGCAGGACAAGAAACAATTTACAGGCAAGATTTTCAGACGAATCTGAAAAACGCGAATCAGCCGGAATGGTTGAAAGATTTACGCCGGCAAGCATTTGCATATTTTACGGAAAACGGTTTTCCGACCGTTCGTGATGAAGATTGGAAATATACGAATGTGAAATCAGTGGTCAGTGAACAGTGGTCAGTGGTCAGTGAAAAAAGTGATGACAAGGATATCTCTGATTTTGTTTTCGATGAATCTCGAAAAAGCGTTTTGGTATTTACAAACGGCGCGTTTGATAAAAGCGCGTCGAACACGGAAGACTTGAAAGATGCAAATATTTTGAGTTTTTCTGAAGCGTTGAAAGATAAAAATTTAGCCGAAATTTTCAAATCAAAACTCGGCTCGCTCGTTGATTCTGAGAAAAACGGATTCACGGCTTTGAACACGGCGTTTATCGGCGAAGGCGTTTTTATTCATTTGCCGAAAAACGCGCGGATTGACGCGCCGGTTCAGCTTTTGTTTTTGACGGACGAAAGAAAAATTTCTTTTCCGCGCGTGCTTGTAGTCGCCGAAGAATTTGCGGAAGCGACCTTTATCGAAACTTTTGTTCGCAATGACGAATCGAAATATTTGACAAATGCCGTGACGGAAGTTTCGCTCGCCGGCGAAGCGAAAGTAAAACATTACAAAGTTCAGCGCGAATCGCACGCGGCGTTTCACATCGGCGCGACCGGCGCGGAAGTCGAACGCGGTTCGGTTTATGACGCGACGAATATCACGCTCGGCGCAAAACTTTCGCGCCATGATATTGATTTTCGTTTTAATTCTGAAGGCGGCGAAGCGTTTGTTGACGGGCTGTATATGATCGCCGAAGACCAGCATCACGATACGCATTCGGTCATTGACCACCGTTTGCCGAACTGCACGTCGCATCAAACTTATAAAGGAATTGTGGACGGCAAAGCGCGGGCGGTATTCAACGGCAAAATATTCGTCCGCGAAAACGCGAGCGGGACGGACGGCTATCAATCGAACAAAAATCTGCTTTTGTCGAACGACGCGCGGGTTGACACGAAACCGCAATTGGAGATTTTCAACGACGACGTAAAATGCGCTCACGGCGCGACCGTCGGGCAACTTGAAGAAGAAGAACTTTTTTATCTTCTCTCGCGCGGGTTAAATGAAACTCTGGCGCGAAATCTTTTGACCTACGGTTTCGCCGAAGAGATCGTCAATAAAATCACGATTCCTTCGATCAAACGGCAGTTGGACGAAGCGGTTTTGAATCGGTTGAAAACGAGTTTGGAAACGTAAAATGGAATATGATTTTCACAAATGGAAAAATCCAAAAGGATTGAGTTATCCGATAAAACGCAGTGTTCTTGATAAGATTTTGGAAAGTTCAAAGTCGAATAGAATTAAATGGGTTTATTATTCTATAAGAACCGGCGGAGATATTGTTATTCGGGCAAATTTTATCGGTGAAGCGCATAAAGATATGTCGCCCGGAAATATTGGACTATCAATTTATGCAGTTCCGTCCGAAGAAAGAAAACAAACCGAAACCTTATTACTTGAAAAAGGGTTTCCGAAACTCGTCCAATGGCTGAAAAAAGTAGAAATTGCCGGAGAAGGGTGGCGTTCAAAAACACGATTATTTGAGATTGAATGTAAAAACGGAGAACTGGTTTTTTCCGAAACTAGATAAATATGCCTGTAATTTCAATGTTTTACGGCGTTATCGTGATGATTATTACTTCGACAATAGAAGACATCACGAGCCGCATATTCACATCAAATACGGTGATGAAGAAGCCGTTGTTTCGATTTCCGGCGGAGAAATTATCGAAGGGACGATCAGAGTCAATAAGATGAAATTGGTGCAGGCTTGGATAGAAATTCATCGGGAAGATTTAATGGCTGATTGGGAATTGGCGATTAACGGGCAGGAAGTTTTCAAAATTGAGCCTTTGAGATAAAAAGCGATGAAAAAAGTAGTTTCAGCAAAAGCGAATGATGATTTTACGCTCGATTTAGAGTTTGACGACGGCAAATTCAAGCGTTTCGACGCAAAACCGTATCTTGATTTTCCGGTTTTTCGCGAACTCAAAAATCTCAAAAAATTCAAACAAATCAGAATCGTTTTCACGGTGCAATGGAAAAACGAGCAAGACATCAGCCCGGAAACTTTGTATCTCGAAGGAAAGGAAATCAAGGAAGCAGTAAAAATATGACGGCAGTAAAAGAAATGAGCAATTTTGATGTAGAAAAAATCCGTAAAGATTTTCCCGTTCTGTCGCAGACGGTCAACGGTAAACCGCTTCGGTATCTGGACAACGCGGCTTCTTCGCAGGTGCCGCAGTCTGTGATCGAACGCGGCGCGGAGTATTTAAAGAAGGAACATTCCAATATTCATCGCGGCGTGCATTATCTCAGCCAACACGCGACGACCGCTTATGAAGCGGCGCGGGAAAAGGTCAAACGTTTTATCAACGCGCCGAGCGCGAAGGAATGTATCTTTGTGCGAGGGACAACCGAAGGGTGTAATTTGGTGGCGTATTCTTACGGTCGCAAATTTGTCGGCGAA
>JBGTSF010000112.1:0-8103 GCA_041940425.1 Pyrinomonadaceae bacterium
CTAGGGGCCGAGCGCAAAAAGGAGCAGGCCTATAAGCCGAATTTTGTGCTCACCGGAGTGAGCGGCGATCATTCATCTAGGCCGTCGGTTACCCGGCGGCTCGAGCGACCTACCCGGAAACGCCGCTTTGCCTAAGCAAAGACTTGAGCGGGCAACTCAATAGCGTTTCCCTATTTGGTCTTGCACCACGAGGAGTTTACCTGGCCCCGACTGTTACCAATCGGGCCGGTGAGCTCTTACCCCACCATTTCACCCATCACCTCATTAAAGAGGCTGGTCTGTTTTCTGTTGCACTTGTCGTCATCCGATTCGTGAAAATCGAATGCCCGGACGTTATCCGGCTCGCCGCCCTATGGTGTTCGGACTTTCCTCTTCTTTTTCAAAAGCGATTGCCCGGTTTGCTTCCCTTTGCAAGGCTGAAATATATTAACAAAAATTGTTGAACAATTACAAAGAACAGTTAAATCTTTTTAGTCGTTTATTTCGATGGTATCGCCCGCCGAAAGGGTTGGATCGGGAATTTTTCCGTTTTTGATATCTTTCAGATTAAATTGTTTTGTTTCAAGTAAATCCTTTTCGTTTTTCCTGCGAATTACTACCGATTTCGCGCCTGATTTTCGCAAACCGCCGGAAGCTAAAATCGCTTGCGTCAGCGTCATTCCCGCAAAAAAATCTTTTCGTCCGGGCGAAATGATGTTTCCGCCGATGTAGAAAAATTGCGGTTCGTTCTGATTTTTACTCGAAACGCTGTTTCTGAATTCGACAATATCGCCGGGCAGAATCAAAATCTCGTCGGCTTTCGCTTCTTTCAGATTCACGGTTTCCAAATCAGCATTTTCGCGGCGGATGACGGCTTGATCGGCGTTCGGTTTGACGATTGATTCGGCTTTGACGACGAACAGCGGCACGGCTTCGCGCTGGATAAATTTTTCCCCGGCGTTTTCGACCAGACCGAGAACCGTTATCGCGTGGCTCGCGTATTCGCGCACTTTGACGGCGACCTGCGGATTTTCGTAAAGACTGATCTTGCTTCTTAAAAGTTCTTCGATCTCTTCGACGGTCAAACCGCCGACCGAAACCATTCCGCCGGCGAGCGGGTAATCAATCGAGCCGTCATTTAACACCGTAAAATAGGTCGAAGATTTTGCCGGCGCGTTCTGCAGGCTGATAAACAACACATCGCTTATGCCGACGCGGTAAATTTCGGTCGGCGGCAAATTGGCGAGACTTGCGCGTTTTGCGACATCGAGCGTTTTTTGCGCCGCCGAACGGCTGGCGATTTCGGTTTCCTTTTTCGTATTTGTAGAATTCTGATTTTTCGGTTCGGACGGATTGATCTGCTGATTATTTCCCGCTGTTTTTTTCGCTCTCGAAGCCGGGTTTTTCGTAAATCCGAAATTGATCTTTTTTTCTTCGGAATTTTTTTCCTGGGCGAAAACTTGTCCGCAAACTACAAAAGTTAGTAATAAAATAATAGGTAATCTTACTTTTATACCGCTCATATTTGAACCATTAACAACCGAATCCCACGCGAAAGCAAAAGCGGGGAATTTATCGTTGAACATACCACCCTTGCTGACGCGCGGGTTTCCGCCAACTCCCATAAATCGCCTAATATTGTGAAATTTGAAGGCTATCATAAGCCTTTTTTTAACGAACATCAACGCTCCTGCATTATTAAATGTATAAAGCGGGAAAATTTTTAGTATTTTTTCGGATAAAATTCTTACTCGAACAGATTTAAGAAGGCAGATCGCGTTCGGAGAACAGGTGCGCCCATTTGTTTAGAAAACTTTTTTTGACTGTCTGTTCGATTTCGGTTGACGATGCGCATTTGTCCAATTCCCTGACGATTTCCCTTGCTTCCTCGACGGCGATTTGTGAGACGGTTTTTCTGACGCGCAGGATCGAATTCAGGTTCATACTCAGTTCGACCGCGCCGAGACCGACCAGAATCGCGGCATAGACGGGCGAGCCAGCCATTTCACCGCAAATAATGACCGTTTTATTGTGTTTTTCACCGGCTTCGATCACCTTTTTGACACTGCGCAAAACCGCCGGATGGAGCGTTCTGAACCAATCGGATACGAGTTCGTTGTCGCGGTCAACAGCCAGAAGATACTGCACGAGATCGTTCGTGCCGAGATTTACGAAATCCACCTCGCGGATAATTTCCTCGGCTGTCAAAACCGCCGCCGGGACTTCGATCATCGCGCCGAGTTTCGGCTCTCCGAACCGCACTTTTCGCCGCGCGAGTTTTTCTCTTTCTTCTTCCAGGATTTTTTTCGCGCGTTTTATTTCCGTAACGTCCGAGATCATCGGCAGAACGATGTCAATATTCTGCTCGAAAGAAGCGCGAAGCAGCGCGCGAAGCTGAGTTCTGAACTGCCGTTCATATTTCAAACTGAGCCGGACGGCGCGGAGTCCGAGCGCGGGATTTTTTTCTTTTTCGACATTTTCATAGGCGAGCTGGTCAACGCTCAGGTCGAATGTGCGTATCTTAACGCCGCCGCCGCCGACCATTCCGGCGATTTTTCGATAACTTTCGACCTGCTCGTTTTCTTTCGGAAAACCTTTGTTCTGATTAAACAAAAATTCCGAGCGGTAAAGCCCGATGCCGTCCGCGCCGTATTTTTTCGCTACCGAGTAATCCGAGGCGAGATCGAGATTGGCGTGAACTTTAATCAAATGCCCGTCGAGCGTTTTCAGGTCGCCTTTGATTATCTGCGGTTTGGCGGATTTTGAAATCTCGACCTGTTCGGCTTTGCGGCGGTATTTTTTTAGTGTTTCATGGTGCGGGTGAAAAACGACGTTTCCGTTAAACCCGTCAACGACGACCGTTTCACCGGATTTCGCGCGGCGCAGGATTCCCTTGATCGCCGTTACCGCCGGAATATTCAGTTCGCGGGCGAGAATAAATGTGTGCGAAGTCCAGCCGCCGTTTTCCGTGATGATCGCTTTCGGACGGCTTTTTATCAGTTCGATCAAAGTCGAAGGCTTTAATTCCTTCGCCACCAGAATCGAATTTTTATCCAGACGGATATTAGCTTTTCGCCCGCCGCCGAGCGCGGTCAGAAGGCGTTCGGAAATGTCTTCGAGATCAATATAACGCTCGCGCAGATGTTCGTCGGCGATGTTTTTATAATTGGAAATATATTTATCGGTTACGACCTTGACCGCCCATTCGGCGTTTACCTTCTGGTTATGGATGGTTTCCTCGATCTTCGCCAACAGAGATTTATCTTCGAGAAATAACAGATGTGTTTCAAAAATTCCGGTTTGCGAATCGCCGTTTTTGGAATTTTGCGAAGAGATTTTTTTCAGCTGCCGTTTTGCCAATCTCAGCGCGGCGCGGAAACGCCGGAGTTCTTTTTCGATCTTTGCCGAATCGAGATTGATGCGGTAAAACTGCCGTTTTTTTCCGTAAAGACTGACGATCCTTCCGATACCGACACCGCGCGAAACGGCTGTTCCGAATAAATTTATCTCGCCGTTTCTGTTTTGTGAAGTGTTTAGCTTATTTGTGTAATTATTCGTCGTCATCCAACACGTTTAGATTTTTATTAAAATCAATTTCCCACTAAACGCCAAAATTAATCTTGTGGAATGTTAATCACCGAAACTAAATCCGCCGCCTCCGCCGCCCTGCGACGGGAAAAAGGGTTTTAAGAGTCCGGCAAACGCCGCCAGGTTTCTCGTTTGAATCAAAATCTCGCCCGGTCCTTGAAATTCGGCGACCATTCCC
The DNA here is from genome assembly GCA_041940425.1 of Pyrinomonadaceae bacterium. Taxonomy (GTDB): domain Bacteria; phylum Acidobacteriota; class Blastocatellia; order Pyrinomonadales; family Pyrinomonadaceae; genus DATHTS01. Next base: position 3,746 of record JBGTSF010000112.1, read on the forward strand.
TCGCCGCTCAGAAAACTGCGGAAGAAACCGCTTTTGGCGGCTTTACGAAGATTGTACTGCATATGACCTTCCCACGCGACGAGATGCCCGGTGTCAACGACGTATTGCTCGCCCGGACGCAAGGTTTTGCGGTGAATCGCGCCGAACGAGGAAACGAGCAGAAGTCCGGTTCCCGAAACCTGCAAAACGAACAGACCTTCGCCGCCGAAAAACGATTTCGCGCCGCCGAATTTGGTGTCCACCTGCAAGGTCGTGTCGCCCGCCAGATAAGAACTCGACTGCACCATAAATGTCTGATTCCTAAGCTCGATGCCGACGACGTCGCCGGGCGCGCCGGGCGCGAAGGTAACTTCGCCGGAACCGCCCTGTGCCGTAAATGTCGAAACGAACGCCGATTCTCCGCCGACCGCGCGTTTTAACGCGCCGAACACCCCGCCCTTCATTTCAGAATGCAGATCAACATTCGCCGACATCGAAACCATCGCGCCGGCTTCCGCCGAGATCGCCTGTTCGGCTTGAAGTTTGATAACCGCCAGCGCGAACGCGCCCTGATATTTTATTTCCCAGTTATAACCCTGTCCCTGACCGCGACCGTCGGAATCGAAATGAAAGGCTTCGTTTGCCGCTTGCCGGTTTTCATGATTCGGCGGCGGCTGATTCTGTTGAGAAAACTGCTGTTGATTTTGTTGTGGTTGAGGCGCGACCGATTGCGCGGTTGATTGAGTTTGAAAACCGCACGAGCCGCAGAATTTGGCGTTCTCGACCATCGGCGCGTTACATTTCGGGCAATTCATACATAAACTCCTTTTGATTTTTCGATAATTATTTGACAGGCTTCTTCGGCGTTCGAGGCAAAGTCAACCAAAGCCAAATCTTTTTCGCCGACCACCAGATTTTCTTTCCACGTCTCCACAACGGGTTTCCAGCATTCGCCCAAGAGGACGAGCGGGCGCGGATTGATGACGCTGGTTAAAAGTTTGTTCCAGACGAGCGAGATTTCGGTGATCGTTCCCATTCCGCCGCGAAAGGCGACGAAACCGATTGATCTTTCGATCAGATTTTGCAGCCGCTCGTAAAAATGATTGGTTGCAACTTTATCAGTTAAATAACGATTCGGCTCGCTTCTAAACTGGTTCATCACGATGCCGAAAACTCTGCCGCCCCGTTCGCGCGCGCCGCGGCTCGCGGCTTCCATCACGCCGAGATAACCGCCCGTGCAGATCGTAAAACCGGCTTCCGCCAGACGCGCCCCGAGTTCTTTTGCTTCGCGGTATTCGTCGGAATTTTCGCCGCATTTCGAACCGCCGAAAATTGTTACGATTTTTTCTGTCGAATCATTCACGTTTTATACAAATCCTCTAATTATTATATTCAACCAGATTTTTTAGACAAACCTTCTCACTCTAAATTTGCCGCTTCTTCGGGTGTTAAATTCCCTGCTTCATGAATCGCCTTTTCCGTATTTGTAAAAATTAAAATCAAACATCCGACCACGAAAAATACGATCAACCCCAAAATCGCGTGTCGAAATGATCCCGTTACGCCGACGATGATCGTAAACAGGATTTGTCCCATCCACGAAGTTCCCTTTTCGGAAATTTCATAAAGACCGAAAAACGAAGATTCGCGCCCTTTCGGGATCATCTGCGAATAGAGCGAACGCGAAAGTGCCTGCGCGCAGCCTAAAACCATCCCGATACACGCTCCGATAAAATACGCCTGCGTTTTCGTTTGAAAAAACCCGTATGAGTAAATGACGATGCCGCACCAGATAATTAATGAAACGATGATGGTTTTTTTCGCGCCGATGACGCGGGCGATGCGTTCGAACAAAAGCGCGCCGGCGAGAGCCGAAATCTGGGCGATGATAAATATTATAATCAAAAATGAACTGTCTATTTCCTCGCCTTTCGAAGTGAAAAGTTCATACGACATAAAAACCGACGATTGCAGGATCACGGTTTGAATGCCGTCGTTATAAAAAAGATAGGCGATGAGAAAAAGCATCGTGTAGCGCAGACGGCGGAGTTCTTTGAGCGTTTGCCAGAGTTCGCTGAAACCGACCGTTACAAGGTTTTTGTCGGCGGGAATCGCCTTTTCAGGTCTTCTTTGTTTGACCATATAAAAGCTTATGGCGGCGAAAATTCCCCACCACGCGGCGGCGGCGAGAAAAGAAATCCGCGCGGCGGTCGCCGTCGTCATACCGAGGCTTTCCGCGTTATTGATCGTCAAAATATTGATAGCGAGCATCACCACACCGCCGAGATAGCCGAGACCGTAGCCGTAACTCGAAACTTTATCGCGCTGGTCTTCGGTCGCTATGTCTATCAAAAAGGCGTTGTAAAAAACGTTGGCGGCGGCGAACGCCATATTCGACACGATGATCAAAAACGCCAGGGTCAGAAAAGATTCCGTGACAAAAAACATACACGCGCCGGCAATCACGCCGGTATAGCAAAAAATCGCCATCAGACGTTTTTTCAAATGCGTGTAATCGGCAATCGCGCCCAGGATCGGCAGAAAAGCGACCAGCGAAACGGTCGAGATCGCCGTGCTGAACGCAAACAATCCTTTCGCGGTTACATCAAAAAAACCGAGATTAAAGATCACGCCGTCTTCGCCGACCGATTTCTGCGCCAGACTCAAAAGATACGGTCCGATCAAAACGCTGATGACCGATGTAAAAAAAGCCGAATTCGCCCAATCGTAAAGCATCCAGCCGAAAATTTCCTTCCGGTCGTTTTTTTGTAGATTTTCAGGATTCATATCTTAGAATTCTTCTGCAAACAACGCGCTTGCCCGTTATTTTTTAAATATTTCAGGTTCTTTTGATTAAAAATCGAAAATTTAACCTGATCTTTGCGACATGGAGAATCAAATTTGAGGCTATGCACTCCGATGTTGGAGCAAAATGCCCCAATGTTGGCGTTAAAAGCCCCAATATTGGCGTTAAAAGCCGCAAAGTCGGTGTAAAAAACGGCAAAATTGGAGCAAAAAGCCGCAACTTTGGAGCAAAAAGCCCCGAAGTTGGAGTTAAAAACTCCGAGTTTGCAGCTTTTTGCTCCATCATCCGAGTTTTTTTCTGCAATTCCGGTGTTTAGAACTCCAAATTTAAAAATTTGTCATCAAAAATCAACTTAACAATTCCAAAATTGTCGGTGTGATGTCGGACAAATCTTTGATACGGCTCGCCGCTATTTCCTTTTTCCTGCCCCAGATAATCGTCGGAACGTCGTTCAGGGTGTGATTCCGAACAGACAAATCTTCTATGTTTCCGTGGTCGCTTGTCAATATAAAAGTCGTCTTTTCGAGGTCAATCCGCAAAAGAGTTTCGCGGATAAATTCGGCGAGAAGCGGCAGATGGATGCGCGCTTTTTCAAAATCGCGGTCGTGTCCGATCTTGTCGGTAATAAAATGCTCGTATAAAACGAAACTGTTTTCCTTAGTTAATCCAGCTAAAATATCAGCCGCTTCGACCGTCGAGAAAGTCGGAACGCTAAAACCGCGCTCGATCAATGCCTGATTCGTAAAATCGTGAAAAAGAGATTTTTTGCCGAGCAGGTCGGGCAATTTATTGAACCGCAAACCGGCGGCTTCGACCGCAACGGTCGTGGCGGATTTCCAGCGCGGCTTTTCGGTAAAAAACTGCGGCGTGTAGGTATTTGCAAAAATCGTTTTTTCGATGCCTTTGTTTTTTAACTGCAGAAAGATCGAATTCTCGTTTATCACTTCGCGGAGCTTTTCGTTCGGAAAGCCCTGCTTATGAAAGCCGAGAATTTGGGGCGCGTTTTTGCCAGTGAGAATCGTCGTTTGTCCCGACGCGCTCTGCGGGCGACCTTTGATGCCGAGACGCGGATCGGTCGGAACGAGGATTCCGTCAAGAAAAATTTTTGAATCCTCCCCGGCGAAATGCGCCAGCGGTTCGATTTTTTTTATCCGCATAAAAGGGTTAGACGGTTCACGCCGACCGATACCCAAACCGTCTATGAAAAAAAGCACAACCGAAACCATAATTTAAGTAAATTCAATAATATATTGTTATCAATTTCCGTCAAAGTCTTGACAATCAACCTGAATAAGTAGTAAATTTCAGTAGTTTTTGCGTTACAAAAATAGTTCGGTTTTATTGTGTTTCTTAATGATTTATTTAAGTGCAACTGTTTAACTGAAGTTTTTTTAAATTATCTAAGTTCAAAACCAAAGAGGAGGGAAAATTTATGTCTTGGGCTAAGAACAAGTCCATGCGCTCGTTTGCATTTGCTTTAGCGGTACTCGGCTTGGCAGGTGCGGGATTGTGGTTTGGGGCGCAATACAATACAACAAAAGCAAATACGAACAATCTAACGCTCGCTTCGGCT
>JBGTSF010000113.1:0-8101 GCA_041940425.1 Pyrinomonadaceae bacterium
AAATTGGCAACCGATAAAAAATAACTTGATTCTAAAAGCGCAATTGTCAAAAATTGATAAAAGACAACGACTCTAAGTCAGGATTTGTGAAAAATTTGTCCCCCTTCAACTTCGGTTCAGACATCATTTCTGAATTTTTATAGGAGAACTATGATAAAAAATATACTTACCCGCTCTGTAATTTCGCTCGCATTGGTTTTAGGATTTTCGATTATGGGATTCGCACAAACATCGCCTTCCGAATTTCCCGGTGTCAAAATTAAAAATTTCGGACAGATGGACGAACGTTTCTATCGCGGCGCACAGCCCGAAATGTCCGATTACCAATCGTTAAAAGATTTGGGAATCAAAACCATTATTGATCTGAGAAACGATCCGACGGATTACGAAAAATCGGCGGTCGAATCACTCGGAATGACCTATATTAATATTCCGATGAGCGGCTGGAGAACTCCGAAAGATGCCGATGTCGAGAAGTTTATGGACATCGTTAACAATGCCGAAACGGGAAAATTCTTTGTTCACTGCAAAGCCGGAATCCACCGCACAGGCGTAACCGGCGCGGTTTACCGGTATCATAATTACGGCTGGGATTATGATAAAGCTTTTGAAGAAATGAAAAATTACGAATTTACTTCCGGGTTTTTGAATCTTCAGCACGGAAAATTGAAATCCTATGTCAAGGATTACGCCGAAAAAATGGAACAAAAAGCCAGAATGAACACTCTTAAAAATGCGGCGGTCGCCAGCCAGTAAATTTTTAAGCAGAAGCCCGTTCTTAAGCACGTGCTTCTGCTTTTTCTAGCCGATAAATTTCGCTTTCTTTTTATGCTTCCACGTCACGCCCTCGATATTTTGCGAATCGAAAGCGAATATCCGGTCGCTCATATTATCGGTGCTGATATTTAGCGGAAGATCCAAATAATATGTGATCGAACCGATCGGATCGTCTTCATCCGGCGGATCGAGTTCGCGGACTTCGGCGATCAGCGTGTAGCGTTTGAATATTTTCTTGAGAACTTTCTGCGTTTTGTCCGTGTCGCGCGATTTTACGGAAAGCTCCATCGGACGAAAGACCTGTTCGGCTTCCTGCTGTTCCAAAAACCACAATAAAACAAGCGTGAACAGACAAAGAATCGCGCCGAGCTCCCAGCGTCCGACACCTGCCGCCATTCCGAGCGCGAGGCTGATGAGTAGAATCGTAATTTCCTTCGGATCGCGGATATTTGTCCGAAACCGCACGAGCGTCGCGGCGGCAAAAATGGCAAAAGCGCGCGCCACGTTGTCGCCGACGATCATCATCAGAGCGCCGGCGACGACCGCCAACAGAATCTGCGTCTGCGCGACCGACAGGTTGCGGTTGATATACGGGAAATTCCGGCGCGGGCGAAAGGCTAAGAGCGAAGCGAGTATGACCGCCAGAAACAGCCGCGAAGTGATCTCGATAACGCTGACGCCGTTGGCGGTCGGCAGTCCAGCGGGAGACGATTCGATCCCGAAAATGGTAGAAACGACCGGAACTTCGTTGCCGACCGGCGCGGTCTGAGCCGTCTGTCCGGTTGATGTTTCCGTTGCCGGTTGGTTGACGGCGGCGTTTCCTTCTGCCGGTCCTTGAAAAAATGCGTGATACACGAAAATTCCAAGCAGCAGAGCAACGGCAACGGCAAAAAATGCGGGAGCTGCTATTTTTACAGCTTTATTTACGTCTTTCATTGTTTATTTAACCGCGATTCTCTCCCGTTCACGAAGATTAGAAAGCTCTCTGATTTTGCTCCTCACGGCTTTTGTATACATGTTCACTTCACCCGGCGAATAATTTGCCGCCCGAAATGCGTCGCTGATTTGTTTATCGCTCAATTTGGAAAGAAGTCCGTAAAGCCAGCGGGCGTTTTCAACCGTGATGTCTTCAAACAAACCGCGATTTTTTCCCTTGTAGGAAAGTTCGACAAAACCGTCTTCGACATCACGCACGAGAATGCTTTTGCTGTAATCTTCGGGATTTCCGGTGCTTCGTCCGAGCCGGTAGATGATGGGAAAATTATTGTTTCCCAATTTTCCGAAAGTCGCGCCGAGATCGCTGACGATAAAATGATATTCTTTGCCTCTTCCGGTATCTACTTCCAGAACTTTATTCTGCAGATCGAGAACGTCCCAGTTTTTTAGAAAAACCATCATTATTTTCAATCCCTGAAGTTCATTGGTTTGAAAAAACGGATTGTCTTCCCATTCCCATTCATACAATCGGTCAATATTTTCCGGTCGCGCTTCGAGCCGGACGTTTTCAAAAGTGCCTTTGCCGGGAATCGTGATTTTCGGAACGAGATAATTGATCTCTGATTTGTATCCCAATGCCCAGACGAGCCGCACGGCGGCGGTTTCCGGGCGCGCTTCGCGTCCGAGTTTTGCCACCCAGACTTTTCCCGAACCGTCTTTAATCCGGTATTTTTTGTTATGCCCGTCCTTTTCTTCTTCGATGAACGTGATTTTGCTCAGATCCGGCATCATTTTCTTTCCGCCCGGACCGTAAAATAGATCGCGTTTTGAAATATCAACTTTTTCCCATAATACGGCGTTATTCTTATTGACCAAATCTCGCTTGTCTCTATCTTTTTGCGCCGCAACCGCCGAAAATAAAAATAAAATCGTAATCAAATAAACAATCGGATTATAAAACTTCGCTCCAATCATATTTTGTATTTCCTCCTCGTTCTAAAATTTCATATGAAAATCTACGACGTTCGACTTTTCCTGAAAAGCCGTCTGCGAATCGAAACTGTTTTCGTTTCCAGCCGGAAGAATTCTTTCGTATGCGCCTTCCGAATTCAATTCTCTGGCTTTCGTGTTGTCGCGCAGATATGTCGTCAAAAATTCATCTTTCAGATAATGCTTCAATTTTTCGTCTTCGACCGGCGTGATGACCTCGACTCTTCGGTCGAGATTGCGCGGCATCCAGTCGGAACTTCCCAGATAAATTTCCTCCGCGCCGCCGTTGGCGAAATAATAAACGCGGCTGTGTTCAAGAAGCCGACCGACAATGCTTCGGACGCGGATATTTTCCGACATCCCTTTTACGCCCGGGCGAAGCATACATACTCCGCGCACGATCAGATCAATTTTCACGCCCGCGTTCGACGCTTCGTAGAGCGCGCGGATGATCTGCGGATCAGCCAGCCGGTTGAATTTGGCGATGATTCGCCCAAACCGCCCGTTTTTCGCGTGTTCGGTTTCGCGTTCGATCATTTCCAGCATCCGTTCGCGCAGATTGGTCGGCGCGACGAGCAGTTTTTTGAATTCGTCGTCCTGCTTGTAAGCCGTCAGAAAATTGAACAGTTTTGTCGAGTCTTCGCCGATCACGTCGTCATCGGTCAGCAATCCGAGATCGGTGTAAACGGCTGATGTTTCGGGATTGTAATTTCCAGTCGCCAGATGAACGTAGCGGCGAAGCTCTTCGCCTTCGCGCCGGACGATAAGCGTCGTCTTGCAGTGCGTTTTTAGTCCCAAAAGCCCGTAAATCACGTGAACTCCGGCGCGTTCCAGTTTTTTCGCCCATTCGATATTGTTTTCCTCATCAAACCGCGCTTTGAGTTCGACCAGAACCGTTACCTGTTTTCCGCATTCGGCGGCTTGGATCAGAAGCGGCGGAATCGGCGAATTCGCGCCCGTTCTATACAGACACATCTTGATCGCTAAAACGTCCGGGTCTTCGACCGCTTCTCTGATAAAATCCGTAACGATCGTATATGGCATATACGGGTGATGAAGCAGAACGTCCTGCCGTTTGATAATGTCAAAAGTTGATTCGCCGTTATTAAAAATTTCAGGGCGCGAGACGAACAGCGGTTCGTCCTTTAGATCGGGACGATCCAATTTATAAAGCGTCATCAAATCCGTGATTTTCAACAAACCGTCAATTTTGTAAACATCGTCCGGCTTTATTTCGAGCGAGCCGATCAAGTATTCGACCATCTTATCCGGCATCCGTTCGGAAACTTCGAGCCGGGCGACCTCGCCGAATCTGCGTTGTTTCAAATTTTCTTCCATTAACAAAAGCAGGTCTTCGGCTTCCGTTTCGCGCAGACCGATGTCCGCGTCGCGCGTGATGCGGAACGCGAAACAAGACGAAGGTTCGGCATCCGTTACGAGACGCCCGATATTCGCCGCGATCAAATCTTCCGCCAGAACGAATTTGCACGAATCAGTTTCAACCGGGATCAGACGATCAACGGAAGTCGGAATTTTAACCCGGACAAAAAATTCATCGCTTGTTCGATACAAAACCTTTTCTATTCGCCGCGAGACTTTCGGCTTAACGACCATCCCGAGATTGAGACTTCCGCCCGAAATGTATGGAAACGGATGCGACGGGTCAACCGCCTGCGGCGTCAGTATCGGATAAATTTTGTTTTGGAAATACTCGTCGAGATTTTTCCGCTCGTCTTCCGTCAACGAATTGTAAGAAGCGATAAAAATCCCTTGATTCGAAAGCGCAGGCAGAATCTCATTATGCAAACATTTCATCTGCTCTTTGACGAGTTCCGAAACCTTTCTTCTGATCTCCGTCAATTGTTCCGCCGGCGTCATTCCGTCGGGCGAGATCTTTCCGGCGTATTTTTCCTTCAAACCGGATACGCGAATCATAAAAAACTCATCTAGATTCGACGACAGAATCGAAAGAAATTTCAATCTTTCCAGAAGCGGCTGAGTATCGTCCAGACCTTCTTCCAAAACGCGGCGGAAAAACTCGATCAAACTCAGCTCGCGATTGAACAGAAATTCACCCGACCGCGGCAGTTCAAGAGGTATCTGCGCCTTGTTTTCCGGTTGGTGATTTTCGACCGGATAAAATTGTTTTGCCGTATAAGCCATATTTAATTCTAAAAAAATGATTTAATCTTTGGGGAGAGTAAATCACTGTTAATAATTGCAACCCCCGTTCCCAAAACATTAAGTCTAATTATTTGTTAATTTAATCCTGTCCAATAATGCAAAAAAAGTTCGTTTATAATAAATGTTTTGCGTCGGGATGTATTAAATTATTACGAAAAAAAATGCGGACTGAAATAAATTCAAATCCGCACCGTTTTTTTATATTAAAAATTAAACTATTTCGATTCGCCGACCGCTTCGGAAATGGTTTCGCGCAGTTTTTTCGCCGAAGTCGTTACGGGTTCCAGTTCGACCTCTTCGACATTTTGATAAACTTTTTTGCCGAAAACGCCGTTCCATGCCGGAATGACAATTGAAACATTGCCGTGCGCTTTCGCCTGACACGCGAGCCGCAGAAACGGTTTCGCTTCGTCCGGCTGATTGTAGCCGAAAACTTTCATCTGTTTTCTTTCGAGACGCTGAACTTCGGAAAGTTTTTCTTCGCCAGCCAGAACGCCGATCCAGCAAGTTCCGCAACTTGCCGAACGGCATTCGACCGGGATCACGCCTTCCCAACAGCGTTCGTCGCGCTCGCGCCAGTTCTGCGTTTGATCGCGCGCTGAGGCGGAAGCGAGTTCTTCATTATTTGTGAGAGGAAATTTTCCGCTCGAAGATTTGTCCTGCCAACTGACGGTAAATTTTTTGTCAATCGTTTTGAGAAAACCGAAAATGCCCTGGGAATCGTCCTTTTTGCGTTCGGCGACGATTTTGTCGGGCGTGCTGGTCATCAAACCTTTCGGCTTTTCCGTTTCGCCTTTTGCCGCTTTGAAAGCGTCAAAACCGACCTGCGTTAAAGTCATCAAACCGACCGCCGCGATGCCGAGCGTGAGAGATTTATCTACTTTTACCTTTTCAGAAACCGCTTTGGCGATCATTTCGATTTCGGATTTCAAAGCGGTGTTTTCGTCATTAAAATTTTCCGCGCGGTTTTCGATCTCTTCTTTTACTATTTTCCAGAAGCGGTGTCCGTAAAGAAATTTGTGCGACGAATCAATCTGATCTTTCAGATCGAAATCGCCCTGCATCGCCAGCTTTTGCATTGCTTTTTCTTTATCTTCCGCCGTTTCCAAAAACCGCAAAAGCGCGAGCGGGTGAAAGCGAAACCAGATTTGCGCCGCGTTGCGGTCAACTTCGTGAATATTCGGAAGAATTTCGCCGACGGCTTCGAGCCAACTTTTCTCTTCAAACTGCATCAAAAAAGCCTGATATTTATTCATAGGTTTGTTTTATTAATTAATTCTTTTGAAATAAAAAAAGAGATTTTACAAATAATTCGGGTTTTGTGCAAAACCGCGCTTGACAAACTTTTTTGTAAAAATTATAGTTTGAAATTTCGGACTTTACGGTCTGCGCCGGACAATGCGGTTAATTGTTTGGTTTGAAAGCGCGAAAGGCGTTTGAATAAAATCGAATGCCGGAGCAACAGATATTGTGGCGTAAAACTGAACCGACAGCTTTTAAAAAAAAGTTCCAGCGGTCAGGGCGAAAGAAATCGCTGATCAATTTGCTTATCTAAAAAAATAAGCCACGCTACAGAAAAGTTGAGATACAGGGAAATTCATCGGACGCGCTTTTATAAATAGGAAATTTCCCGAAATTAAGTTTAAGAAAGTTTGGTTGCAAGGTAACCACTTGCGCTAACTGCCGGAAACAGCTTCCGGTAAGAGGCAGGTAACGGGTTACTTTCGCTTTTATTTAGAAACGAGTATTTGGTTAATAAATAAGGAAAAAGATACTGTGCCAACGATAAATCAATTAGTCCGCAAGGGACGCAAAAAAGTTAAATACAAAACGGCGAGTCCGGCTTTGCAGGCGAATCCGCAGAAACGCGGCGTCTGCACGCGCGTTTATACGCAAACGCCGAAAAAACCGAATTCGGCTCTTAGAAAAGTCGCGCGTGTTCGCCTGACGAATCAGATCGAAGTTACGACATATATTCCGGGCATCGGACATAATTTGCAGGAACACTCGATCGTTTTGATTCGCGGCGGTCGTGTCAAAGATTTGCCGGGCGTTCGTTATCACGTCATTCGCGGAACATTGGATGCTTCCGGCGTTGCCAATAGAAATCAGGCGCGTTCGAAATACGGAGCGAAAAGACCGAAAGGAGGAAAGTGATTTGGGATTTGGGATTGCGGATTTGGGATTTTTTATAAATTTCAATCCGAAATCCGAAATCGGAAATCCGAAATCGAAGAATGCCAAGAAGAAGAGTTGCAGAAAAAAGAGAAGTTTTGCCGGATCCGATTTACAACAGTGTCGTTGTTACCAAGTTTATCAACGGCATTATGTGGCAGGGAAAGAAAACGGTTGCCGAACAGATTTTTTACGGTGCGATGAAGCAGGTCGCCGAAAAGACCGGCGAAGAACCGCTCAAAGTTTTTAAGAAAGCGTTGGAAAACGTTGCGCCCGCACTGGAAGTCAAATCACGGCGCATCGGCGGCGCGACCTATCAAGTCCCGCTCGAAGTTACGCGCGAACGCAAAAACACTCTGGCGATTCGCTGGATCGTAAATTTCGCCCGTCAGCGCGGCGAAAAAACGATGCAGGACCGCCTGGTCGGCGAACTGATTGACGCGATGAACAATCGCGGCGGCTCGGTGAAAAAGAAAGAAGACGTTCACCGTATGGCGGATGCGAACAAAGCGTTTGCACATTATAGATTTTAATTTTTAGTCATTAGTCCTTAGTCATTAGTCCTTAGCAAGTTGAGTGAAAATTGAAAACTCAATATAAATTCAAAAAGCAAAGGACAAAGGACAAAGGACAAAGGACAAAGGCAGTATGTCAAAAATTACATTAGACAGATTTAGAAACATCGGCATTATGGCGCACATTGACGCGGGTAAAACCACGACGACCGAGCGTGTGCTTTTTTACACCGGCGTTTCGCACAAGATCGGCGAAGTTCACGAAGGAACGGCGACGATGGACTGGATGGAACAGGAACAAGAGCGCGGCATCACGATCACATCCGCCGCGACGACCTGTTTCTGGCAGCGCAACGGTCAGGAATACCGCATTAATATTATTGATACGCCCGGTCACGTTGACTTTACGATGGAAGTCGAACGATCGCTTCGCGTCCTCGACGGCGCGGTCGCCGTTTTCGACGGCGTTGCCGGTGTCGAACCGCAATCCGAAACCGTCTGGAGACAAGCCGACAAATATAAAG
>JBGTSF010000114.1:0-8096 GCA_041940425.1 Pyrinomonadaceae bacterium
CAATCCGACTTCATCGAAGAACATCAGAAGATCGTCTTTCGCATAGTTGTCCTTGCCGGCGAGCGCGGAAAAGTATTCAAGATTTTCCAAGCCCGACAGATTTTTGTAGAGATTGACCTGTTCGGGAATATAGGCGAGAAATTTTTTAGTTTCGAGCGGCTCGTCAGCGGCATTTAAGCCTTTGATCAGAGCCTTGCCGGAAGACGGCTCGATAAAATTCAGAAAAAGATTGATGGTTGTCGTTTTGCCCGCGCCGTTCGCGCCGAGAAGGCAGTAGACATCGCCCGCTTCGACCGTCAGATTAAGCCGGTCGAGTGCCGTGTGTCCGTTATAGTTTTTCGTCAGTTCGACTGTTTGCAGCATAAAAATATCTTCCTCTTGTGTTTGAAATTAGCGGTGATTGAGAAGTTTACCGCCAAAAAAAAATCCCGGCTCTGAAATTTTTACGAACGGTCGGAAAACAAAGATAAAAGGAATTTTTTTGAATATCCGTGGTAAAAAATTTCAGCAGACCGAGCAGTCGCGGCACAGGCGGCGGTTAAGCAAATGAGCGGCGGTCAGAAAACACGCGCCGGCGATGAGAAACACGGCTTTCAAATAGAAATCATCTTCAAAGTAAAGATGCGTTAAAATTATCAGACCGATTCCCGAAGCGGCGAGCAGAATCGAACGCAGTTTGCGGTGTTCACGCAGATAGGTTGGCAAAAGGCTCATGACGGCGATTATCACGGAAACGGCGATAAACGCGCGTTCGGTCGTCTCTTCAAGCAAAAATCCCAATCCCGCGACGGGCAAAACCGCGAGTAGAAACGGCAGCGCGAAACAATGCGCCGCGCATGCCCAAGCCGCCGCCGCGCCGAAATTATCAAGCCAGATTTGCATTTTTTTATACATATATTTTTCCTCGCCGAATAATCTTTGAATTTTTTCTAAGGCAATCTATCAAAATAAAAAAAAACGGGAAATATAAAACGAAAATTTTTCGGGCGGTTGTTTTCGCTCATTCAGCGGTCGGAAAGATTGAATAATTGAAAAGGCTGTGCCGGGTTTTACTAATTTTTATTTCGTTATTCCAGGCTGAATTTTTTCAAAAGAAAATTCGGGATAAATATTGCTAAAATCGAAGAAAATCAATAATATGTTTTTGCATTCAAAAGCCGTCTGCCGAAACGATGCCGACATACGGTTTACTCCCGTTTCGTTCTAAGGACATCGCTAAATCTATTAGTTCAGGAGAGTCAAATATGAAAAAACTGTTTGCCACCTTTTTGCTGCTGGTTTGCGTATCTGCCGTTTTTGCAGGTAAAACCGGCGGTTCAGAAAGTGTTATCGCTAATCCGAAAGCTCCGGTCTGTCATGATAAGGACGGCAGATTTATAGATAGTAAAGAATGTGATCCGACTTCGTGCGGATGCCTGTTTCATCAGATCGAGGAGTTCTTAATCGGATTATTTGATTAAGTATTTGAATTCCTGTGTGACTTAAAGCTTTAAAAGGTTTTTCCCGAAATAATAAAAAAGTCCGGCGGCGTTTGCCCATCGGACTTTTTTTATTTTTAATAATTCGATTTTAACGGGAACTGTTTCCCGACAGTTCCCGTCCCTTTGTGTGACTTATAAAGGTTGTAAATCTATCCTCACGGACAAACTTACAAAGCAAAATTTAATTGAAATATTCAACGCGCTTTTAATAATTTAACGAGCGGCGGTTTTTTATTTACAAACGGCGCAATATCTGTAATGAGCGGATAATAAAAAAAGCGAACATCGCCCGGGCGTGAATTTCGGACGACATTCGCAAAAGTCCTTAGAATCGTTTAAGGAGTCAACCGATTTCGATTTAAGCACGACTTGATAAAAAAAAATTGTGTTTTTTATGAACGGCTGTTTTGAGCAAATGAAGCGAATTTCTAACCGTATAAAAACGAAAAGCCCCGAATAAATGATCGAGGCTTTTCGTTTTTATTTCGGAGTCGTTTCGTTATTCGGCGTAAGCGTGATTATTTAGATTTACGCTCAAAAATGCCGGAAAACCGGACGGGATTTCGTGAGATTCGACATCGTGTCCGCAGATCGAATGGTCGAGACCGGAAAAACGGAACGCCGTTTCTTCTCTTTCGGCGCGAAAATCAAAGCCTTTGAAGAAAGCCGTCGCCGCGTTCGAAGCGGGCGTTTTGCGCGGCAGTTTTTCGTCGGTCATTGCCGAGTTATACGCGAACGCCGCCATGATGATCGCCGAGCGTTTCAGGTCTTCTTCCAGAATCCGGTCAGAAACGTCCTGCGTCGTGTGCCACGTTCTCGTAAAATACTCGATCGGGTCCTGAATAAATTGAAATCCGGGAAGACCGACCGCATCGAAGGCGAGATGATCCGTGCCGCCCGTCGAATTGATCGTCAGGGTTTTCGCGTCATACTCGGCAAAAGGCGCGAGCCAGTCGCGGAATATCGGACGCACGGCTTCATTGTCCTGCATATATACGCCGCGAATCTGTCCGGTGCCGTTGTCGAGATTGTAATAAGCGGCGAATTTATCGTAAGCCGCCGTTTTATTGATGGACGGCTTTCCGCCGCTGAACGCGCTGAAAGCCGCCGCATCCGAGCCGTCTCCGATGGTCGCCAAATTTTTCTTGACGTAGCCGCGCGAACCGAGAAGTCCCTGTTCTTCACCCGTCCACAGCGCGACGCGAATCGTCCGGCGCGGCTTCAAACCGGAAGCCTGCAAAATTCTCATCGCTTCCATAACGACCGTCGTTCCGGCACCGTTGTCGGTCGCGCCCGTTCCCGAATGCCAAGAGTCGAGATGCGCCCCGATCATCACGACTTCATCTTTTAAGTCCGTGCCGGGAATTTCCGCCAGAGTGTTATACCCTTGCAGATCGTCGTCATAAAATTTCGCTTCGAGATCAATCGTCATTTTGACCGGAACGCCCTGCCGGACGAGCCGCAGAATGCGGTTATACTGTTCGGCTTCGGCAACGATCTGCGGCAGTGTCGGCGCGGCGTTTTTCGCATAGACGCGAATGCCGCCGAACGGATTGCCGTCGGTGTTCGTTTGCGGTGCCGGGCTTGCGCCCATGACGCGAATCGTTCCGCCGTCAACGCCGAGACCGGCATCAACCAAAACAGCCGCGCCTTCTTCGAAATAAAAACGGTATTTGCGCTGGGCAAACTGCTGTGCTTTGCGCTGTTCTTCGGTCGGCGTAAATTGCTGCGGCGGTGTCGGTTCTGCGGTTTCCAGTTTTTCGAGTTCTTTAGTCGAACGGCGCTTGGCATCGGGTTGAAAATCTACCGTTACTTCCGCATCGTCTGCGATTAAAACGATCGCGCCTTTTAATTTTCCTTTGTAAGCGGCGAGTTCCTCTTCGTTTTTCGCATCAACGACGACGACATCGGCAGTGACCGCTCCATTCGTCGAGGGCGACCATGCTTTCGGATACGAACGAAAAACGCTCGTTTCGGTCGGCGTGGCAAACGACGAAACGTATCGCTTGAGTTCCCAGCCGCGACCGAATTCGCCCCACGGGTCAACCGTTGCGTTCTGTAATCCCCATTTTTCGAACTGCTCCTTCGTCCATTGATTGGCTCGTTTCTGCGCGGGCGAGTTGGTCAGACGGGCGCCGATCACGTCGGTCAGATACCGCATCGTTTTCATCGCCTGCGAACGGCTCATTCCCTCTTCCTTTATTTTAGCGATTGCCGCGTCGCCGCTCATCGTATTCGTTTGTCCGAATAAAAAGTTCGGCAACAAAAGCGTCGTCAACAAAATAAAAACTGCATTTTTTCTAAACATTAAAAATATCTCCTAAATCCCTGTTTGATTCGTAAAATTTACACTAGTGTTTTACGCGGCAACTTCAATAAAAGTTTTTCGGCTTGGGTTTTTAAAAATAACAAGGAAATGAGATGGTAAAAACTCATTTCCTTTTGCTTACTTTTATTCCGAATTTTAAAAGAATCTGATCGTGTAAGAAGCTCTAAATCCGCGTCCCGCTTCGGGAAGAATGTCTTTGATAAAATTGACATGATTGCGGTAAAGCCGGTTCGTCAGATTCTGTCCGCCGAATGTGAAAATATGCGCGTAATGTTCGGTTGCATAAGTGTATGAACCATTAACATTAAAGAGAGCGTAACCGGCGGTCGGTGTTTCGAGCGGGAAAACGTCGTCCGCGTCTTTTCTGCCCGCGAAAACTCCTTCCGGTCGAAGGCTCAGACCTTTGTAACGAAAATCGCCGCCGATGCGAAAACGCGCCGGCGTGATGCGCGGCAAAGGCGTGTCAATATCTTTCAGACGCGCTTTGACAATATCCGCCGCGACGAACATTCCGAAATAATCGTTAAAGCTGTAATCCGCCGACAGATCCGCGCCGACAAAGCGGGCATCATTCTGTTGAAACGCGCCGACCGGCAAGCCGTCTTCGACGTCAATCAAACCGTTTTCGTCCTCATCCAGCGGCGCGAGATATATGAAATCATTGATGTCGTAGTAAAAGAAACTGCCGTTCAAACGAAGCCGCCTGATGTTTTGACGCAGGGAAAATTCGATGCCGTTCGAGCGTTCTCTTTCGAGAGTTTGATCGCCGACCTCGAACGTGATCGTGCCGATGTGCGGACCGAAGTTATAGATTTCTTCGAGCGCGGGCGCACGGTAACTGCTCGTAAAATTGGCGAAAAAGCTCGCGCCTTCCCAAAGCCGGAACTGCGCTCCGAACGCGCCGGAAAATCCCGTAAAATCTCGGTTGATATACAGATCGCCATTGACCGGACCGTAGCGGTTATTTTCAATGCGTCCGCCGAACTGCAAAGCCACGCGGTCGAAATCGAGTTCCTGCAAAACGAACGCGGCGAAATTGTTCTGCCGGACTCTGCCGTCAACGAGTTGCTCCGCGCCCTCGGTCAGATAACTGCGGCGGTAACCTTCAAAGCCGAACCGCCCGGAAAGTTTCCCGTATTTTTTCTGCTGGAAAAGTGCGCGGTATGAAAAAATATCGTTCGTAAAAGTCGTAGCGATTTCGTCAATGCCGTCCTCGGTTTCGATCTCGTCGTGCCGGTAATCGGAAAAATCTATGAAGAAATTTCCCTGCGTAACAAAGCTGTCAATGTCGCGGAAACCGCCGCGCACCCGGTAGTTGTTGCGCCGCATTTTTATGTCAATCTCTTCTTCGGGAATTTCCGGCAAAGCGCGCGAAAATTGATCGCGGATGGCGTAAATGTCGTATTGACACGGCTCGCCTTTGCCGGAAGGTCTTTTCTTCTTTTCCGGTTCGCAAGGCTCGCCGTCCGGCGTGGTCAAAAACGCGCCTTCTTCAAACAGCGGGGCATACGGAATTCCGTAGCGGCGGCGGTCAAGCCCAAGCGATCCGGCAATAAAGCCTTTCTCGCCGAACCAGCCGAAACTCGTCAAGCCGCTGTAACTGCGCGAAGCGGAATTCGGAATTTTGCCCAGAGGCGTTTCAAAATCGTCTTCGCGCAGAAACGAGCCGTTGGCGTTAAGAAGAAATTTTTTGTAGCCGTATTCGACACCGCCGCCGATGCCGCCCTGCCGATTGACGCTGCCGCCCAAACCCGTAAAATAACCGCGCAGTCCGGGATGAGCGTCATTTTCGTCGCCCGTCACGGCATTAACCACGCCGCCAATGGCGTTCGAGCCGTAAAGCAAGGTCGCCGGACCTTTGATGACTTCCAATCTTTCCAGATTTAAACCGTCAACCGGCTCGCCGTGATCGCCTGACTGCGACCCCAAAGAGCCGTTGCGGATGCCGTCCTGCAAAACCAGCACGCGGTCGCCTTCAAAACCGCGAATCGAAGGGCGCGAAGATCCCGGACCGAAAGAGCGTTTGCTGATGCCCGCCTCGCGTTCCAGAGTTTCGCCGATAGAAGTCGAAGCCTGCTCGCGAATACGCGTCGAGCCGATCGCTTCGACCGACTGGAAAGATTCGAAAACCGAATTTTCCGTGCCGCTCGCCGTTACGGTCACTTCTTCTTTCAGAGAGGTTAAACTCAAAGCGAAATCAACCTCTCCGTTTCCGCCCGAATTTAGAACGGTCGTTTTCGCCTGATCGGAAAAGCCTTCGATGTGGGTAACGATCGTGTAACGTCCGGCAGGAATGTCCGTAAATTCATAAACGCCGCTCGCGTCGGTTTCCGCCGTGCGACCGAGCTGCGTGATCGTTACCGAAACGCCCGGCACCGGCTCATTATTTATCCGGCTTGTAATCGTCCCGCGAATCGTTCCGCCGTTTTGTGCAGATGCCCCAACAGCAGAAATCACGATCATTAACAAAATTCCGATGTATCTTATTTTCATAACTTTTAATAATTCCGTTTTGAAAAATTTTGAACTGCAAACAAATAAGTTTAGTCTGCCTCCGAAAAGCATCGCTTCGATTTTTTTTGAAAAACCGTTTTTCATAAACGAACGGTTAATTTCCCGCAACGAACGGTTTAAGACTTTTTGCAACGCTATTTTCATTTAAAGCCTCGTGAATTCGGGATAGGAAAATTTGACCCCCAGAGACGCGGAGACGCAGAGAAATTCAAGGGAAAAGTGTAAAGTGTAAAAATCGAGTAAATTTTGTAGAAGCTATCTCAAAAACAGTTATTTACGCCGCATAGCGGCAGTCTGAGTTTAGGATTGGTTGTAATTTATTGCACGGGTTGGAGCGATTATTTAATCCTGTCGCGTCAGCGACAATTGAATTATCCGCATTGTTTATTAGTCGTCGCTGACGCGACGCAAAAAAACTTTCGACCTCACCGTGCGTTAAAACGCGCGGCTAAATTCATCAAATCGCTACGCGATTATTTAATTTGCTATTTTTGAGATAGCTTGTAGAAACTTATGTCAAAAAACTCCGCGTCTCTGCGGTGAATATTCCTTAACCCGAACTTACATTAAAGCCGCAAAAACTGCCGGCGGAAGATTTTCGACTGCAAGCGGCTGACCGATAACTCCTGATTGTTTTTCAGCGAAACGGTGTATGTTCCGTTATTGAGCGGCGTGACATGCGAGATCATTTCGAGATTAATGAGTGTGCCGCGCGAAAGACGAATAAATTTTTCCGGGTCGAGCCGCGCTTCCAAATCTTTTAAGCGAAAATTGATGATATAGCTGATGTCTTCGACAGTCGTAATGTGCAGAAGTTCGGCGTCGGCGACGACCGCGAGGCCGACACCGATGCCGCCGAGAACGCGCCAGACCGACAGGCGCGACCGCACCGCAAGAAAGGCTGCGGCGAGCGCCAGCAAGACGCCAAGGGCGACACCGAATTGCTGCGAAAGCCCGACATGGGCGAGGATGTCGTTGCCGCCGACCTGGCTCGTGCTCCACAGGCCGCCGATCGTGTCGCGCAGCGGCACCAGAACGCCGCTGTAGGTGGCAAGACCGACGATAGCGACGACCAGCGACGAATAGAGCGCCCGCAGGTTGCCGGAAGCGGTCAGCACCAGGAGGCGCGAAACGCAGCCGCGCGCCAAAACCATGCCGACGCCGAACAGGCCGCCGCCGATCAGCGCGCCGGAAAGGCTCTGCGCGGTGGAGAAGAAACGGGTCTCGATGACATCGAGCCGGCCGGTCGCGAGCAATAGCTGGACGCCGAGGATCGCCGCGGCAAAGCCCGCCGCCCAGGTCGCCAGCGCCTTGAGGTCGCGGTGACGCGTCAGGTCGAGCACCGCTGAGCGGGTGCAGAACGCACTGCGTTGGGCAACGAAGCCGAACAGGGCGCCGATGACGGCGCCGCCGGCGATCGCGGCACCGCGCTCACCCAGCGTGTCGATGAGAGGGACGAAATCCATGTCACATGCTTCCGGATGACGATCGCCCTAAAGATAGGTCATCGCACCCGGCATTTCAGGCAAAGCCGGGCTCGCGCGGGCGCCAAGATGGGAACAGGATTCTCAGAGACGGGGAGCGTGGGGGACGATTTTTCCCGCCGCGCTCCCCAAGGCGGTCAGCCAAGCACTTCCTTTACCGCCTCGGCCGTCGCCGACATCCACGTCATCGGCCGGCGCGGCCCGGTCGAGGCCAAGTTCACCAACGTCGAGCTGCGCGAGATGAACGACCTCGCCGGCTGCGTGCCGCTGGTCGACGCGGCGCAGCTT
>JBGTSF010000115.1:0-8086 GCA_041940425.1 Pyrinomonadaceae bacterium
TTATGAAAGAAGCTGTAATTGTTTCAGCCGTGCGGACGGCTGTCGGGAAAGCGCCGAAAGGGACTTTGAAAAATACTAGACCGGATGATCTCGGCGCGGCGGCGATCAAAGGCGCGGTTGAGCGCGTCGAAGGTTTGAACGTCAATGACATTGACGATGTGATCATGGGCTGTGCGTTTCCCGAAGCCGAGCAAGGGATGAATGTTGCGCGGACTTCCGCCATCGAAGCCGGACTTCCCGTAGAAGTTTCGGCGATGACGGTCAATCGTTACTGCTCGTCGGGACTTCAGACAATTGCGCTGGCGGCTGACCGAATCAAAACCGG
This sequence comes from Pyrinomonadaceae bacterium, assembly GCA_041940425.1. Taxonomy (GTDB): domain Bacteria; phylum Acidobacteriota; class Blastocatellia; order Pyrinomonadales; family Pyrinomonadaceae; genus DATHTS01. The sequence goes on from JBGTSF010000115.1 coordinate 326, forward strand.
CGGCGCGGATGTGATCGTCGCGGGCGGGCTGGAAACGATGTCAATGATTCCGATGGGCGGCAATGTCGTGCGTCCGAATCCGAAGATCGTTGACACATATCCCGACTATTATCTGAATATGGGTTTGACCGCCGAAAACTTGGCGCGAAAATACGAGATCACGCGCGAGCAGGCGGACGAATTTTCGTTAGGCTCACATCAAAAGGCGGCGGCGGCGATCAAGGCGGGAAAATTCAAGAATGAAATTGTTCCCGTTACCGTGCGCGTTGACGAAGTGGACGAAAGCGGGCGCGTTCGCCGCAAGGAAGTCGTTTTCGATACCGACGAAGGCGTGCGTTACGACGCGAACATCGAAGGTTTTGCAAAATTAAAGCCCGTGTTTCACGCCAAAGGAACGGTGACGGCGGGAAATTCTTCGCAGATGTCGGACGGCGCGGCGGCGGCGGTCGTGATGAGTTTGGACAAAGCGAACGAACTCGGACTCAAACCGCTCGCGCGTTTCGTTTCATTTGCGACCGCCGGATGTCTGCCCGAAGAAATGGGCATCGGTCCGGTTTATGCGATTCCGAAGGCTTTGAAACTCGCCGGATTAAATCTTGAAGATATTGATGTCATCGAACTCAACGAAGCGTTTGCCGCGCAAGGTCTTTCGGTAATGAAAGTTTTGGAAATGAATCCGGCGAAAGTCAACGTCAACGGCGGCGCGGTCGCGCTCGGTCATCCATTGGGATGCACCGGAGCGAAATTGACGGCGACCGTTTTGCAGGAATTAAAACGCCGCAATGCGCGTTACGGAATGGTTACGATGTGCGTCGGCGGCGGTATGGGCGCGGCGGGGATTTTTGAAAGACTGGATTGATCTTTGTATTTTCCGATATGCAGCAAAGCAAATATTCAAACGAAGAAATCGCCGTTATTCAACAAAAGTTCTATAAGGCAATGATGCGTAATCGAAATCAGCAGCGCAACATTGTATTGGGCTTAATCGTCATCGTTGCCGGAAGCGCACTGCTTTATTTCTTCGTGCCTGCCGATTATTCAAACCCGCTGTTGCTGTTTTGCGTCGCAGTTTTGGGAATATATCTGTTTGCGGTAATGAAAATGTATCCGCCGTTAAAATGTCCGGGCTGTTATTTTTCATTGGAAGAATCATTTGGAAATTACTGCCCGCAATGCGGAACTTATCCGCTCAAACCTACCGGCGAATATCATTCGGAATGCTCGAACTGTCATAAACAGTTGAGTCTGGCTCGGAATAATAATGAAAATCCTATACCGAGAAACTACAAAATCAGAGTTTGCACGCGATGCGGCGTAACTTTAGCCAGAAGCGGATTTTAAGATTAGATAAAAAAAGTAAAGAGGAAAAAATTATGGATGCACAGATGGAAAAGGAAAAAGAATTTATGAAAGGCGGCGCGTTTCTGATCGAAAACCGCGATGCGAACGAAATTTTCACGCCGGAAGATTTTACCGACGAGCATAAAATGATCGCCGACACGATCCGCGAATTTGTGGACAACGAAGTTCGCCCGAATATCGAAGCGATGGAAAAACACGATTGGGAAACGGCGCGGCGTTTGGTCAAACAGGCGGGCGACCTCGGACTTTTGGGAGCGAATATTCCCGAAGAATACGGCGGCGCGGCACTCGATCAGGTGTCGGGCGTGATCATCGCCGAATACGTCGGGCGCGGCGGCGGTTTCGGGACGACGTTCGGCGCGCAGACTTCGATCGGTCTTCTGCCGATCCTTTATTTCGGTTCGGAAGAATTGAAGAAAAAATGGATTCCGCCGATCGTCGCGGGCGAAGTCATTACGGCTTACTGCCTGTCGGAAGCGGGTTCGGGTTCGGACGCGCTCGGCGCGAAATGCCACGCCAAGTTGAGCGAAGACGGCACGGAATACATTTTAAATGGCGAAAAAATGTGGATCTCGAACGGCGGATTTGCCGACATTTATATCGTTTTCGCCAAAGTTGACGGCGAAAAGAAAAAGTTTTCCGCCTTTGTCGTCGAGCGCAGTGAAAACTGCCGTCCCGGCGCGGAAGAACATAAAATGGGCATCAAATCGTCTTCGACCACGCCGCTGATTTTGTCGGACGCGCGGATTCCCGCGACGAATCTGATCGGCGAAGTCGGCGACGGTGCGAAGATCGCTTTTAACATTTTAAATGTCGGACGTTTCAAACTCGGCGCATCTGTTACGGGCGGCGCGAAGCTCGCTCTGCACGAAGCGATTCGCTACGCCAACGAGCGTCAGCAATTCAATGTTCCGATTTCCTCGTTCGGCGCGATGAAACACAAACTCGCGGAAATGGCGATTCGCACATGGGTTGCCGAATCAATCACCTACCGCACGGTCGGAATGATTGACGCGCTGATCGGCACGGACGGCGGCGACAAGGAAAAGAAACTGCGCTCGATAGAAGAATATTCGGTCGAATCTTCGATCAACAAAGTCTGGTGTTCCGAAGCCTTAGATTACGTCGTTGACGAGATGGTGCAAATCTACGGCGGCGCGGGCTATTCGGCGGATTACCCGGCGGAAAAAGCGTATCGTGATGCACGAATCAACCGCATTTTCGAAGGCACGAACGAGATCAACCGCCTTTTGATTCCCGGTCAACTTCTCAAAAAAGCGATGAAAGGCGAGATCGGTTTATTAAAAGCCGCCAAAGATTTGCAGGACGAAATTCTCAATCCGCAGATGTCTTTCGACGAAGACAAAAGCACGCTCGCCAACGAAATGAAACTCGCCCAAAACGCTAAGAAAATCGCCCTCATGGTTCTCGGCACGGCGGCGCAGAAATATATGCAGGACATCCAAAACCAGCAGGAAATTCTTATGGGTTCGGCGGACATCATTATGAACGCCTACGCGATGGAAACGGCGATTCTGCGGGCGCAAAAACTCGCCGACGGCGGCGACGCGGAAAACCAAATCCTGATGGCGCAAGTCTTCTGCAACGACGCTCTGCAAAAGATCGAAATGACCGCCAGAAACACGATCGCGGGAATGGCGGAAGGCGACGAAGCCAAAATGCTGCTGGTCGCTCTGAAGCGTTTTACAAAAAACAACTCGCCCGTCAACACCATCGCGGCGCGTCAGAAAATCGCCGACACTTTGATCGAAGCGAATACATACATTTTTTAATTTTTGTTTTGGATTTTGATCAGTCCGGGGTTTTATACTTCGGACTTTTTTATTTTGTAATGTAAAATCTCTGAAATGAAAAGCCGCAGTTATAAATTTTACATACGCAAATCGCACCGTTATCTCGGAATTTTTATCGGCGTTCAATTTCTGCTCTGGACGCTCGGCGGGCTTTATTTCAGTTGGACGGACATTGACGAGATTCACGGCGACCATCTGCGCGGCGAAAAAACGGCGATTGATTTTCAGAAAAATTTTATCTCGCCGAAAACCGTAATCGAAAATATCGAACGCGAAGGCGACGTTTCGGCGATAAAAAATATGCGTCTGATCGAAATTTCCGGCACGCCGTTTTACGAATTTGAAGTCGCGGACAAAAATAAAAACAAAAAATTCATCGCCGCCGATGCGGTCAGCGGTCAGATTCGCCCATCCGTTTCCGAAACGGAAGCCAGATCAATCGCCTCTGCCGCGCGCAAAGAAAATCTGTCCGTCAAAGAAACCGTCTATCTGACAAAAGAAACGGTCGGCGCGCATCACGAATACCGCGAAAAGCCTCTGCCCGCGTGGGCGGTAACATTCGAAGACGATCTGACCGTTTACGTCGCCGCCGGAACCGGACAGATCGGCGCGTTCCGCACAAACGAATGGCGCGTTTTCGATTTTCTCTGGATGCTTCACACGATGGATTACGAAAAGCGCGACAATTTCAACAACTACATCCTGCGCGGTTTCTCGATCCTCGGCATCGCCACGATCCTTTCGGGATTTATTCTGTTTTTCATTAGCTCGAAATTTATCCGCCGGTTTCTCTTACGCCGAATTTCTTCCCGCGTTAATAATTCCGAATGAACAGCGGATAACGAGTTTTTCGTAAATGCTTTTTAAATCTTCCGCTTCGGATTCTCTGATTTTCGTCAGGGCGAATTGTTGAATGGTCGTCAGCGGCAGGACGATGCGTTCGCGGGTTTGGACGGATTGGAGTTCGACCGGGTAATCCGCCATCAGATTTTCGCCGCCGGTGATGAAAGCTAAATGACGGCGGCAGAGCGCGTATTCATCGTAGATTTTTCGCCAGATCGCGCCGAATTTTTCGTCCGATTCTAAAAATTGTGTGAGCGGGAAAAACGATTTTTGCATCGCCATTTCGCAGTTGTCTATCAGGGTTTTGAAAAAGGCGTTCGACTCGTAGAGTTTTTTGACGGCTTCGAGATTTCCCGATTTTTCCATTTCCGCGAGAGCCGAGCCGACACCGTAAAAGCCGGGGACGTTTTGTTTCATCTGACTCCACGCGCCGACGAAGGGAATGGCGCGAAGCGAATCCAGAGTCAGTTTTCCCGCGCCGCGTTTTGCAGGACGCGAGCCGATGTTCGTCTGCGCGTAAAATTTCAGAGGGCTGACTTCGGAAAGATATTCTAAAAATGCGGGATCGTTTTTGAGGTTGGAATAAGCGTTGAAACTTTTTTCGGCGAGCGTCCGCATCAGATTTTCTTCCGCGTCGGTGAAAGTTTCCGCTTTCGGATTGAAAATATGTTTATAAATTCCGGCGTGAATTAGTTGTTCGATATTAAATTGCGCCGCCTCGACCGTTCCGAAATTCGACGAAACCGTCTGACCTTGCACGGTTAATTCAAGGGCGCGGTCGGAAATATTTTCGCCCATCGAAGCGTAAAATTTATGCGTTTTTCCGCCGCCGCGCGCGGGCGGTCCGCCGCGTCCGTCAAAGAAAATCACTTCGATGCCAAACTGTTTTGAAATGCGCGTCAGTTCGTCTTTCGCTTTGTAAATGCTCCAATTCGCCATCAGATAACCGCCGTCTTTCGTGCCGTCGGAAAATCCGAGCATGATCGTCTGTCTGTTTTTTCGTTTTGCCAGATGAGCGCGATAGACGGGAATTTCGTAAAGCTCGCGCATTATTCCGGCGGCGTTTTTCAGATCGTCAACCGTTTCAAAAAGCGGAATTATATCAATCGTCAAGTCTTCTTTTCGCCAGCCGCCGAGCAGAAAAAGCGCGAAAACTTCGATGACATCGAGCGCGGTTTCGCAATGGCTGATGATGTAACGCTCGCACGCCTTTTCGCCGTTCTGTTTCTGGATTTCCCGAACGGCGGCGATGTTTATTAAAGTGTCTTTGTGAAGTTCGTCGCTGAAAATTTCCGCGTCAATTGGTGAATCTATTTGTAAAAGTTTTTCGATCTTTTCTATGTCGGAAAGTTCCGCATAATTATCCGGCAGGACATCGGTTTTGTTTGAAACTTCTTCGAGAATATTTTCGTGAACTCCGCTGTCCTGTCGAATGTCCAAAGACGCGAAATAAGTTCCGAAAAGTTCGACTTTTTGAATTAAGTTTTCGACCAGATGAGCGAACAATCCGTTGTGTTTGGTGCGGATGGTTTCGAGAATATTTTCTAGGTATTTTAAAATCTCGTCTTGCGACAAATCATTTTTTTCGACGGAAAAAGCATCCGCGTAAAGTTTCGCGTCGAGTTCCGAAAGAACCGTTTCAACGCCTTCAAAAGTCAGACGGCGTTTTAATTTTCTGACATCCGAATAATAACAGCGAAGAATCGCGCGGCGCAGAGCGTTGGCGGTTTTCAGAGTCGTTTCGACCGTGACGAACGGATTTCCGTCGCGGTCGCCGCCCGACCAGAAGCCCATTTTGACAAGCTCGCCGAAATTTATTTTCTTGTTCGGAAAAGCCGCTTTGATCTCCGAAGCGATCGCGCCGACGGCTTCATAGAAGACGTTTTCGAGATACCAGATCAGACTGTTCGCTTCGTCAAACGGTGTCGGTTTCTGCTTTTTGAAAAACGGTGTTCGTCCGAGTTGTTGAAGATATGTGTTGATCAAAGAAACGTCATTATTTTCGATAGCCTCGACGAGGTCGTTGATAATGCCCAAAACCGCGCCCGGATAAAACTGCGTCGGATGCGCCGTCAGAACCAATCGAACGGAAAAATTTTCGAGTTTTTTGATGAATTCGTCCGTTCGATTATTCTGCAAGACGGACGAATTTATCTGCTTCAAAGTTCCCGCGCCGCGCGTGTCCTGAAGCGCGTCAAACGCCGCGTCTTCCAATGCGTCAAAGAGAACGACTTGTCTTTCGACATACTGCACAAAACGAAAAAGCAGATCAATTTTTTCTTTCTCTTCGGTCGTCAGAGTGTGATTGGCAAAAAAATCTTCGACGATCTCCTGCGGGCTTTTGCCTTTCTGAAAACCTTCCTCGCAGCTGCTGCCGAAAAGCGAAAGCAGGATGCCGGTCTTCTCGATGCCGTAAAACGGAAGCGACAGAAAAAGACTGTTGTAAAGCTGAAATTTCAGCCCGACCGCCGTTTCAAATTTTTGCAGTGTTTCGGTGTTCATTTTGAAATTGTAATGTTTAAAGCGTAGGATTAAAAACTTTATGTGTCCCGGCTTGACATTACTTAGAATTAGAATTATTCTAAATTCAGCCTTAATAAAAAGGAAATGAGTAATACAGAAATTAAAAATTTAGGCTTAACGCGGCAGCGCGAAGTGGTTTTGCAGGTTATCCGTGAAGCGGATGATCATCTGACGGCGAACGAGGTTTTTGATAAAGCGAAAGGGCTTTTGCCGACGATCTCGTTTGCGACCGTTTATAATTCCCTGCGTTTTCTCAAAGACGCGGGACATATCGCGGAAGTCAATTTCGGAAGCGGCGCGAGCCGTTTTGATAGAAAACTCACGCGCCACGATCACGCGATCTGCAACAAGTGCGGGAAACTGGTTGATCTCGAACTCGATTTTCCCGGTGAGCTTATTCAGACCGCCGCCGCCGCATCAAATTTCACACCCGAAACTTTGGAATTTACGCTTCGCGGTCTCTGCCCGGAGTGTAAAGACTGAAAATCTTTTCGAATTTCGCATCCGAAATTCAAAATAAATACAAAATAATAAATAAATCAACAAGGAGAGTAATTATAATTATGTCAACAGCTACAGCTACGGCTTTAGATACACAACAAGAAGTAACATTTGCAAAAGTCGGTCAACCGGCACCGGATTTTAACCTGCCTTCGACCAAGAATATGGAAACTCTGGCGGAAAATATCAGCCTTTCGGATTACAAAGGAAAATGGCTGATCCTGCTTTTTTACCCGCTCGATTTTACGTTTGTCTGCCCGACGGAATTGACCGCGTTTTCAGATCGCATCGAAGAACTCAACGGCATCGGCGCGGAAGTTCTCGGCGTTTCGACCGATTCGGTTCACTCGCACCGCGCATGGCTCAAAACGCCGCGCGATCAGAACGGCATCGAAGGTCTGCAGTATCCGCTCCTGTCGGATGTCGGCGGAAAACTGGCTCGTAAATACAACATTCTGGTCGAAGACGCGAACATCGCTCTGCGCGGTCTGTTCATCATCAACCCGGAAGGCGTTCTGCAATACGCCGTCGTTCACGATCTGAACATCGGACGTTCGGTTGACGAAACCCTGCGCGTTCTGCAAGGTCTGCAAACCGGCGGATTGTGTTCGGCTGACTGGACACCGGGACAGGAAAACCTTTCGGTCTAGTTTATAGAGTTCATAGAGTTTTGTGTGTTGAGAGTGAAAACAACTATCAAATATCAAAAATCTCAAGA
>JBGTSF010000116.1:0-8064 GCA_041940425.1 Pyrinomonadaceae bacterium
TGCAGTGCCACGTCCGCAATTTCGACGAGGGAAATTATTTGACGGATATGCGCGACCCGCGGAAAAACTCCGAAGACTTTGCGACCAATCCCGTGCCGCGCGTCTTTTTCATCATCACGCCGACTCTGCATAGCGGTCGCCCCGAATATATGCGCCGCGGCGAGATGGAGCAGGTCGGAAGCTTGCAGGGCGCGTTACGCGATTATCTCGGCATCAACGTCAAAATAAATTCCCCGCTCGCAGCGGATTGGGTTCACAATACGAAAAAAGGAAAGAGCTAAACAAATGGAAAATGGAAAATGGAAAATGGAAAATACTCTGAAGTTTTGTTTTCGGGTTTTTCCGGTTTTGATTTTGTTACTGCTTTTCGCCGGAACGGCAGAAGCGCACGTCAAATGGTTTTTCGATTACGACGTTACACAACCGCCGACACCGATCGGCGAAGTCATTGACGGCGCGTTCGTCAAAATGTTTATCGCGTCGGTCATTGCCTGCTACCTGTTTTTTCTCGCCGACCGATATATTTATGAAGAAGGCATTTTGGCGGAATTCGACCGCAAGATGAAGATGTTCGACAATGCCGCCAATTACATTATGCGCGTTGCCGCCGGAATATTTTTTATCGCGCTTTTCGCATGGTGGGCTTTGGGCTATGGGCAGAGCTTTTTTCTCACGCCGGAACTAAAAACCGATTCGCCGATCGTGCCCTGGATTCAGCTAATAATGGCGCTTGCGGTCATCTCGCGCCACACGGTTTTTATCACCGGCTTGGGCGTTTTCGGGATGTATGCGGCGGGCGTTGCGAATTACGGCATTTTTCATATGCTCGATTATCCGATCTTTCTCGGCATCGCTTATTATCTGACGGTTTCGCAAACGAAAAGCAAATCGCTTCTCAAATCCGGTTTCGTCGTTCTTTTTGCCTGTACAGGAATCACTTTGATCTGGGCGGCGGTCGAAAAATTCGCTTATTCGCACTGGACGATTGCCGTTCTCGCGGACAAGCCGCACGTTACGATGGGCATGACTCCGCCGATGTTTATGAAGGTTTCGGGTTTTGTCGAATTTTTCGTTACATTCATTTTGCTCGGAGCGGTGTCGGTCGTCGGGCGCCTGATCTCGCTCGGTCTGATGTCGGTTTTCGTTCTCGCGGTTTACGAATTCGGAACGCTCGATGCGGTCGGACACTTAATGATCGTCGCCATTTTATGGGTTCTGATCGTGCGCGGTCCGACCGACGCGCGAAATATGCTCGTCCTGCCCGACAAATCGCTTTTTACCGAAGCGTATTTTATGACCGGACTTTATTATCTGGCGTTCGTTACGATCTTTATTTTGTATTACGGCATTCACTATCTGGCTTACGGTTCGTGAATGTTTTTGTTATTTGGTTCATAAAATCACAGGCGGAAACGCGACCGCCAGGGAGCGTGTCAACACCGCAGTTTTCGCACGCTCCTTTGCAGTCGCGTTTCCGCCTGTGATTTTTTAATTACTCGATTTTATTTCAATAATTGTTTCGGCAAACATAAATTGCCGCCCCCGAAATTATGAACTTAAAATTTCGATTTTTGTTTTTGTTATCAATAATTTTTCTCCTTTTTACATCAGCTTCCGCACAAACGACGCTTTCGATTCAAGAAAATACTACTGCTTCGCCGCCGGTCAAATCCGCCGAAAAAACATCCGAGATCGAAGAGGTCAAACGGCAGCTCGGCGAGCAGCAAAAAGAAATTGACGAACTACGCCAACTGATAAAAGCGCAGGCGCAGATCATCGAAAAACTGCAAACCGGCACGACCGCGCAAACTGATTCCGCTTCAAATAACGAAGCGAAAAATCCGTCGCAGGACACCATCGAATCGCGTCTGAGCAAGGTCGAAGAGCAATCGAAAAAAACTTCCGAATCAATCGCCAAAAATCAGCTCGGCAATCTCGGCTTCAGCGGCGAACTCAGGATGCAGTATGACTCGATCTACGGACAGACGAACAACGCGCCGAACATCCAAAATCCGGCAATATTAGGCAATGAACTTTCTTCGCGCCAGCGCATCCGCTATCGTCTGCGGTTCGCCATCAGAGGTAAGATCGGCAAAGATGTTTTCACCGGATTTTATAACGGCGACGGTTCTCAGCGAACTGATAAAGAATTCGATTGGGGCATCCGTTTTTCGAGCGGCAGTCTTTCCAATCCGGTTTCGCCGAATCCGGTTTTGACGGATTTTTTCTCGCGCAAACCGATCGCGATTGATCAGGCGTATGTCGCTTGGCGACCTCGACCGCTTCCCGGTCTTCGCATCATCGCCGGAAAATTCGAGCCGACATGGACGCGCACCGAGATGACGTTTGACAACGATCTGCAGGTCGAAGGCGTAAGCGAAGTTTTTTCGCGCGACATTAAAAATTCGGTTCTCAAAAACATCACGTTCAGCGCGTGGCAGCTTCCCATGCTCGAACGCGGAACGACCTTTGTGAGAAACGCCAACGGCACGATCAATATCGAAGAATCGCGCCGAGCGGGACGCGATCTCGGTCTTTTCGGCGCACAGCTTCAGGCAAGATTCGCGCTCTCGCCGAAAACTTCTCTGACGCTTTCCGCCGCCAATCATCATTTTGCCAACACCGACGCGATCAATCCCGTGCAGGTTTTCGGCACAAATCTCCAACTTCCCGTTACGATCACGATTCCGGCGAGCGGCACGACTCCGGCGCAGACCGTTACGGGCGTGGTCAACATTCCGCGCGAACTTCTGATGTCGGGCAACGCCAATCTCGGACTTTCGTCAGCGACCAACGCGGCGATCAACCGCGACGGTCGGCTCGCATCGGGCTTTAATCTGGTTGACCTGATCGGGCAGATCGAATTTAAGCAATACAAACACAATCCGTTTTCGTTTCTGTTCAATTACGTCCGCAACACGCAGGCGCGCGATGTGATTGTCGCGGATGCGGCGGGAAACAACGTCTTTCTCGACAACAACGAAGACACCGGAATCTGGGCGGAATTTCGTTTTCAAAACTTACGGAAAACGCGCGGCAGTGATTTTAACGCGCCGGTCGCGGGCGACATTTTTTTCAGCTATACGTTTTTAAATATCGAAAAAGATGCCGTCCTGACACCGTTTAACTGGGACGATCTCGTCCAGCCGTCGGACGTGCGCGGACATAAACTTTATTTCAGCTACACGGTTGACCCGCGCGTAACATTCAACATTACGGGACTTTTCAACAAACGTCTGAACGGTCTGCTTGGACCGTTTGCGACAACTCCGCCGGGATCGCTCGACCGGAGCGTAACCCGTCTGCAATTCGACACGGTTTTCAAATTTTAATTTCGGCTTTAACAAATGAGGTAAAGATGAAAAAACTAATTTATTTAATTGACAGCAAGATCAATCTGATAACGATTTTGTTTCTGTTCTGGACGCTGTTTTGGGGTTTGAACGGCTTTGACAAATTTTTTAACGGCAAATCGCAGTTGATCTTAGACCGCTGGGCTTCGCAGGGCTATCTGGTCGAAAAGGGAACGCAAAAGGTCGTCTATTCGATCCAGCCTTCGGAGAGAGTCGGTTGGTATGGCGTGAGCCGCGACGCGAAATTTTACAATTATTTCCGAACTCTGCATCTCCCGCCGTCGGTCGCTACCGTGACGCTGTATTTCTTTGCGATTTTGGAAATAATTCTCGCCGTTTTGTTTTTCTGGCTGTTTATCTTGCAGTTCCGGCGCGATAAAGAACCGGAAGACGGAAAAATTAACCTCATCACCGACCGCACGCTGCACCGGCTTGTTTTCAAAGCGAGCATCTGGATTTTTATCGCGTTTTTGACCGGCGATATTTTGTTCGGCGACCGCATCGAAGTCTGGGAACACGGCACGTATCTTTTGATGACGATTGTGACATACGATCTCTGGTATCGGACGGATCAATTTTTTATCGAGATGAAAAAGAAAAAACGCGAGCGCGAAGACGACACGAATTTGCAGGCTTCGGCTTACGATTGGGAGGTGGAATAAGATGCTTAAATCATTGGTTTATTTATTCGATCATCGTTTGAATCTGGTAACGCTCCTGCTGCTGTTCTGGGCGATCTTCTGGACGCTCGACGGACTCGACAAATTTTTCGACGGCGAACCGCAGATCGTCCATGAAAGCTGGGCTTCGAAAGGCTCGGTCGTGGACGAAAACAACAACGTCCTCTACACAATCCAACCGACATCGCCGGTCGGCTGGTTCGGCGTAAATTACGAAAACCAGATGGCGAGCTATTTCAAAACCATCTACGCTTCGCGCGAAACGGCGATCGCTCTGACCTACGCCTTCGCTGTTTTTGAAGTGCTGATCGGTCTTTTGTTCTTGTCGCTGTTCATCTGGCAGCTTTTCCCCGAATCGCGTGAGGACAAACGAAATATGTTCACCGACCGGACACTTCATCGGCTGGCATACAAGGCGAGCGTTATAATGTTTTTAATTTTGTCGGTCGCCTACCAGATTTTCGGCGACCGCACGCGGCTCTGGGAAGTCGGAACATACATGGCAATGACGCTCGTCGCGTATGACATCTGGTATCGCACCGACCGTTTTTTGTTTGAACTCAGAAAGAAAAAACTCGCCGGAATTGACGACGACGACGACACCAATTCGCCGCAGGCTTCGGCTTATAATCTGAGAGATAAGCGGAAGAAAGAAAGTTAAAATTAATCAAAATCATTGTAGGGGCGACGGCTTGTCCTCGCCCTTTCATTCTCCGGTTAAATCTTTAATGGCTGTGTCAATCCCTTCGTAATCTGTTTTAACCGGATTGAGTTTCAATAATCCCGAAAAACTCAATCTGCTTTGCGTTAAATGTTTTTCATTTAAGACGCCTGCCCGAAGAATATAAAACTCCCACTGATCTAAATCCAATGGATTTAAATTTAATTTGTCCGTAAAATGCAAAAGACAAAAAACATAAATATCGGCTTGCCGTTTGGCTTGTTTTTCATATTCGTTTGTCGTTGAATCATAAGCGACCGACTGCCCGATGTTAAATGAGATTTGCGATAATTTCTTTTGATACCACGACTGTAAATAAGCCGCCGATTTGACTTCGATTTTTATATTTTCCTTCGATAACAAATCAAACGGACTCCACACATCCCGAACACCGTCAGCGATATTTAAAGCCGAGGCGACAATAAATTCAGCCAACGCGCCGCGAATCACATTGTTGCTCAAATCCGAACCGAACCATTGCCAAAATTCGATAACGGACATTTCCTTTTTGCCGTATTGACTTTGAAAATGTTCATCGCCTGAAAGCTTTTTGACAACAATCGGCGCATAATCTTGTTGAGTATTTTCGGACATTATTTTCGCTTCGCTCATCGGGCGCGGGACTTATCCGTCGCCCCTACAAATTATTTATTTGAAAACTCGATCAAATCCCAAAGATTGCCGTATAAATCTTCAAAAACGGCGACCGTGCCGTAATCTTCTTTTTTCGGTTCGCGCACAAACCGCACGCCTTTCAATCTGTAATTTTCGTAATCGCGCCAAAAATCATCCGTCTGCAAAAACAAAAAAACGCGCCCGCCGGTTTGATTTCCGATTCTGGAAGTTTGCTCGTCGCTGACCGCTTTTGCCAGAAGAAGTTGGCAACCGTCAGAATTTTTCGGCGCGACCAAAACCCAGCGTTTCGTTTCCGACTGCGGCGTGTCTTCGAGTAAAACAAAATCCAATTGTTCCGTGTAAAATTTTATCGCTTCGTCATAATCCGCCACGACCAGAGCGATATGCGCGATTGTCTGTTTCATAAATTTAGATACCAGACGAGTTGAATTTCATTTAACGCTGCGGGGTAAGCGTGAATGTTAAACGCGCCGAGATGACAGCCCTGCGAAGCGTAAAAACGACACGCCGGAACATTGATGTTTTGTGTTTCAACTTTAAAAAGTTTGCAATTTTTCTGCCGCGCCCAATCCAGAGCGCGGGCAAACAATTTTTGTCCGATGCCTTTGCCGCGATATTCGGGGGCGACGCGCAAATCCCACAGACAAGCCAGATCATCGCGCCCTTCGAGCATATTAACTCCGGGCGTTTTCCACGCTATCATCGCGCCGCCAACCCGCCTTTCGCCATCAAAAGCCGAAATAAATCCCCAATTTGAAAGATCAAAAAGCGTTGACCAATCAAAGGGGTTTTCATGCTCGTCGTAACCTTTGACAAAAGGTTTTTCAAGAACTTCTTCGGTCAATTTTACGCCGCCTAAACCGCGTTCGATGAGTTCGACACGAAAAACTGTTTTGACCTCGAAGGCGATGGAAACTTTTGCATAATCGGGCAAAACAACGGGCGTTTCTTCAACTATTCTCAAATCCATAAACTTAAAATAAATTGTCGCGTTTGAATTTATTTTAAGCAAATGAAAATTCGTTCTGGACAGCGAAGTTCACAAGTTCAAAAAGCCTTTGACCGTTGCGTCGGGCGTTACCGGCTTTGATGCCGTAACTTTGCTCGACAAAATCCTCGCCCATTTGGGAATCCGTCACCGAACCGGCAACAACATCTATCTCGATTCCGAGCGATTTCAAAACCGTCATTCCGCCGACCACGCCGACATAATCGCCCGCGCAAAAGACGAATGACGAGATCGCGTTTCTAATTTCAAAATCCCTCAAAACCGAATCAACCGCATAGCCGCCGACGATTCCGTCGCCGAGTTCGACGACGATCAATTCGGGGTTAAAAGAATTCAAATGATTCAAAATCGCTTTGGCGACGCTCGGCAGATTTTCGTGGTCAACCGTCGAAGGCAAACCGCAATCGAGAAAACTCGCCGTGACGAACGCGCCGTGATCTTCCATATTCAAAGTATCGCGCAGAGCCGCCACGCCCGACATTTTCGCGCCCGCAATCTTCAATCCGGCGTGATGCGCCTGTTTGATAATTTCCGTCGCCGCCACCGTTTTGCCCGAATTCATACAAGTTCCCGCGACAACGACAATCGGCGCGGAGGGATTGAGCGTTTCGCTGGGTTTCAAAGCGTTATCAGCAATGTTTAACGGCAGTTCAAATTCATCAACCGCAATTCCCAAAACTTCGACCTCGATCGCGTCCGACAGCGAAGAATGATGACCAAGGCACACGCCGATCACGCCGCCCATATTTAAAAGATGAAGTTTGTCGCCCGCTTTTACCGTTTCGGGAACATCGCCGACAAAACCTTTGAGAGCGCGCCGTCTGCCGAGAACGCCGATCAAAACGTCGTTGCGATTGATTTTCGCCAGACGACCGTTCGGAAGTTCGAGATTGCCGTAAGTTACCGATTCGCTCAAAGCGCGAACGACCACGACATCGCCGCGTTTCGGCTGTGCGTTTTCATTTGTCACGGCAACCGTTTTCGTCAAATTAAGCGGCGAAGTCGCCGAACCGATTTTGTCTGCTTCTAAAATCTGCATCTTCTTAACCTCAAAATTTTAGCCACGAACAAACACGAAATTTCACGAAAGTTTTTTTAAATTTTTGTGTCTTTTCGTGTTTGTTCGTGGCTAATTTCCTAATCCATCTTTCTCAATCTCAAACGCAACGCTTGGAGTTTGATAAATCCTTCAGCGTCGAGTTGGTTATACGCGCCTGCGTCGTCTTCAAAAGTTACGACTCGTTCTTTGTAAAGCGAATTCGGCGATCTGCGTCCTAAAACCGTAACATTTCCTTTGTAAAGTTTCAGTCGAACATCGCCCGAAACCGTTTCCTGCGTCTGCTCGATCATCGAGCGCAAAATCTCGAATTCCGGCGCGAACCAGAAGCCGTAATAAATTGATTCGGCAAATTTTGTCGAAAGCGAATCGCGCAGACGCATCACTTCACGATCCATCGTGATTGATTCCAGAGCGCGGTGCGCCGCCTGCAAGATCGTGACGCCCGGAGTTTCATAAACGCCGCGCGATTTCATCCCGACGAAACGGTTTTCGACCAGATCAACGCGCCCGATGCCGTGCGTTCCGCCTAAGAAATTTAATTTGGAAAGCATATCAACCGCGCCGTATTTTTCGCCGTTGATCGCTATGGGTTCGCCTTTTTCAAA
>JBGTSF010000117.1:0-8056 GCA_041940425.1 Pyrinomonadaceae bacterium
AATTTTGGCAGAAATTGCTAAATGTGAAGTAATTTGCGCTAATTGCCATGCTAAAGAACATTGGGGTTATTTATACGAATAAATTTTTATAAGCGTATATTTTATCCAAACAGTTATTTAAGACACATATTTAATTTGACTGGAGAATAAACAAAAGAGATGAGCAAAGAGAAGTTTGATAGATCGAAGCCGCACGTGAACATCGGGACGATCGGACACGTTGATCACGGGAAAACGACCTTGACGGCGGCGATCACGAAAGTGATGAGCAAGCATAATCCGAAGATGGTCTTTCGTTCGTTCGATTCGATCGATAACGCGCCGGAAGAAAAGGCTCGCGGGATCACGATCGCGACCGCGCACGTCGAATACGAAACCGCCAACCGCCATTACGCGCACGTTGATTGTCCGGGACACGCTGACTACGTGAAAAACATGATCACCGGCGCGGCGCAGATGGACGGAGCTATTTTAGTCGTTGCCGCCACGGACGGACCGATGCCGCAAACCAGAGAACACATTCTTTTGGGCAGACAGGTCGGCGTGCCGGCGATGGTCGTCTTTATGAACAAAGTGGACATGGTGGACGACGAAGAACTGCTCGAACTCGTCGAACTCGAAGTCCGCGAACTGCTTTCATCTTACGAATTTCCGGGCGACGACATTCCGGTCATCAAAGGCTCTGCCTTGAAAGCTCTGGAAGGCGATCCGAAATGGGAAGCGACCGTAGATGAATTGATGGAAGCGGTTGACAACTATATTCCGACGCCGGAACGCGATACCGATAAGCCTTTCCTGATGCCGGTCGAAGACATCTTTACGATCCAGGGACGCGGCACGGTCGCCACCGGCAGAATCGAACGCGGGATCATCAAGGTTAACGAGCCGGTCGAGATCGTCGGTATCCGCGACACGCAGAACTCGGTCGTGACGGGCGTCGAGATGTTCAAAAAGCTTCTGGACGAAGGCGTGGCGGGAGATAACGTCGGACTTCTTCTGAGAGGCGTTGAACGGACGGCGATCGAACGCGGACAGGTCATTGCCAAACCCGGCTCGATCACGCCGCACACGAAATTCAAGGCGGAAGCGTATGTTCTGACGAAAGAAGAAGGCGGACGCCACACGCCGTTTTTCACCGGATACAGACCTCAGTTTTATTTCAGAACGACGGACGTGACGGGCGTCGCGCACTTGCCGGAAGGCGTGGAAATGGTGATGCCGGGCGACAATATCCAGATGGAGATCGAACTGATCGCCCCGATCGCGATGGAGAAAGGCTTACGCTTTGCTATCAGAGAAGGCGGCAGAACGGTCGGTGCCGGTACTGTGACCGAAATTGTTGATTAGATAGATAGTTGGTAACTGGTAATTGGTAATTAGCAACTAGCTAACAACCAATTACCAATTACTAATTACCAATTACTAAAGGTTAGAAGTTATGCCGAGAGATAATGTGATTTTGCAGTGCACCGAATGTAAGGAGCGCAATTACGTGACGACAAAAAATAAGAAAACCACGCCTGACCGCCTGGAATTCAAAAAGTTTTGCCGCCGTTGCCGCTGTCATACGGTGCATAGAGAAAACAAATAGTTGAATTTTCGATTTTCGATTTGCAATTTGCGATTTTGTTGAAACTTCTTATCCAATCGCAAATCGGCAATCGAAAATCGAAAATTTTTTAGGGGTATGGTGTCAATGGTCAGCATGGAGGTCTCCAAAACCTTAGGTCCGGGTTCGAGTCCTGGTACCCCTGCCATAGTTAAATTTAAGGAGAATGAATGGTGTCAGAAGCACTTGACCCAGGAAGTAAAAAGGAAAAGTCCGAAGGTGTCGGCGAATTTATTCGCAACACCCGCGAAGAATTGAATAAAACTTCGTTTCCTTCGTCGGAAGATGTCAGAAACACGACGATCATTACGATTATCAGCGTGATTTTCTTTTCGGTTTACTTATTTTTAGTAGATCAGGGTTGGACGTATCTTCTGGAAGGATTGACTTGGCTGATTAATAGAATCGCCGGACTTTAAGGAATTTTTATAATGAGGCAGTGGTATTTTATACACACATATTCGGGGCATGAAAACAAAGTGGTCGAGAGCCTGAACGCGCGAATCCGCGATATGGAACTCTCCGAACAGATCACTGAAGTTTTACTTCCGAAGGAAACCGTCGTCGAGATGCGCGGCAATAAACGGATCGAAACGCAGAGAATGTTTTATCCGGGTTATGTGCTGGTCGAGATCGAATGCACCGAACAGGGGCGCATTCCCGACAACGTGTTTCACGCGATCAAATCTACGCCGAAAGTTACGGGCTTTTTGGGCGGGAAAAATCCGACGCCTCTAACTCAGCAGGAAGTTGACCAAATCGTTCACAACGTCGAAGTCGCGGCTGAAAAACCGAAACCGAAATTCAGCTACGAAGTCAACGAAGTCGTCCGCATCAAGTCGGGACCGTTTGCGAGTTTTACCGGGAAGGTAGAAGAAGTGAATGAAGAAAAAACGACTTTGAAAGTAAACGTGACGATCTTCGGTCGCTCGACTCCGGTCGAACTCAACTTTCTCGATGTCGAAAAAGTTACTTTTGCGGAAGAAGAATAAAGGAATTTTAGATTTTCGATTTGCGATTTGCGATTTATAAAGGACGCAGACGCAAATTTTTATTGTTAAGTTTTTATAAAAAATAATGAGGACATTTTCGGGTTTTTATACATCAAAACCCGAAATCGTAAATCGAATATATGGCAAAAAAGATAGAAGGTTATATTAAGTTGCAGATTCCGGCGGGAAAAGCTAATCCCGCGCCGCCGATCGGACCGGCACTCGGTCAGCACGGCGTGAATATCATGGAGTTTTGTAAGGCGTTCAACGCGAAAACTCAGAATGACGACCCGGATATGAAAATTCCGGTGGTTATTACGGTTTATGCGGACCGCTCGTTCACATTTGAAACGAAAACTCCGCCGGCAGCCGACCTTTTGAGAAAAGCCGCAGGCATCGCAAAGGGTTCGGGAACGCCGAACAAGGAAAAGATCGGTACGGTTTCGCGCGCCAAGATCGAAGAAATCGCCAAAACGAAAATGCAGGATTTGAACACGACGAATCTTGAATCGGCGATGAAAACAATCGAAGGCACGGCGAGAAGTATGGGACTTTCTGTTGAGGGATGAGGGATGAGGAATGAGGGATGAAAAAATCCTTTGTTCTTTGCTTTTCATTTTTCGACAAAACGAGGGAGAAATGTTCTGACCTTTTAAGTAAGGCAAATTTAAAAACATTTCGTTTGCACCTGAAAAAAACAATGAAAAGAGGCAAGAAATACACGGCGGCTCTGGAAAAGATCGAGCCGCAGAAGAAATATGCGCTTGACGAAGCGGTCAGCAAAATAAAAGAGATCGCTTTCGCCAAGTTTGATGAAACGGTCGAACTCACGATGTGGCTCGGCGTTGATCCGAGAAAAGCCGATCAGATGGTTCGCGGAACGGTTGTTCTGCCGAACGGTCTGGGCGGAAAATCGAAACGCATCGTTGTCATTACGCAGGGCGACAAAATCAAAGAAGCCGAAGAAGCCGGCGCGGATTTCGCGGGCGGCGACGATCTGGTTGACAAGATCAAAGGCGGGTGGCTCGATTTCGATGCCGTCATCGCTACGCCCGATATGATGGGCAAAGTCGGTCAGCTCGGTAAGGTTTTAGGTCCTCGCGGTCTGATGCCCAATCCCAAAACAGGAACGGTTACGCAAGACGTAAAAACCGCTATCGAAGAAACGAAAGCCGGTAAGGTCGAATACCGCGTTGATAAAACGGGCGTTATTCACTCGCCGGTCGGCAAAGTTTCGTTCGATGAAGCGAAATTGATGGAAAACCTGAAAGTTTTGATCAATGCGGTCGTCAAAGCGAAACCGACGACGGCGAAAGGTCGTTACGTCAAGAAAATGAATCTGGCGGCAACGATGAGTCCGGGCGTTTTATTGGACGAAGGAAATTTTGTTTAAAAAGTGAGGAGCGAGGTATAAGAAAATGAAATCAAGAGAACAGAAACAGAAAGATTTAAACGCTCTCACTGAAGAGTTGAACAATTCCAAATCGGCGATGGTTGTCGGATTCGACAAAGTTACGGTCGCCAAAGATCAGGAATTCCGCAATCAACTGCGTGAAGCGGGAGCGAAATTTCAAGTCGTAAAAAATACGATCGCGCGTCTGGCGGTCAAAGATTCGGCGTATTCGGAAATCGAAGGCAATTTTCAGGGAATGAACGCGATTGCCTGGACGGATGCCGATCCGGTTGTTTTGTCGAAGGCGGTTTCCAAATTCATCAAGGACAACAAGGATTTTTATTCGTTCAGAACCGGAATCGTCGAAGGCAAAGTCGTTGACTTTTCGCAGGTCGAATCAATCGCTTCGTTGCCGTCGAAAGAAGAGCTTATCGCCAAGTTGCTGTTCGTTCTGAACGCGCCGGCACAGCAGATCGCGTCGGTCATTAACGCCGTTCCGCGTAATCTGGCAGTCGTTATTAAACAGATCGGCGATCAGGAACCGGAAGCAAGAAAAGGCGCGGAAGCGAAAGCCGAAGCACCGGCAGCAGCAGAAGAAACTGCACCGGCTGAAGAAGCGGCTGAAGCAGCAACCGAAGAAACTGCGGCGGCTGAAACGGTAACGGAAGAAGCGGCGAGCGAAGAAACGCCTGCTGCCGAAGCGGAAGCAACGACCGAAGAAAACGCTCAAGCGGAAACTTCGACGGAAGAAGCCGCACCGGAATCCAAAGCTGAAGCAACGGAAGAAAAGCCGGAATAAAGAAAAAGTTTTTTAATAGCCGAATCACTCAAGGTAAAACGGGCAGAAGCGATAAGTCAGGTCGCTTTTTGCGGCTCGGATGGCTTAAGTCGAGGAGATGCAACCTTCGAAAAAGTCATCCCGCTGGGTTCTAACGGCTGACACAAACGGAAGCAAGATCGAAAAAATTCGGTTTTGCATAAACTAAAAATAAGAACCCTATTTGGAGGATTAAATTAAAATCATGGCAATTACAAAAGATGAAGTAGTCGAATATTTGAAAGGTATGACGCTGTTGGAAGCGTCGGAATTGGTTAAAGAATTGGAAGAAGTCTTCGGAGTTTCAGCCGCTGCGGCTGCCGCGCCGATGATGATGGCTGCCGCTCCGGGTGGTGATTCGGGTGCTGCCGCCGCTGAGGAAAAAGACTCGTTTGACGTTATCTTGACCGCCGCCGGCGGCAACAAGATCGCCGTCATCAAGGTCGTTCGTGAAATCGTTGCCGGTCTCGGACTGAAAGAAGCCAAAGAATTGGTTGACGGCGCGCCGAAACCTTTGAAAGAAGGCGTTTCCAAGGATGAAGCCGAAGAAATCAAGAATAAATTGACCGAAGCAGGCGCTTCGGTTGAAGTTAAGTAATTTACTTGTTACACTAAAAAGGCAGGCGTATCGAAATTTTTAAGGTAAAATCCGATACGCTTGCTTTATCGTATCAATTGGAAATTTGATTTAGATCAGATTTCCCGGGCTTTTAGAAAGGTTTTTCTCGCAAAACATTGGAGAATTTCTGCCTCCGTGCGGGGCAAACAAAAAAGGTTTTTTCGTAAAAACTGCAAAAATAAAGCGGTCAGGGTAAACTACGCCCTCGACCGCGTTTGCCGTCTTTTTTCAGCAGTTTAATTATTTGATTTTAGCTATCGGCATCATAGCAATTACGTTCAAATAAATCAACAGTTTTTTTCCGCAAGGTTTGAATTTATAAAAATATGATTGACAATCCGCTTCAAAATAATCAAAACGGGCTTGGTCGCCGCATCAGCAGTGCGCCCGAGCGCGTGGACTTTTCAAAAATTATCACGTCGGCGCAAATTCCAAATCTGATCGAAGTTCAGCGCGAAAGCTACAACCGCTTTCTGCAGATGGACTTGATTCCCGAAGAACGCGAAAACGTCGGTTTGCAGTCCGTCTTTCAATCGGTCTTTCCGGTTTCGGATTTCCGCGAAACGGCGACGCTCGAATTCGTCGAGTATCAGATCGGCAACTGGCAGTGCAAATGCGGCAATCTCGAAGGTCTGGAACATCTCCGCGCCAACTGTAAAGAGTGCGGCTCGAAGATCAAAGTTGACCCGTTCAGCGCGTCGGAAGTTCTCTGCAACAACTGCGGAACTTTTAATCTCGTGCGCCCGAAGCTCTGCCCGAACTGCGGCGAGCCGGTCGGTCTGAAACACAAACACGACGAACAGGAATGTCAGGAACGCGGCGTGTCATACAGCGTTCCCTTAAAAGTAAAAATTCGTCTGACGGTTTTCGATAAAGATGCCGACACCGGAGTTTCGACGATCCGCGACATCAAGGAAGAAGAAGTTTTCTTCGGCGAAATTCCTCTGATGACCGAAAACGGCACGTTCGTCATCAACGGCACGGAACGCGTTATCGTTTCACAGCTTCACCGCTCGCCCGGAGTTTTCTTCAAAGGCGAACGCGACAACTTTTTGGCGAAAATAATCCCGTATCGCGGTTCATGGGTGGAATTTGAATACGACCAGAAAGGCTTGCTTTATTCGCGTTTAGGAAAACGCAAACTTCTGGCGACGATCTTTTTGCGCGCGCTCGGGCTTTGGCTCAAACCGCAGGTTGATATGAAAACGGTTTCCGACAGTATTTTGGAAGAAGTCGTCAAAAACGCGGAATATACGAACAGCGATATTCTCCGCCTGTTCTATGTTGAGGACGAAGTTGTCATCGAAAAAGGTCGCGTTTACGTCAAGGTCAAGGACGAAGGCGAAACGCATCTGGTCGGAATGCGGGCGGAAGAAACGATCAAGAATAAAAAAGAAGAACTCGTTAAAACCGGCAAAAAAGTTACCAAACTTGCACTGCGCGAATTGCGCGATGCGGGCATCGAGCGGGTCGAAGTTTCGGCAAACGATTTCGAAGGCGCGTTCGCGCTTGAAGATATCGTCAACACCGAAACGGGCGAAGTTCTGGTCGAAGCGAATTCGGAAATTACCGCCGCCAAATTGCAGGAAGCAATCGAATCCGGTGTCGAAGGCTTTACGGTGTTCTTTCCCGAACAGGACGTGATCGGTTCGATCATCACGAATACCTTGAAAAAAGACGCGATCACCAAACCGGTTGACGCGCTTCTGGAAATTTACAGAAAAATGCGTCCGGGCGATCCGCCGACCGTGCCGACTGCTTACAAACTGCTCGAAGGAATGTTTTTCGATGCCCGCAGATTCGATCTGTCGCGTGTCGGTCGTCTGAAATTCAATATCAAAATGAATCGTCCCGACCGCGATCAGTTGGACAATCCGCTTCTCGAAGCGAAAGATTTCGTCGAGGTCGTCAATTATCTTTTGCGGATGAAGCGCGACAGCGACAATTATTATCAGGACGATATTGACCATTTAGGAAACCGAAGAGTCCGTGCTGTCGGCGAACTCCTTGAAAATCAGTTCCGCATCGGTTTGGAAAGAATGGAACGCGCGATCAAAGAGAAAATGTCCATTCAGCAGGATATGTTCACGACGATGCCGCGCGATCTCGTTAATGCGAAGCCGGTAACGGCGGCTGTCCGCGAATTTTTCGGTTCGTCGCAGCTCTCGCAGTTTATGGATCAGACGAATCCGCTTTCGGAAATCACGCACAAACGCCGTCTGTCCGCGCTCGGACCGGGCGGTCTTTCCAGAGAGCGCGCCGGATTCGAAGTCCGCGACGTTCACCCGACGCACTATGGCCGTATCTGCCCGATCGAAACACCCGAGGGTCCGAACATCGGCCTGATCAACAGCCTTGCGACCTTCGCGCGCGTCAACAAATACGGCTTCATCGAAACGCCGTATCGCCGCGTGGTGGACGGCAAGGTGACGAACGAAGTCGTCTATCTTTCGGCGATGGAAGAGCAGAAGCATACGGTTGCGCAGGCGAACGCCGACCTCAACCCCGACGGCAGCTTCATCGACGAGCTGATCTCGGCGCGCGAAGCGGGCGAATTCCTGATGGCGCCCCGCGACCAGATCACGCTGATGGACGTGTCGCCGAAGCAGCTCGTTTCGGTTGCGGC
>JBGTSF010000118.1:0-7803 GCA_041940425.1 Pyrinomonadaceae bacterium
AAAGAATCGCGCTCGTTCTGCGCGTCGGTTTCGTGCGTTATGCGCCGCGAAGATTATCCCGAAAATACGATTCATCTCGACAAAATTTTAGAAACCGCGCCGGAAATCCTCTCGACCGGCGGCACCTGCCTCGCCGCGCCCGACGGCGAATGGATAATCGAGCCTTTGGAAGCGCAGGAAAAAATTCTGATCGCCGAAATTGACCACCAACAAGTGCGCGAAGAACGCCAGAATTTAGACGTTGCCGGACATTATTCCCGACCTGATGTTTTGCAGTTGAAAGTCAATCGGGAACGGCAGAGCATTTTAAAATTTGAAGAATAAAGTGAGGTTTGTTTTCTTATGGCGAAAAAAAACTTTGGAATTCCCGATGATGTGCTTTCCGAAATTATGGAGCGTGACAAGAAATGTATTTATTGTGACAAAAAAATGATAAATCCCTACAATGTCGAGAATAGAAGAGATTCCGTAACGATTGAGCATTTAAGTCCGCATCCGCCATTTCATTGTAGCGAAGGAATGGATGTAAACAATATCGCAATGTGTTGCGGCTCGTGTAATTCGAGTCGAGGTGCGAAGGAACTTTCTGACTGGTTTAAGTCTGCATATTGTATTGCCAGAGACATCAATGAGAATACCGTTGCCACGCCGGTTAAAATCTACTTAAAAAGTTTGAAATAATAGACATTATAATTTGATGTAATTAATGAGACATTCACGATTGTTTCAACCAAGCAATCAAAATATCTTCCTGTTTATGGAAAGCGTTTTCCGCGTGTTTTTCTTTCGATCTGGTCATCGGCATTTTGAAAAAGATCGAGATTTCTTCCAGCACGCCTTTTTCGTTTCGCTGTTTTGCCAGATCGAGACAGCGGGCGATTTCGATGGCGAGCGGCGCGGCGAGGATCGAATCTTTGCAGAGAAAATTTACTTTTATCTGCATCGGCTGATTTAAGAATCCGCGCAGGTCTATGTTGTCCCACGCTTCTTTGTTGTCGCCGCGCGGGCGGTAATAGCGGATGTCAACGAGATGGTCTTCGACCGGGTAGCCGAGAATGTCATCCAAAAGACTGCTTTTTGTTTTGATCTTTGAGGCGAGCGATTTTTCGTTGGACAGCGCGAGTCCGTCGCGGTTGCCGAGGATGTTGGTCGAATACCATCCTTCGACTTTCAGCGCGCGCGTTTTGAACGCCGGTGCGAGAACGCTTTTGATCATCGTCTGTCCGGTTTTGCCGTCTTTTCCGGCGACGGGAACTTTCATTTTTTCGGCAAATTCGATGAGCGCGGGAATGTCCGCCGACACGGACGGCGTGAAATTTCCGTAAGGAATTTCTTCGGCAATCGCGGCGTAAGCGTAAAGCATCGCGGGCGAGATTTCTTTGGAATTTTCGTCTAGAGCGGTTTCAAAACTTGCCAGCGAATTGAAAATCTCGCTGCCTTCGTCGGCGAGTTTTTCGGTCGAAGCGAGATTTATAACGACGACCGACGCGCATTCGGTTTTGAAATCCTGCAAATTTTTTCTGATCTTTTCGATGATCTCGCGGTGCGAAACGTTTTGAGAAAATTTGTTTTCGCCTTCGATATTGATTAGAAAATCTTTGTTTTCAATTGCCCGCCACGGTTTGATTTTTCTGAGTTCTTCTTCGACGGCGACGAATTGTTTATGCGTCAAAACATCGTGTTCTTCCGCCGCTTTCGCCAGATGCTCGCCGAACAGATCCCAACCGGCGAAAACGATATTTTCGTAAGCCGCCAAATCTTTTATCAATTCCGCGTCTAAATTCGCCAGCGGCAAGCCGGTCGTATCAATCGCGCCATTTTTTAAAAGTTCGATTCCGGCAACCATCGTCGTGCCGACCGCGCCGCCCAAACCGATTACTGCTATGCCGAGTTTTCTGTGCTTCATAAAAACTTCGATTTTACAATAAAACAGGAAATTATCCACAGATAAACACAGATAGACACAGATAAAACCAAAATAAAATCTGTGTTCATCTGTGTTTATCTGTGGATAAATTTCTTAACTGATCGTTGAATCAATATCAACTTTGATATTCTGCCATTTGCCCTGTCGAAAGCGGATGATACTCAAAACGCAGCGCGTGAAATGTCCGGCGAGAATTGCCAGCCAGATATGCAGAGGTTCGAGTCCGACGGTTTGCTGAATGACAAAACAAATTCCGAGCGGGACGATGACTTGCGAGATGATCGAAATATAGAGCGGGCTTTTCGTATCGCCCGTGCCTTGCAGACCGCCCGTGTAGGTCAAAGCGACGGAAATGAAAATTCCCGAAAGGCTCAAAACGCGCAAAAGTTCAACGCCGATCTCGACCGCTAAAGGTTCGTCCATACCGAAAATTGCTAAAAGCTGGCGCGGAAAAAAGAAAAAGATCAGTCCGATAAATGTTGCGCCGACGACACCGAAACGCGCGGCGGTGTGAACGGCTTCGCGGGCGCGTTCGGTTTGTTTCGCGCCGAGGTTTTGTCCGGCAACCGCCGCAGTCGCGCCCATCCGACCGACCGAAGTCCACGAAACCAGCGAGAATAACTGCGTGTAGGAAACCGCGTAAGCCGCCTGCGCCGCCGCGCTTTCGGCGAGCGAGCCGATAAACGCGAGCAGAAAAACTCCGCCGATGTTCATCGCAATCCCCTGAAAACCGGCGGGCAGACCGAATTTGAAAAGTTTGCGGATGACCGACCAATCCGGCGCGTAGCCGTAATTGTTTTTGATCGAAACAACCCAGCTTCCGTTCCACAGTTTCCAGAAAGCGAAAACCGCCATCAAACCCGAAGCGATACAGGTTCCCATCGCCGCGCCTTTCGTGCCGAACGCGGGAACGGGACCGAAACCGCTGATGAGCGTAACACTGAAAATAATATTCATCGCGGTCATCACGATGCCGAGAATCATCGGCGTTTTCGCGTCGCCCGCCGAACGAAGCGCGCCGCTCAGCATAAAATAGAGCATCATTCCCGTGCTGAACAGAAACATTATCCGCAGATAGGGAAGTGCTTCGGCTTGAACGGCGGGTTCGGCATTTACCAAATTTAAAAGCGCGGGCGACGCGAAATATCCGACCGGCGCGATGACCGCCAGCGCGATAAAAATCGCCGTCAGAAACGCCTGATAAACCGTGCGGTTTACTTTCTCTACTTCGCCCGCGCCGACAAAACGCGCAACCAGAATGCCCATTCCGATAAAAATCGAAGAAATAAACACGACGACGACGAGAAATATTTGCCAGCTCACGCCGATCGCCGCATTGCCCGTATAGCCGACGACATTGCCGACCGTGATATGGTCAACCAGACCTTGTAGACCGCCGAAAATATTCGCCACCATTGTCGGCGCGGCGAGTTTCCAGACCGCTCGCCCGAGCGAACCTTCGATGATCGAACGGTCGTATTTTGGTTTCGGTTTTGAATTAGCTTCGTCGGTTAATTCGTCTTTTGCGGTATCGGGGAAAGCCATTTAATTAGTGTTAAAATATTTCTTGAAAATTATATATATTGTCAATAACCCCGTCTATATTCCAAAAATTAAATTTCTCTTGAAAGTCGGTTTCAAAGGTTCTGAAATCGAGTTCGGATATTCGCAAACCTTTTTTCAATTTAACGCCTTTTTTCATTGCTCTTACGAATCTCGCGGTGAAAGGCGGTTCAGTCCATTCCAAAACATATTCCATGCCGTCGAGAATTTCGTTGTTTTTATCAATTTTGAGGATTAAAAAAAAGTGGTAAATTTCTTTCTTATTTGAAACAATACTTAAATCGTATGTGGTTGCCATAAATACGATAACTTTGTATTTGCCTCTGACCGGCTTGAAGAGTTTCATGATCTCATCCGTCTCGCTGCGTAGTTCGATATTTTTTACGAATCTCCCGATCGCTTTTTCATTTAAATCGGCGTTTTGATGGATTTGTTTTATTTGATAGACAGGCAGTTCTTCGTCTTGTGCCGAAACAAAAGGGACGAATGTTAAAAACAAAATTAATATCGAAAATAACTTCATAATTACTCCTATTCAAAAGTTTAAATTGTTTGTTTTTCAATCGCGTTCAGAGCGATCTTGCCTAAAGCGTTGACGAAAAAATTAAAATTTCTAAAGCGTTCGTCTTTTGTAAAACCTTTGACGAAACGAAAATAAATCTGTTGACAGATGACGGCGATTTTGAAAACTCCAAAGGCGTAATAAAAATTTAAATCCGATAAATCTTTTCCCGATTTTTCCGCATAGATTTCCGCCAATTCGGAGTGCGAAAAATTTTTCATCAAAACCGCCGGATTCGCCGGAAGATGTAACATTTCGGGCGGCGCATTTTTCGGCATCCAATAGCCGAGCGTCGTGCCGAAATCCATCAGCGGCGAGCCGATAGTGGTCATTTCCCAGTCCAAAACGGCGACGATCTTTGTCAGATCATCGGGCGCAAGCATAATGTTATCGAATTTGTAATCGTTGTGAACGAGCGATGCCGAATCATCATTTGGAATATTTTCATTGAGCCATTCGATTGCTTTTTCGAGTTCCGCGTGTTCGTCGGTTTTCGCATTGAAATATCTTTTCGTCCAGCCTTCTGTCTGTCTGCGCGTATAACCTTCGGGTTTTCCGAAATTTTCAAAACCGATTTTTTTGTAATCGAGCGAGTGAAGTTTGACCAAATTTTCGATGAATGTTTCGACCAGTTTTTTTTGCAAATCTTTTGAATTTTCAAACGAAAACCCATCCGCTACCGCAGATGGTTCTGACAGTTTGCCGCGAATTATCAAACCTTTGCGGCGTTCCATCAAGTAAAATTCCGAGCCGATAATTGATTCGTCATTTGAATAGATCAGAGGTTTCGGCGCGGGCTGATAAACTTTTGAAAGTTTTTCCAATACATTAAATTCCCGCGCCATATCGTGCGCCGATTTGACTTGATTGCCAAACGGCGGGCGGCGCAAAACATATTCCGTTTCGCCGATTTTTATGCAGTAAGTCAGATTCGAGTTTCCCGCCGGAAACTGCGAGATTTCGATTTCGTCCGTCTTTAAGTTTAATTTTTCGCGCAGAAATTCCGCGAGATTTTTCTTGCTTAGTTCTTCACCTTGACGAATCGGTTTTGTGTCAGTCATAAAATTTTAATCTGAGTTAAACTCGTGCTAATCTGTGGTTTCAACTTTCCTGAAAAACTTATGAATTTCGATTATTCCGATAAAAGCAAAGAACTGCAAGAAAAACTGCACGTCTTTATGGATGCGCATATTTATCCGAACGAAAGCGCATACGAAAAAGAAATAAATTCCGGCGACCGCTGGCAGCCTTTGCAGTTGATCGAAGATTTAAAAGCGAAAGCGAAAGCCGAAGGACTTTGGAATTTGTTTCTGCCCGAAGTTTCCGGTTTGAAAAATATCGAATACGCACCGCTTGCCGAGATTATGGGCAAAGTTTTCTGGTCGTCGGAAGTTTTTAATTGCTCCGCGCCCGACACGGGAAATATGGAAGTATTAGAGCGATACGGAAGCGACGAGCAAAAGGAAAAATGGCTGAAACCTTTATTAAATGGCGAAATTCGTTCGTGTTTTTCGATGACCGAACCTGATGTCGCATCATCAGACGCGATAAATATTTCCGCTTCGATTGTGCGTGACGGCGACGAATATATTTTAAATGGCAGAAAATGGTGGTCAACCGGCGCGGGCGATAAGCGTTGTAAATTGTCAATTTTTATGGGCAAGACTGACGAGAACGCGCCGAAGCATTTACAGCAGTCAATGATTCTCGTGCCGATGGACGCGGACGGCGTGAAGGTCGAGCGGATTTTAAATGTTTTCGGCTACGACGACGCGCCGAATGGTCATGCGGAAATTTCTTTTACAGATGTTCGCGTCCCGAAAGAAAATCTTATCCTCGGCGAAGGTCGCGGTTTCGAGATCGCGCAAGGTCGGCTCGGTCCCGGCAGAGTTCATCATTGTATGCGTCTGATCGGCGTTGCCGAACGCGCTCTGGATCTGATGAAGGAGCGCGCGAAAAATCGCATCGCATTCGGCAAGCCTTTGTCAGAACAAGGCGTAATTCGCCAATGGATCGCCGAAGCGCGAAACGAAATCGAGCAAGCGCGTTTATTGGTTTTAAAATGCGCGTGGATGATGGACGAAAAAGGAAACAAGGAAGCGCGAAAGGAAATTGCGATGATCAAAGCGGTAGTGCCGCCGACGGTTTTAAAGATCATTGACCGCGCGATTCAGACGCACGGCGGCGCGGGCGTTTGTCAGGATACGCCGCTTGCCAATTTCTGGATCGTCGCGCGGATGCTGAGAATCGCCGACGGTCCCGACGAGGTTCATCTTGAATCAATTGCGAAAATGGAATTAAAATAGAGATAAATGAACATACGCGATGCAAAGTTAGAAGACGCACAGCAGGTGGCGGGCGTTTACAATTATTACGTTCAAAAAACGCATCACACATTCGAGACCGAACCGCTCGAAGCGGAAGAAATGCGTAAACGTATAGCCGAAGTTACGGAAAAATATCCGTTTCTAGTTGCCGAAGAAGACGGCGTGATCGTCGGTTACGCTTACGCGACGCAATTTAAATTGCGGCAGGCTTACGAATACGCTTCGGAAGTTTCGATCTATGTGAAAAACGCCGCCAAGCAGAAGGGAATCGGCTCACAGCTTTATGTAAGATTGTTTGACGAACTTTCCGCCACCGACATTCACGCCGTCGTCGCCGGAATCTCTCTGCCGAACGACGCGAGCGTTCGTTTTCACGAAAGACTCGGATTTGAAAAAGTCGCGCATTTCAAAGAAGTCGGATATAAATTAGGTCGCTGGATTGATGTCGGCTACTGGGAAAAGATTTTGAGAGTTTATTGATCAACGACAGTAAATCGAAATTTATCAAAAAGGGAAGCGAAATTATACACGCTTCCCTTTATTTTTTGCAAAATTTTACGCTAAACTATGGGCGCGTTTTGACCAATGATCTCAAATGGAAAAGCACGATAATATAACCCGATTGCTGATCGAACTTTCAGACGGCGATGCGTCGGTCGTTGACGAACTTTTGCCCGTCGTCTATGACGAATTGAAAAAATTAGCCGCGGGCTATCTGCGGCGCGAAAGAGTTGATCATACGCTTCAGCCGACCGCGCTCGTTCACGAAGCGTATTTGAAATTGATTGACCAGACGCGCGTTTCGTGGCAGAACCGGGCGCATTTTTTCGGCATCGCGGCGCAATTGATGCGGCGGATTCTGATTGACCACGCCAAACATCACAACGCCGCCAAACGCGGCGGCGAAGTCG
This sequence comes from Pyrinomonadaceae bacterium, assembly GCA_041940425.1. GTDB lineage: Bacteria > Acidobacteriota > Blastocatellia > Pyrinomonadales > Pyrinomonadaceae > DATHTS01. The sequence goes on from JBGTSF010000118.1 coordinate 7,291, forward strand.
AAAAATTCCAGTTGAACGAAGACATTGACAAAGCCGCCGAATTAAGCACGGATCTGATCCGGCTCGACGAGGCTCTAAAAGATTTAGCCAAAATTGACCCGCAAAAAGCGCGGCTGGTCGAGCTTCGGTATTTCGGCGGTCTGACTTTTGAAGAAGCGGCGGAAGTTTTGCGAATCTCGACGATCACCGCAAAAAGACACTGGCGCGTCGCCCGCGCGATGCTTTACGGGCAGTTGAGCGGCGAGGAAACGGAAAAGTAATTTTAAACAAAGTTACTAGATGCCATTTAAAAATAATAAAACAATAAAATCGCGTAGCGATAGTCTGAATTTAGGAAGGTTGCGTTAAAACGCACGGTCGAAAAAATTAAAAAATATCGCGTCGCGTCAGCGACGATTGATAAATGTCAAATAAAAATTCAGTTGTCGCTAACGCGACAGGAAAAAAACTCAACCGTTACCGTGCGTTAAAACGCACGGCTAAACTCAAAATTGCCGCTGACGCGGCATAAAA
>JBGTSF010000119.1:0-241 GCA_041940425.1 Pyrinomonadaceae bacterium
CGCATCATTCAAGGACTTTCAGCCGCCTGCATCATGCCGGCGACGCTCGCTCTGATAAAGGCATACTTCGACGATAAGGAACGCCAGCGCGCTATCAGCTACTGGTCAATCGGCTCGTGGGGCGGCACTGGCTTATCGGCGCTTTTCGGAGGGCTGGTTGCATCCACGCTCGGATGGCGCTGGATTTTCTGGATTTCAATCCTTGTTGCAATCATCAGTTTCCTACTGATCCGCGGCACGC
>JBGTSF010000119.1:251-7481 GCA_041940425.1 Pyrinomonadaceae bacterium
ATGGTTTCACGGCTTTTATCATTGCCATGGTAGCTGTAAATATCGTCATCGGACAGGGTGCCGCGCTCGGATGGCTGAGTCCCGCGATTGTTATGATGTCCGTCGTGTTTGTCATTGCCGCGGTGGTCTTCTTCAAGGTTGAAATGGGCAAAACTGACGGCTTTGTTGATCTCGCATTGTTCAATAACAAGACGTATACCGGCGCGACGCTCTCCAACTTCTTGCTCAACGGCGCAGCCGGGACGCTGCTCGTCGCGCTGGCTCTGGTTCAGCAGGGAGCCGGACTGTCTTCTTTGCAATCCGGGCTGCTGACAGTCGGTTATCTGGTCGCCATTTTGAGCACCATTCGCGTCGGTGAAAAGCTTCTTCAGAAGATGGGCGCGCGAAAGCCGATGTTGATGGGCTGCGCCATTACCGGGACCGGAATCCTGATGACGACCTTTACGTTTCTGCTGGTGGGTCAGTACATGATTTTGGCTTTTATCGGATTCACCCTTTTCGGAATCGGGCTGGGATTCTACGCCACGCCGTCCACTGACGCGGCACTCTCGAATGTGCCGGACGAAAAGGCGGGTGCCGCGTCCGGTATCTACAAAATGGCATCATCTCTCGGAGCAGCCTTCGGCGTAGCCATCTCCGCGGCGCTCTTCACTGCGCTCAGCGAATTCGATACCGGTTTAACCGCAATATCAGATTTGTTCCTCGGCAGAACCGACAATGTTGCCATTCGATTCGCTGCCGCTGTGGCGTTGTTGTTCAATGTCCTTATGGTGGTTATAGCGATAATCGCGATTATCCTAACCGTACCCAATGATGATCCGAGAACTGACACATCTCGGGTTAGGTCAACCGGCTAAAGTCCAAGCGTACTGGTTTTTAGATTTCGATTTTTACGAGGTTTTTTATGAGTAGGAGAATGCCTGCAATTTTCTTCGGACACGGTAATCCGATGAACGCGCTGCTGGAAAACGATTACACGCGAGGGTGGGCGAACATCGGCGCAAGCATTCGGCGACCGAAATCGATTCTCTCGATTTCGGCTCACTGGTATTTTCCGGCGACGGCGGTGACAGTTGCTGAAAATCCGCGCACGATTCACGATTTCGGCGGCTTTCCGCGCGAGCTTTACGAAATCCAATACCCGGCACCGGGAAGCCTCGAATTAGCAAATCGCGTTCGGGAAATTCTCGCCCCGTTTGACGTATTAGCTGACGAACGTTGGGGACTCGATCACGGAACCTGGTCTGTTCTGTGCCATGTTTTTCCAGGGGCGGACATTCCCGTCGTGCAGCTTTCGATTAACGAAACCAAGCCGCCGGAATTTCATTATGAAATTGGCAAACGGCTCGCGCCGTTGCGCGACGAGGGCGTTTTGATTATGGGCAGCGGCAATCTCGTCCACAATCTTCACGCCTACGCCTGGGGAAAACACGCGGTTGAGCCATACGATTGGGCGGTCAGATTTGAAAAACAAGCCAGAGAATTTTTGCTTGCGGGAGAAGACGAACCTCTTGTCAATTACGAAACATTGGGACGCGACGCGCAAATGTCCGCGCCGACGCCGGATCATTATCTCCCGCTATTGTATGTGATGGGTGCGCGGCTTGAAGGCGACGAGGTAACTTTTCCCGTCGAAGGAGTTGACGGCGGCTCGGTTTCAATGTTGACGATCAAATTCGGATAAGGAATTTTTTAAATTTAAAGTTCCAATCGGTCGTCATTAAAAATAAAGATTCGATTTACGGGTATCGCGCGACGACCGGACGCGAATCCGCCGGAAGCGGAATAAATTCGGTTTCTTCCGGCACGGGCGCGAAACGCCGCTCTTTCCAATCTTTTTTCGCCTGCTCGATTCGCTCCTTTGAGCTTGAAACAAAATTCCACCAGATATGACGTTTTTCCCCGAAAGGCTCACCGCCGAACAGCATCACGCGGGCGGTGTCTGAAGCGCACAAAACGATAATTTCCTGCGCGGGATTTAAAATGACGAGTTGACCGGCGTTAAATGTGCCGTCATTAGGCAAAACCGTTAACGAGCCTTCGACAACAAATGCGGCGCGGTCTTCATATTCGGCTGGAATTTGAAGGCGCGCGTCTTTTTCCAAAATCACGTCGGCGTAAAACATCTCAGAAAAAACCTTGACCGGCGATTTTTCGCCGTAAAGCGAGCCGACGATCAACCGCGCCCGTTTGCCTTCTGCTTCGATAACCGGCAATTCTTCGCTCGCGTGATGAAAAAACGTTGGCGCGGCTTCTTCGTTTTTCACTGGAAGCGCGACCCAGATTTGAATGCCGAAAAGCTCCGCGGCGGTGTTTCTGACTTCCGGCGGCGTGCGCTCCGAGTGGGCGATTCCCTTGCCGGCGGTCATCCAGTTGACCGCGCCGGGCGTGATAAGCTGCCTGCTACCGAGACCGTCGCGGTGAAGAATCTCGCCTTTGAAAAGATACGTCACCGTCGCCAGTCCGATGTGCGGGTGCGGCGCAACGTCCAAAGCTTTTCCGGCGGTTAAAATTTCCGGTCCCATCTCGTCGAAAAAGATAAACGGTCCGACCATTCTCCTTTTAGCGTGCGGCAGAACGCGCCGGACTTTGAAACCTTCGGTCAGCTCGCGTGTGCGCGATTCGATTACCAGGTCAACGACTGTTTCCGTCGTGCCGGATTGATTCGCCGTAAAATTCGGGTTCATAAACTTGTTTTCCTCCGCGTCGGGGTTAATAAAAACCGGCGTTAAAAATTCCGCTTTTTACGATTTTAAGCCTTATATTTTTTCGGGCGGCGTTTACTAACGCCGAGCGTCCAGCCGGGCGGATCTGACGCCGGGAACGAATCCCGAAGGTCGCGGTCAATTTTTTCTTCGATTCTTTCGGCTTCCGAAATCGGCTTCGGATTTTCATTTGTCTGTTTGTCATCAACCGTTTGTCGTTTCTTGTTAAATTCGGAACTCATATTTTTACCTCATTCATACATATTACCTGAAACAGTGCCGCCTGCGACCGACATATTTTCACATCGTCTTAGCGGGGGTGTCTGCCAGCAGATAGGTAAGCCCTTCGGCGGTCGTCGGGTGAGTGAAAATGGCATCACGCAAAACCGTGAAGGGTAATTCGCCAAGCATCGCGGTCTGCACCGTCGCCATCATTTCGCTCGCCTCGGCACCGAAAACCGTGATTCCGAGAATGCCGTCGCTCTCTGCGTCGAGCAGCATTTTTATAAAACCGCGCGGTTCGGAAAGCGTTCGCGTCCCGCCGTCATTGAGATTGACCTCAACCGTTTGCGGCGCGACGAAGCGAGCTTCCCCCATAATTAATTCCGTCCCGGAAACTTCGTATCGGTCGAGATGAACCTTGATCAAATTCTCGACCATTTTCCCTTTACGCTGCCGGACACCTTCCATGTTTGTCGTAGCCGAAATCGTTTCGATTCCAAATTCAGTTCCGCGCGCGGCGAGCGATGCTACTTTCGCGCTGTGAATCACGTTCTTGCTCGGAAGGCAGGCGACGTTCGGGCACGAACCTCCGATCATTTTCCGCTCGACCAAAGCGGTGCGATAACCTGCCTTGGCAAATGTCCAAGCCAGATATTTACCTGCTTCTCCGCTCCCGATAACAAGAACTTCGTAGTTTTCTATTCCATCCATAATTTCCACCTCTTCGGACTGAAATACCGATTTGCAACAAAGGTTCCAGTAGCCGCCTTTCTTTATTCATCGCGCGTTAGTTTTGAAATCACCTCAAGCACTTATGAGACTTCGCCGACTTTTGGAGCAAAATCTTAAAAAGGCAGTTTGAAATTAAATCTGACCGCTAAAACGCGAATCAGGAAAGTAACCGCTATACAAACGATTACCGCGAACGCGGGAGCAAAACGGTGTAGCAGAATGTAGCTCCACGCTCCGAGAAACGCGCACGTTGCGTAAATCGGCTCGGTCGGCTGGAAAAGCTGCGGGTTGCGGTTGCACAAAACATCGCGCAAAACGCCGCCGAATGTCGCCGTAATAACGCCGATGAGGGCGGCGGGCAAAAGCGAAATATTCATTTCCAGCGCGATTCCGACGCCGGATGCCGTGAACAAACCCAAGCCGAGCGCGTCAATCAAAATCAAAATCTTGCGGCTCGAAAAGTCCTTTTTAAAGCGCAAAAGAACAATCTCAACCGCCGAAAAAACGAAAATGTAAACGAGAAATTGCCAATGCTCGATCCAGTAAAGCGGGTGACGATTGAGCAGAATGTCGCGCAGAGTGCCTCCGCCGAAAGCCGAGACTATCGCCACCGTTAAAAACCCCGACGAAGTCGAATCCGTTCCGGCGAGCTTCGATGACGCCCGAATAAGCGAACGCCAAAACCGCCAGAATTTCGATGATGAATAAAAAGGACTCCATTTAGTTTTATGGTTACAAAATTAACGGTTTTTCGATTTGATTAAAAGCGCGAAACTTGTTTTTTAATGTGAAGCGCAAATTTAAGTAGAATCTATTTATAGAATAAGTGAAAGTGCTTCGATTTAATTGCTTTTGATGAAATACGGACAGTGTTTCGCGGCTGATCATGATCGAATTTATTACCCGACGACGACCAGCACCGGACGCGGCGTTTGCCGTTCCAGAAACAGCCGAGGGGCATTTCCCGCTCTGTGCTTTTTCTGTCTCGTTCAATTCCTTAAGCCTTGTTGAATTATTCCGTTTCGTTTTGATCGCTCGCTGTTGCCTTTTGACGCGAATAAAACGCCATCCACACGGTAAATCCGAAGAACAGCAATGTTCCGACTATTACTACGATTAATGCGCTTAAATCCATATTTATCTCCTTTTATCCAAAAATTTATTTCGTCAATCATTAGGTTAGAAAAAGGAAACTATTCATAAAACCGTAATAACACCCAAATTATGCGGGTATTTCTACGCGTTTTGTTCAGACTGGCGGCATTTTTATAGCGACCTTGGAATTTGTATAATTTATGTGTCCAGAAATTGATTTACCGGAAGACGCGCGATGAAAATTTATGTTCGTAAATGTCGGTGAAATGGTCAGACGATACTTGATCGCTATCAGCTCGGTCGCGGCGGTTTTCGGGCTGACGGTTTTGCTGACGAATTTTATTCAAACCGACGTTTCGACGCTCTATCTTGTCGCCGTAATGTTTTCAGCGTGGCGCGGAGGTCTCGGTGCGGGACTGCTGGCGACTTTTCTTTCGGTCGTTATCGCCACATACTTTTTTCTCCCGCCGGTTTATTCTTTCTCGCTCAAAGCTGAAGGCGTAGTGGAATTGATCGTTTTTGCCCTCGCGGCAATTCTCGTCGGTTCGCTGAGCGCGTCGCGCGAACGGGCGCTCGCGCTCGAAAAGGTCGCCCGGCACGAAGCCGAGAGCGCGAATCGGGTCAAGGACGATTTTCTCGCCGCCGTTTCGCACGAACTTCGGACGCCGTTGACGACCATCAAAACGCTGACGCGGCTTATGCTGCGAAAAAATCCGCCCGAAGCGGCGCGGCGCGAATATCTCGAAGACATCGATTCCGAGTGCGAACGGCAGATTGACTTGGTGCATAATCTGCTCGATCTGTCGCGCATCCGCGCCGGGGGCGTGCCGCTGGATTTGAGCCGTGTGGATGCCGGAGCTGTGCTGCATGCCTGCGAAAAAATCGAGCGAGTCAACGCCGCCGAACGAGACCACGAATTAACGGTCGAAATCAAGCCGGATTTACCTTTTGTCCGCGCTGATGAAAACGCTCTGCGGCGCGCCCTCGGCGCAATTACGGAAAACGCAATTAAATACACGCCCGAAGGTGGTCGCATTCATCTGAGTGCTCATCAAAATGGCTCGGGGCAGGTCACTATCGAAATTACCGACAATGGGCGCGGCATCCTTGATGAAGACCTTCCGCATGTTTTTAAGCGTTTTTATCGGGGGCGATCGAGCCAAAATAGTGGCAATGCGGAGGTTCAGGAAATGTCAGGTGTCGGCTTGGGGCTGCACCTGGCGCGCGAGCTGATTGAGGAAATGAATGGCACGATCTCCGTAAAAAGCCGGGTCGGAATAGGCAGCACTTTCACGATTTTACTTCCGACGTGGCGTGAAAGCGATGATGTTTCGGGAACTGCATTAAATACAGATACGAATAATAATTTCGGCATCGGTGAAAAACCTAAACGGGAGGAAGTGAAAAATGGCTAGAAGGCTGCTTGTCGTGGACGACGAAGCGAAACTTCTCAAAGCCGTCGCCGCCACCCTTCGCGCTGAAGGATACGAGGTAACGACGGCACGCAGCGGAGCCGACGCGCTGGTCAGCATCAATCAAACTATGCCCGACCTGATCATCAGCGACATCCGTATGCCGGGGATGGACGGTTACGGACTTGCCCGCGCTCTGCGCTCGAACGCCCGCACCGCCCTTGTCCCTATTATTTTTCTTACCGCCAAGGGTGAGCGTAAGGATCGCATCGCGGGTTTTCGAACCGGCGTTGACGCTTATCTGACAAAGCCGTTCGACCCGGATGAACTCCTCGCCGTCGTTTCCGCTATTCTCGACCGTATTGAACGCACCGGCGCGGAGATCGCCCGTGTGATCAGCACCGTTAAGGGCGATGCCGGTGCCGCGTCCGAGCCTCGTTTTGACGAAGATTTCACGGAAACCGAAATGCGCGTGGCGCGGCGCGTCGCCGAAGGGTTGAGCAACAAGGAGATCGCCGCCGCGCTCGGAGTCAGCGTTCGCACGATTGAGGGTCATATCAGCAATATTTTGGTGAAAAAGGCGTGGGGCAACCGCGTTGAAATTGCCCGTTACGTTATCGGCGGCGGCGCGTCCTCCCCGTGAAAACACCTGAATAAAACAGGTGAACTTACGCTGTCGCAGTCTTTCCGGGTTGTTTAGACTATAGACATCAGAAACAGTTAGGTAACTGCTTCGATTTAAGAAAAGAGAAAATGGAGGAAAGACTGTGAACGAACGAATGAAAGTGATGATCGCCTATGATTGTTCGGCGTACGCCGATGCCGCGATTGACGATTTGCGTCGCGCCGGGCTTCCGCGCGACGTGGAAGTGCTGATTGTCTCGGTGGTCAATCCTCGGGAGACAAAACCAGTATATTCAGAATTCGATTTGTTTTCTCTCGCCTCCAGCAGAGCCGGAGCGGTTTTATCGCGTGTTCAAAAACACAGGCAAGTAGTAATCGAGGAGACCGAACGCTTAGCGGAGAAAGCCGCGAGACGCCTGCGCTTAGAGTTTCCCGAGTGG
>JBGTSF010000120.1:0-7388 GCA_041940425.1 Pyrinomonadaceae bacterium
AAAGTTCTAAACAGATAAACCTGACCAACGAAAGAAATAGTTGAAGATGAAATTTGCAACATTGATTTAATTTTTTCAATCAACTCATCAACAGAAATAATCAATTTTTTTTCTTTATCCTTTAGAATTATTGAATCAGTTTCGTAAATCCAATCAAGCGGATTATGACTTGGAGCATTTCGCATAATTGAAGCAGTCGGTTCAATTAAACTGTGAAATTTTTGAGGTAAATTTTGAAGAGAGTTTTTTACCATATTTCCATAAGAATCGTTAGCGGGTGGAAGTTTACCAGCTCTTAAATAAGATAACTGCCAAATTGTTAATATGTAAGGTTGATATATATGTTCGCATATATGACGCATCGCTTCGTAAGCGTAAAATGCTCTTTTTTCGCCTTTAGTTTTTTCAACCTCGACCAAATATGGCATTGGAGAACAGTTAACAGGAAATGTTTGTCGAAAATCGCCGTGTCTGAAAGCAACTAATAATGGAGAAAAAGGGAAATGTTTGTCTGCTTCTGAAATCAATTCTAAAAGTAATGAATATCTTGAGTCTTTCTTTGCCTCATTTTTAGCAAGTTTTGCCATTAGAGTAGGAATATTAACAATCTCATTTTTGAAGAAAGAATTTTTTAATAAAAATCTTCTTACAAATTTCACCAGCAAAATAAGTTTTTTATCATTTACGGGTTTAATTGTAGTTTCAATATCTCTTTCAATATTTTTTAATATAGTTTTCGGTTGAGAATAATCTGGGTTATCAAAAACCTCCTGCCAATTTTGAAGGATGATTTCAATGTTTGGAAAGAATTTATCAAGGATTTTTTTAATCAGTCTTTCGTTGATATCAAATCTGTTTATTTTCTTTGGTTTCATATTGCCTTTCCTAAAAGAAATTTTAATGTAAATTATCCACGAAGTCGCATAAAATTCACGCTTTGAGTGAATATTACAATTCTTCGTGGATAATTTTAAACATCAACCTTTTCAATCACACTAACCCAATGTTCCGCCGTCAGATTTCCTTTGGCGAATTCCGAAATGAGTGTGAAAACCTGATCGGAGAAACCGCCGATATTTAAAATGTCAGTGCGTTCTTTGGCTTGTGTGTGAGCGTAAGGCTGAATGTCAATGCAGACGAGTTTCGCCTGCGCGTTGCGCGTTTTGAACTCGCTCCATTGTTTCATTGTTTCGGTCGCGCTTCCGCCGAAGCGTCCGTGAACGGGCGTGTCAATCCACGATTCGTTATCAGAAACGTAGATTAGAACATCGCCTTTCGATTTGTGACGGTTCAGTTCGCTGAGCGGCGCGGAGCAGTTTGTTCCGCCGCAGGGAAGCGAGGCGAGTTTCTGCGCGTTGGTCATGATCGAATCTCGCGGATTCAGAGCGACTTCGACGATGTTCGATTCGAACGGGATGACTTCCGCCGAGGGATTTTTTCGCAGAATCGCCGCCGCGACCAGAGCCGCCGCGTCAATACAGCGAACCGCCGAGGTCGCGCCAGGACGAAAGCCAGTAACCGAAGAATGCATCGAACCGGAAACGTCGGGAAAAACGTAAACTTTTCCTTTGATCTCCGGCACGTTTTCGGTCGCAATTTCCATCGCGTCCTGCAACGCTTCGGTGATCGCGCGGGGAATTTCCTTATTCGCTTCAGCCATTTTATAAGCCGAAAGCAATTGGTAAGGAAAAACTTTTGCGCGGGCGATGCTCGCGCGGTCGCGCAGACGATTTGAAATCAATTCAACCATTTCCGCGTCGGCGAAAACTCCGTGACGCTGGAAAGTATTGAGATTCATTCGCATCATCTGCCACGCGGCGTTTCGCGCGATTTGCGTCCACTCCTTGGTCGAAATCGGCAAAGCGGTCAGCATCTGAAAGGGAACTGCGGGAACTTCCATTGATTCGCCCGCTTTGAATTTTTCAAATTTTCGGACGATTTCCGGCAATTTGTCCGCGTCCACATCGCGCCCGATAAACCAGCCGTAGAGAGCTTCTTTTTCGCTGTCTTCCGGTTTCGGGTGAACCATTTTCAAAATGTCGGCAAACGACGGAGTTTGTCCGACCGATTGTTTGAAAACGGTTTCCGCTTTCCGCATTTCAAACCATTCGCGCACCATTCTTTTCGGCAGAGAACCGAGCGATTTTCTGCCGGTCGCGCCCGAACGAATGATCTGCACGAAATTGCGCAGCATCTTTCCGTTATCAATCACGCGCGGGAAAACTTTTTCGAAAAGAGTTTTATCTTTCGACGCAAGCACCGCGACCAGAAGCGCGGGCATATCTTTCATAAAACCTTTTTCGCGCGAGTAAACGGCGGTTTTAGCGACGAATTCGGCATCCGTGTTTTTCGCCAAATCGAGAACTTTATCAAGTTGTTCGCCCGCGTCCGTATAAAACGTATTCGAGAAACATCCGGTCGCCGCATACTGCGCGAGAGCCTGTTTCGGTGTTAAATTGTAAGCCAGTCCGCCCGCATCATTGAGCGTGTCGGCTTTCGGTGTGAACATTCCTCTGACGGTTTGAAATAGATTTTTATTTGGCATAATTTTTTTTGTTTGGAGAGTTCAGGGAGTTCGGGGAGTTTGGAGAGTTATTGATATTAAAAACTCTCTAAACCCTATGAACTCTCCAAACTCCCCGAACTCTTTTCCTCCTATTCGGACAAGATATTTTGCATTCCTTTCAGGAAAGATTTATGAAGCGACAAGATTTGGAAAGACGTTTTCGCTTTTCAGGCAAATGGATGTAGTCATTCCGGCATTCGCTTCGGGTGTGAAAAATAAAACGGCGACAAGAGTGGAAAAGACGTTTTTCGCGCTCTAACCAAACTGAGCTACGTTTTGAATCTCTTCAAAACGGTCGGACTCGAACCGACGACCTCGCCATTTGAAATGATGTAGTCTTTTCAGCATTCGCCGAATTCGGTTATCAGTCAACAGTTATCAGTTATCACTTTTTCACTTTGATAACTGATAACTATTGACTGATAACTGTATATGGTCGGTCGGGTGGGATTCGAACCCACGATCCTTCGCTTAAAAGGCGAATGCTTTAGCCGACTAAGCTACCGACCGCTAAGAATTTGCGATTTTCGATTTTCGATTTGTTTTTTCTTTCAATCGCAAATCGCAAATCGGCAATCGAAAATTAATTTGGCTGACAGGGCGGGATTCGAACCCGCGGCTTCCGACTTAACAGGACGGCACTCTGACCGACTGAGTTACCTGTCAAAATTTTATTAGATTCTTTTCAATAATTTTTTCCGCGTTAACCAGTAAGCGGTTTCCGTCAGAAAGGGAAATCAGATATTAAATAATGAGAGGTCATAATCAATGAGCGCATACTTTTTGTTCGATCTAAAGGAAGTAATTGACGAGGCGAAAATGGCGGAATACCGCGAAAAAGTTTTTTCGGTCGTCGAGCGTTTCGGCGGCAAATACCGCGTGATCGGCGGCGAACAATACGTTTTGGAAGGCGATTGGCGCGCGGATTTTCCCGTCATCATCGAGTTTGAAAATCTCGAAAAAGCGCGCGCCTGGTATGACGCGCCTGAGTATCAGGATTTAAAAGCTCTGCGTTTGGAGGCGACACGCGGAAACGGCATTTTGATTGACGGCGATATCAATCCGCTGGCGCAAAATTAATTCCCGAAAATCCTGTTACCAAAATCGTATTTGGTAGGCAAACGCGAATCGTAAGTACGGCTTCAGACAGACAAAAGACAAGTGTGTTCATTGCGAACAAGAAGAAAGGTTTTTTTCAGCATTCTTTTGTCCTCGCACGAATTCCGATTCGCGTTTGTTTAAGGCGGGATTTTTTTTGGATTTGCAAATTTTCCGCCCTTGCTGACGCAAGGGCTTCTGCATATTTTGAAACTTGGTCGGAACAAAAGGATTCGAACCTTTAGTCTTCCGATTATCGGTCGGATGCTTTTGCCGTTTAAGCTATGTTCCGCAGAGAAATGCAAGATTCAAGATTTAAGATTCAAAATTAGAAATCTTAAATCTTGAATCTTAAATTTAATATTGGTTGCAGGAGCAGGATTTAAACCTGCCGGTTTGCGGACTATGAACCCGCCGAGCCGTCATTGCTCCATTCCTGCGTCAAAAAAAGTTGGAGGCGAAGGCGAGATTCGAACCCGCATCGAACTGTTTACAAGACAGACGCTCTGATTCCGATTGAGCTACTCCGCCGGGAATGAGTTGACCGAAGTTGTGAGTTGACTGAAGTTTCAACTCGCCAAACTCGGTCAACTCACAACTTTCAGTCAACTTATTAAAATTGGTTGCGGTAAAAGGATTCGAACCTTTACTCTTCGGTTTATGAGACCGACGCTTTCTCCAGTTAAGCTATACCGCCCGAAAAAATTGGTAGCCAATAAAGGACTCGAACCTTTGACTTTCTGTTTGTAAGACAGACGCTCTGACCGCTGAGCTAATCGGCTGAAAATCGTTTGAAAAACTTGGCAGCCGATGTTGGATTCGAACCAACGTCCTGCGGTTTAGAAGACCGCCGCTCTCAATTTCCGCTGAGCTAATCGGCTGAATGGATTCGGGAATTCGGATTGCGGAATTAAAATCCCAAATCGGCAATCCCAAATCCCAAATCGAATTGGTGGTTGGAGTTGGTATCGCACCAACCTATTCGGCTCTTCAGACCGATGCTCATCTATCTAAGCCATCCAACCTGATTTTTGTGTTAACGATTTGCACTAAGTTTTTATCCCGTCGGCTGTGATGAATCCGGTGACATCTCGAACACAAAAGCTGACACTTAAGAATTTCCGGGACAAGTGATTCCCATTTTTTATTGAGAAAAGTTCCTATATTGAAATCTTTATTATTTTTCGGGTGATGAAATTCGATAGCCGTTATTTCATAGACGGATGAGGGAGACCATCCGCATTGATAACACTTTCCGCCCAGCAGATTTACCGCTCTGATTTTTTTGATTATGCGATGAACCTTTACCTGACATGAGTTACATCTTTTACGATTTGCCCAAGTTTTAGAACACAAAGGTTTTTCACATAAATCGCAAAATTCATAAACCGGAACATTCTTGGCTCGTCCTCTTATTTTATGTTTACCAAAAGGTGAGCATTCAAAACAATATTTCCGATTGGCAAAGTTATGAACTTTACCGTTCGATCTTTTAGCACTCGGAAAGGTGTTAAAGCAATTTGGCATCTGGCAGGTTTTCATACAATCAATATGTCACCAAGATGCCTTTCTTCAGCTATCCAGCCGTTTGTGTTTTCGCTTTCGGTTTTTTTACCGGAGTTTTGAACTTGGAAATCGCCTCGGCTTCCGCTTCGAGCGCGGCGCGAAATTCGTTCAGCGTATCAGTCAGCCGTTTGATTTTCAGCAAACTGTTTTTGCGCTGTTCCGCCGAATTCAGATCGAAATATAAATTGATCCGATCCTGGCAGTCGGCGATGCTGAGTTCGATTTCTCCGCGATGTTTTCCGTCCGCTTCGATTGCCGCGCGCGTGTCTTCGACGATGGCGATGACAAACGCCGGCATATCAGCGAAACGGTTCAAGAACATTCTTTTGCGAATGTGGTATTTTGCTTTCTTGCTCATTTTTTTTCTCCGTTAGAATTGTCTGAAAATTTACTGTTCGTGTTTTTTAACAACGAATTTTCGGACATTTCTAAACAAAATTAAAATTTCATATATTCATTGTCTCGACCTCCAAAGGTTTTCGTTCAAGCATATATTTCGCCTCCGGTAAATAAATTTTTTGGCGGGACCGAACGGACTCGAACCGTCATCCTCTTCATAGACAGTGAAGCGCATCAGCCTTTCTGCCACAGCCCCGTTGGGATTTTCGATTGCCGATTGCCGATTTGCGATTTGGATTTTCTTACAATCGCAAATCGCAAATCTAAAATCGAAAATAGTTTTGGGTGGATTGACGGGTTTTGAACCCGCATTCTCCGCATTCACAGTGCGACGCTTTGCCGGTTAAGCTACAATCCACAAAAAAGTTGACTGAAAGTTGTGAGTTGACTGAGTTTGGCGAGTTGAAACTTCAGTCAACTCGGTCAACTCGGTCAACTCGCAAAACTTAAAAATGGGCGACAAAAAATTGAAATGACGTTTTATGTTCAAGATAAAATGTAGTCATTCCGGCATTCGCCCGAAAAGTTTGGCGGAAACGGCAGGACTTGAACCTGCACGAGTTCTCTGAAAAAACTCGACGGTGTAGCAGACCGTTATGGCTACCATTTCATCACGTTTCCGAATTTGAAAAAAAATCTGGAGCGAGCAGACGGATTCGAACCGACGATGATTGGTTTTGCAGACCAACGCTTTAAACCGGACTTAGCTATGCTCGCTTGAAAATGTGGTAAGGACGGCGGGACTCGAACCCGCTAGTGCCAGCTTGAAAGACTGACTGCGCGAACCGCTTTGCATTCGTCCTCATTGGTGCGCGTGGAAAGACTCGAACTTTCAACATTTTGGTTTTAAATCAAACGACTCTTACCGATTGGGCTACACGCGCTTAAAGAGTTGTGAGTTATGAGTTATGAGTTTTGAGTTTTATAAATGCTCGCGGACGGACTTGAACTGACAACCTTTGATTTTTGAAACCAACGCCTCTTACCAGATTGGGCTACGCGAGCTTAAAAAAAATTGGAATATTTTGAGATCCGGGCGAAAGATTATATCTTCTAAAGCAAATGAAATGGCTCGAAAAATTTCCTCTTGAAAATATTCTGTTCGATATTCTGTTGACTCTGCTTTTGTTTTTCTTGCCGGATCAAAGCGTCTATTTATCAAACAATCTTTATCCGATTTTATGGCTGATCGTGCCTTTTCATCTCGCCGCGCTGTTTTGCGCCTTTTATAAAACTCACGAAGGAACGCCGCCGGAAACAGAAGCGAAACCGGTTCGGAAATGGCTCGGGCTGGTCTATTTCTTTAGTCTGATCCTCGCGTTCGGCACAAATTTCTGGATGCTCTATCTGTTCAAAGCGGTTGAAAAACAACACGGCGATCTTTCGATCTGGGTTGAAAGATTGGTGTTTATTCCTCTGTTTTTCGGCGGCATCGCTGTTTTCGGTTTGGCGATGCAGTTAAAGCCCGCGAAATACAACGCTCTGCTCATCCGCGTCGTTACGGCTCTGACGGTTTTCGTTTATATTTTCGTTTCCGAATCGCTTCTCCAGATAACTTTTTCGATTCT
Organism: Pyrinomonadaceae bacterium; assembly: GCA_041940425.1. Classification (GTDB taxonomy): domain Bacteria; phylum Acidobacteriota; class Blastocatellia; order Pyrinomonadales; family Pyrinomonadaceae; genus DATHTS01. The sequence goes on from JBGTSF010000120.1 coordinate 7,198, forward strand.
CGATTCGTCCGCGATGACCGTTTTGGCTGTCATGATCTGGTCGTATCTGCCGATCAGATTACTCCTCGCACTGCGCCCGCCTTTCAGCATATACGATCTGTTCAGCGCACTGCTTTTTTTCGGAATTTTCGTTTCGACGCTTCTTTAAAAACAAAATTGGTATGAATATTGAACTTGATAAATAAAAAACT
>JBGTSF010000121.1:0-7336 GCA_041940425.1 Pyrinomonadaceae bacterium
CGTCAGTGTTACGACGATCATAAATGTCGCCCACCAATTGTCGGAAATGATTCCGTTCGCCTTGAGCCAGGTCGCCACGAAAAACGTCTGCACCGCGCAGAGCGCGACCGTCAGATAGCGCGTCCACTGATTCATTTTCTGCCGACCGACCTCGCCTTCTTCCTGAACTTTTTTCAGCGAAGGATAAAGCACCGGCATCAACTGCATAATGATCGAAGCGGTAATATACGGCGTTACGCCGAGCGCGAAAACCGAGATCGTGCGAAAGTTTCCGCCCGAAAACAGATCGAGAACTCCGAGCAGAGTTCCGGCAACCTGCGACCAAACCTGTTCGAGTTGCGCTTTGTTGATTCCCGGCGCGGATATATGCGCTCCGAGGCGATAGATCGCCAGCATCGAAAGCGTAAAAAGAATACGCTTCCGCAGTTCGGGAATCTTGAACATGTTCTGGACGGCATTTAAAAACTTATCCATAATTTTGCCTGTAAAATTTTTCTAAACGAGATTGTTTTGTTTGAAGTTTCTGACGCGCAAAATTATTCGCCGCCGTCTTCTTTATTCGCGCCTTTCTCGATCTTCGTCGCCGTTCCGCCCGCTTTTTCGATCTTATCTTTGGCGGTTTTAGTAAATCGGTGCGCCGAAATTTTCAAAGACTTCGTGATCTCGCCGCTTCCCAGAACGACAACGTCGTGTTTCGATTTTTTGATCAAACCGCGCTCGTGCAGAATTTCCGGCGTGATCTCGTCGCCCGCATTGAAATTTTCTTCCAGTTTGGCAAGCGAGATTTCGAGCCATTTGGTTTTGAAAATGTTCGTAAACCCGCGTTTCGGCAGACGGCGTTGAAGCGGCATCTGTCCGCCTTCAAAACCCGATTTGCTCGAATAACCCGAACGCGATTTTTGTCCTTTGTGTCCGCGACCGGCAGTTTTGCCGAGTCCCGAACCGGGACCGCGACCGACTCTTTTCTTTTTATGCGTGCTTCCCTTTGCCGGGCTTAAATTATTTAATGATAAAGCCATTTTTTTTATCCTCAATTATAACTGTAAATGGTAAATGGTTAATGGTAAATTGCTTTATTTAAAACTATACCATTTACCACTTACCATTTACCATTTACGAATTTTTATTCGACAATTCTCAAAAGATGCGGAATCTTCGCAACCACGCCGCGCATCGAATCATTATCGGGGCGTTCGACGGTTTGGTTCAATTTGGTAAAGCCCAAACTTTTGACCATCGCTTTTTGCTTGCTCGAATAGCCGATCATACTGCGGTAATATTGGATTTTAATCTTTCCGCCGTTTTCCGTTTTTTCTTCTTGCTTTTTAGCCATTGTTTTAATTTAGTTTGGAGAGTGCGGAGAGTTGCGAGTTAAAAAATTCTCCGCACTCTCCAAACTCTATAAACCCTAAACTTATAATAATTCGTCAACTTCCTTGCCGCGCAGACGCGCTACTTCCATCGGGTCTTTCATTCTTAAAAGTCCGTTAAAGGTCGCCTGCAGAACGCTGTGCGCATTGGTCGAGCCGAGAATTTTCGTGCGGACGTTGTGAACGCCAAGCGACTGCATCACGGCGCGCACCGCGCCTCCCGCGATAACGCCCGTTCCTTCTTCCGCCGGTTTCATCAAAACCTTTCCCGCGCCGTATTCGCCGAGCATCGGATGCGGCAAAGTTCCGTCAATCAAAGGCACGCGAATCAGATTATTCTTTGCCGATTCGACCGCTTTTTTGATCGCGTTTGGAACTTCCTTCGCTTTGCCCGTGCCGAATCCGACGTGACCGTTTTCATCGCCGACCACGACGAGCGCGGCGAACGAAAGATTTTTACCGCCTTTTACGACCTTTGTAACACGGTTGACCGAGATCAACTGGTCTTTCAAGATCAATCCCTGTGGAGAAATTCTCTGTTTATTCTTCATTTGATTCTTTACTTTCCTCGCTTGCGCCGCCGTTAGCGTCCTTGTTCAAACCCGCTTCGCGCGAAGCGTCAATCAAAGCCTTAACGCGACCGTGATAGACATATCCGCCGCGGTCATAGACGACATCTGAAATTCCTGCTTTCTGAGCGCGTTCTGCAATCGCTTTGCCGACTCGCTGCGCCGCTTCGATATTTCCGCCGGTCGAGCCTTTCAACTCCGCTTCGGTCGTCGAAGCCGCCGCCAGTGTCTTGCCGCTTCTATCGTCAATGATCTGCGCGTAAATATGATTCAGACTGCGGTAAACCGCCAGACGCGGCTTTTCCGCCGTCCCGCTGACCTTTTTGCGAATGCGCGTGTGCACGCCTTTACGAATATCTGCTCTACTTGTGCTTGCCATAACTTTTTGAGTTGCGAGTTCGGAGAGTTTTGAGAGTTTGGAGAGTAAAAACAACTCTATAAACTCTATAAACTCTATAAACTCTATAAACTATTTCGCCGCCTTACCCGGTTTCAGGCGATAGAACTTGTCGGCATAGCGAACGCCTTTTCCTTTGTAAGCGTCCGGCTTGCGCAAACGATTCAGTTCCGCCGCGACTTGTCCTAATTTCTGTTTGTCAATTCCGCTCAGAGTCAAGGTCGTCTGGTATTGATTGATTGACGATTTGGTGTTGACTCTCTCGGTTTTGGCTTCGATTCCTTCCGGCAGTTTGTATTCGACCGGATGCGAATAGCCGAGCGCGAAAACGATCTTGCTGCCCTGCACGTCCGCTTTGAAACCGACGCCGACAACATCCATTTCTTTTTTAAATCCTTCGGTAACGCCGACGACCGCATTATTTGCCAACGCTCTCGCCAATCCGTGAAACGCGGCGTATTCTTCGCTTTGACGTTCGGCGACCAGCGCGCCGTCTTCCTGTTTAAAGGTGATTCCTTTCGGGATCGGCGTGCGAAGAGTTCCCTTCGCGCCTTTGACTTCGAGTTCGCCCTCGTGAATCGTAACGGTTACGCCTGACGGTATCGTTATCGGTTTTTTTCCTACTCGTGACATATTCTTATTTTCGATTTGCGATTGCCGATTTGCGATTTGGTTTCTTCTTTCAATCGCAAATTGCAAATCTAAAATCGCAAATTAGTAAACTTCTGCTAAAATCTCTCCGCCCATATTTTCCTTACGGGCATTCTTTCCGCTCATCAAACCTTTCGATGTCGAAATGATGTTGACTCCGTATCCGCCGAGAACTCTCGGAATATCGGTTGCGCCGACATAGACACGTCTTCCCGGACGCGAAACCCGCGCCAGATGCGTGATCGAAGAAGTGCCTTTCGCGTCAAAGCGCAGGAAAATACGAATCGAAAACTTCGCGCCTTCGCCCTTGGTCACATAATTATTGATGTAACCTTCTTCTTTCAGGATACGCGCAACTTCTATTTTCAATTTTGAACCGGGAATGTCCACACGAGTATGTCCTGCACGGATGGCATTACGAATTCGTGTGAGCATATCGGCGATTGGATCTGTCATTCTGTTTTTTTACTCCGTAAAAATTATTTTCGATTTTAGATTTGCGATTTGCGATTTGATTTTTCTTTCAATCGCAAATCGGCAATTGCAAATCGCAAATTTCCTTACCAACTTGATTTCACTACGCCCGGAATTTGTCCTTCCAAGGCTAATTCTCTGAGTGCGACGCGCGAGATGCCGAATTTTCTCAGGTATCCGCGCGGTCTGCCGGTCTGCGAACAGCGGTTGCGAACTCTGACGGGACTCGCATCGCGCGGCATTTTTTGCAATTTGATTACCGCTTCATCAACCTGCTCCGGTGTTGATTCGGGATTGTTGATGATCTTTTTGAGTTCCGCGCGTTTCGCCGCATACTGCGCGACCATTTTCTTGCGTTTCTGGTTTTTTACAACTTTGCTGATTTTTGCCATTTTTAATTTCGTCCTTTGTCCTTTGTCTTTTGTCCTTTGCTCTTTGATTTAAGCTGAGATTTTAATTTTCACTCAACTTGCTAAGGACTAATGACAAAGGACTAATGACCAATTTTATTGTCTGAACGGCATTCCGAGCGATTTCAAAAGCGCGCGCGCCTGTTCGTCGTTTTTTGCCGTGGTTACGATGGAAATATTCATTCCGCGAGTTTTATCAACCTTGTTAAAATCAATCTCCGGGAAGATCAACTGCTCGCGAACACCGAGCGTATAATTTCCGCGCCCGTCGAATGCTTTCGGCGAGATTCCGCGAAAGTCGCGAACACGCGGCAGAGCGACCGAGATCAGGCGGTCGAGAAATTCATACATTCTTTCGCCGCGCAGTGTGACCATCGCGCCGATGTTCATTCCCTGACGCAGTTTAAAAGCCGCGATCGATTTTTTCGCTTTCGTGATAACGGGTTTCTGTCCCGTGATCGTTTTCAATTCTTCCGCCGCCGTATCGAGAACTTTCGAATTGCTGATGCCTTCGCCGAGTCCCATATTGACGACGATCTTTTCGATCCTGGGAATCGCCATGGGATTTTCGATACCGAATTCTTTGGCGATCGCCGGAGCGATTTCGTTTTTGTATTTGTCTTTTAATCTAGCCATTGTTTGAGTTCACCTCGTTTTATCGTTTGGGACTCAGCTAATGCTGTTACCAAACCTCAAACTTATTTTTCTTCTGTCTCTTCTTCCGATGCTTTTTCCTGCTTTTCGGTTTTTTTGTATTTTACGTCCGGCATCGGAATTACTTTGCCGCTTTTCGCCACGCGCACCTTTTGCCCGTCGCGTTCTTCGAGTTTGACGCGCGTCGGCTTGCCCGTTTCCGGGTCAATCAGAGCGACGTTTGAAATATCAACCCATGCTTCCTGTTCGATGATCCCGCCTTCTTTATTAAGCTGCGGAACAGCCTTCTGGTGTTTCTTGACGATCTGCGCGCCTTCGACCTTGACTTTGCCGCTGCGCGGATCAACCGCGATCACTCTGCCGCGAAACGGTTGTCGTTTGCCGTTCGAGTCAAACCGGTTGTATTCCTTACCGGCAACGAAAACGACCTGATCGCCGCGTTTGATCTTGCTTCTTAATGTTCCTTTTTTAACCGTTTTCATATCTTTGTCCTTTGTCCTTTGTCCTTTGTCCTTTGCTTCTTGAATTGAGTTTGAGTTTGTAATTTAAATTCAACCCGCTAAGGACTAATGACAAAGGACTAATGACTAACTCCTATATAACCTCCGGCGCGAGCGAAACGATCTTCATAAAATTCTTTTCGCGCAGTTCGCGTGCGACGGGACCGAAAACGCGCGTGCCGATCGGCGTGCCGTCATCTTTAATGAGAACGGCGGCGTTTTCGTCAAACCGAATATACGTGCCGTCTTTGCGGCGAATTTCCTTGCGCGTGCGGACGACAACGGCGTTGTAAACTCTTCCTTTTTTCACCGTTCCATCCGGCGAAGCCTCTTTGACAGTAACTTTGATCTTATCGCCAATCGAAGCGGTTTTTCCCGTCGAACCGCCGATAGCCATGATCATTTTGACTTTCTTCGCGCCTGAATTATCAGCTACCGCCAACGCGGTCTGCATCTGAATCATATCTTCACTCCGTTCAAAAGTTTGGAGAGTTTGGAGAGTTTGGAGAGTTTGGAGAGTAAAACAACTCCATGAACTCTATAAACTCTATAAACTCTATAAACTTATTTTTCTGCTTTTTGAATAATCTCGACAACTCTCCAGCGTTTGCGGGCTGAAAGCGGTCTGGTTTCGACGATCCGAACCTTGTCGCCGACGGTCGCTCCGAGTTCGTCGTGCGCCATAAATTTCTTGCGGCGTTTGACGTATTTGCGATACATCGGATGCTTGACCAGTCGGTCAACGCGAACCGTAACCGTTTTTTCCATTTTGTCCGAAAAGACAACACCGACTTTTTCAGCGCGGTTTCCCTGACCTTTTCCCGCCGCTTCGTCGCCGTTTCCGGTAACCGCTTTGGAAACTGTTTCAACGACCGACGATGCGGTTTCGGCAACCGTTTCGACCGCACCGGCGACCGCATCGGCGACCGATTCGACGATTGACGAATCTTCGGTTTCTTCCGCTGAATCAGCCGCTTTTTTGCGCGATTTTTTCGGCTTTTCTTCCGCCGCGTCCGCGCCGTCGGCTTTTACTTCCGCCGTTTCGGTTTCTTCGACCGCGGTTTCAGCCGCTGTTTCTTCGATTTCTTCTTTCTTCTTTCTTGGCATTTTCTTTACCTAATCTAACAAACTTAGTTTTGAGTCTTCGCCTTTTTGCCCTTGACCTTCGGCTCTCTCTCATTGATCAGCGTATAAACGCGAGCCAGAGTTTTCTTCTCGCGGCGAATGTCGCCGACCGATTCGCCGACGCCGAGCGATTTTTTGAACTTCAAACGAAACAGAGATTCCTTCAATGCTTCGGCTTGATCGCGCAATTCCTCGACACTCATTTCCTGAAGTTGTTCCATTACTTCTTTCTTTTTCATCTTAAACAACTCCTCCTTCCAGATCGGCGCGGGTAACGAATTTCGTTTTAACCGGCAGTTTCTGAGCCGCGAGTCTCATCGCTTCACGCGCTAACTCTTCGCTCACGCCCTGAACTTCATACATGATTCTGCCCGGTTTGACGACCGCGACCCAGTGATCGGGCGCGCCTTTACCTTTACCCATACGGGTTTCAGCCGGTTTTTTGGTGATCGGTTTATCGGGAAACATTCTGATCCAAACCTTACCGCCGCGTTTGATGTGGCGCGTCATAGCGATACGAGCCGCTTCGATCTGACGGTTGGTGATCCATCCCGCTTCTAAAGTTTTGAGTCCGAAGTCACCGAAGTTCAACTTATCGCCGCGTGTCGCCGTTCCGCGCATACGACCTTTCATCATTTTTCGGTGCTTGACCTTTTTCGGCATTAACATAACTTTTTGTCCTTTGTCCTTTGTCCTTTGTCCTTTGTTTTTCCTCTGTTAGTTGAATCTGCATTCTTAAAATAAATTCAACCTACAAAGGACTAATGACAAAGGACTAAGTGCTAAATTATCTGTCATCCCTGTCGCGTCGGCGCGGTCTCCGGTCGCCGCGTCCTGCTCCACGTTCTACTTTCGGTTCTTTCATCGGATCGGTCGTTGTTCCACGCGCCATCGAAGCATTCGGGTCGAGAATCTCGCCGCGGTAGATCCAAACTTTTACGCCGATGATTCCGAATGTCGTTAAAGCTTCGGCAAAACCGTAATCAATATCGGCACGCAGCGTGTGAAGCGGCAATTGCCCTTCGAGCGACCATTCGGTTCGCGCGATTTCCGCGCCGTTCAGACGACCGGCGATCATTACCTTGATACCTTCCGCGCCGAACCGGAGCGATTCTTCCATCGTCTTTTTCATCGCGCGGCGAAAAGCGATTCGTTTTTCAAGCTGCTGAGCGATCTTTTCCGCCTG
>JBGTSF010000122.1:0-7067 GCA_041940425.1 Pyrinomonadaceae bacterium
CAGTGTAAGGGGTTACACCGTTTGTATGGCTTGCTGCCGAAGCGGTGAGAGTATGAGTACCTGCGCTGCTGTCTATATAAAAGAAACTTCTCTGGCTATTGTTACTGCTGATCGAGGCGGAAGTAACTGTGCCGCCGCCGCTGGTCGCTCTAAATTGTCCTGTCCCGGATGATGACGAAACACCAACCGATAAAGTCGCCCCGTCAATATATCCGATTCCCGCGCCGTTTTGTCGCTGAACCTGAAATTGTCCGCTTTCGGTATTGATCGGCGTTGATGCCGGAACAGTGCTGAAAGCGAGTTTTCTGTTGGTAATAGTTACATTGACCGTCTGTGTCGCAACTATTCCGCCGCCCACGCCTTCTTTTACTAAGTTCAATGTCCAATTTCCAACTCTAATAAGTGTATTTTGAACGTGCGTTCTGGTTGCCGTAGAACTGCCTGTAAAAGATGTGCTTGACGTTGTGCTTCCGCCAGTGCCGGTCGGAGGAACAAAATCAATGTGATAACTGTCTGCCGAGTTAAGTCCAGCCGCATTTGCGGTAATAGTAGTTGTTGCCTCATTCCAACTTCCATTAATTGAAGTCGCTTGGTTAAATGTTACTGTTAATGCCGCATTAGGACTTGCAACGCCAGTGCAGGGATTTGTGGTTCCTGAACAAGTCGTAGGAGCAAAATTGTTAACACTGCTCCAACCATCGAAGGTAGAGCCGCTTGCAGCCGTTGCAGAGAAAGTTATCGTTGCACCATTATCACTGGTCGTAATATTTGGAGAGCAGGTGCTTGTAACTGTCTGCGAAGCCGCGTTTGTGCCTGTACCGCCGCAAGATGTTGGTGCATTTATAGTTCCTGTGCTTGGTGTAATTGTTACAGAACCGTTTCCTGTGCCTGCAAATGTCAGAATCCAGTTTCGTGCATCGGTAAACGTCGTTTGTGCTGTTCTAGCTGATGATTGACCTTTTGCACCAATTATAAATGTTACGCCCAAATCATGAGCTTCGACCAAATAATTCGCCGTGAAATTTCCGTTTGCATCGGCGGTTGCCGATAAACGTCTTTCGGTATGAGTGTGCGGGTCTTCGTGAATGATGATGTCAATGGCTTCATTCGCCTGCCAGCCGGTTCCCGAAATAACGGCGGTTTGTCCGGGCTGATAGTCTAATTCATTGGTCGTAACCGTCGCGTTCGAGCTATTCAAAACCGCAAACGAGCTTAAAGTTTGTCCGCTGCTGTTTACGCCGCCGGCGACAATCGCCTGATCGCCGAGTTCGGTGATCGTAAATCCTTCGCGGTCGAGCAGTTCGTCCGTCTGACCGTTATGAAACAGCGCGGCTCTGGTCGGCGCGCCGAGAATGTGATTTAAGAGAAGCGCGTCGTGTTCGTCGCCCGTCGGGATCAGATGAGCGTGCGCGCCGATCACATCTTTATTCGGGAAATAAACTTCCATCGAATCGTCGTTGTTGCCGCCGATGATCTGGATCTTGCCGTCGGGCAAAACGCGGAGCAGAGGATTTTTGCGGTGATGCGCCAGATTGTTGCCCGTCGCCGAAAATGCGCCGTCCGCCGGATCGAAGATTTCCGCCGTGTCGTTTTCATCGCCGCCAACGATAAACACGCGCCCGTCATTCATCAAAACGGATGAATGGTTCGAACGCGCGTTTATCATCCCTGCGTCGGTCGGCGTAAATGTATCTGCCGAAGCGTCATAAATTTCGGCGGAACCGGATTGATCTCCGCCCGTAAATAAAATTCTGCCGTCCGTCAAAACAGTCGCCGTATGCCCCCTCCGCGCAGAGTTCATCGTTGCCGATGCCGTAAAAACGCCGGTCGAAGGATCGTAAATTTCAGTTGTCGCCAAAGGCGAGCCGTTACTGCTTCCGCCCGCGACGAGTATGCGACCGTCGGCTAATTTGGTCGCCGTATGTCCTTCGCGCGCCGCGCTCATAACGCCCGAACCGAAAGCGGTGCCGCCGCTTGCCGGGTCGAATATCTCGACCGTCCCGCCCGCGTCGCCGCCGATCAGCGCGACCGTGCCGTTATCGAGCCGCGTCGCCGTATGCCCGCGCCGCGCCGATAAAAGCGAACTTGTAAAATTTAAGTTAGAGGCGATGTGGTCATCGGAAAAAGCAAACGTGCTTTTTCCGATCTTTACATTGTCTTTGGTAGTTACCGTCAAACCGGCTTCGGCTTTTCCGAAAAGCATCTCGCCTAAAACCGTAGCGGTCGAAGTTTGTGTTAAAACTGCCGAACTGACCAGCATTAAAACTGCGAGAACGGCAAAGAATCTGAATTTTTTTGTTGAATTGATTGTAGTTTTAGTATTGTTAGAAAATAATCTTTTAATTGTGTCAAACATCGGGGGCTTACTCCTTATTATTTGTGATTTTTACGTAATAGTTCGAACGGAACTGTCGCAGGACAATCCGCTTTGAGAACTATCTAATTTCCGCTTGTTTAAGGGTTGACGGGGAATAATATGTTAGTATTTGCGTTAAAACTAGGGACAAATGTAACTTTTTTGTCGGGACATTTGTCCTTTTTTTGACCAAATTCGGCTTTTGTTCAATATTTTGGTAATTTTTGAAGAGATTTTAAGCTATGTTCAAAAAAGTTCTGATCCTATCGGCGGCGGTCGGCGCGGGGCATCTGCGGGCGGCGGAAGCTCTGGAAAAACAATTCAAACAAATGAATGCGGCGGAAGAAGTCGTAAACATAGACGTTCTCGATTACACGAATCCGCTTTTCCGAAGGCTTTACGGCAAGGCGTATATCGAGATGGTCAACACGATGCCCGAAGTTCTCGGCTGGATGTATGACACGCTCGACAAGCCCTGGGAAAACGAACGCCGCAGATTGGCTCTGGACAGACTGAACACCCAGCCGTTGATAAAATTCTTAAAAAAATACGATCCCGACATTGCCGTCTGCACGCACTTTCTGCCCGCCGAAATTATCTCGTGGCTTAAGGCGAAAAAGAAGATCGAATTTCCGCAGGGCGTAGTCGTAACGGATTTCGACGCGCATGCGATGTGGCTCTGTCATTACTTCGAACATTATTTCGTCGCGCTCGAAGAAACAAAAGTTCATTTGAAAAAGTTAGGCATTCCGGCTGAAAAACTCACGGTTTCGGGCATTCCGATTGATCCGGTTTTTGCGGAAGAAAAAGACAAACCAAAGACACGCGAGAAATTAGGATTAGAAAAAGACAAGCTGACGATTCTGGTTTCGGCGGGCGGTTTCGGCGTCGGCAAGATCGAGCATCTTCTCGAAGCGTTAGCCGATTTACAAACGCCTTCGCAAATTATTGCCGTCTGCGGACGCAACGAAGAACTCAAAACCAAACTCGAAAAACTCGCGTGTGAAAAATTAAACAATGAGCGCGTCGTGTTCAAACCGATCGGCTTTACCAAAGAGATGGACGAATATATGTCGGCATCGGATCTGATCGTCGGGAAACCCGGCGGTTTGACGACCTCGGAAGCGCTCGCCAAAGGTCTGATCTTCGTCGTCGTCAACCCGATTCCCGGTCAGGAAGAACGAAATTCCGATCATCTGCTCGAAAAGGGCTGTGCGGTCAAATGCAATAATCTGCCCGTTCTCGCCTATAAAATTGACGAGCTTTTCAAAGACAAAACGCGCTTCGAGATGATGAAAAAAAACGTTCGAAAACTCGCGCGTCCCGATGCCTCAAAAACGATCGTCGAAAAACTTTTGAATTTATAAAAAATTAAATTTCGCCGTTCGAGTTTCTCGTTCGCCAATTTTGAAAACGTCTCAAACTCAAAGAAATCCCCGTCCAGACCAGAAACGCACCGCCGACGCAGGCGAGAAAAGCGACGAATTGCCCGATAAAACCAAACGTTTCGCCCGTATGCGTAAACCGCGCCCAGGAACGAAGCTGACGCGCCGCATTCTGCTCGCCGTAGGATTCCCATTTTGCGACCTCCGCCGTTTTCGCGTCAATCGTCAGCGTCGAACGTCCGAATTTGTTCAGGTAAATTCCCTCCTCGATCGTGAACACCGCCGAATCGTTCGTTACCGGAAGCCGCAGGCTGATCGTTTTCCAGGCGGTGTGATTTTCCGCTTTTGCAAAAATTTCGTCCAGGTTTTCCGGCAGAACGAATTCCTGTTTTTCCGTCTGATTCGGCGGTCTTGAAGATGACTGCGGCACTTCGTTTCCGGTCAGCGTATAAAGCAGATTTCCCGCCCATTGATACGAGATGATTACTCCCGTCAAGGTCAAGATTATCAGAACGAGCGACGACCAGAAACCGATCGTGTTATGCCAGTTGAAATTTCGCGCCTTTCCTTTCAGCCCGCGGCGAAACCATATAACTGATTTAAAATTTCGCCATTTCAGACTGCGCGGAAACCATATATAGATACCGGAAATCGCCAGGAATAAAAACAGAAGATTTGCCGCGTCGTTTAGAGATTTGCCGACCGTTCTGCCCGCGTCTTCCAGCGCGAGCCAGCGGTGCAGGTCTTCCGTTACATGAAAAAAGCCGCGCCAATTTTCCGCGCCGTTGCCCGTAATCTCGCCCGTGTAAGGATTGACGAAAAGCTGTCCGTCCCGTCCGAGCGCGACCGTCGCGGCTGAATTTTCGTCATTTTGAAAGGTGATGCCCGTAAGATTCGCGCCCGGATTCGACTGCCGTATTTTTTCAACGATCCGCGAAACGGGGAGTTTTTCCGCCGCGGATGCCGGAGCTTCGACGCGGCGCATGTCGCGTTCGGCAAATTTCAGAATGTCCGGCTCGAACGCGAGCAGCGCGCCCGTCACGCACATTATAAAAATAAAAATTCCGGCGAGAACGCCCGAAACGAGATGCAGCCAGAAGATGATCTTTCGAATTTGTTTCATCGTTTTTTTTAACTTTCTTGTGCCGGATTTGACAAATAAAATCGGTAGAGCGGGCAGAGATTCGGCTTTCGTCACATTGATCCGTCCTAACACTGCCCGCCTTCAAAATTTACCAGCGGTAACGCAGACTGATCGAACCGTTGACCGGCGCGCCCGGCGTAATCTGGTTGTCGGTATGGGCGGTCTCGTAATATCTGCGGTTGAAAATATTTTTGAGATTAAAAGCGATCTCGTAATGTTTTTCGCTGCGCCACGAAAGCGATGTGTCGAAACGCGCGTAACCGGGCAGCGTAACGAGATTGTTCGTCGAAGTAAAAGTGTTGCTCCGCGCATAGCCGCCGAAACCGACGGTAAACTGTTTCGGGAGTTGATACGTCATCCAGAGATTTCCCGAATTGCGCGGCGTGGTCTGCGCGAATCTGCCTTCGAGCGGAACGCCGCCCGAAAAACCGTTCGACTTCGTGATCCGCGCGTCGAGCAGTGAATAACCGGCGATAAAATCGAATTTTTCAAACGGCGCGCCCGAAAGCGTTATTTCGAGACCGTCGGTGCGCTGTTCGCCGACGAGAATCAAACGTCCGGGATTGAGCGGATCGTTCGTTTTGATATTGTCGCGGTCGAGACGGAAAACCGCAACCGTCGCATTTAATCTGACCGGCTGAAAGGTCGCTTTCACGCCCGCTTCGTAATTGCGCGTCAATTCGGGTCCGAGTTCCTCGCTGTTCGCCGCCAGCGAAAGGTTTTCGCCCGACGGCTGAAACGAGCGCGTGTAGCTCGTATAAAACGAAAGCCATTCGTTCGGCTGATAGACGAGACCGGCGCGCGGACTCCACTCTCTATCGGTTCTGCCGAGATCGGCGTCGGCGGGCAGAAGATCGTCAAGCTCTTGCCGGAAACTGTCATAGCGAACACCGACGAGAGCCTTCCAGTTCTTATTAAATGAAATCTGGTCTTGAAAATACACGCCGAAAATATTTCCCGTAAATTCGTTCAGGTTTTGCAGCGCGCCGTCCGGCGGGCGAACGCTCAGATCGGGATTGGTAAATGTAACGGACAATGCCGCCGTGTTTGCGGTGCGCGTGGTTTTTCTTTTTTGATAACCGATCTCGACGCCGGTCAGAAGCGTGTGCTGGATTCCGAAAGTTTCGGCGATCCCGACGGCTTCGGTTTGATTAAAATAATTTTCCTGATCGTATGCGCCGGCATATTGCGCCCGCACGACGCGCAGCCGGCTGTCGTTTGCCGCAACGCTCAACGGAATCGAAGTCGTGCAGGAATTGTTCACCTGCAAAAGACAGACGCCGTTCGGAAACGTCGTGTAGTAATTGGTGTCATAACCGATGCGGCGGAATGTATTGCGAAGCGTCCAGAAATTATTCAATTGATGCTCGATCTTTAAAGCCTGCGAATCAACTTTGCTTGTAATCCGGTCGAGTTCGGGAAAGCCGTAATAAGTTCCGACCGGCACGTCAACCGGGCGACCGCGAAACGAAGCGATGCCGCGGTCGGGCGTGCGCCGGTCATTTAAATATTCGAATTGAAAAATGACATCGGTTTTCACGGTCGGTTTCCACGCCAGCGACGGCGCGACATTAAAACGCTTTTCCTCGAAAAAATGCCGGAAACTTCCCGTCTGTTCAGCCGCGCCGACAAATCGGAAAGCGAGTTTTTCATTTAAGACCGGCTGGTTGAGGTCGAAGTTTCCGCGTTTCAGCCCGTATGAGCCGAAAATGCCTTCGGCAGTTCCGAACCGTTCGAAAACGTCCGGTTTTTTCGTTACGCGGTTGATGATCCCGCCCGACGAGCCGCGCCCGAACAGAGCCGCGCCCGGTCCCTTGACGACCTCGATCTGTTCGATATTCGACAGGTCGCGGTAATAGAGCGCATCGTCGCGGATGCCGTCAACATACTGATCGCCGATCGCCGAAAACCCGCGGATAAAAAACTGGTCGCGTCTGCCTTCGCCCTGCGCGACCGACACCGCCGTCACGTTATAGAGCGCGTCCTGCATCGAACGCGCCGCCTGCGAATCAAGCAAGCCGCGATTGACGATCTCGACCGACTGCGGCACGTCGCGCAGCGGAACGGCGGTTTTCGTCGCCGTCTGCGAAACGGATGTGATAAACGCCGGTTCGATCTCGACCGTAACGACTTCGGAAACCCCGGCGGTCTCTAAAACGACATCGGAAATCTGCAGTTTCTC
>JBGTSF010000123.1:0-7007 GCA_041940425.1 Pyrinomonadaceae bacterium
GAGTTTCACGATAGGGCGGTACATTCCAGCCGTATTTCATCACCGCGCCTTCGCCCGCGTTGTAACCGGCGAGAGCAAGCACGACATCGCCGTTAAAAGTATCGAGAAGCCAGCGCATATATTTTACGCCCGCATCAATATTCTGTTTCGGGTCGTAAATGCTTGTTACGCCGAACCGCCGCGCCGTCGCCGGCATCAACTGCATCAGACCGCTCGCGCCTTTATACGATGTGGCTTTCACTTTGAAAGAAGATTCCTGATGCATCTGCGCGTAAATTAGCAGCGGATCAATACGATATCGTCTGCTCGATTCCTCGATATACGAATCGTAAACGGGATTTCCGGTCGTAAAACCGTTCAGACTTCTGCCCGCAGCCATCACCGTTTTTGTATAGGATTTGACGCCGAGACTGTCGGCGACATTCATTGAATTCGATATCTTTTTAACTAACTTTTTATCCTTCGCAGGAGATTTTTTTTCTTCGACGATCGGCTTGACCGCCGGCGTTACGATCTGAACTCCGTTTGAAGTGTCGAAATTATCAAAGACTCTGGAACGATTTTGTCCCGAAACCATTATGCTAAAGGTAATGACAAAAATAGCTGTGAAAATTGTTTTTTTCATAGGTAAAATTTTGGATAAACTTCTTTTGCTGAGCTTTCGTGGATGCGTGTCGGGACAATTCGATTGAATTACCCTTTTATATAAAAACGGTTAAAGGTTTGGCAATTCCAAAAAAAATTTTAACGAGGTTTAACAATAAATCAAAATAAAAAAATTTAAGCGTAATGAAATTAATAAAAACTCATTACGCTTAAATTTTTGTTTCCGGTTTTTAGACGGATTTGGCTATAAACAAAAATTATTGAGAAAAGGAAAATCGGCTGTGTAACTCTGTGAAATCTCAGTAAACTCTGTGTTTAAATGATAACGATAAACACAAAGCGCACAGAGTTCACGAAAAGAGCCGCAACTATTCAAAAGAGATTCTTCCGCTAATTTTCACAATTTTTTTGCAAAGACTACGGATTTAATTTTTAAGTAGCGTTTTCGTCAATCAAAACCGCGTCTTCGATCTCTTCGAATTTTACCGGATTGAAAACGAGCTTATCGCGTTTGCGTTCAATCTCGATCAAGCTTCCCTCGCCGATCTCGCCCTGGATCAGACTTTCGGAAAGCTCGTCCTCGATATATCGCTGAATCGCGCGGCGGAGCGGTCGCGCGCCGTAATTTCTGTCCGAACAGGTTTTTTCGATCAGCCACAGTTTCGCATTCTCGGTCAGTTTTATCTGCAGAGTCCGCTTGGCTAATATTTCGTTAAAATTATTGATTTGCAAGTCAATGATCTTCATCAGATCTTCGCTGAAAAGTTCGTCGAAAATAATTATCTCGTCGAGCCGGTTGATAAATTCGGGCGCGAAGGTCTGTTTGACCGCGCTCATGACCTGTTCTTCCATTTTCTCGCGCGAAGCGTCCGCGCTGGTTTGAAAACCGACGCTTCCGCGTTTTTGAATAAATTTCGCGCCGATATTCGAGGTCATTATAAAAATCGCGTTTTTGCAGTCAACGGTCGTGCCTTGCGAATCGGTCAATATCCCGTCCTCGAAAATCTGTAAAAGAACATTGAAAAGATCGGGGTGCGCTTTTTCGATTTCGTCGAAAAGAACGACCGAATACGGAGCGCGGCGCAATTTTTCAGTAAGCTGTCCGCCCTCCTCGTGTCCGACATATCCGGGCGGCGAGCCGATAAATTTGGCGACCGTGTGTTTTTCCATAAATTCCGACATATCGAACCGGATCAGTGCTTTTTCCGAACCGAACAAAAATTCGGAGAGACTTCGCGCGACCTCGGTTTTTCCGACGCCGGTCGGACCCAGGAAAAGAAACGAACCGATCGGACGATTCGGATTTTTGAGTCCGGCACGCGAACGCCGAACGGCGCGCGCCAGAGCCGAAATTGCCGGACGCTGTGAAATTATTCGTTTATGGAGTTCATTTTCAATTTCGAGAAGTTTCTGCGCTTCGTCGTCTTTGATGGATTGGATCGGGATTCCCGTCCAGCGCGAGATCACGTCCTCGACATCTTCTTTAGAAACTTCGACGGCGAAAAACGAATCTTCCAACGATTCGAGTTCGAATGAAATAAGCTGTTCTTCATTGGCGGTCGTGCGTTTCCAGTTTTCGACCGCTTCTTTCCACGAAACGTCGGAGATCGTTTCCTGCTGATAGCGGAGTTTCGCCCGCGCACCGGCTTCGTCCAAAACGTCAATCGCTTTGTCAGGCAGAAAACGGTCGGTGATATAGCGGTTCGACTGATAGACAGCGGCGTGAAGAGCTTCTCTTGAATATCGTATCTGGTGAAACGCTTCATATTTTTCCGCCAGACCTTCGACGATCTGAAGCGCTTCTTCCTCGGTCGGCGGAACGATCTTGATCGCCTGAAAACGGCGTTCGAGCGCGCGGTCTTTTTCGACCGAACGGCGGTATTCATTCGGCGTGGTCGCGCCGATGCATTGAATCTCGCCGCGCGACAGTGCGGGTTTCAAAATATTCGCCGCGTCCAGAGTTCCTTCCGCCGAACCCGCGCCGACGAGCGTGTGAATCTCGTCTATAAAAACGATGAACTCATTGTGTTCTCTTAATTCTTTCAGAATCTTTTTGAGCCGTTCTTCAAACTGTCCGCGATATTTCGTTCCGGCGACGATGAGCGACAGGTCGAGCGACAGAATTCTTTTATTTATCAAAAAAGTCGGAACTTCCTTGTCAACGATTCTCTGCGCCAGACCTTCGATGATCGCCGTTTTGCCGACTCCCGGCTCGCCGATCAAAACCGGATTGTTTTTTGTCCTTCGGCAGAGTATTTCGACCAGCCGGTCAATTTCCGAATCGCGCCCGATGAGCGGATCGAGTTTTCCCTGCACTGCATCCGCCGTCAGGTCGCGCGTGAATTCCTGTAGATGCGGAACCTCGGAATGTTCCTTCTCCTGATTAAAAAGATACGGGAAACCGTTTTGTCTGGAAACTTCTTCGCGCACGTCTTTTATCCGCAGACCGAATTGATAAAGAATCTCGGCGGCGACGGATTTTTCTTCCCTTAGTAAACCTAAAAGCAAATGTTCCGGTCCGATGTGCCGGTTTCTCAAAGCGCGGCTTTCTTCATTGGCGTAAATTAAAATCTTTTTGCTTTCGGGCGATAAATGAAGTTCCGCCGATTGCGGGATGCGTTCCCGCAGAACGATGCGCTCTTCGACCTCGCGCCGCACGGCTTCGACCGTTACCGTTTTGCGAAACGGGAAAAATCTGGCGGAGACGGTTTTATCTTCGCGCATCAAGCCGAGCAGAATATGTTCGGGTGCGATGTAATGCGAGCCGTATTGCAGAGCTTCGTAGCGGGCAAAAAAGATGACTCGCCGCGCTTTTTCGGTATAGCGTTCAAACATAAATATAAAAATCCGATTTCGGTTAATACTATTATAAACAAAATCGGAAGAACAATGACAATCGTTTCAAAATTTAAAAGTCGAGCTTGAGATAATATAGATGGAAAAGGGCGCGAAATCCAGATATATTTCAGCCCGCCCGCAAATTATCCAGAGGTTTTATCCGGCTCGCCCGGAAAGCCGGATAGACGCTCGCTGCCAGACAGATCAGCAGCGCCGTCAGAACGATCAAAAAGACATTGAAATAATTTATATGAAACGGAATATAACTTAACGAATAGACTTCTTCTGCAAGACTGACCAGCCGGAAATAATTTCCCAGAAAACAGCCCGTCAAGCCAAAAATCACGCCCAGAAAAATCCCGATCAACCCGATCAATAAACCTTCGAGCAAAAAAATCGCTACCAGAGTTTTCGCTTTCGCGCCGCACGTTCTCAAAACGGCGATGTCGAATCTTCGTTCATTGACAAGAAGCGAAAGCATCGTCGTGATATTCAAAGCGGCGATAAAAATTATCAGCGAAATGATCGTCAGCGAAACTTTTCTTTCCAAACTGAGCGCGGCAAAAAGCGGCTGGTTCGCTTCCTGCCAATCAATAATTTGAAAATTTTCATCTAAAACAGATTTTATTTTCTGCACGGTTTCGTTCGTTTTGTAAATATCCCTGACCGAAACGCTCAGAATTGTCGGTATAAAATTTTTCTGCTCATTTAAACCGGCAAAATCTTCCGGCGAAATATAGATCCATGACAAATCGTAATCATAGATTCCGGTTTTAAAAATTTCCGAAACGATGACTTGCGATCTTTTCGGTTCGGATTGATTTTGGAGCGTAACGAGTTCGATCCGGTCGCCGGTTTTTGCGCCGATCTTTTCGGCAAGTTTTTCGCCGAGAGAAATTGAGATTTGGTCTTTGGTTTTTGGTTTTTGGTCTTTGGTAATGAGAATCGAATAGCTGACTGCCGTTTCGCCGATGATAATCGAGTTTGCATAAGTCGTTAGTGAAACGGTTTCCACATTTTCGATTTGTTTAATATTTCCCGAAATTTCTTTCCAGTTAAAAATCCCTCCGCCGCCTTTCATCGAAACGGCGATATGAGCCGTGTTCGATAAAATTTTGTCCCGCATCTCGTCGGCAAATCCTTTTGCCAGAGCGTTGGCAATTATCAAACTCGCCACGCCCGCCGCGATCCCGACAATTGCCGCCAGCGTCGTAAAACGCGCCAGAGACCGCCGCCGCGAACGGAAATAACGGAAAGCGAGTTTTAGAGAAAGCGGCATATTTTTGGTAATTAGTAATTGGTAATTGTTAATTGGTTTTAAGTCAAATCGGTTGTATTAGCCAAACCATTTTTCATCGGTTAAAATTTACCTTCGGTTCGGGATAAAAATCCAAAGACCAAAAACCAAAGACCAAAAACCATTTTTCTGATGTCTTTAGCAAAAATCGAAGATGCCGTCGAGGATATACGCAGCGGCAAAATGATAATCATAGTTGACGACGAAGACCGCGAAAACGAGGGCGATCTGGTTTGCGCGGCGGAAAAAGTTACGCCCGAGATCATCAATTTTATGGCGGTTCACGGGCGCGGGCTGATCTGTCTGCCGCTTACGGAAGAGCGGTGCGATTATCTGCAACTGCCGCCGCAGTCGCAGGAAAACACTTCGAGCATGGGAACGGCTTTTACAGTTTCCATCGAAGCGCGCGAAGGCGTTACGACCGGAATCTCGGCGGCAGACCGCGCAAAAACCGTTCTGACGGCGGTTGATAAAAACGCGAAGCCGACCGATCTGGCGCGTCCCGGACATATTTTTCCGCTGCGTGCGAAACGCGGCGGCGTTCTCGTCCGCGTCGGTCAGACCGAAGCGAGCGTTGATATCGCCCGCATCGCCGGACTCGATCCGTCAGCCGTCATCTGCGAAATAATGAACGACGACGGCACGATGGCGCGTCTGCCGGAATTAAGGAAATTTGCGGAAAAACACGGTCTGAAAATCATCTCGGTCGCCGATCTAGTGCGTTACCGCATCGAAAAAGAAACGCTCGTCCGCAAAATCGTCGAAACCGATCTGCCGACCGAACACGGCACTTTTCGCACGGCAATCTACGAAAATATTATGAACGGCGAAACGCATGTCGCTTTGACGATGGGCGAAATTTCCGAAGACGAGCCGGTTCTCGTTCGCGTTCAAACCGAGAATATTACGTTTGCGATGTTCGGTTCAACATTCGGCGAAGCCGCCGAAGCGATCAAAAGCGCGCTTCAACAAATTTCCGAAGCGGGCAAAGGCGTGATCCTGTATCTGCGCCAGCGAGAACATAATCTCGACCTGATCCATCAATTGCAGACTTACGCTCTGATGCGTGAAAAACAGATTGATTTTTCCGCCGCGCGGCGCGAAACCGGTTACGGAAGAAACCGCGATTACGGAATCGGAGCGCAAATTTTAAAGGATTTGGGAGTCGGCAAAATCAGACTTTTGTCGAATCATCCACCGAAAATTACGGCAATCGAGGCGTTCGATCTGGAAATTGTCGAAACCGTTCCGCTCTAAAAAATTTGTGTTTTATTTTTAGATTGATTAAATTAGATTGCCTAAACCCCCTTTTTTTTTAGATAATAGATTTAAATATTTTCTGACCGAACGAATTTTTTTGTAGCTCTCCCGGAAGCTATGTCCGAAGAAGAAGTCAATCAAGCCGAAGAACCGGAAGAAACAAAACAGCCGGAGGCGAGCCAAGAATCTCCCGCGCCGAAACGCCGATTTTTCACGCGGCGAAACGGTTTGATTGCGCTTGCTTCCGTCGCTCTGATCGCCGTCGTTTTTATAATTTCGATAACTATTTCCTACCGCTACGGCGTTTTCGACGACTACATTAAAGCGCAGTTTACGCAGAAAATGGCGGATATCGGCATCGTTTTCTCGGCGGACGTTTTCCGCGTGACGGTCGCGCCTTTGCAGCTCGAACTGAAAAACGCGACTTTTAATAACAAAGTTACGGGCGAAAAGCTGTTTTTTATCCGCGACGCACGGCTCGGACTGACGGTTGACAATCTTTACGCGTGGCAATTGAGCCGCGATATTACGATAGATACGACGACGATTGACGGCTCCGAAATCTGGATAAATTTCGACGAAAACGGAAATTCCAATTTTGAAGAACTCGAATTTGTCGAGGATGAAGATGGTTCGCGCGTTAATTTTAAATACGAATCCATCAAATTTTCTCTAACGAACGGGCTTGTTCACTACGGTTCGGTTTCGCATAAAATCTCGGGCGAAGCGAGAAACATCACGTTTTTGCTCGAACCGGAAAGCGCGGAAACCGCCGGCGAACAGAAACGCTACAAAATTGATTTCACCTCGAACGATTCCAATTTTATTTACGACGAAAGCAAGGTCGAACCGATTGACATCCGCGCCGAAGCCGTCGTTGACGACGCGGGCGCGGAGATTACGAATCTCAGTATCACATCGCCGGTCGGAACTTCGAATCTGAAAGGCACGATCAAAGATTGGGAATTGTTGAAATACGATCTGCAGATAGCTTCGACGGTTGATT
>JBGTSF010000124.1:0-6977 GCA_041940425.1 Pyrinomonadaceae bacterium
GAGACAGTTCGGTCCCTATCTGGTGTGGGCGCAGCAGAATTGAAGGAATCTGTCCTTAGTACGAGAGGACCGGGATGGATCCACCTCTAGTGTACGTGTTATCGCGCCAGCGGTAGCGCACGGTAGCTAAGTGGAGCATGGATAAACGCTGAATGCATCTAAGCGTGAAGCCAGACCTGAGATTAATTCTGCCAGTGAGACTCGTGGTAGACCACCACGTTGATAGGCTGGAGATGTAAGTGCAGTAATGTATTTAGTTGACCAGTACTAATTGTCCCAAGGCTTGACCATAAAATTTGCTGACAGGCAAATTTGGTTGATTTGTGGAATTCAAATTATATCTAAAACAGTTGTCAAAAACATTTTGAAAATTTTTATAAGTTTTCCGGTGATTTTGTCGGTAGGGCAACACCCGTTCCCATCCCGAACACGGAAGTTAAGCCTACTGGAGCCGATGATACTATATCTTTCAGGTATGGGAAAGTAGGAAGTCGCCGGATTTATATTTTGAAGCCCGTTCGTTTTGTTATAATAATGAACGGGCTTTGTCGTCTTTAAATTTAATGGAAATGAATTCGGAAAAATTCGAGCGAACTTTCAAAATTGTTTCTTATACAGTCGCCTTCAGCGGTCTGTTTGCGCTTTTTGTGTCGGGAGGAATTGGAATCCTCGTTTCCGCCTTGGCTTTTTCCGCATTCGTTCTCGCCTGGTTTTTGGAAAATTCCCGCTGGCAGATAAAAGACAGAATCGGGCTGGTTTTGATTTTATCGGCGATTCCGCTTTTTTATATTGATTGGAAGTTTCAGATATTCGGCGCAATCGGCACTGGTTTTATGGCGATCGGCAGTTTGGCTCGGTTGATACTGTTTTTGTCGGTCATCAAGCTTTTGCAAAAAAAATCCGACCGTGATTGGATTTTTATATATTTGATCTCGTTTTTTGAAATTTTGCTTGCCGCATCGGTCAGCATCAGCCCGTTTTACATTATCTCGCTGACGATGTTTTTGCTTTCTTCGATTTCTGCGATCATACTTTTTGAAATTAGAAAAACATTTCGAAAAATAAATGAAAAAACTACCGTTCCGGTTTCGGAAGAAAATAAAAAAGTGGAAAATTTTTCCGCTAAACGATTGCCGGTAACGGCTGTCGCATTGCTTCTTTCAATAATGTTTTTCGCGCTTCCACTGTTCTTCGTTTTTCCGCGTGTCGGCGGCGCGGGATTCGGGAATTCAAGTTCGGGAAACAGAGTTACGGGTTTTTCCGATTCGGTCAAACTCGGCGAGATCGGAAGTCTTTTGCAGAATGACGAGATCGTAATGCGCGTCGAATTTGAACAGGGCGATTTTCAAGGCTTTTCCAATCCGCGTTGGCGCGGAGTCGCGCTCGACAAATTCGACAATAAAAGCTGGTCGAAATCTCATTACGGAAATTCGGAGAGATTTGCAAAAACCGAAACCGGATATTATATCGTTGATTTTCCTGCCGAGAATAAAAAACTCGTTAAATACACGATCTATTTAGAACCGCTGGAAACTTCTGTTTTGTTTGCACTGTCGCGTCCGATCGTGATTTCGAGGGGAAATTTTCAAGATGTCAGAAAAGACAGCGAAGACTCGATAAAAGTTACGCGAACCGGATTTGAAAGAATTGCTTATTCGGTTGTTTCAGACGTTTCGCTTCCGGCAGTCGAAAAACTGAAAGACGACGATTCCGATTATACTTCGGCATTTCAAAACTATTTGCAATTGCCGGAAAATATTGACAAAAGAGTTTCTCAACTTGCCGCGCAAGTTTCAAGCGGAAAATCGGATCGCTATGAAAAAGCAAAAGCGGTCGAAACTTATCTGCAAAATAATTTCGGCTATACGCTGGAATTAAAAGCTCAAGGCGAACAGCCGCTTTCGGATTTTTTGTTCAATGTCCGCGAAGGTCATTGCGAATATTTCGCGTCAGCGATGGCGATTATGCTTCGAACGCAGGGCATTGCGACGCGCGTCGTCAACGGTTTTCAAACCGGCGAATATAACGAAACGGCGGGCGTTTACGTCGTCAAACAAAAAGACGCGCATTCGTGGGTCGAGGTTTATTTTCCCGAAGAAGACGCATGGATTCCGTTCGATCCGACACCTTTTGCCGGTCGAACCGATGCCGCAAACGCCGCCGCCACAAACAGCTTTATCGGTAAATTCAACAGCTATCTGGTCGCGCTCGAAACATTCTGGATTCAATATTTCGTCGCCTACGACAATCAGGAACAGCGTTCGCTTTTCAGTTCGGTCAAAAGCGGATTTAATAAATATCAGGCGAAATCAACTTTCTGGCTTAATAATGCGCAGGAAAGACTCGCCGAATGGTGGCGCGAAGTTCGCGGCGATAAAGGCTTTCAGCAGAGTTTGATCGCCATCGGTTACGCCATCGGCTATGTCAGCGCGTTCGTTCTCGGAATAATTTTTCTAGTCTGGCTTTTCCGAAAAATTAAACAGGCGGAGTTTTGGCAAAAGTTTTTAAGTTGGCTAAAACGAAAAAACGATGTCGGCATCGTTGAATTTTACGAGCGAATGCAAAAAATTTTAGAAAGCAAAGGTTTTGTCCGCGAAGAGCATCAAACACCGCTTGAGTTCGCTTTTGCTTTACGGATGCCGGAAGCGGTTTCGATCACGGAAAAATACAACCGCGTTCGATTCGGCGAAAAAGATTTATCGAATGATGAAGCAGAAGAAATAGAAAATTGGTTAAATAAATTAGTAAACGGAAAGACTAACCAAATCGAAAAGTAAAAAATGAAAAAAGTTGGATTTGTCAGTCTCGGTTGTCCGAAGAATCTGGTTGATTCGGAAGTGATGATGGGACAATTAAAAGAGGCTGGCTACGAAATTACAAACGACGCGACGCAAGCGGAAACGCTGGTCGTCAATACCTGCGGTTTTATCGAATCGGCGAAACAGGAATCAATCGAAGCGATTCTCGAAGCGACCGCCGCGAAGGAAAACGGCGCGGCGAAAAGAGTCGTCGTCGCCGGCTGTCTGGTGGAAAGATACCGCGACGATTTGATGAAAGAATTGCCGGAAGTTGACGCATTTATCGGGACGAATGAATTAAACAGAATTTTGGATGCGGCGGACGAAACGAAAAATTTCCGCGAATTGCCTTTGCTTCCAATCGGCAATAAAACGGCGACGTATCTTTACGATTTCGACACGCCGCGTTTCCGCGCGACCGATTCATACACGGCGTTTATAAAGATCGCCGAAGGCTGTGATCGCCCGTGCGCTTTTTGTTCGATTCCTTCGATGCGCGGCTCGTTTCGTTCGAGAAGATTCGGAAGCATTTTAAAAGAAGCCGAAGACCTTGCGAAACAAGGCGTGAAAGAAATCGTTCTCATCGCGCAGGATTCATCGCGTTTCGGCGAAGATTTGGGCGAAGTTGATGCTTTGGCAAAATTGATTCGCGCGCTCGGCGAAATTGAAAATCTCGAATGGATTCGCGTGATGTATGCCTACCCGACGCATATTTCCGACGAATTTTTAGCGGCGATAAATGAAACGCCGAAAGCCGTCAAATATCTCGATATGCCGCTCCAACACGCTTCGCGCAATGTTTTAAAATTAATGAAGCGCGGCGGAACTCGTGAATCTCTTGAAAAATTGATTCGCCGCGTTCGTGAAAAAGTTCCCGGCATCACGATTCGGACAACTTTTATCACAGGCTTTCCCGGCGAGACGGAAGAAGATTTTGAAGAGTTGATGCAGTTCGTTAAAAACTGCGAATTCGATAATGTCGGCGTTTTCACATATTCCGACGAAGAGGGAACTCCGGCGTTCGATCTGCCGGACAAAGTTGACCCGAAAATCGCCAAACAACGCCGTTCGCGTCTGATGAAGGAACAGGCGAAAATCTCCAAACGTAAAAACAAGGCGAAGATCGGCAAAACATTTAAACTTCTCTTTGAAGGTCTCTCGCAAGAATCTGACCTGCTTTTCCAAGGTCGAATCGAATGTCAGGCGCAGGAAATTGACGGCTATATTTTGATCAATGATATGCCCGAGGATTTCGAACCGAAAGTCGGCGAGTTTTATAATGTAAAAATAAATGAAGCGCACGAGTATGATCTTATCGGCGAGATAATTTAACTCGCGGAAGAAAAAATTGATTGACCAATTACGCGGATTAAATTAAACTCTTCAAAACTATCTTAAAAACGAGGTAATCAAATGAAATCAATTATTAAATACACTTTTCTCTCGCTTTTATTTGGTTTGATTATTTTTCAAAACGGCATTACCGCACAGGATAAATCCGGGCAAAGCGGCGCGCCCGCGCCGTCGAATAAAACCGAAACCAATACGGCGAAATTCGAATTCCCGCAGGTCGAAGGCTGGGAAAGCGGTGATGTAACGAAAATGCCTTCCGCCGATCTGGTAAATTACGATTCCGAAGAAGGCGGCAGGGTTACGCTCTATTTTTATGACAGCGCGTTAAAAGGCATTGCGAACGATAAACGGGCGGAAATTTTCAAGGAAGAATTGCAAAGAGCAAAAATCGGAATTCTTCAAATGGGCGAATTGGGAATGTACCAAAACATTAAGGAATCCGTCAAAGAACAAACCGTCGCGCTCGGAGGCAAATCGGGCAAAGTTTCTGCGCTTCACTCGCTTTTATATTTCTCAGCCGGCGATAACGATCTTGTTTCGGAGATTTTTATTTTCAGTCACAAAGATCATCTTTTCAAAATCAGAGCGTCGCGCCCGAAAGACAAGGAAAAGGACAACAAGGCTCTCGAAAAATTTCTCTCGCATCTTGACGCGGTTTTTTCAAAATAGAACGAAGTAAAAATCTCCCGTATCAAAAAACAGGATTTCCGAATGATTAGGTTTGAACAATCAATAATTCGGAAATCCTGTTTCAATTTGTAAAGAAAACACTAACCCATCTGTCCGCCCATTGCCGTAAAAGTCTGCATCAAAGCCGGGTCGGGGTGTCGGGCTGTTGCGGGCGGAACATACAACGTCATCGCCGACGTAACCGGAAACTGGCTCAGATAATACAACGGTATTTGCGAAGATGAATGCTCGACATTCGGCAGAGTCGCCGCTTCGTAAAGTATCACGGGATGATTGAGCGGATAATACTGCGCCAGTTTTTGCACCAGCAGAGGCATCGCCCGCGTATCATACTGTCTCGTTTTGAATGTCCAATCGCCCAGCGTTCCGATCTGCCATAAAATAAGCTGGCTGGACGAATCAATTTTCGGACTGTTGAATAAAAAATCCGTCGCTTCATACGATTGACAGCCCGAAACCGCCGGGTCAACCCCGAGATCGGCAAAAAGGCAGTCTTCCGCCGAAATGCCCGGAAGCATTCTTGCCGGATAACCTTCGGCGCGGGCGCGGCGGATAGATTCGTGCGACGGGTAGGCAAACACCCCCGGATGACCGTAAAACGCGCCGACGGTTCTCTCGCCGTTGCGGACACATCCCAGAATATGTTCAACCATCGCGTTGTATGTATGAATCCGCGCCATTCCTTCCTTGTAATAACCAGCCAGGGACAGCGCGTCCGGGTTGCACTGTTTGATGATTTCTTCGGCGACCGGATCGCCGACGACATACAATAAAGTGTCCGCTTCCTTCATCCACGCCATCGCTTCCAGCGTAAGCTGTCCGACCGCTTTGATGCCCGTGCCGACAATAACCAGCGAGCCGGTCTTTTTCTCAGAATCTTCCGGCGCAGTTGTTTTGGCTCGCGCGTCATTTTTCGATTTGGAAGTTTTTGATCCGCCGTCTTTCGATTTTTTTTGCTGATTTTCAACCATAATAAAATCTCCTTGAAGATAGTTGTATTTATCCGCCGCTATCGGAGAGCGGATTTATTTCGGAAAGATATTTACGCGCCGTCTGTAACATCGGAAAAGACGTTACAGACGGCGACTTTCGAGTTTCTAACATTCCGCTTCTTGATTCTCATCAGAATTGGAAAATCATTCTATCGCCACCCGCCATACATCTGCGGGAAAACCATCGGCGGTGAAAATTGCGGCTGAGCTATCAGCGGCGTAATTATCGGCGGCGAAAATTGCGGCTGGGTTATCACCATGGGCGTAATCTGCGGCGGTGTGACCTGCGGAAAAATTATCGGCGGCGTAATCTGTAGCGGCGGCGTAATTTGCGGGTGAATTACCGGCGATACGATTTGCGGTTGGACAATTTGCAGCGGCGGGAAAAACTGCGGCAGAACCGGAAATGCTTGAGGAGCCGCCGCCGGCGTTCTTATTTCTTCTAACGGCTGACGAATTACCAGAGTCGGCGGCAGTTGGAACGTCGGCGGAAGCTGCGGCGGCAACTGGAACGTCGGTGGAAGCTGCGGCGGTAATTGAAATGTCGGCGGTAATTGCGGCGGGAGTTGGAAAGTTGGCGGAAGCTGCGGGGGCAACTGGTATATCGGCGGCAGTTGCGGCGGCAAGCTGGGAGGCAATGCTAACAAGGTCGGGTAAAACTGTTGTAAAGCAGCCGCCTTCAGTGGAGTGGCGAACGCTTCTTCGATTGGCGTTCCGGCAAGCCGTGCATAGATAAGTCCGGCAAAGCCGGATTTAAGAGCCGCCTGATCTTCTTCAGAAAGCTCTGCGTTTTTCATTGATTCGTCCGGGTCGTGGATAAACTGACCCAATTTCTCCGGCGTGGTAGCCAGTTCAGCTAAAAAGTCTTTTAAATCAGCCATATTTCCTCCGTAGATTATGGAACAATTATTGGTTAAAGCCTTCTAAATTATTGATTTAGGAGACACGACATGGTTAATCAAAATGGTTAAATTCAAGATTTTAAATCGGCGATGTTTCGGAACAAGGGAGATTTAAAATCTTTTAATTTTTTGTTGTGAGACTATCTATACACCCAAAAAAAATAAAAGTCAATAAAATTTTTTTCAGGGTAGTGTCCTAATAGTGCGTTGCCGGAAAACTTGTCCCGCAGGGACTTTTGATA
>JBGTSF010000125.1:0-6939 GCA_041940425.1 Pyrinomonadaceae bacterium
CTGCGCGGCGGTTTCAACGTCTATCCGCGCGAACTCGAAGAAGTCCTGATGACGCACGAAGCCGTTTCCCTCTGCGCCGTCATCGGCATCCCGTGCGAAGAAAACGGCGAAGAGATCAAGGCATTCATCGTCAAAAAAGAAGGCTCACCGCACACCGAAACCGAACTCGTCGAATGGTGCAAAGCAAATATGGCAAGCTACAAATATCCCCGATTCGTCGAATTCAGAGAATCTCTGCCGATGACCGCGACGGGCAAGATTTTGAAAAGAGAATTGCGGTGATTTAAGTGAAAGAATTAAGCAAAGGCGGCTAATTGTTCAGGTTTATCATTCCACTCTTTACCTAGAAGAATTCTGCCGTTCGCCTTTTTGTTTCTTTTGATTCCGTCTGCGCCCCACGCGCCCCATTGTTTGAAGAAAAAGGAAACTTCTTGCTCGTCGCATTGTCTTTGAATATCAATCGCCCATTCGGGTTTCATCGGTCTTGCTTTATGTCCGCTTTCACCGCCGACAATTACCCAATTAATATTTTCAAGATTAAGATTTTTTATAGGACTTAATAATGGTTCTAATGAGAGAAATTTAGTTTTTGCTTCGGTTTTTCTTAAATAGTCAATGCGATGGATATAACTATTACTTTCGACACTTACTCCCATCCAAATATTGTCTGACCATGTGAGAACATTACTTATTTCAGACAATCTCTCAGCACGTTTAGTTAATACTTGAAAAATATGCCAGTTCGCTTTGTTCATCACATCGAAAACCTTTTTAATGTACTCGACCGGAACGTTTTTATGAAATAAATCGCTCATTGAATTTACGAAAATCATTTGCGGCTTTTTCCATTTCAAAGGAAGTTCGAGCATATGTGGTTGAAGCGTCAATTTAAAACCATTTAAGTAATTTCTTTGCCCCATAGCCTTTAGTCGGCGAGATAGAATTTCGGCATAACAGTTCTTACAACCAGGACTAATTTTATTACAACCAGTAACTGGATTCCACGTTGCTTCTGTCCATTCAATCGGTGATTTGACGCTCATAATTTTTAAATTGATTTTAACCTAAATAAGTTAATAAAACATCATCATTTATTTGTTTCTTACCATGTTCAGCTACTAACAAACCTGAATCAACCATCTCTTTCACTACAGATCTAAAGTCTTTATCATCAAACTCCCCAAAATAGTTTTTTATGAAGTAAAGAATTATTTGTTTTCTATTAATTCTACGATTGTCTGATAAAAAAGTTGGTAAAAGTTTTCGCAAAGTTTCCCGCCTTTCCTTTCTTAGTTCATCCTCAATGTCGATTTCTGGAAACATAGGATTACTATCTGGTGAGTTAGTTTCAACAATTAAATTATCCTCTTCTTGTCGAAAAAAATTGTTCATTAATCGAACGCCATCGTCGTGTCTTGTACAACAGATCAAATAATATTTAGGAGTTTTTAATTCAGCTTCACGTATGGGATAAGCTAATACTTTATAACCAAAACTAGATAATCTATTTATGTAGTCATCTAGAAGAAATTTTTCGCGTTTCTCAGTTGTTAAATTAGAAGTAATCAATTTTTCTATGCTTGATTTGCTTCCCAAAACTTCAATCGCATGGTCAAGTTGTTTTTCAGCTATTGTTGAATCCGTTTTTTCGGAAAGAGCTGCATCAATAATCCTTCGTAGCCCATCAACATCAAAATTAATGATGAGTTCTGTAATTGGCTGACTTCTTTTTAAAATTGGCTCAATACAAGAAAAATGAATATCTGTTGGTCCAAACGGATCAATAAAAAACAATGCTGGATTGTCACCTATAATGGTCAATATCTCTTTAATAGCATCATTGAACTTTTTATTTAGGTTAATTACTGATCCCTTATCTACCCATTTTTTTGTGATTTCCTGTAATGATACAAAATTCTTTTTCTTATACTCAACATTAATTATTTTAAGATGGACAGGATTATTCCACCCAGATGCTTTATCGGAAAATTCCGCAGTAATCAATGGCGAACCTACTTGCTCATCGTCGTATTTAGCTGAACCCGCAAAACCGTCTATGCAAAAAATTTCTCTGTTTTTAATGCGCGTTGCAACTTTAGCCGTAAAAGGCGGCAAGTATTTACCTAGAATTCTATGTTTCCGTTTCGACCATGGTTTCACATTTTTGAAGAATTTTGCTTTTGACATAGGCACTTTTTTCTCACTTTGACGTAAAAATTGTTGGTTGCCTCACTGTGACTAATTTTCTTATTGTCTGCGGGAGGCTTTTTCTTGTTGACTGATTGAACGGGAAATTTTATCTCGAAAAGCTGAGAGAATTTCTTGAGTGCAATCAGACAACGCCGATTGATTTAAAACTCTAAACTGCTCGTAAAGTTTTGGAATGTTGCCCTTAGAGTTTTTTGACTGAATGCAATTTAGCATTTTTTTATTTTTCTTACAAGATTTTTTTGCTTTCCGAGGTCATTGAAGATGACCGACATTATAGCCCAACGAGAATCGTTGGGAATGGATCGGGATAGATTTCCGCTCGCTGAAAGTGAGCGACAGCCTTTGACGGTTTGTTCGTCACTTTCAGCGACGCGGCGGTTTGCTTATACGAACCCGGCGATGCTCGCCGGGCTATAATGTTTGTCGCCTTTGGCGACTTTATTCTTATTCAAGCTATATTATTTATCGCCTTTGGCGACTTTCTTCTTATTCAAGCTATATTACTTGTCGCCTTTGGCGGCTTTCTTCTTATGCAAGCTATATTATTTGTCGCCGTCCGGCGACTTTTCTTTCAAGGGACGGAAATTGATTTTATAAAATCTGTGCCGCGTTAGTGACGATTGAATTCAATTGTCGCTGACGCGACAGAAAAACGCTTTATATCAGCCCCGTGCGTTGAAACGCACGGCTAAAATCAATCGTCGCTAACGCGACTAATTTATGCACAGCCTTCAAATACTTACGTTACCATCTCGGCGTTGAGGTGGTTGACTTCGCCCATTTTTATGTCGAAATTGGTGGTTTCGAGCGGGGCGTAGCCGTTGGCGGTGATGGTGATCGTGTATGCGCCGTGGTGCATCGGTTTTATCTGGTAATCGCCGTTGGCATCGGTGGTTGCGGTGAATGTTTGACCGTTGTTGGCGGTTTCCGTGCCGACGGCGGTGATTGCCGCGTCTTTGATCGGGTCGGAAGTCGTTTTGTCGGTGACTCTGCCTTTTAACTGCGTCGTCGTGGTCGCCGGGTCAACGATGCGGCGGGCGTTTTCGTAGGTTTCGACGAAATCGGGATTTGCCGCGCGGAAGACGACGACTATTTTGTCCATCCGTTCCTTTAAAATCTGGTCAGCCTGATCGAAAAGCGCGGCGAGATTGGCGGTCGTCGTTTTGCGGTTGCTGATCGCGGTGCGCGGTTTCGGCGTGTCTGCCGAGTAGCGGTTGATCAATTCCTGCAAGTCGGCGAGCATCTGCGCCGTGATGCCGTAATCGGCGAGCGCGGCGAGATTTGCCGTGCCTGCGTCATGGATATTCTGACAGACGGGCGCGATCATGTCGTCGCGCATTTTTACTAATCTGGAATAGGAAAAATCTACTTCGTCTTTCAAAGTGTTATTGCCCACGGTCGAAGCGTATGCGGAAATAACGCTGGCTATCTCCGCCGCTTTTTCGCTTAAACCCTCTTTCGAGACGTTTTTATCTGCCGCAATGCCCGTAATGACGGCGGCATTTTGCTGTTCCGTCGAGATGATATTTTCGATCACCGTTTCAAATTCCTCGAACGCCGTAGTAAAAGCGGCGTTGCCGGAAAAAACCGGAGCGTTTTCACTGCAAACGCTCTGTGTCGCGCGATACATATTAAGTTTTGCTTCTTGTCTGTTATTCATTTTTAGGTTTACCTCTTCTTTTTTAGGATTAAAAGTTAAGGAACAGAGCTTACAGACTGCAAAAACCGTGTAAAAACAGGCTAAACTTTGAATTCAAACGCCTTTTCTTCGATGTAAATGCCGATTTCTTCGATGTAGATGCCGATTTCTTCACTGTAAATGTCAATTTCTTCACTGTAAATGCCGATTTCTTGACTGTAAATGTCAATTTCTCGACTGTAAACGGCGATTTCTTCACTGTCAGCGGCAATTTCTCGACTGTCAGCGGCAATTTCTTCGATGTAAATGCCTATTTCTTCACTGTCAGCGGCGATTTCTTCACTGTAGATGACGATTTCTCCACTGTCAGCGGGGGTTTCCCGGCTGTAAATTTCTGTTTCCCGTATGTATTTGACGGCTGATTGACCGGGAGAAACCGTTTCGCGCAAGGCTGAGAGATTTTCCTGAGGACAATCAGAACGCGCCGACCGATAGAACTCTAAATTGCTTGTAAAGTATTGGAATGCTGCCCTTAGAGTTTGCGTGAATGAATGCAATTTAGCATTGTTTGGTTTTTATTACAAGAGATTTTTTTTGGCTAAACCTGAATTTCGATGGTTCTTTGACGCAGCCAATTTTCGATTTCGTCAACTTTCCAGTGGTCGCTTTCGACCGCCAGAACCATTTTGACGATTTGCGAAGTTTCGATTTTTAGTTTGAAACCGTTTCTTTTCAGGAAAAGGCTCATCAGAAAAGTTGCGGTACGTTTGTTGCCGCCTTCCCACGGGTGATTTTTGATAAGACCGAAAACGAGAGTTGCGGCTTGGCGGATAAGATCGGCGTTTTCGTAAACGGCGGCATTTTGCGGACGAGATAAAGCGGATTCGATGAGATTGCGGTCGAAAACTCCGAAGCGTGTTTCGCCGACTCGCCGCATATAAAGAACGTGGAATTTGATCGCTTCCTGAACGGTGAGATAAACGAATTTTTCAGTCGCCAACTTTCTTAAACTCCTCGTTTAAGTCGGAATATTCATTCAAAAACTCGTCAACGTCTTTTTCGTCCGCGTCGGAATATTCGATAATTTCCGATTCGAGTTTGCCGTTGCGAATCGTCAGGCTGACAAAACATTTTTCGGGAAAACCGTTTGCCAGAGCGAATTCGCGCGGGACTTCGACGACGCAACTGTCAAAATTTTTGGCTGATTTTTTTTCCGAAGTTTCTATCATAAACTAAACCTCAGACTGCATTATAACACATGAATTTACACATTAACCGAATTTTTCCAAAAAATTCGCGCCGCTCATTAGTTTGAAATCGCAGTAGTATTTTATCGCTTCAAAATCGCTCATATTTTCCGTGACGACCGTCGCTTTGTAACGTCTCGCGCTGACGGCGATGAGCGCGTCCATGACCATCGTTTGAGTTTCGCCCGGACGTTTTTTCGGCGCGTTTCCTTTGTTGGCTTTCTTTTTTCCCTGTTCGATCCAGTAGAGGACTTTTCCCGCCATCAGCCAATCGTCCGAATTGGGAATAATCAGCAGATCCTCTTTCAAAACTTGTTCCCGCGCCGCCAGATGTTTTTTGAAAGTCGTTTCGTCTTTCGCGCCTCTGATAAGTTCTAATAAAACAATATCCGAATAAAGAAAATTGTCGGGAACAACCGACAATTTATTTGAAATAATAAAGGAAGTATCAAATGTAAATTTAGTCATTTTTGAGAGTTTTCTGATGACTTTCATACGCAGCTTGAAAACTTGCCAACAACAAAGCCTTTCTTTTTTCGACATTTTTATCCGCCGCCGCTTTTCCGGTTTTCGATCTATTTGCGGTTGCCGGTTTGGCTTTTGAACCGTTAGCCGATTTCGCGCCGTTTGATGAGTCGGTTGTTTTCTTGTTCATACGATTTGCACCTCTTGATTTATATGATGTCATTTTGGGAAAAATTGTCAATAAAAATGAGAATAGTCATCTCGAAAATGGGAATGAATCAAGCAAACTTCCGCTCGCCGGACGGCGAAGCGGGGGTTATTTGTCGCCTTCAGCGGCTTTTATTCAACTAGCCAGTATTGCAGTTCTACACTGCTTACGGTTCCGCCCGCGCCGCCGAATTGGATGACGAACGATTTGTAATTGCATCCGTTCGAACACGGCGGGAAAATTTTATCTACATGGTTGAAGTAAAAATTGCCGTAACCCTCTTTGACCGGTCTGCCGAGAATTTGAAAGACTTCTTCTTTCGTCTTTCCCGCCAGATAACTGCGGATCTGATCGGGTGTCCAGGTGCGCGTATTGTCCACGCCCGGAGTTGTGGTTCTGGTCGGCGGCGTTTGATTTCCGGCGGTCGTTTTCGGAGTTTGGGTTTGAGCCGTTTTAGTCGTTTTGCCGTTCTTGCCGCCTCTGGTCAGTTTTATTTTGGCGTAACCGTCGTGGGGCGGGTAACGCGCCTCGATGCTGCCGTCGTCCTTTTGAATGACATACCATTTTCTCATCTCTTCGCTGCGGCTCGCGTCCGGCACGACATCGAGCAGTTCGATGGTTTTCAGACTGCCGAAAATTCTGTCCTTCGGCACTTCGCGCCATTCGCCGGTG
Organism: Pyrinomonadaceae bacterium; assembly: GCA_041940425.1. Lineage (GTDB taxonomy): Bacteria > Acidobacteriota > Blastocatellia > Pyrinomonadales > Pyrinomonadaceae > DATHTS01. Next base: position 6,443 of record JBGTSF010000125.1, read on the forward strand.
AACTCGCTTTTCTTATAGATCAGCTCATATTCCAGATATACGAGACGATACGTGCCGTCCGCATTGATCTGCAAAATGCCCATGTCTTTCGCGCCCCTGCCGATGGTCGTCGTGTTCGTCCGCTCGACGGTCGTGCGGTCAACCTGCCGCGTCGTCGTGGTATTGGAAAACGTCGCGCCCAGATCAACATTCCAGTTGCCGATAAAAATATTCGACTCCTGCGCCCGCGCCGCCGAAGCCGTAAGGACGATCAACAGCGCAATAATTCCGATAAAGTTTAATTGTTTCATTTTTTTGTTTTCTTTGTAATTGAGTATTTCCTAAGGTCTATTGAGTTAAAGCTCTAAAGAGATTCGTAAAGTATTGGAATCTCGCCCTTTAAAGTTTTGTGAACGAACGGCAATTTAGCATTATTTCATTTTTATTACAAGCGATTTTTTTGCGGGTAGCGTCCTAATTTGTGTTGCCAGATAATAATCTTCAAACTTGCTCCGTAG
>JBGTSF010000126.1:0-6653 GCA_041940425.1 Pyrinomonadaceae bacterium
CGCGGGCGATGGCAATACGCTGACGCTGACCGCCGGAAAGTTTTACGCCGCGTTCGCCGACGATGGTTTCGTAACCGTTCGGAAATTTTTCGATAAATTCGTCGGCGTTGGCGACCTTGCACATTTCCTTTATTTTCTCGAAATTCGCGTGCGGGTTGGCAAAACGGATATTATCTAAGATCGTGCCGTCAAACAGAAAATTGTCCTGCAAAACAACACCTAAATATCTTCGATAATCGCGGAGTTTTATTGTCTGCAAATCTTTGCCGTCAATCAAAACTCTTCCCTTCTGCGGCTGTATAAAATTTAAAACCAGACTTAAGATCGTAGATTTTCCCGAACCCGATGAGCCGACCAAAGCGGTCGTCGTTCCGGCTTCCGAGTGAAACGAAACGCCCTTTAAAACCGGAACATTTTTCTCGTATTCAAAATAAACATTCTGAAAATCAATTGTCCCTCGAACCGTTTTCAAAGAATCTCGTTTTTCGTCTTCTTCGTCTTCGGTGTCCATTTCCATCACTTCGCGGATGCGGTCGAGACCGGCAAAGGCTTCGGTGATCTGCGTTCCGATCGAGGTCAGTTCGACGACGGGCATCGCCAGCAGAAAAGTGAAGGAAATATACATCAGAAAATCGCCGAGCGTCATCGTTCCGGCTTGAACGGCGTTGCCGCCGATGACGATCATCACGACGGCGATCGCGCCGATGACGACAGACGAAAATGAAGAAACCGCCGAAACGCCCGTTACGGTTTTAGCGACGTTGCGGAAAAGGCGGTGCGCGCCGCGGGCAAATGAAAGTTCTTCGCGCTTTTCCGCCGTGTATGCCTTGACGATGCGAATACCGCCCAAACTTTCGCCAAGCCTTCCAGTAACTTCGGCATTGATGACATTTCTCTCACGAAAAACCGGGCGCAATTTCTTAAATGCGTATGCGAGAACGCCGCCGAACAAAACCAGAACGACAAGCGTCGCCGATGTCAGACGCCAATTTATCCAGAACAAAACGCCGATGGCGATGGTCGCCGTAACCATGCTTCCGAGAATCTGCCCGAGTCCCGTTCCGACCAGATTGCGGATTCCTTCCGCGTCGTTCATAATACGCGAAATTAGCTGCCCGCTCTGCGTCGAATCGAAATACGAGATCGGCAGACGCTCGATCTTCTGCTGAACGCGCTTTCGCATTTCGGTAATCGCGCGCTGTGCCGCCACGCCTAAAATTTGTGAAAGCGCAAACGACGTGATCGCCTGAATGACGGTCGAAATCCCGATTGCCAGCGCGATCCATTTCAAAAGCCCGTAATTTCGATTTGTAAAAACCTCGTCGCCGATATATTTGGTCGAAGCCGGAAGAACCATCCCCGCAAGCCGCGAGATGAGCATCAGAATACTGCCGATTGCCAGCCTGTAACGCGCCCGCCAGACGATGTCTTTTGCTTCGCGCCACGCGCTTTGGTAATTTATCTTTTTCTTTTTTTCGCCGGGCATCTAATTAAATTTTCGCATCTCGAATTATTTAGTCAAATCCGTTTCCGGCAAAACAATTTCCGCGAAATATATGTTAAAATTTATCAGGTAATGAAAGAGCAAAAGGAAAATCTTCGCGAATATGTCGAGCGTTGGGAGCGAACTGGAAAGGTTTTAGAGAAACTTCGCCGCGAAGAGATCAAAAAAGCCGATCTTACCGAAACGATTCGTGCATTAAACGACGCTTTTCGCGCCGCGCTCCGGCTTTCTCCGAATAAGCCGACTTCCGGTTTGGTCGAGTTTCACAAAATTATGAAAAAATCGAAATGAAAGACCTAATTTCCACGGCAGGCGAAATTCAAAATTATTTTGAAAAACTAGATTGGCAGTTTTGCTTTATCGGTGGAATCGCTCTTCTTTTTTGGGGCGAACAGCGTCTGACAAAGGACATTGATCTAACGCTTTTTGCAGGTTTCGGAAACGAAGAATTTTATATTGATGAACTTTTGCGAAATTTTAATGGAAGAATCGAAGATGTGAAAAACTTTGCTCTGCAGAGTAGGGTTTTACTGCTCGAAACGGAAAACAAAATCGGAATTGATATTTCTTTAGGCGCGTTTCCCTTTGAAGAGGAAATGGTCAAGCGGGCGGAACTTCAAAAATATTTGGAGCATATCCACCTTAAAATTTGTTCCGCCGAAGACCTGGTTATTTTGAAGGCTTTTGCCGACCGGGGAAAAGATTGGATTGATATCCAAAGCATTTTGATCAAGCAAACAAATCTCGATTGGAAATATATCAACGAACAGCTTGCGCCTTTGGTCGAATTAAAAGAAGCTCCCGAAATTTTAATGAAGTTAGAAAATTTGAAAAACGAAACTTAAATTACGAATGAATCAGACATACATTAACAAACTTAAAAATCACATCGGCGAAGAAGTTACCTTAAAAGGCTGGCTTTACAATTCGCGTTCGAGCGGCAAGCTCGTCTTTTTGCAGTTAAGAGACGGCACGGGCATCGTTCAATGCGTCGTGTTCAAACCGAATGACGAGGAAATTTTCGAAAATGCGAAATCGCTCGGACAGGAATCTTCGATCATCATCAGAGGCACGGTCAAAGAAGACGCGCGTTCGCCGATCGGTGTCGAACTCGACGTTACCGGACTCGAAGTTATACAAAACTCGCACGAATACCCGATCACGCCGAAAGAACACGGCACGGAATTTTTGATGGACAACCGTCATCTGTGGATTCGTTCACGAAAACAGCACGCCGTTTTAAAAGTCCGGCACACGGTCATCAAAGCCGTTCGCGATTTCTTTGACGAGAGGGATTTTGTGCTGGCGGACACGCCGATCTTCACGCCCGCCGCGTGCGAAGGCACGACGACGCTCTTTGAAGTTGATTATTTCGGCGATGACAAGGCGTATCTGACGCAGTCCGGTCAGCTTTACAACGAAGCGACCGCCGCCGCTTTCGGCAAATCTTACGCATTCGGTCCGACATTCCGCGCCGAAAAATCGAAAACGAGACGGCATCTGACGGAATTCTGGATGGTCGAGCCGGAAATGGCTTACGCGCATCTTTCGGACGTGATGGACCTGGGTGAAGAAATGATCATGTTCATCGTCGAAAGAGTTTTGAATGACCGCAAGACCGAACTCGAAACTCTCGAACGCGACATTTCAAAACTCGAATCAATCACAAAACCTTTCCCGCGCATACATTACGACGAAGCCGTCAAGATGCTTCGGGAAGGACACGCTAAAGGCGAACTCGAAAACGAATTTGAATGGGGCGGCGATTTCGGCGCGCCCGACGAAACGTATCTTTCCAACCAATTCGGTCAGCCCGTCTTCGTTCACCATTTCCCCGCCGCGATCAAAGCGTTTTACTTTGAACGCGACAAGGAACGTCCCGAACTCGCTCTCGGCGCAGACCTGCTCGCGCCCGAAGGCTACGGCGAGATCATTGGCGGCGGGGAACGCGCATTCGATCTCGAATTCTTGGAAAAACAGATCGAAGCGCACGATCTGCCGAAGGAATCTTTCGAGTGGTATCTCGATCTCCGCCGTTTCGGCGCAGTCCCGCACGCCGGTTTCGGAATGGGCATCGAACGCTGCACAAGTTGGATGTGCGGCATCGAGCATGTCCGCGAAACAATTCCGTTTCCGCGTATGCTCTATCGGCTGAAACCATAATGCTTTATTTTTTATTTTCAAACATAAGATGAGCCGTAAAATTAATACGGCGCATCTTTTTTCAAGTCATATTTGTAAGATGAACGCTCCGTAGGAGCTTTTGCCAGTAGCCCCGCGATTCATCGCGGGGTCGTAATCAACCGGAAAACGAAGTCCCGTAGGGACGAAAGCGATGCACCGTTCTCTTTCGTCCCTACGGGACTTCGACCATGTTTTCGCATATTCCCCGCGATTAATCGCGGGGCTATTAACTCGATGTCCCTGCGGGACGGATCATCGTTGAACTGAAATAAATTTCGATAATAAAAATTCCTCTGAAAAACAATTCAAATTCAATCAACCGTAACGGCGTTCGTTTCCTTTGCCGTCAGATAATTTTTATCGAGCGCGTCGTTCATCAAAAGAATTGCGGAAATTCTTCTTGCGGTGTCGCGGACTTCGTTGGCTTCGGATAAGGTCAGGGCGCGTCCGAGGAGTTCGCTTTCGCGGTAGCTGAGCCATTTTTTGATGACCTGATAACCGCCGATGGTGTATTCCCAGACGGCTTTCGGGATATTGCGCCAGTAGGCGACATCGTTGAGATATATGTCAAAGGTTGCCGCGCCGAGCGTTTGTTTCATATCTTCGAGCGTAACGCCCAGACGTTCGGCGGTTTCCCGCAGGGCTTTTAGTTCGCCGTCCGTGTAATCGCGTTCGATGAGCCTGCCTTTTCCGGGCATCGTTACGCCGCCTTTGCCGCCGAAGCCCCAGCGTGCCGTTATTTCAAAATCTTTCATCTGTAGCGGTTTGCCTTCCGTGTGCGCGAGCGAGCCGATGGTGTTAAACGGCGCGTCAGGATTTCCTGCCGTAACCGCCGCCACGCCCGTTTCCGTATCGAGCAAAGCGGCGATCCGTTTGCCCAATTCAGCCGAAGCGCGTAAATCTTCGAGTTTCGCGGGCAGAGGAATGCGCGGGAAATTTTGACGCAATGCGCTCGCGTGTTCGGTGCGGTAAGCCGGAGAATGCAGGATCGCCAATGAATGAAAAAACAGTTCGGGCGCGTCGGCTGAGATTTCTTTCAGATAGTTTAACGCCGTTTCGCTCAAATTCGGTTTAACGCCCGCGCCGTCATCGAATAGATTTTGTTTTTCCTGTTTGAGATAAAGCGGGAAAAGATTCGCGCCGCGTTCGATAAGATGAAGTGAACCGATTTTATTTGTAAGTATTGGCGGATCAAAGTTTCGTCTGTTTTGTTGAACGGCAGTAATAAAAAAATTACCTTCAAAAACTTGCGGAAAAAGTTCGGCGCGTTTTTCATCAAGCAATTTTGTTTCGCCTTCCCAATAAAGCCAGCGCACATCAAACGGACGGTAAGAATAACGAACGATGTTTTCAGTTTTTATTCCGCGCTTTGTTAAATAATCGCGTATCTTTCCGGCATCGAAACGCTTCGATACTTCCATTATCGTCGGCGCGATGCGTTTCATTTCTTCGTTGCTGATGTTTTTATCGAAATATGTTTCAATTCGCTTCAAAAGACTTTCGCGGTCAATCGAAACCAGAAAATCATCGCGGCTCGTTTTCACGCCCGGAAATGAAACGGGAAAAAGTTCGGGCAGTAACGCCCATGTAAAATAATCTTCGCTAGCGGGTGTCGAATTGAAACTCAAACCTAAAGCCAACTGCGGTTCAAAAACGTGATATGGAAATGATTCGGGCTTTTCCAATGCCTGCAAGAGTTCTTCGCGCTTTTGTTTTCCCCAAAAACTTCTGATATTGACGGCTTTCGTGTCTTGATGATTTTCTTTTCTTAGTAAAGTCGCAATCGCTGTACCAACTTGTATGCCTTCGCGGTTAAATTCCGTCGAAAAAACGCTCGGATCGGGTTTCCCGTCCGGCGTAAGTTTGCCTGTTTTATATTTGTCGCCGTTCAGATTATCAATCCATATTTCATCAAACGATTCGATCAGCTTTTCCCGCATACCGGGATGCGATAAACCTTCAAGCCACGAATAGTTTGAAATGTAACAAACAATTCCTTTTCCGGTTTTCTCTGCAATTCGTCTTTCCGCCATTCTGAAAAAACGAACATATAATTCATTTAAACCTTGTCCTTGCGGCGCGGGCGCGAGTTTCGTCGTTCGGTAAGCATCGGATAATTCTCTTTCTTCTCCGACTGCGACGCTGGCAAAACCGTTATATGGCGGATTTCCCAAAATAACGATTATTTTCTTTTCCTGTTTGATCTCGTCGGCGCGGTCGCGTTCTTCTTCCATTTCGGGAAACAGCAGATGCGTTTTCGGTTCTTTTGCCGGCTGCCAACCTGTCAGAGCGTTGGTCAGATAAACGCCAGCGCGTTCGTCTTTGAGTTCCATTCCGAGCGATTGCAGAAACAGACCGATCTGGAGATGCGCGACGACGAACGGCGCGGGAAGTATCTCGAAACCGAAGATGCGTTTCGTTACCGCTTCTAAAAGAGTCGCGCCAACGGTCGCATCGTCGCCGCGCTGTCTGAGCGTTGCGGCGATATGGCGCAGAACTTCGACCAGATACGCGCCCGTTCCGCAGCATGGATCGAGAATATAGACGTTTTCATCCGCCAGACCGTCGGGCAAACCGAGTTCTTCTTTGAGAACGGTATCAACCCGCGCGACCATATAGCGCACGATCTCTTCGGGCGTATACCAAACGCCGAGCTGTTTCCGAAGCTCGCTGTCAAAATTTTCGAGAAACGGTTCGTAAAAATACTGGACGGCATGCGATTCGGAAAACTGCCGGAAAAATTCCTGTTTGATGATGCGGTTCAAAACCTTATTCGTGCGGTCGAGAAGCTCGACGAGTCCGAGCGGTTCGAGATGCTGTGGCTGGGCGATCTGCGCGTAAAGAGCGCGAATCATCGGAACTTTTAATTCCCAAACACTGGTGCGCCAGTCAAAGTTTGAGGTTTCAAGTTCAAGGTTTAAGGTTTTAGATTGATTTTCTTCTAACTTTGAACTTTGAACCTTAA
>JBGTSF010000127.1:0-6167 GCA_041940425.1 Pyrinomonadaceae bacterium
ACGAGATCAAACAAGCCGTGCGCGTTGTCGCCGAAAAAGAAAAGCCCGACGTTTTGATCGTCGAGATCGGCGGCACGGTCGGTGACATCGAATCTCTGCCGTTTATGGAAGCGATTCGCCAGCTCGGAAATGAAGAAGGAAGAAACAATGCGCTTTTCGTTCACGTTACGCTCGTGCCGTTCATCGCCGCCGCCGGAGAATTGAAAACCAAACCGACGCAGCATTCCGTTCGTGAACTGCGTGAAATCGGTATTGCGCCCGATATTTTGCTGTGCCGTTCGGAACATACTCTGTCTTTGGATCTGAGAAGAAAGATCGCGCTGTTTTGCAATGTGCAGGAAAACGCCGTCATTTCCGCGCTCGATGTGCCGACGATCTATGAAGTTCCGCTCGCCTTTCACGAACAGGGTCTCGATGATCTGATCGTCAAAAATCTGCATCTCGAAGAAGAATACCCGCACACCGATCTGAAGGAATGGCGCAAACTCGTTTCGATCATCAAGGAAGCGAGCGATTCGGTAAAAATCGCCATCGTCGGAAAATATGTCGAGTTGGAAGACAGCTATAAATCACTGCGCGAAGCTCTGACACACGCGGGCGTGGCGAATAATCTAAAAGTAAATGTTTCGTGGGTCGAATCCGAATCTTTGATTGACGACGAAAATTACGAAACGCGGCTCAATGATTTTGACGCGATCCTTGTTCCCGGCGGTTTCGGAAAACGCGGGATTTCGGGAATGCTTCGGGCGATCAAATACGCGCGGAAATCGAAAACGCCCTATTTCGGGATTTGTCTCGGAATGCAGACCGCCTGCATCGAATTTGCACGAAACGTTGTTGGTTTAAAAGATGCCGATTCTACCGAATTTAATGACGAAACACCGTTTCCGATAATTTTTAAATTACGCGATCTGGTTGATGTCGAAGAACTCGGCGGAACGATGCGGCTCGGCGCGTGGGATTGCAATTTAAAAGAGGGAAGTTTGGCTTGGGAAATTTACGGAGGTTCGGAAACGATAAGTGAACGCCATCGCCACCGATACGAATTCAATCCCGAATTTATCAAAATGCTCGAAGACAAAGGTTTAATTTTCAGCGGAATCTCGCCGAATAAAAAATTTGTCGAAATGATCGAACTGCCGCGCGAAACGCATCCGTATTTCGTCGCCTGTCAATTTCATCCCGAATACAAATCAAAACCGCTCGATGCCCATCCGCTGTTCTATTCGTTCGTCAAAGCGGCTTGGGAAAATCGCGTCAAAAGTGAGAATCTAAAGGACGACGTTACCAGCGATAAAAAAATCGAGATTCCCGAACATGCGGCTGTCGCAGGTGAAGATTAATATTTATGAATTCTTTTAATGTAGAAAATGTAACTTTCGGCAACGGAAACCTTTCCTTTATATTAGGACCGTGCGTAGTCGAATCCGAACAGCACGCGCTTTTTATGGCGCAGGAAATAAATGACATTTGCAAATCGGTCGGTGTGGATTTTGTTTATAAATCTTCATTTGATAAAGCGAACCGCAGTTCGATCGAGAGTTTTCGCGGCGGCGGGATGGAATTCGGTTTGGAAATTCTCGGCAGAGTCAAAGAAGAGATCGGCGTTCCGGTTTTAACGGACGTTCACGAAACGTGGCAGGTCGAAAAAACTGCTGAGGTCGCTGACGTTTTGCAGATTCCGGCGTTTCTCTGTCGTCAAACCGATCTTCTGGTCGAATCGGCTAGATCGGGACGCGCCGTTAATGTTAAAAAAGGTCAGTTTCTCGCGCCGTGGGATGCGAAAAATATTGTTGAAAAATTACAGCAAGCGGGCGGCGAAAAAATCCTTCTGACCGAACGCGGCGCGAGTTTCGGTTACAATAATCTGGTCGTTGATCTGAAAAGTTTTCCGATTATGCGTAGCTTCGGCGTGCCGGTCGTTTTCGACGTAACTCATTCGTTACAGCTTCCGGGCGGACTTGGGAAGGCAACGGACGGGCAAGCCGAATACATCGAACATTTCGCCCGGGCAGGTGTCGCCGCCGGTGTTGACGCGGTTTTTATGGAAGTTCACGACAATCCGGCAAAAGCGCCGAGCGACGGACCGAATCAGTTGCCCTTAAATCGTCTGGAAAAATTGCTGAAAAAACTGAAAGCGATTCACGAATTAGTAAACGGTTCGGCGTAATTTTGCTGAAATTTTGTATGTTTTTATTCGATTAAATCTAATTTTCGGTTGAATAACCTGAAAATTTATTCGAAGAATAGAAATATTCGGTCGAAAAATGACAATTTTCATTCGAATATTCAAAATATTCGATAGAATTTTGATAGTATTCGCTTGAAAATTAACAATATTCAAGCGAAAAACGCCGGTTTTCAGTCGAAAAATCTCATTCTTAAGTCGAAAATTGACATTCTTCGCCTTATTTTATCGAGGTTTTATATTTTTATGTAGATTTTTTCGGTTTTGAAACATCCAAACAATTTATTTATGAAAAATTTTCGTCCGGTATTTTTATTTACATTTATTTTTACATCCGTATTCTTGATTTCCGCGCAAGACGACAGCCGGAGTCTTTTGACCTGGCAGGTGCAGAAATACGACATCACGGCAACTCTGCCGCCATCGGAAACGGATAGAAATCTTTCGGTCAAAACCGTCCTGAATTTAAGAAATATCTCGTCAAATCCGGCAAACTCTTTAACTTTGCGAATAAATCAAGGCGCGGAAATTTCCGCTATCACAATCAACGGTTCGCCGGTCGAGTTCAGAAAACGCGAAGAAAAAATAAACGAAGCGAGCAGTTTGCAAAAGTTAGAGATGCGTTTACCTTCCGTTCAGCCGAACGGGAATCTGACGGCAGTGATTGATTACAAATTGAATGTGAAGGAAAATTCCGGCTTGCTGGCATTGTCGCCCGTCGGTTCGCAATTTCTTCCGCTTTCGTTCTGGTATCCGACACCGACGAGCTGGTTTTACACGCGCGGCGGCGATTACGCTCCATATAATATAAAGGTAAATGCGGCGAACGGTTTGACTGTTCTATCATCGGGCGCGGAAAGCGCGAACGGATTCGATCAGAAATTATTCGGTCAGCCTTTTTTTATCGCGGGAAATTGGGACAAAACCGATTTTGCAGGCGTTTCGGTCTATATGCCGAAAGGCGCGGGCGCGGAAGAACAAAAACGTGCGCAGGAATTGGCGAATCTGGCGGCGGAAGCGAAGAATTATGTGTCAGGTGTTTTGGGAAACGCGCCGGATTTTCCCGTTAAAATAATTTCCGCCAAACGCGGCGCGGGCTTTTCGGGCGGCGGCGGCATTTTAGTTGACGACAGCGTTTTCAGAAGGTCGAAAATTGATTCGCAGACGGCAATGAACATCGCCGAAGCCGTTGCGAAAGTCTGGCTCGGAAATATTAATATGGTCAGCGGCGACGGTTACGGCGTTATTCAAAACGGTCTGTCGCGCTTTATCGCCACGCAGTTTATCGAGCAAAAATACGGAAACGAGATTGCCGATGCCGAACGTCTGCGCCAGAGAACGGCTTACGCGGCGGTCATTAAACGCGACGCTCCTTTAACGATCGTTTCGCCGGTTGATGATTTCTATTTCGTTTCATCGGCAAACAAGGGCGCGATGATCTGGCGCGTTCTGGCAAGACGAATCGGACAAAACGAATTTTTCGATACGATAAAAAGAAACTCGCAGGATAAAAGTTTGAGTTTGGCGGAACTGCGCTCGGCATTTTCGGCGCAGAGCGAATTTCTCGATTACGAACTGACGCAGGTTACGGATATGAATCTGCTCGTCGGTCTGCCGCAGGTCAGCGGCGGCGATACGAAAGTCGCGCTGCGCAATACCGGCTCGGTCGAAGCGAACATCAATGTCGTTGCGACTACGGCAAATAATCAGAGAATCCCAACTTCGGTAGTTTTAAAACCGAAAAGCTTCGGCGAAGTAACTTTTAAATCTCCGGGCAAGATCATCCGCGTCGAAATTGACAGCGAAAAACTTTACCCGCAGACCGATTACACCGACGACGTTGCGCCGCGCGAATTTACCGACAGCGATTTGCTTCTCGTCGTCAAGCGCGAATTCGATAAGCAGAGCTATCCGCTTGCCGAAAAAAACGCGCGCGCCGTTTTAAATGAAGTTCCGCGTTTTGACGATGTGCGCGTCCTGCTGGCTCGCGCTTTGCTCGCACAAAACAAAATCGCCGAAGCCGATAAAGAATTTAAAGCCGTTCTGGAAGAAAAGCTTCCCACCGCGCGTAGTCTCGCCTGGGCAAATGTCGGGCTTGGCGAAATTGCTCTGAAATCCGGTCAAACGGCAAATGCCAACAAGTATTTTGAAGAAGCGATCAAAGCCGATGCCGAATACGGCGCGAGTTTGTTGGCGCGTCAAAAAAGAACCGGCGCGAATTCGGCGGTAGAAGAAAGCGTCAAAGCGTTTTTCGCGCAATTCGATAAAGCGGCGGCGGCAAACCGCAAAGCGGAACTAGAAACATTAATTGTTCCGGGCGAAATTCAAAGATTCGCCAGCGGCATCTCGGGACAGACCGAACAATGGACGACGCAAATCTCGAATGTTGACCGGCTCGACGCGAATAATATTCTGGTTGAAGCAAATCTGAATATAAAACTTCTAAATCGCCAGCCTGAAAGCGGTCTCGCCGTCTATCGTCTGAGCAGAAACGGGAATTCATGGAAATTAAGCGGTATCGAAATGTTTGAAGTAAGATAATTCAAAAAAAGTGGACATTCAAAAAATAGATAAGGACATCTTAGTCCGCGCTCAAAAAGTAAAACTGCTTTTGATGGATTGCGACGGTGTTTTGACAGATGGAAGGCTTTATTATTCCGAAAGCGGCGAACAGATGAAAGTTTTTCACGTCCGCGACGGTCAAGGTTTAGTTTCCTGGCATCAAGCCGGTTTTTGTTCTGGAATTATTTCAGGAAGAAGTTTGGATATTGTAAAAAACCGTGCAACCGAACTCGGAATTCATTACATCAAAGCCTGCTCGCTCGATAAAGCGAAAGATTTTGAAGATATTTTACAAGACGCGAAAGTTAATGCTGATGAGACGGCTTTTATCGGAGACGACATCGGCGACATTTGTTTATTAAAAAAAGTCGGATTCCCCGTAGCGGTCGCTGACGCGGTTTCAGACCTGATTCCACACGTTATTTATAGAACAGAAATAAACGGCGGTTCGGGAGCAGTCAGAGAAATAACCGATTTATTACTCGGCGCAAAAAATTATCGCGTAAAAAATAATCAGGCAACGCGAATAACTTATTAAGCGTCTTAACCTGCTCGCTCGAAATTGAGCGAATTAAGTTTTTGAGATTTGAAAATAAATAAAAAATCAGGCAACCTATATAGAAGTTAAGACATCTTAACTAGTCTGCTTGAGAAAACAAGCGATTTTGCGAAATAAAAAATTCAGTTCTCTTTGAGTAATAAACTTTAAGAGGACTTTATTTTCGGCAAAATTAGGTCAAAGTTGATATTTGAAATACGTATTTTATATTTTTGCGAACCAGCTAATTTCTTTATTTGAGTGCATTTAATAAGAAAAGAGAAAAAAATGCCAAATAATCGAAACTCGCTTGACAAAGCAGGATGAAATATAGAAAATACGTATTTGCCCCTGAGGAATTGGAAATAGAAAAAATAAAAAAATTCCATCCCGGGCTTGACAATAAATTTTGATTCTGTATAATCAAAAATTTCGCTTCGACAGAAAAGAAGCAAACCCAAAGTAGTAAAAATTGATATTTGAAAACTAGATATGCGAGTCCATGTGTTAATTCAAACACAGTTCGTAAAACGAACAACAAAAATGAAGCTAGTAAAAACTTTTTAACGAGAGTTTGATCCTGGCTCAGAATCAACGCTGGCGGCGTGCCTCAGACATGCAAGTCGTACGATTAAAGCTCTCTTCGGAGAGTGCATAAAGTGGCGCACGGGTGAGTAACACGTAAGTAATCTACCTTCGAGTGGGGAATAACATCGGGAAACCGATGCTAATACCGCATAATGCAGCGGCACCTTATGGTGACAGTTGTTAAAGAATTTATTCGCTTGAAGAGGAGCTTGCGGCAGATTAGCTAGTTGGTAAGGTAACGGCTTACCAAGGCGACGATCTGTAGCCGACCTGAGAGGGTGGTCGGTCACA
>JBGTSF010000128.1:0-6134 GCA_041940425.1 Pyrinomonadaceae bacterium
CAAAAAAACTTTCCATTCATAAATGGCTTATTGCCATTACACATTTATGCCGGAAGAACGCGCATCAGCATGATTCTGCCGGTTGACGATTTGGTAACGATAATCATTTTGTCGTCGGGCTGAAGAATGACGCTTTTGTAGTAAACGGAAGAATCCATTGCAGGCAGATTGTTCGTCGTATAAATTTCACGGCTGTGGTCGTCTAGTGCGGAATTAAAACGATAGAACCCCTTCGGACTTCCGACGACGATGCGACCGTTTTGCTGTTCGCCGAGAAAATGAAATTGATTGCCGAGCGATTCGACGTATTCAGGCGTAATAGCTTCGAAAACTCCGTCAGACGAAAATTTGACAACGATCCGTTTCGAGTAAGTTGCGGGATAACCTATATCCTGCCCTAAGCTAATGACATATTTTCCGTTAGACAGTCTGACCAAACCTGTAACCAAACCGAGTGAATGATTCCAACTTTGAAAACTCGGATCATCCTGTCCGTCGGGCAGTTTGCGAGTCAGAATCGGGGAATTATAATCGGTAGCGAAAACGATTTTATCCGTGTTCGCTTCGATCAAAAGGCTTTTAATGAATGAACCGGCTGAAAGAATATTTTCACCGTTGTTGCCAAATGTCGTATCTAAAACTCCATTTGAATTAAGCCGAATCAGCACGCCGTGATAAATGCCGGGACCCACGTTATCCGTGTAGCCGATAACGAGTTTGCCGTTTTGATATACAACATCGAGACTCAGTAATCCCCAAAAGTTTTTCGGATAAACACGCATCCCGCCATTTCCGATACTGCTGTCGCCCATGCCGCTCGACGTAAATCTCCACACTGCGATCTCGTATCGGTAGCTGCCGTAAATGATGCCTGCGACAACGATCTTTCCGTCCGGCTGAATGACTATCGAATTTCCCGTGTAGCTCGAATTAACATTTATAAAGGCATTGCTGACCGCAAATCCATCGTTACCGAAAGACGTATCAACACTGCCGTTTGCTAAATACCGGCGCAGAAAAAATCTGGTTTTCCCGCTAATTTCCCGACTGCCCGTGACCAGAATTTTTCCGTCGCTTTGCAGAGCGGCATGTCGGGGCAGACAGTTAGACGAGCAATTGTCAGTGTAAACGCCGACAAAACCGAAACTTATATCTTTATCGCCCCAAGCGGCTGTAATATTTTGTGTTTGAAAATTGGCTACAAACAGAATTGCCAATACAAAAATCAGATTTTTTTTCATTTATTTTCTCCTATCATTTTAATTGTTTGAATAAGTGCCGAATCGGACGGCAACAGTTTGGCCGTTCCTCGTAAGCATCCACCGCTCGCTGATTTCCGATAAACCGTTCGGTCTGAACACAGCCATGGGTTTGATCTCGATTCGTCGTTTAGTGTTATTCATTTTGAAATTTCATTTCCTCAAAAAACTTTCCATTCATAAATGGCTTATGCTAAAATCCCGTAAAACTGCTGATTTACCGGACAAATGCTATTTTTAATAAAAGGCTTGCTAAAAATCCCTAATTTTCCGGCTAATAGTTCCTAATTTTTTCCAAGGCGGAAATTTAGGGCGGTCTGTGATTCCGACAAGTGATGCAAACGACAGTCAACAAAGGGTTTTCCTTCGATGAATTTGAGATAGATGTCAATAAACGTCTGCTTTTGAAAAACGGTAAATCCGTTAATCTCAAACCGAAAGCCTTTGATCTGCTACTGGTTCTGGTCGAAAATCACGGCAAAATTCTCTCGAAAAATGAATTGCTCGATACGGTCTGGGAAAATCAATTTGTCGAGGAAAACAATTTAACTGTTCACATCTCTGCGCTTCGCAAAATACTCGGCGAGAAAAAAGACGAACATCGTTTTATCGTTACCGTTCCCGGACGCGGCTATAGTTTTGTCGCCGCATCAGAACACATCGAAATCGTCAACTCAGGCAAAAACCAACATTCATCCGCAAATCCTTCAAACGACATTTCGGATGCTGAAACGATCATCGGACGCGAAAAAGAAATTGCCGAAGTCAGACGACTTTTGCTGGAAGAGGCGATCCGGCTGATTAGTCTGACGGGCGCGGGCGGAAGCGGCAAAACCCGACTGGCACAGGCAGTGGCGAGCAAACTGACAAATGATTTTGCGGACGGTGTGTATTTTGTCGAACTTTCAGCAGTTACCAATCCTGAATTTGTCATAACGGCAATCGCAAACACGCTCGGAGTAAAGGAATCGGGCGATAAATCATTAATTGATGTTTTGAAAAACTTCTTGGGTGAGCGACAAATATTTTTAGTTTTGGACAATTTCGAGCAGATTCTTTCCGCCGCGCCGCTTTTAGAGGAAATTTTAGAAACGTCCTCATTTCTCAAAATTTTGGTAACGAGCCGTGCGTTGCTTCATTTGAATTTCGAGCGGGAATTTATCGTTACGCCGCTCGATTTGCCGCCGTCGGATTCATGTTTTTCTATCGGGGAATTACGTGAATTTCCGGCAATCGAGCTTTTTGTCGTGCGGGCAAAAACCGCCAAACCGAGTTTTAATTTGTCGGAAGAAAATGCCCGCGCAATAAATGAAATCTGTCGCAAATTAGACGGATTGCCTTTGGCAATCGAACTTGCCGCCGCCCGAATCAAACTACTCGCGCCGCATTCGATTCTGGAACGGCTGGAAAATTCGCTCAAACTTTTGACCGGTGGTGCGAAAGATTTACCGGCACGCCAGCAGACGATGCGCGAAACGATTCGTTGGAGCTACGATCTGCTCGGCGCAGATGAAAAATATGTGTTCCGGCAATTGGCGGTTTTCGCGGGCGGATTTACCGTCGAAGCGGCGGAAAATATCATAAAAAATGAAACAGGAAATAGACTTTTGGTTTCCGATTCGGAAACTGAAACCGCCGAGAATCGAATCTCCGTGCCGCAAGATAATGTTCTTGATCTCCTTACGTCGCTGGTTGAAAACAATCTTTTATCGGTAAAAGAAAAGGAAACCGGCGAAGTTCGTCTGCAATTGCTCGAAGTCGTGCGTGAATTTGCCGTCGAATGTTTGGAGCAAAAAGGTGAAGCCGAATTTGCAAGACAAAATCACACGCAATATTTTCTCAAACTAGCTGAAGAATCCGCGCCGTTTTTGGTCGGTGCGGATTCGGTCAAATGGATCGCACGGCTGGAAGAAGAACACGATAATTTGCGGGCGGCACTCGGTTGGCTGGTAAACAAAAATCCGGTAAAAGCGGCGCGTTTAGCAGCCGCTTTATGGTTTTTTTGGAACCTTCGCAGTCATCTGACCGAAGGACGCATTTGGCTGAAAACGGTTTTGAAAGAAGCGAGTATCGAAATTCCGGCAAATATTCGGCTTAAATTGTTGAGAGCTTCCGCCGGATTTACCCAATTGCAGGGCGATCTCGAAACAGCGCGGCGAATTTATGAAGAGTATGCGGCATTTGCCAGTGCAGAAAATGACCTGCCGCATATCGCCACGGCGATTCAAGGATTGGGAATGGTGGCTTATCTGCAAGGCGATCTCGAAAATGCTCGCTCGCTTTTCGAGAAAGGTTTGGAGATCAACCGCACCGCCGGCGATAGATCGGGCATCGCCGCTTCGCTTAATTATCTTGGAAATTTAACGCGGACTGAAAGAGATTTTGGCGCGGCGCGGCGGCTTTTTGAAGAAGCCCTGACACTTTCCCGGGAACTCGGCAACAAAGAGGCGATTACCAGCAATCTCAACAATTTGGGGGCAATCGCATTTGCTTTTCGGGATTTTTCGGCATCGCGCGACTTTTTCGCAGAAGGCTTGGAAATCGCGCGGGAGATCGGCAATAAAACCGCCGTCGCCTGCGCGTTGGACGGTTTTGCCGCCATTGCCTCGCTGACTGAAAACAAAAAGCAAGCGGCGCAATTGGCGGGTGCGGCGGAAGGTTTGCGCGAAAACATCGGCTACGAGATAGAACTTGCCGAACGTCATTTTTGCGACGAATATGTAACGATAATCCGCACCGCGCTCGACGGAAATTCATTCACCGCTGCTTATCAGAAGGGACAAACTTTCAGTTTGAACGAAGCCGTCGCGCTTGCCGAAATTTTATTCTCCGAACAAAATGAACAAACTTTTGAAGTTATCGTCGAAAAACACAAAATCAAGCGCATCGTGGTCGAAGAAGAAATATAGATATTTAGCACTCTTTGATCGAATATCTCAAAGAAAAAAGCCGTCGAACTTTGAAAGTTCGACGGCTTTTTGTTGCTTCACCAATTTAGGACTGTTTTTCGGCAAAACTAAAAATCACGGTAATTGTTTACGCGGAATTTTCTCATCCATCATCGCGGTTTGATAAACGAACGCCGCCATAATGGTCGCCGCCTGTTTCATATCTTCGGCTTGGATGCGGTCGAAATTGTCCATATTCGAATGATGCGTCCGCGTGCTGTATTCGATCTCGTCCTGGATGAATTGAAATCCGGGAAGACCGATTCTATCGAACGAAAGATGATCCGTGCCGCCGGTGTTCATGATCGTCAGCGTATTCGCACCAAGATCGGCGAAAGGCGCGAGCCACGCTTCGTAGATTGGTTTGACTGCGGAATTTCCCTGCAGATAAACGCCGCGGATTTTGCCCGTGCCGTTGTCGAGATTGTAATAGGCGGAAAGTTTTTCGTAATCTTTGCCTTTGATGATTTCCGGCGGCTGTTGATTCCCAACGCTCCGCGCTTCGCCGAAATGCTGTTTAACGTATTCGCGCGATCCGTTCAAGCCCTGCTCTTCGCCCGACCACAGCGCGACGCGGATCGTCCGGCGCGGTTTTAATCCTGAAGCCAAAATTATTCTCGCCGCTTCCATCGCCACGGCTGAACCGGAGGCGTTGTCGGTCGCGCCCGTCGAAGCGTGCCACGAATCGAGATGCGCGCCGACCATTACTATCTCGTCTTTCAAATTCGGATCGGTTCCCGGAATTTCGGCGATCGTGTTGTAGCCCATCAGATCATCGTCGTGATATTGCGCCTGAATGTTGACGCTCATCTTCGGAGTTATGCCGAAACCGATCAGACGCACGAGGCGGTTGTAATCTTCGGTCGCCATCGTCATCTGCGGGATGATCTTTGATTCGGCTTCCTTTTTATACGGCTGGAGAAGATCGCGGAAGCTGAAATTGTCGAGGTCTGCCGGTGTTTCCTGCACGACGGACGCGCCGCCGACGAAAACCGTTCCGCCGCTTCCCTTCCAGCTCGTGTCAACCAGAACCGCCGCGCCTTCTTCGAGCAGGAATTGCCCGCGTTTGAAATTGAAAAGCATATTTTTCCGCTGTTCTTCGCGCTGTTTTTGACGCTGTTCTTCGGTCAATTGCGGCTGCGGTCTCTGCGGACTGGGCGAAGTTTCTTCCGCCATTTTTTTCAATTCTTCATCCGAACGGCGCGAAAAAAGCGATTTTTCTTCGGCTTTTACTTCGCGCGGATTTGAAATGAGAACGATCTTTCCTTTCAGCTTGCCTTTGTATTTTTCCAAATCTTCGATGGTTTTCGCATCGAGATAAACGACCTCTGCCGAAACCGTTCCTTTGGTCGAGGTCGTCCAGGCTTTCGGAAAAGCGATGACCGGAAAACTCTGCGGCGCGACGATCTGCGCGTTAAAACTTTTCAAAGACCAGCCGCGTCCCCACGGTCCCCACGATTCGAGATGCGCGTTCTGCATACCCCATTTCGCCATCTGGTCGCGCGTCCATTCGTTGGCGCGTTTCATCGCGGGCGAATTGGTCAAACGACCGCCGATGACGTCCGTCAGATAGGAAAGCGTCTGCATGACCTGCGAATTCTTTCCCATCCCTTCTTCTCTGATCTTGTCAATAGTTTCCTTCGGCGCGGTATAAACCTGCGTCGCCGTCTTAGCTGTGGAAACTGCATTTGCGCTATTGTTTTGCCCGAAAGCGACTGCCGGGAGCAAAAGCGCATACAGCGCGAACGCGCTGATCATCTTGCGTCTAAACATTGTTTCTATTATCTCCTAAAATATCGGTTTGAAATTAATGATTTTTTTTCAGTTTATTATACATCCGAAAAAATGAAAATGTTTCATAAAGTAAAGCAGTGTCCTAATTTGTGTTGCCAAAGGTTTTGGTCCCGCAGGGACTATTGTTAATAGC
>JBGTSF010000129.1:0-6059 GCA_041940425.1 Pyrinomonadaceae bacterium
CGTCCCGGTTTGCCCGACAAAATACCGGACAATGGGCGCGAAGAAAAAGTTTCGTATATTATCCGCCGACTTTTTCCGCCCGGAAATCTCGATGTCAATACGCCACTGCCGCCGCTCGATTCGAGTTGGGAAGAATACGCTTACGTCATCACCGATCAGGGCGCGAAATGGAAAAAGGTTTCCGCAAAAAATTCGCTTGAATCGGGCGAAGAACAGCAGGCTCTTTTTTCGGTTGATATTTTGGAAGACGACGGGCGCAGAAGAAAGATTTTCGCGGGCGTGATTCCGACCGGACGGCGCGAAGCGTATATCGCGGCGGGCAAGGCTTCGGCGCAAAGTTCAAACAATCCGGCAAACGCGCCGGTTGACAGCCGCGTTTATCTGATGCGTTCGATTTTCCGCGACCCGTGGAAAAGTCTTTTGCAAACTGCCGCCCACGCCAAATCCGCTCTGGCGGAGTCGAACACGAATGACGCGAAAGATGTCGCTTCGCGCAAAAATATCGTCAAAGGCTCGCGTGAACAAATCCAGACGGCTTCGTGGCTGATACTGCTCGATTTTGCAAAATTTTTAGCGGAAGAACTTCCGCGCATCTGGAACAAACTAAATAATTTGACCGTTTCGCCCGCTTTGACAAATGCGGAAAACACGCTTGTCAATGCGATTACGAATGTAACTTTGGAAAATAATTTTGCGAGCGATTTGATATTAGAAACCGGCTACAACACGAATCAAGTCAAGCGTTCGCTTAAAGACGCGCTTCTCGCGGTCAAACCGTCAAACGCGCAAACTGCCGCCCAGATCGAAAAAAATCTCGAATCGGTCGTCGTTTCCTACAGCCGAAATTCGCCCGATGCGAAATATCCGAGTTTTCTATTTCCTTTGGCTGATCTGAGTTTTTCGCTGAAATCGGTTTTAGACGGCGTAACCGCAAATATCACGCCGACAGATTTTGCCGCGCAAAATTTTAACGGCGAAACGAAGGTCAACCGCATTGCACAACTTGTCGAAGCCGTCATCAGCGAAATGCCGAAAGCCGTAACAAACGCGCCCGCGCCGCTCATCTCGCAAACGCCGATGGATATGCGCGAAGGCTGGTTTGTGATTCGATGCGTCTATGAACGTCCGCTCTGCGGCGCGATTGATCCGCCTGTATTGAGCGAACCGACAAAGCCGTTTCAGATCGCCGGATTTTTTGATTCCGACGCTCCGGCGCGTCCGATTCGTATCGCTCTGCCGATTGATACGACTCCGGCGGGACTCAGAAAATTCGATAAAAACACGGCGTTTATGATGTCCGATCTGCTGTGCGGGCAAGTGAGCAGAATGAAGGGAATAACGCTCGGCGATTTGATTCGCTCGGTTTTGCCGTTTCCGCTTCATAAGGATTTGAGCGTGCCGGATTCGGGCGGTTGTAAAGACAACGGGCTTTCAATCGGAATGATCTGTTCGCTTTCGATTCCGATCATCACGATCTGCGCTTTGCTTTTGCTGATGATAATCGTCGCACTGCTCGATTTTATTTTTAAGTGGCTGCCGTTTTTTATATTTTGTTTTCCCCTGCCGGGACTAAAGGCTAAAAATGAGTAACGCAGGAAAAATTTTCGGAAAAGGAATTTCGTTTCCGCCCAGAATCGGCGCGGACGGTCGCGTCGTCTGGTCGGAAGGCGAGGAAAATATCCGCGAATCAATCCGCGTGATCTTGATGACCGAACTGAACGAACGCCTGTATCTGCCGCAGTTCGGCGGCGGTTTGAACAGATTTTTATTCGAACCGAACAATGCCACGACGCGCCAGTTGATTCGTGATCGAATCACCAAAGCACTCGCCCGTTGGGAGCCGCGCATCGCGGTCGAATCGGTCAGCGTCGAGCCGGACGCTCAAGATCAGCAAGCGGCAATCGCCACCATATTTTACAAACTCGTGGCGACGCAGGCGACGGAAAAAGTGAGTTTAACAGTAACTTTGAACGGTTCATAAAACACGATTTTGGAGAAATGAAAATGAGTATTTCGATAAATGAAAATTCTGATTGGAAAAACTTAGCCGCTCAAGGTCTCAGAACGGTTGTTGATCCGTTGGTTTTCAGATGTGGTGAATTGTTTTTAAGAGGAGCGCAACAAGTATCGTCGCCGAATGCCGTCTGGGAACTACTCAATGTAAATCTGCACAGCATCGGGATGTTTTTTGACGCATTGATTCTGAACGAAAAACTTCCGGTTTTCAATTACGGCGACACCTTTGATATGGAGCTTAATTTCGATGAGCGAATGCTGACTTTGATAAACCGGAAAGCTACGACAGCACTCAATAAACTTGAGGAAAATGAACAGGTTTTATTCGACGTTGATGTCGGTTGGAACGCTTATCACGAAGTTAAAAGCGCGGCATTGACAGAGTTGGAAAAAATTTTCAACGGTGAACAGAAAATTCCGGCAGAAACATTCGGACAAGTGTTCATGGAATTATCGGCAGCCGAATACAAATGGTCGCCGGGTCTTATGGAATTGGAAAATAAACTTAAAAATCACGAAGAAAAAATGCTGGCTGATTATATACTCGGCGGTTTGATTTTCGGCGGATACGCTCAACAGATGGAGAGCGAACATCTGCTTCAACCAAAGCGTTCACGCATTTTTCTGGCTCTTTCGATGCAATCACCGTCCGCCGGTTATGAAATTGAAAAACATTTGTTCGAAGACTTGAAAAACAGAACCAATTCAAATGTCGAAGATTTGCCATGGCTTCCGACATTTTTCCCATATTTGCTGAGTAAAGCGGACACACCGGAAGAGATACTAAAGGAAGTCGTTAAACTGCGAAATTCGTCGGAGGTTAAAGATTACCGGCAATGGTTCGACGAGGTTATGAATGACTGGAAAAATAACGGAAAAATTTCAGTTGAAAAACGCAATGATGTTAAAGCCATAGCTAAAAGTGTCGAATACGGCTTAGGAAATATTTCGAGAATGCCGCAAGTCGAACTAAAAGCGAAGATAGCGGAAGTCGGTATGGGAATGCCGATTCCGGGAGAGGTGAACTTTACACCTGCGATAAAAGGTCTCTGGGGATGGTTTTTAAACTCTTTGCCGGGGAAACGCTATCGAAAATTGTTGACCAGAGCGATTATTGCCGACCACGAATATGTCAAGATCGAAAACCGTATTCGAACCGTTTGGAAAGCGGCATAAAACCGAAAGAAAAAAGTAATCGAAAAAAGTTTGGAGAAATAAAAAATGCCATTGCAGATTCCAAAATTAGACGAACGGCGGTATCAGGATTTACTCGACGAAGCGTTGTCGAGAATTTCGGTTCACAATCCCGAATGGACGAATTTTAACAAGAGCGATCCGGGCGTTACTTTGATCGAGATTTTCGCGTTTATGACCGAAAGTATGCTCTATCGCGCGAATCTGATTCCCGAACGCAACCGTCTGAAATTTCTCCAATTGCTCGGAATTCCGCTCAATTCGGCGACATCGGCGCGCGGCATCGTTACGTTTTTTAATGAGCGCGGATTGGATGAAACGATCACGCTCGATTCGGGAATGGAAGTCAACGCCGGACAAATTCCGTTTCGCACCGAGCGCGGTTTGGACGTTCTGCCGATTGAAGGAAAAGTTTATTTCAAACGACCTCTGAAAAATCAGGAAGCGGAAATCGTTGATTATTACAATCAGCTTTATGCTTCGTTTCAGGGCGAATCGCTCGAAGACGACGTTGATCTGACGCTTTATGAAACCGCCGTTTTGGACGGCAAGGACGAAAAAGGAATTTCGCTTGCCGAAGATACGATTGACAATTCCGTCTGGATCGCATTGCTCGCCAAAGAAAATGAAAATCTCGACGACATCAGAAAAAAGATTGCGAATAAAACTCTGAGTCTGGGCGTTGTTCCCGCGCTCGAAGAGACGACTTTTGTTTTGACGGCGGGCGGTCAGGAGGCGAACAAGGAAAATTCGTCGTGGCTGTCATACAAAATTCCGAAACTGCCCGCGGACAAAAAACTTCCCGATGATCCGAACGCGCGGATTCCCGAATATCGAACGCTCGATGCGGTTGCCAATGCCAATGTTTTGACCGAGCCGGGAACAATTGAAATAACTCTGCCGGACAAAAACGAACTCTATCTCTGGGAAAATCTCGAACCGCTCGAACTCGGCGCGGACGATTTTCCGCCGACGCTCGAAGACACGAAATTGAACGAGCGGATAATTACTTGGCTTAGGATAAGCGGAAATGAAACGGCGGTAAAAATTCGTTTTCTGTGGATCGGCATCAATGCCTCGATGGTTACGCAGAGAACAAAAGTTACGAATGAAGTTTTACCGAACGGGACGGGCGAACCCGACCAGACCGCAAAACTCGCGCGCGCGCCGGTCGTGCCGAAGTCTGTAAAAATGTTCGTAACCGTCGGCACGACGACCGAAGAATGGTTTGAAACCGATGATCTTTTGACGGCTGGTTCGGAGGTTTCCGCCCCCGATCTGCTCCAGCCGCCGGGCGCGAAAAAATTCGTTCAAAATAATCCGAAAGTTTTTTATGTCAACGAAGAATCGGGCGAGATTCGCTTCGGCGACGGCTTGCGCGGAATGCGTCCGCCGCTCGATGCGCGGATCACGGTTTCTTACGATTACGGCGAAGGTCTAGCCGGAAACGTCGGCGCGGAAACGATCAAAACCGCGCCCGCACTGCCCGCCGGAATAAAAGTTTCAAATCCGGTCAGAACGTGGGGCGGCGCGGATTCGGAAAATGTTCTCGAAGGCGAAAAACAGATCAGCCGTTATTTACAGCACCGCGAACGGCTTGTAACCGCTTCGGATTTTGAAAAGATCGTGATGCGCGCGCCCGGAGTTTTGATCGGTCGCGTTGAAATAATTCCGACCTTCAATCCCGAACTTTTGCCGAACGAACCGGGCGACGCTCCCGGCGCGGTAACGATCATGGTCATCCCGCGCTATGACGTGAAACAGCCGGACGCGCCCTTGCCCGACCGTCTTTTTCTCGACACGATCTGCCGTTATGTGGACGAACGCCGTCTGATCACGACCGAGATTTTTCTGCGCGGTCCGGTTTATAAACAGGTCTGGATTTCGGTCGGTATCAATATCACCTCCGACAAATCCGCTCCCGAAGTCCGCGAAGCGGTCAAACAGGATTTGCTCAAATTTCTCGCGCCGCTCAATCCGGCAAGTTTCGGTTTGTTCAACGAAAACGGAACGGAAATTTACAAAGGCTGGCGGCTTCGCAAAGCGGTTACGGCGAAAGAATTGGAAGCGGTGGCGAGCCGGACAAGCGGCGTGATGTTCGTCAACAATCTTCTGCTTGCCGAAGGAAATAATCCCGAAACCGATCAAATTGCGATGAACGGCTTAGAGTTGCCGCGTGTCATGGGAATTTCGGTTTCTATCGGCGATCCGCTTCCGCTTTCGAGTTTGCGCGGAACGGCGACGACCGGAACGGACGGGCAGGGAAGAACCCGCAAGATCGTTCCCGTGCCGGTTATTCCCGAAAATTGTTAAAGATTTATGGATGTCAACGGAACAAAATTTCACCTGCTGTTAGGTCGCGCCGATTGGGAAAAATGCACTCTGGCGGACGGCACGGCTCTGGGCGAAATTTGGAAAAAAGAAAGCGAAGGGGAAAACGAAGGCGAACCGCAATTTGCCTGGAACGAGAAATTGAAAGCGATCACTTTACAGCCGCAAATTTTCAGATTCAAAACATCGCTGAAAAACAAAAAGCCCGATTTAAAAATGCGGCGCGGAGCGGCGCGAGACCGTTACGGCAACTGGTTCTGGATTGACGAAACGGGGACGAAGATAAAGGTTTTGTCGGTCGGCTCGAAAACGGTTTCGACTTTTTACCCGAACGCCGAAAGCGTCTGCGCGGAAAGTAACGGAAAAGATTTTCATCCCGTTGAAACGAAAACTCAAACGGCAATCGAGACGTTTCGCGGTATCGCCGTAACAATTGATCATTACTTGGTTGTAGGAACCGTCGAGCCTGCCGGACTTTTGATCTTCGATCTTTTTTCAACGGGTGAACCGCGCCGGAT
>JBGTSF010000130.1:0-5698 GCA_041940425.1 Pyrinomonadaceae bacterium
CTGATTTTAAAGAGGATTCTGTCCGAGAAGATTTGATTATGCCGATATTGAAAGACCTCGGTTATTCTTCACAAGGCGAAAATAAGATCATTCGCAGTAAAGCCGTTTCGCATCCTTTTGTGCAGACAGGTTCGGGCAAACATAAACTCACAAGCATCCCCGATTATCTTTTTGAAATTGGTGGAAAATATGCTTGGGTTTTGGACGCGAAAGCACCGGACGAAGATATAAAAACCGGAAAAAATGTAGAGCAGACTTATTTTTACGCGATTCATCCCGAAATCCGTGTCGAGTATTACGCGCTTTGCAACGGCAAAGAATTTATTCTTTTTCACATCAGCCAATCCGACGCCATACTTTATTTTTCGCTTTCCGAAATCGAGAAACACTGGCAAGATTTAGAAAAATTTCTTTCGCCTAGTGTTTTTGATAAAACACAAAAGAAATTTGAGAAAAGGAAAAATGAAATTGAGTTTGATTATCTTTCTAAAACACCTCCCAAAGAAATAACAAATATCAGTAAGCAATCCTCAAAAAGACATTATGGCGTTCACGGTTATTTTACTAAACAAGCATACGAAGTTGTTCAGGAATATATCAGAAATTTCACAAAACCAAATGATTTAGTTCTTGATCCTTTTGGCGGAACTGGAGTAACTGCTGTTGAAGCCTTGATGATAGGACGTAAAGCAATTCATATTGACCTAAATCCTTTATCAATTTTCTTCGTAAATAATTTAATCAAACCGATTTCAATATCAAAATTACAGAATTCTTTTGATAATTTGGAAGTTAAATTTGAAAATCAACGTCCAAAAAATGAAATAGAAGTTAAAGAGGCTCTAAAAAAATATCCTTACCCTAAAAAAATCAAAATGCCACAAGGTTCTGATTTTGAATATTTGGAAGATTTTTTTACAGACGAGCAGTTAGCAGATTTGGCAACGCTAAAATATTTAATCAATCAAGAAAAGGATGAAGATATTAAACAGATTTTATTTTTAATGTTTTCTAGTTCGCTGAACAAAATCAATCTCACATATCACGCATTCAAAGGAAGAAGTGAAGGAAGAGGAAATAGCAGTATTTTTGCTATGTATCGGTATCGAAAAGCCCCCGAACCCGGAAAGGTAGATTTATGGGCAACATTTAAGGGTAAACTCAGAAAAATAGTTAATGCGAAAAGAGAAATGATGCCTCTCATTAACGAAAGAACAATCAAAAACGCTCAAATTATTAAGGGAACGGCAACCAATTTAAAAGACATAAAAAAAGAAAGTGTTGATTACATTTACACTGATCCGCCTTACGGAAAAAAGATTCAATATCTTGACCTCTCTATTATGTGGAATGCTTGGCTCGATTTGGAAGTTACCGAAGAAGATTACGAACTTGAAGCAATCGAAGGCGGCGAACATCACAAAACAAAAGACGATTATTCAAATTTGATTGCCGATTCGATCAAGGAAATGTATCGCGTCTTGAAATTCGACCGTTGGATGTCGTTCGTTTTTCAGCATCAAGACCCGGCGTATTGGCATTTGATTGTTGATACGGCGGAAAAAGTCGGTTTTGAATACGCGGGCGCGGTCAAGCAAAACAACGGACAGTCGAGTTTCAAAAAACGGCAAAATCCTTTTACCGTTCTTTCCGGTCAACTGATTATTAATTTCAAAAAAGTTCGCAATCCGAAATCAATTTTGAAAGCCGATTTAGGCGCGGACATTACGGATTTGATTATTCAATCAATCGAAGGCGTAATAGCTAAAAACAACGGCGCGACAGTCGAAGAAATAAATAATGAATTGATTATCAGAGGATTGGAATTAGGTTTTTTAGACGTTCTAAGCAAAAAATACGCTGATATTACACCGTTTTTATTTGCAAATTTCGATTATCACGAAGAAACAGAAACCTATCATCTGAAAAAGAACACAAAATTCAAAGCGCAAATTCCCGTTCAAGTCAGAATAAAATATTATGTAGTTTCAATGATGCGAAGACTTGCGCGAGAAGGAAAATATCCGCATTTTGATGAAATAATTTTAGAAATTATCCCATTACTGAGAAACGGAACTACACCCGATAACCAAACTATACTCGGAGTTTTAAATGAAATTGCAGATAGATTTGGTGAAGACCAATGGAAGCTAAAAGAATCCGGTCAAGGCAGCCTATTTGACTTAGTTTAATACTCATAAAACACTCAAAAACGGCTAAATCTGTCTAAAATCAACATTTAACATTTTTTTATGATTTCCTGAAATGTTTTCAGATGTTCCTGAAATGTTTTCAGGAGTCCCTGAAATGTTTTCAGGAGTCCCTGAAATGTTTTCAGGAGTCCCTGAAATTGTTTCAGGAGACGCTGAAAACATTTCAGGAGTTCCTAATATTGTTTCAGGAGTTCCTGATATTATTTCAGGAGTCGCTAAGTTCATTTCAGGAGTCGCTAAGTTCATTTCAGGAGTTGCTGAAATGATTTCAGAACATTTTTTTTATTTTTCGCAAATATTTCCGCAAAAAATCCGTTCCGGTTGGTCTAGCCCTCGAAATGGAAATAATCAGCTAATCCTTTAGCCTTTCGATTTCCCATTTCCACAAAAAAAATAAAAATTTAAGGAGAATAAAAATTATGTCTGATTTTATTACTAATGCCAGCGATGCGGATCTGATCGCGGAGGCGAAGAATTTACATCAGGTCATTGCGGGTGATCCGGCTTCGTTCGGGTTGACGGCGGCGCAGGCGACCGATCTCGATGCGGGAATTACCGATATGGAAACGAAAAACGACGCGCACGTTACGGCGCAGGCGGACGCGAAATCGAAGACTCAGGAAAAGGACGTGAGCCGGGATAATTTGGAGCAGTTGATTCGCTCGTATCTCAGAATCGCCAAGGCGCACGGTATTTCCGATGCCCAGCTCGCTTCATTTGGGCAGTTTGCGACCGGTTCGTATGAGCCTCTGTCGAATCCGACGCGCCCGGTCGGTCGGGTGGACACTTCGCAGAGATTGCGGCACACCATTTCATTCGCCGACGAAGCCACGCCTGACAAGCGGCGCAAGCCCGCCGGAACGATCGGCTGTGAGATTTGGGCGAAGTTCGGTGGCGCGCCGCCGACGGACGAGAAAGAATGCGTCTATGTCGCGCTCGATACGGCGACTCCTTATGTTTATGAATTCGACGGCGAGGACGCGGGAAAAATGATCCATTATATGCTGCGCTGGGCATTGCGCGACGGCGGCTATTCGCCCTGGAGCGAAACCGTCAGCGCGACCGTCGCCGGATGAACGTAGGGGCAGGCACAAGACCTGCCCCTACATTTTTTTATTTTTTTGCTTTTATGCGGGATTTCGCATAAAATTACGGAAACAAAACAATTTATGCTGATTTCACCATTGAGAAGCGAGCTTTTTTAAACTTCTGGAGAAAAAAAATGAATAACCAATTCTTTGCTGGAAATGCCGTCGGTACGGCATTTTTTATTTTGTATTTTGTGATTTTTATTATTCCGGCTGGCGCGGCGACCTTTACGGTTACGAATACCGCCGACACGAACGACGGCACTTGCGACAGCCACTGCACTCTGCGCGAGGCGATTTTGGCGGCGAATTCGGCGGCGACCAGTGATGTTATCCAGTTCGATCCGGCGGTTTTCTCGACCGCGCAGACCATTACTTTAACGGGAACGGCACTGTCAATCAACAATAACGGAGGACTCGAAATTGACGGCGCGGGCGCGGATCTTTTGGCGATTTCGGGCAATGATCTGAGCCGCGTCTTTCACATCGAGTCGGGCGCGATCGTGTTGATCTCTGATATGACGATCAGGAACGGCAACGGGACGGGCGGCGGCATCAACGGCGGAGGAGGAATTTTTTCGCTCGGCAATCTGACCTTGGAAAATGTGATCGTCTCCAACAACAAGGTAACCAATACTATCCCGAATTCATTTGCCGGCGGCGGCGGTATCGAAAACCGCGGACTGATGCAGATTTTCGACTCGCGGATCGAATTTAACGAGACCGAGCGCGCACCCGACGTTAATTCGGTCGGCGGCGGCGGGATTCTCAACACCAGTCCGGGAGTCCTTTTAATCGAGAATTCGTCCATCACGAACAATACCGCAGAGGGCAACGGCGGCGGTATCAACAATAACCTCGAAGCGACGCTCGGTATCGTCAATTCGACCGTCAGCAGTAATGCGGCAACGACCGATCAAAGCGGCATCGGCGGCGGCATCATCAATTTCCAAACGGTTCTCGCCCAAAATCTGACGCTGGTCGGCAACACCGCGTCGGTTTTCGGCGGCGGCGTTACGTCCGCTTCGACAACTTCCGATTTCGATTCGCGCAATTCGATCTACGCCGACAATATGGTCGGCACGTCCGCGCAGGATTTTCGCGGCACTTTGAATTCCGGCGGTTTCAATCTGATCGAAAGCACGACCGACACGACCATAACCGGCGACACGACCGGAAACATTCTCAATCAAGACCCGCTGGTAAAACCGCTCGGCAATAACGGCGGTTTTTCAAAATCGCACACGCTCGCCCCGAACAGTCCGGCGATTGACCGCGGCAACACGTTTCAAACTACATCTGACCAGCGCGGATTTATCCGACCTTTCGATAACCCTTCGATCCCGAACGCGCCGAACAGCGACGGCGCGGACATCGGAGCGTTGGAAATGCAAAACTCGGAGTTTTCCAGCGCATCGTTCGACTTTGACGGCGACGGTAAAACCGACATCGGCATTTTCCGACCGTCGGCGGGCGAATGGTGGTATCGGAAAAGCAGTGACGAACAGGTTTTCGCCACGCAGTTCGGCGCGTCTTCGGATATCATCGTTCCGGCGGATTTCACGGGCGACGGCAAAACCGACATCGGTTTCTTCCGACCTTCCTCCGGCGACTGGTTTGTTCTGCGTTCGGAAGATTCGACCTTTTTTGCTTTCCCATTCGGCACGTCGGAAGATATTCCCGCGCCGGGTGATTATGACGGCGACGGCAAGGCAGACCCGGCGGTGTTCCGCCCGTCAAATTCGACGTGGTTTATTCAACGCTCTTCGGACAGCGGCGTAACCATCCAGCCGTTCGGAATTTCCGAAGATAAGCCCGTTCCGGCGGATTATGACGGCGACGGGAAAGACGACATCGCTATTTTCCGACCGTCGGTTGCCGAATGGTGGATGTTGAGAAGTAATTCGGGAATAAAAGCCGTTCAATTCGGCTCGACCGGAGACAAAACCGTGCAGGGCGATTACACGGGCGACGGAAAAGCCGATGTCGCATTCTGGCGACCGTCGTCGGGCGAATGGTTTATCTTGCGTTCGGAAGATGATTCCTTTTTCGCATTCCCGTTCGGTCTGTCGCAAGACATTCCCGCGCCGGGTGATTATGACGGCGACGGCAAAGCGGACGCGGCAGTGTTCCGCCCTTCAAATTCGACGTGGTTTATGCAACAGTCTTCGAGCGGATTCGAGGCGGTGCAGTTCGGCACGACGGGCGATCAGCCGATTCCGAACGCTTTTGTGAGATAAGGCGCACCGTTAAAAAAAAAGAGGCTTCGTTTATTAAAAACGAAGCCTCTTTTTTTGATTTTTTTCTGGTTTTTTTTTTGTTTTTTGCTCTGTGCCGCCCAAAAACAAAATTTTGCCTTTTTTTTTTGAAAAAATGTTTAAACAAATCCCCATGTAT
>JBGTSF010000131.1:0-5370 GCA_041940425.1 Pyrinomonadaceae bacterium
AGAGCGAAGAACTCTCGACTGTCGGCTTATTTGATTGGGCGATTGACGAACTCAAAGAAGCGAAACGAACAGCCGACAACAGTCCGAAAATAAATCTCGCTTTGGCAAAACATTACCGTCTGAAAGGCGACAATGTAAACGCGCTTCTTTCGCTAGCGAAAAGCTATCCCGATTACGCGCAGATGTTTCCCGAAGAAATGGGACGCGAGGAATGGGACATTTTCTATCCGCTGACGCATTGGAACGACATTAAATATTGGGCGAAACAGAGAAATCTCGACCCGTATCAGATCGCCGGTCTGATTCGCCAGGAAACAATTTTCGATCCGAACGCGAGATCGAGCGCGAACGCTTACGGCTTGATGCAGCTTCTCGTTCCAACCGCGCGGATGATGGCGCGAAAATACGGCTCGTCGGCTTCGATCACCGGCACCGCGCTTTACAATCCGCAGCTCAATATCGAACTCGGCACGGCGTATATGCGCGAACAATTATCGAAATACGGGCGCATCGAATATATGGCGGTCGCCTACAACGCCGGTCCCGGGCGCGTCGTTCAATGGGCGAAAATTCTGCCGCTTGAGATTGACGAATATGTCGAAGAAATTCCTTTCCGCGAAACGAAAGGTTATGTCCAAGGCGTGATTCGCAACACGGCGCAGTATCGCCGCCTGTATGACGAAAACGGCAATTTCAAACCGAATGTCGGCTCGCGCCCCTTGCGCGGCGAGATTGATTCGAAACCGCGCGAACAATTTGCGAGAGAATTTCCCGAAGTCATTTTGGAAGTAAGCGGAAACAGCGAATAACAAAAGATAAGAAAATTAGCCACGAACAAACACGAAAGAACACGAAAAAAATTAAAGAATACTTTCGTGTTTTTTTCGTGTTTGTTCGTGGCTAAAAATTTTACCTCACCTCAAATTTTAAAGGCGCGATCGTCGCCTTTGCTTCTTCGTTGTAGTAATCGTAAACAATCGAAGCCGGAGTTTGGGCGTTGATGCCGTAGCGCGGGCGGAATTTGAAATTAAACTTTGTGCCGCCCGCTTTTGACCACATATAAAAAATTATCCGGTCGGGCAGAATGTCGTAGCGGCTCAGACTCCAATCCGCGTCCATCGCCGCCTGCAGGGATTCGCGCGAAACGTCCGCTCCCGGCGGAATTCCGATTTCCGCGAGCAGCATTCCGTAACCCTTAAAGCCGACTCGTTCGGTTTCGACATTGCAGGAAATTTCCTGCATGATCGCCGCCTTTTGCCGGTCGCATTTGTATTCGAGACGAATCTGCCGCGATTCATTGACATTTCGATCAGAAATTTCCGCATCGCGCCAGTCAATATAATGCGTCCCGACGATCTGCGCCATGACCGGAGAATTTTGCGAAGATTGAATTTGCAGATTGTTTGCCGCCGCCGTTAATTTCTCTTTTAAATCAATTGTGAGCGGCGCGATCTGATCGGTTGAAACCGTAATATTTTGTAATTCATTTCCGTTTAATAAAACCCGAATTTGATTTTGCGTCAGCACGGAATTTTGATTTTCCGCCAATGATGCGAGAAAAGCGTCGAGAACATTGATCGTCGTTTGCGTTGAATACCAAACGCCGTAACGGTCTTTGTTTTTTAATAAAAACATCGTGCCTTTTGAAATCAGGTCTTCGGTTTTCGGGCTTTGGTCTTTGGTTTTTATCAGAAGTTGAATGACAAGCGCGGTCGTTTCGATTCGTCCGGGCGTTCCCCAGCCGTAAAACGGCGTGTTGGTTTCGAGTTTCCAATAGACAGAATTTCCTTCGGCAATCGCCAACGCTTCGAGCCGTTCGGCAACCGTTTGCGCGTCTTCCGAATTTCCCGCGTCAAACGAAGCTAGACCGAATAAAGCAAGCGAATACGGTTCGTCAATTTCCGAGTTTCGCGCTTTCAGAAAAGCAAGAGCTTTTTGCAAGGTGTTTTCTATATTCTGTAGTCGCGTCGTGCCGTCCGGTTTTCGCATCGCCAAAACTCTTGCAACATAAGCCGTGAAAAGTTTCGTCCGTTTAGCGTCGTCCGCCGTTTCGTAATAATAACGCTTTGTAAAACTCCCGTCGGCTTGCTGCTGCGCGATCAGCCAATTCCGCGCTTTTTCGAGCGCGTTTTCATCAACTTCGATAAAGCCGTCCGCGTCGTTTAAGAAACGAATCGCGTAAGCCGTCAACGCAATGTCCGCCGAATCCTTTCCGCCCCAATATGAAAATCCGCCGCTCGAAACCTGATAACCGAGCAGACGTTCGTAACCTTTCTGCAAATATTTTTGCGCTTTCTTTTCGAGTGCCGAATTTGCCTGCCCCGACTTGAATTTCAAGATCATCAGATTCGGATAGGTCGAAGAGATCGTCTGCTCGCCACAGCCGTAAGGTCTTTGCAAAAGTCCTTCGACCGATTCGGTAACGTGCGAGAAAAGATTCGGGTAAATTTTGAGTTCCGCCTGCGGCGTGTTCGGCAGAGCGTTTTCGGGAAAATTGATCTCGAAATTTGCAGAATTATTAAAAAGTTTGGATTCGGTTTTGACGATTTCCTGCCCGTTCGGTCTGACCGTTACAGGCTTTTCAATCGCGTCCGAATCTCTGGCGGCAATCGCCGTAACTTTTTGCTTGCCGTCTTTAATCGTGCGCACCGCGCGAAACCCGAAAACGGCATTTTCCGTTTCGCCGGGAGCGACTTCGATCTGCTGAGTTAGATCGTTTTCCACCCTTGCTGACGCGCGGGTTTCTGCATCGAGAAAATCGAACCAATCGGATTTCGCCATCGAAACGTCCGTCTTTTGTTTTTTGTCGGTGTAGTTTCTGATCTGTGTCGGCAGGAAGATCTCGTCGCCCATCGTGAGAAACTTCGGCGGATCAAGGTCAACAAAAAAGTTTTGAAAAGCCTGCACTTCTTTTTCCGCCGCGCCGATCTTTCCGTTTTTGGTCGAAGCGATGGTGTAGAGTTTCCAAGTCGTGATATTGTCCGCCATTTTAAATTTCAACTGCGCTTTGCCGTTTTTGTCGGTGACGAGTTCGGGCGACCAGACAAGCGTTTCGGGAAAGTATTCGCGCAGACGCGGCGTTGATTTTTCGGCATCGGTTTGCGCCGTGCCGGGTTGAAGTTTTAATAATTCAACCGCATTTTTTGTGTTAAGCGGCAAACTCGAAACTTGTCTTGTGCTGACAACAGATGCATTTGCGGTTGTTTCCATAGAAACGGCATCAGCGGAAACGGTAACAACTTCGCTCACGCTTCCGGCTTCCAAAATAAAATCAACATTCGTCGTTGAATTTGCTTTGACCGGAACATTTGTCCTGACCGTATCTTTAAAACCGACACCTTGCGCTTTGACCGTGTAATTTCCGGCGGCGAGATTGGCGATCAAATATCTGCCGTCGGAACTTGCCGTAACCGTGCGAACCTGATTCGATTCTTCATTCGTCGCTGAAACGGTTACAGCCGCAATGACCGCGCCGTTCGCGTCGGTAACTATGCCGCTGATCGAACCCGTGCCGCTGATAAAAGAGATTTTTTTGACCTGCGGTTTCTCGTCGTCTTTGGTCTGTTCGGAGATAACGAACAGGAACTGCGCGAGCGTAACATCGTCGTATGTTCCTTCTTTTCCGTCCTTGCCCGCGCTTCTCAATGTAAACTGCAAAACTTCCTGCGTAACGGGCGTGATGACCGTGCGCTGAGTCGTCTGTTCTTCGCCGTATCTGCCGACATTTTCGATAGTCGCTTTGTCCGTGTAGCGCGAAAATTGCTGTTTTGTCATGTAGATTTTCCGGTCAAAGCCGTCGCGCAAATTTTCAAATTCGATCCCGTGTTTTGATAACAATTCGATAAATTTTTTCTCGTCGAGAGGAATGTCTTTTTCCTTCTGAATAGCGGAATAGATTTTCGTTTCCGTATCGGCGAAGTAATCTTTCCTGTTTGACCAGACGGTAAAATCATCGCCGCGCCAGTAGTATTCTTCGTAAACGCCGTCTTTGCCCAGACTGCGAATCGTTATCTGAAAATGTTTTCCCGCCACGTCGAAATCGAAACGATACGGGCGACCGAAACGGTCTAAAAGGGCGGAAACGCCGAGTTCGGCGAGCAGAGTTTTTTCATCGCGGATAAATGCGCCCGTTCGCTGATGGTAATTTTCAACCGCCGCGTCAATCAATTTTCCGGTCGGCGTAAAATACGTAAAACTCAAACTCGAAACCGTCAGATCGTCGTCCGTTTCAAACTTTTTATCCGCGCCCGCCGAAACGATTTTCAAAACGTCTTCGGTCTTGATAGTATCGAAAACGGCGCGGTAGTTTCGCTCCCACGGATCGCGCAGGGTTTCCAGATTCAAATTGTTTTCCGCGAGAATTTCGTTCAGTTCCAGTTCATTGACCGGATGACGAAAGTTTTGATTTTTGAAAGTCTTATCCAACGCTTTTTCGAGCGGCTCGAATTGTTTCCGGAAAAAATCCGCATAGACTGACCCGGCATCCGTCCGGTTGTCGCGGCTGTGAAAAATATTCGGCTGATAATAACTGTCGTGCAAAATCACGTCAGCGACAAGCTGTAATTCGTCCGAGATCGGTTTCGTCAGATCGAGTTCGTTGAGGTCTTTGACATTGATACTGCCGAACGATTCGCCGTAGCCGAGCCAGCCGGAAAAATTTCGGAACATCCCGCCGAAATCGCTGTCGGTTTTGGCGCGTTCCTCGACCGCGCGGTCGAAAATTACCACGCCGAGCGCGCTTTCGATTGCTTTGCCCGCCGCGTCGAGAACGCTGAAATTGACCGCCGCTTCTTCGCCGGGTTTATAGACCGCCTTTTCAAATTCGGCATCGAGTTTCAGATTTTGCGGACTCGGAAAAATTATACCGCGCGACGCGCTTACGATTTCTTCGTCTTCGTCTTCGTGAAAAGCGGCGATCTTCAATTCGCCCTGAAAATCGTTTCGGTAAGGAATTTTCAGTTCGGCTTTGCCGTTTTTGAGATTGACGAAATACGAATCCAAGACCGACCAGCCTTTGACGACATCAATGTAAACCAAGCCTGTTTCGAGCGTCGAATCTATTTTGACTTTCACACTCTCGCCGGGTTTGTAAATGCTCTTTTCGGGTTTAACGCGCAAAACGTCGTTGTCATCGTCAAAATAAATCTCGTCCGCAAAAGTTCCGGTTTTGCCGTTTTTGTCTCTGGCGAGAATTACCAGATCGAGATCGGCATCTTCGTCTTCGTATTTCGGACGCTTAAAGTCGAGCTTTCCCGCGCCGTATGAATTCGTTTTCGTGCGCTGGAGAGTTTTGAATTTGTCTTCGTCTTCTTCACTGCCCTTGACCTCGACATCGCAGACGGCGGGCGAACCGTCGGCGTAAAATGTCGA
>JBGTSF010000132.1:0-5194 GCA_041940425.1 Pyrinomonadaceae bacterium
GCCGGATGGAACAGAAAGGAATGCTCGTAGATGTCGCGCACGCTTCCGAAAAAACGCTCGAAGACGTTTTGAAAATCGCTACGAAACCGGTCGTCGTTTCGCACACCGGCGTTAGGGGCACTTGCGACAATCAGCGCAATTTGTCGGACGAACAATTAAAAGCGATTGCCGCAAACGGCGGAATTGTCGGCATTGGTTTTTGGAATACAGCCGTTTGCGGCGAATCGGCAGAAGCGATTGCTAAAGCGATTCGCTACACCGCAAACTTGATCGGAGCAGATCACGTCGCGCTCGGTTCGGATTTTGACGGCGCGGTCAAAGTCCCGTTCGACACGAGCGGCAATGCTCTGATCACCGAAGCACTTTTAGAGGAAAATTTTACCGAAGAAGAAATCGCCAAAATAATGGGCGGAAATGTCGTCCGCATTTTAAGTGAAAATTTACCCGGCTGAATTTTATTTTTACAGCCGTCAATTGCTCAAAATAATCTTTGGTGATAGAGTTTTTTCACGAAGAAATCAACAGCGTAATTTTTCGGAGATTTTTCTGTAAATCTTCGAGTCGTTTTCTATTCCGCCGCCGATTCTTCAAATCTTAAATTTACCCAAAAAGGAGAAAAATTATGGCACTGACACAAACATTAATTTCCGCCGTCGGACCGCTTCCGTTGAGCAATACTTTTAACGCCGAAGGGGATGTCGAAGTCGTATTTTTTGTATCGGGTTCGGCATGGACACAAACCGCGGACACTTCGATTTCAATCACGCTTTATTTGGACGATGAGGCAATTGGAACTTCGGTCGTTTGGTCTAATGAAGCGTCATCGCACAAGGCGCTCGTGCCGATCTTTATTCCGGCAAAGTTGAGTTACGGACAACACACCGTCAAATTGGTAGCCGGAAACAGCTCAACAACGACGGATTATAATGATAGTTTTCAGGTAATGGTGATCTATTAAAGTTTTTACAGTTTAATTCCAGCATTCCGGGTTACGGTTTTAGTCATTGCTAAAT
This sequence comes from Pyrinomonadaceae bacterium, assembly GCA_041940425.1. Lineage (GTDB taxonomy): Bacteria > Acidobacteriota > Blastocatellia > Pyrinomonadales > Pyrinomonadaceae > DATHTS01. The sequence goes on from JBGTSF010000132.1 coordinate 1,014, forward strand.
CTCTCGCCGCTAAAGCCGTAACTTAGAACCATTATTTTCAGTCAAAGAGCAAACCCGAAATCATTTCAATAAATCTAAAATTGAAATATACTCAAAAGAAAATCCAACGGAGTTTCCGAAAAAAACAAAATGAACAAAAATCTTTTCTCTGCGTCTTTGCGTCTCTGCGTTTTAATCCTTTTTTCGTCTGTTCTGTCTTTCGCGCAAACCGTTCCCGCGCCGAAAGCTGTTCTCGGTTTTACGCCCGGCGATGATAAAAAGCTGGCGAGTTGGGCGCAGGCGATTGATTATTTTCAGAAATTGGATGCGGCAAGCGACCGTGTGCAATTTAGGGAAATCGGCAAAACGACCGAAGGAAAACCGTTTGTTTACGCCGTGTTTTCCGCGCCGGACAATCTGAAAAATCTCGAAAAGTATATCGAGATCAACGACAAATTAGCCGATCCGCGCAAGATAAAATCCGATGATAAAACCGCGCAGGAATTGATAAAACAGGGGAAAACTTTTGTTTTGATAACCTGCGGCATTCATTCGACGGAAGTCGGTTCGACGCTTTCTTCGATGCTCATTGCCGAAAAATTAGCGCGAGCCGAAGATGCGGAAACGCGCAAGGTGTTGGAAAATACGATTGTTATTTTAGTTCCGTCACTCAATCCCGACGGCGTTGATATTGTCAAAAATTGGTATGACAAAACTTTAGGGACAAAATTTGAAGGCACGACTCCGCCTGAGCTTTATCATAAATATGTCGGACACGACAACAACCGCGATTGGTATGCTTTTACGCAGGTTGAAACGCAGCTCACGGTTGATAAAATCCACAATGTTTTCCATCCGCAGATCGTCCACGACATACACCAGCAAGGCACGAACGGCGCGAGGCTTTTTCTGCCGCCGTATGAACCGCCCGTCGAGCCGAATGTGCCGAAAGAGATCGTCGAAGGCTACACCGAACTCGGAAATTTTATGGCGGACGATCTGCGTAAAAAAGGCTTTGAAGGCATCACGACCGGAACGAGTTACGACGCATGGACACCGGCGCGCGCCTATTCGCATTATCACGGCGGCGTAAGGATTTTAAGCGAAACGGCTTCGGCAAGACTGGCTTCGCCGATAGAGATAAAATTCGAAGACCTGCGCGGCGGTCGCGGTTTTGACGCGAAAAAAGAATCCGACAAATTCGCGCCTGTCTGGAAAGGCGGCGAATGGAAACTGCGAGATATTACAAACTATATGACAAACGCCGCTTTTTCGCTTTTGAAACACGCTTCGGAAAATCGTGAAAAATGGCTTAAGCGATTTTACGCGATTGGTAAAGAAGCCGTCAGACCGCGAAAAGACGGAGAGTTGCAAGGATTTCACATTACAGCAGTTCGGGACGATAGAACCCTATTTATAAAGAATATTTTGGAAAGAGCGGGCGTTAAAACTCAAAAACTCAAAGAAAAGCGCAAATGGGATGATATTGAAATTTTTGTTCCGATAAATCAACCATATGGAGGCTTTGCCAAAGCCGTTTTGGAGAAACAGACATATCCTGATCTAAAGGACGAGAAGGGAAATCCGATTCCACCGTATGATGTAACGGCACATACACTTTCGTTGTTAATGGAAGTGAAAATAACTCCGTTGTTTAAGAAACCGAATTATATATTCGATGAAACTGAAGCAGTTCTTTACGGAATGCCCGTGATGAGTTGTAAGAAGGATTACCAATATTATATTTATAAATCGAATATTCCTTCGATGGATGAAGGATGGACTCGTTGGATATTTTCCAAATATCACTACGACATTCCGGTTAAGTCGAATTGCAATGAAATTATTCATCATCTCGAACAACTCAAAGATGAGAAAGTTCGTTCGGGAAATTTAATGGAATCAAAATTCATAATCTTCCCCGACCAATCGCCGAATCAAATCTTGAACGGCTACGCAAAAGGCTCAATGCCCGACGAATACACGGGCGGCATCGGCAAAGAAGGCGTGGAAAATCTCAAAAAATTTGTCGAAAACGGCGGAACTTTAGTTTTCTTAAACCGCGCTTCAAATTTCGCCGTCGAACAATTTAATCTGCCCATCAAAGACGTAACCCAAAATCTAAACCGCAAGGATTTTTATATTCCCGGCTCGATTCTTCGCACCGAACTCGACACCGCGCACCCGATCGCTAAAGGAATGCCGGCGGAGTCAATCGCGTGGTTTGAAAACTCGCCCGCGTTTGAAATCACCGATATGACCAACGCGCGCATTATCGCTCGTTATCCCGACAAAACGGAAAATATTTTACTTTCCGGCTGGGCTTTAGGCGCGGAAAAACTCGCCGGAAAAGCCGCGCTCGTCGAATTTACGGTCGGCAAAGGCAAAATAATTTTATTCGGTTTCCGTCCGCAATATCGCGGACAATCACTGGCGACATTTCCGCTTTTGTTTAATGCGATAGGAAATTAGCCACGAACAAACACGAAAAAGACACGAAAAAGAAAAAAAATGGAAGAGAAAATTCTTTACAAAGACCTTTCTTATAAAATCGTCGGGTTGGCGATACAGGTGCGTAAAGAATTGGGATTTGGTTTTCTCGAAAAGGTATATGAAAACGCTTTGATGGTTTTGCTGGAAGAAAACGGAATAGAGGCGAAGCAACAGTTTCCGATAAAAGTAAGTTTTCACGGTCGAATTGTTGGCGATTACATCGCTGATATTTTGGTCGAAAATCAAATAATTTTAGAGTTAAAAGCGCAAGATAAAATTACCGATGTTCATAAAGCGCAGACTTTGAATTATTTGAGAGCAACAGGATTAAGACTCGCAATCCTGCTGAATTTCGGCAAAGACAGACTAGAACATGAAAGATTGGTTTTGTAAGCCACGAACAGACACGAAAAAAACACGAAGTTTTTTTATTTTTATTAAAATCTAAACTTTTAAATTAAATTGAGTCGTTACAATAGAAATTTGTTATTTTGTGTCATTTCGTGTTTGTTCGCGGCTAATCCCAAAATCCGATTTTTGAAACTGAAAAATCCGAAAATGCGTTATAATAGGCGGGCAAAGGAGAAAAAAAGATGGCTTCATTCGGCTTGATGACAATTTTTTTGGCAATCGGCGGATTTGGTTTTTTGTTTTTGCTGGTTTCCTTTCTGGTCGGCGATCTGTTCGAGATGATCGGTCTCGATTTCGGCGGTGCTGACCTCGATGCCGGACACGATTTCGGCGTTTTTGACAGCCGCGTCGTTTCGATGTTTCTGACGGCGTTCGGCGGGTTCGGCGTGATCGGCGTGTCGCTCGGTTACGGCGCGGTTGGAAGTTCTTTGATCGGTTTGCTCGGCGGCGTTGTGTTCGGCGCAATTGCGTTTTATTTCGGGAAATTTCTTTACAGCCAGCAGGCGACGAGTTCGGTTAAAACGGAAGATTTGATCGGACGGACAGCGCAGGTCGTCGTCGGCATCAAGCCCGACGGCATCGGACAGATCTCGTGCCGCGTCGGTGAGGAAACCGTCCAGAAACTCGCCCGCACCGTCGGCGAACAGGAAATCAAACCAGGGCAGATCGTCCGCATTGATTCCATCGGTTCGGATTCCGTGTTGGTCAGCGTTGACGACGGCACCGGTTACGCGCTTTTTTCGGAAAAAGCTTGAAACTTTCATCAAAATCAGTTTAAAATTCTCAAACCCTGAGAAAAGTCGAAGAAAAATTCTTGCGCTTTTAGATTCTGCACGCATCGTGTATCAATTCGGTCTTGCCTGAAAAGCAAGGTTTCTAGTGAGGTGAAAAAAAAATGTTTGAAAGCATGTCAGCACTTTTTATTATCGGCGCAGTCGTTCTGGTCGTCATCGGTCTGTTTTTCGTCGTCGGTATTTTGAGCAGAAATTACATCAAGGTTTCGCCCAATCAGGCGGCGGTAATTTCGGGACGGACGCGCAAGCTCGGCGACGGCACAACGGTCGGTTATCGTCAGGTGCGCGGCGGCGCGACGCTCGTCATTCCGTTTCTCGAAAAGGTCGAGTATCTGAATCTGAATGTGATTACCGTTCCGCTCGCCACGTCGCGCGCCTACACGGTGCAGGGCGTTCCGGTTTCGGTCAAAGCGGTGGCGAACGTCAAGATCAAAGGCGACGACGAAAGCCTTCGCGCGGCTGCGGAAAGATTTTTAGGAATGCCGCAGGATGAATTTCACCGGC
>JBGTSF010000133.1:0-5014 GCA_041940425.1 Pyrinomonadaceae bacterium
GTGTTACGAATGAGCAAGTTGAAACATTTCCAATAGCTGGAACAAGAAAAATTTCAAATGATGAAACAAAAATTAAATTTGCTGAAACTGAGTTAAATGAGTTTATCATTGAACAGTTAAAGATGCGCGGAATTGAGGTGAATCAAAATCAATTAAACTCATGACATTGTTTTTCATATTTGCCGTCGCGTAGCGACTAATGAATTTAGCCGTGTCTTTCAAGGCACGGAAGCGTTAATCAAAATCATTTCTGCCCAAGTCAGAGGCAATTGAATTTACGTTTATTTTTCAATCGTCGCTGACGCGACGCTAAATTCATTTTGACATTTTCTGTGCGTTAAAACACAACCAATCCTAAATTCATTGGTCGCTACGCGACAAAATCATATGTTATTTTCAAGCAAGCCCGTGAAACGGGCAACAGCATAAAGCCCCGTGCGTGAGCGCGGGGTTGGGCGTTAATCAAAATTGCAAAGCCCGTGAAACGGGCGACAGAATTAATTCTCAAACATTTTCTTCTGCCGCTGTCTTCGACAGCTTTTAATCTCGTTCGTTATCATTCCCCGCGCTGACGCACGGGGCTTTACTCTTTCACCGTTTTCAACGGTTAATAAACTTTTTTTTGGCGAATGCCGCTTGGGAGTACATTGGTATAGAAAGTTCGAATCTTTCCTCGTCCACTTAATTTTATGGGCGAGAACTCTCGGCAAAAACTTTGTCGCCGAACTAATTTTTGAGCGGCAGAAAAATAACCTGATTCTGCCATTCGTTTTCCAAACCGCATTCGGCGATCAAAACTAGTTCTTCGATGGCTTCGCCGATTGAAACGTCTTGCGAAATTTCGATTACGCCGGGCATCGGTAAATTTTCCGTTACGCGGTCAAAGGTGTGTTTGCTCATTGTCGTAACATCGTGCGTTAACACGATCCGGTTTTCGTTTGCCGCCCATTCCAAAACTTCCATATCGGGTTTGGTAATCAAACCGACATCCTGCACGCGGACAATATCGAGCGACGGAATGCGGCGGCGAAGCCCGCGCAGAATGCGGCGGTTGAAATCTTCGTCGGTGAGAAAACGAATCATAGGGATTTGCGGCGGCGAGCCAAGAGTCTTTCACGGATGTTTTGCGGGTTCGAGCGCGATTCGATCTGGCGGCGCAAATTTTCACGCTGAATTTTTCTTTTTGCCAGATAGTCTTCGATTTTGTCGCGGTTTTGCAAATAATAACTGATGACGGCGTAAACTTCGGCGAGTTCGAGCGAATCGTAATCTTCGACGATTTGTTCGGGAGTCGCGCCTTCGTTGAAAGCGAAAATTACCGTGTCCAATGACACGCGCGAATCGCCGATGCGAAGAACGCCCGCTTCGGTTTCCGTTAATTTGACTTCTGAAGTTAAGACATCGGCAGTCATAAAAAAATTCTAACACGAAAACACGATTTTTTTTATTTCTATTCTTTTTCTAAAAACACCAAATTTTTGGAGAGGAAACTTTCGGCAAATTTTTGTCACCAAACTTATTTCTTTATTTCGAGTTCATAAAAAATCTCGTCTTCGGTCGCGCCGTCAATCCAGAGTTTTTCCTTTGTATGTGTAAATTTGAAACCATGTTTTTGATTGGCGTATTTTGAAGCGAGATTCGAGGCGCGGTGTGAAACGATGATTTTTTCAATTGCCGGTTGATCTTTCGCCCATTTGATTCGCGCTTGATACATCATTTCCGATAAGCCTCTGCCGCGATATTCGGGCGCGAGCCACGAACCCCAGAGAAGCGCGGTTTTTCCGGTCGGATCGTCTTTGGCAATAACGGCTCCTGTCATACCGACCGGGGTTTCGCCGTCGAAAAGCAAAAAGACCGCGACTTCTTTCGAACGCAGTCTTTCGCGCCAATCGTTTTCCGTATATTTCGATTCCAGTTTGTAATTCGAGCCGAAAACATTCGGGTCGGTTTGCAAAGCCCGCAAACGAATGCGCGAGAAAACGAGCCAGTCGTCTTCGGTAATTTGTCTGATTTGAATGCTCACGGATCTTATTTCATCTTGTTGCGCTTTTTCAGTTCCTTCCAGATCAGAAACAGCAACAGGACGATCAGCGGCGGGCTGATGATGAAGAGAATGAAAAGGAGGCGAAACACCATTTCGACCGGATCGGCGTTGGAAAAACGGTAGCCGAAAATTTCCAGATTATTTTCGAGCATAATTGTCAGGAAAAAAAGTTTGACGGCAACAAATGCGGCGAGCGCGTAAAGAAATTTGCAGTTTGAATTCATAATTTTTGTGAACCTCGGATTTTTGAAAATCATATCACGGTTTTCGATTTTTGATAATAAAAATTTTCGTCGGGTAGAAATTCCGGCAATCTTTGCGATCAAAAAGTTAAAAACGCAAAACGAAAATCATAAATCCCGCTTTGCGTTTGAAAATTAAATAAAAAATCGCTTACCGGGCAAAACAAATATCGCCGTAAATCGGATCGGTAATGATGACTTCTTTACGGGTAACTTTCTTGTATTTGGGCGAGTGTTTACTTTTAAAAACCTGGCTGTGAATCATTAATCCGATGCCTCCTGCAAAAATAAGCAACATCAGAAATACGGATTCAAATATTACAAGCGCGAAAATTCCGATAAAAAATCCGCCAATAATACCGAATAATCCGAGCACATCCTTACCCGGAATCCGGCGGAAGTTTTTCCAGCATTCCTGACAAAACGGCGCGCTTACATTGTGTTTTACCTTGAGCAAGGCGATCAAAAGCAAGCCGGGTAAAATACCCAGAAAAAATGTGATATACAAAATCGGCGGAACATAATCTTTCTTAAAATTTTGCATCGAAATATTGTTTTGTTTGTTGCATTTAATACAACACATTCGGGGCATTTCGGGCTGGCGTTGATCTTCATAAAAAACCGGCGGCGTCGTCGGCATCTGGTAAGAATGAAAAGTCGAAGTCGAATTTTGCGGATTTTGATTAAAATCCGCTTGTCTTTCGTCGGCGATATTTAACAGTTCCTGCAAAGGCTGTTTGCATCTTTTGCATTGAGTTTCTGTTCCGAAATTGACGAGATTGCAGTTAGAACATCTGATTGAAGCCATATTGTCTCCTTACTTTAATTTTGATTTGAAAAGATTTGGAAGATTTCTGTAGGGTTAGAAGATTTCCGTGTTTTAGAATAACCCGAATTAACAATTTTTTTCAACAGTTTTTTTTTGGCGAATGTCTGTCGGAATTACATCGGTAAAAACCTTTTCTAAGGTTGCGCGAGTTCAAATCTCGCCCGCTCCGCGTTTTCATTTCGGAGCGGAAATCCCGGCAAAAACTTGTCGCCAAATTTATTAACTTAAATATTTAAAAATTTTCGGGCGAATGCCGCAAGTGATTACATCCAACCATGAAAAGGGCGTGTAGCTTATGGAGAAAAAGCGTTGTCGCAAGACAAAGATTAAGGTTCGATTCCTTTCACGTTAAACATCACTGCAAAACTTGTCGCCCTATCTTAGAGTTTAGTGAGTTATGAGCTGACTGAAAATTTTGTGAGTTAAAAACAACGCGGTCAACTTTCAGTCAACTCGCCAAACTCGCTAAACTATTCTCAGGAGGAAAATATGCCATACAACAAACTAAATATTTCCGGTGCGCAGGCTGACGTTCTATCGTGGGTGAGCCATGCGCTTTCGACCGACGAGCATAATATGCTCCGCAACGTCTCGCGTCTGCCGTGTATCTACAAGCACGTCGCCCTGATGCCGGACGCTCATCTCGGAATCGGCTCAATGGTCGGTTCTGTTCTAGCCACTAAAGACGCGGTGATTCCCGCGACCGTCGGCGTGGACATCGGATGTTTTACGGGCGATACGCTCGTTCCGACACTTGACGGAAACTCGTATTCGCTGAAAGATTTGGCGGAAAAAGGCGAGGAAATTGTAATTTATTCTTGCACCGAAAGTGGAAAGATAGTTGCTGCGAAAGCGACGGCAAAAAAAACACGCACAAATGCCCAGCTCGTCAAAGTCGTTCTCGATAGTGGTGCGGAAATCCGCTGCACGCCCGATCACAAATTTATGCTTCGTGACGGAAGTTTTACGGAAGCGAAAGATTTGGAAGCAGGCGAATCGCTGATGCCGCTCTATCGTGAAACGGATAAAGACGGTTATGTTCTCGTTCAGCAAAATTATTCGGGCAGAATGCAGAAAGCCCACTGGATCGTCGCCCGAAGCGGTTTGCTTGGCGCAATTCAGAAGTTTGAAAATGATCGCACGATTATTCATCACAAAAATTTTGATGAAGCGGATAATCGTCCTGAAAATTTGGAATTTATGAGCGCGTCGGCGCATTCGGCTTTTCACCGCAGTTTGATCGAGCGAAACGAGCATTGGCAATCGGCTGAGTTTGAAGCGAAACGCAAAAAAGCAATTTCTGCGAAAGCAAACACCGTCGAAGGCTATTCTTACTTTGCCGAAAGAGGAACGAAAAACATTTTGAAATATATGGCGGAAAACCCCGAACATTTCAAAATGTCCGTTGCCGGAAACGGCAAACGCGGAAAGAAATTTCTCGTCGCTTACAACCAAAGCGAAAAAGGTCGCGCAAAATCGAAGGAAATCGCTAATCGTTTTTACGATTGCGAAACTTGCGGCGAAAAAGTGAGAAGCGGAATCGGTTTGCATAATCATCGGCTTTACCAACACGGCTACAATCACAAAGTCGTTTCCGTCGAGCCGATTAGTGAGCGTGAAGACGTTTATTGTTTAACCGTTCCCGAATATCACAATTTTGCTTTGGAAGCCGGAGTTTTCGTTCACAACTGCGGGATGATGGCAGTCAAAACACCTTTTAAGAGCGGAATTCTAGACGGCAAATTGAAAGATTTGCGTCATCAGATCGAGCGGACGATTCCCGTCGGATTTAACGACCACAAAGAAGCGGTTGACGAATCTCTGGAATGGAACGCCTGGGCTGAATTCGGCGAACTTCACAAAGGCGTTCAAGACCGCCGTTCGAAAGCGATGCGGCAA
>JBGTSF010000134.1:0-4926 GCA_041940425.1 Pyrinomonadaceae bacterium
GAAGCAGAAGGTCTGCAAGCCAGCGACCGTGTTCGACCTTAATGCCTTTGACCAGATAATCGGCTTTGCCGCGATAATCGAATTCGATCATTCCGTTACTGACCTGTTTGATAAAATTCGACTGCGAATAATGTTCGGGTTTGTTGACGCTCCGCCCCGAACGGCTGTTGCTTTCCTTAGCCAGCCTGCCGAACGACGCGCCGAGATCGCTGATCGCGTAATGAAGCTCGTTGCCGTTCTGGAGAATGATGTTGTTTTCGTCCTTCAGATCCCAGTTGTTGAACATCGCCATCATTATTTTCAAGCCTTCGAATTCGTTCGTGCCGACAAACGGATTGTCGTTCCAGCTCCAGCGGTCAAATCGTTTGATCGAGTCGGGACGCGCCTCGAAACGGGCGTTCTTATAGTTTCCGACCTTTTCGATATTGAGTTTCGGAACGAGATAATTGACTTCCGTCTTATAACCGAGCGCCCACAAAAGCCTTACTGCCGCCGTTTCGGGCTGTGATTCATCGGCGATCTTCGCCACCCATTCGCGTCCCGCGCCGTCTTTGAGACGGTATTTCAGATTATTGCCGCCCGTCTGCGGACCGATAAATTCCATCTTTTCCGTAACGGGCTTCATTTCCTGTCCGCCCGGTCCCCAGAAGAGATCGCGTTCGGCGATGTTGACCTTTTCCCACATCACCTTTTTCGCATCCGCCGGAATCTCTTTTTTCTGATCTTCCTGCGAATAGCCAGTAACCGCCAGTAAACAAACCGACAAAATAAAAAACGAAATTTTGTTTAATAAATTTTTACAAATCATAAAAAACCTCCCATTCGCCGGGGGAAATTCAACGAATTATTTACTCCTTTTGCATTGAAATCAAACACCTGACCGCCTTAATAGCAAAAGGCATTCCAATTTTATTAAAAGAAGCATAAATCTTTTTATTCAAACAAATACTTCATTGAGTGAACGCTAAACAGATATGGCATATTATTTGCGATTTGCCACTCAAGGAGGACATTTTTATGAAGAGTGTTAAAAAATACTACATCTTACTCTTGCTTCCAGCGCTTTTTGTCATAACTTTTTATCAAAACGCGGCGGCGCAGGAAGTCCTTTCCCCGAAAGATAAACAAATAATTTCCGATTTCGAAAAAAAGGCGAAAGCTTATTCGGATCAGCGCGAGAACATCGAAAACGGTCTGCCGAAACTGTCGAAAGACGCAACCGCCGAACAGATCGAAAATCATAAACTGAATTTTAGAAAAGCGGTTCTAAAAGCCCGTGCCGATGCCAAACAGGGAGATATTTTTATTCCCGAAGCGGCGGTTTTGATACGGAAAATTATCAAGGAAGAATTCAAAGGCAAAGAGCGTTTGGAAATCAGAAAAACCGTTTTCGAAGCGGAAACCAAAGGCGTTCCGGTCAGGATAAATTTCGCCTACCCGGAAGCAAAGGAAAAGATCGAGATGCCGCCGACTCTGCTTTTGAGTCTGCCGCAGCTTCCAAAACAGCTTCGCTACCGTTTTGTAGGAAATAATCTTCTGCTCGTGGACAGAGAAAACGGCTTGATCGTTGATTTTATGACCGACGCGCTTCCCTAAAGTTTTCAGGAGGAATTTGAGATGAAAGAATTTAAATCGTTATTTATTATTTTGATTCTTGCAATTTACGGCGTAACCGCAACGGATGTTTTTCCGCAGAACGAAGCGGATCAGAAAGCCGTTTCTTCAGAGACGCAGACCGTACGGAAAACCGACCCATCCCTGCCGCTGACTTTGCCGCTCAAGGAAGATTCGATCCGTTTTCTCGCCATCGGCGATTCGGGGAGAGGCAACAAAGAGCAGCACGAACTCGCAAAAGTAATGTTCAGATACCGCGAGGTTTTTCCCTACGATTTCGTCATCATGACCGGCGATAATATTTACTATCAGAAAAACGCGGAAGATATGAAAAAGAAATTCGAGGACGTTTACCGACCGCTGCTCGACGCGGGCGTGAAATTTTACGCGACGCTCGGCAATCACGACGAATCGAACCAGCGTTTTTACGAGCATTTCAATATGAACGGTCAGGAATATTTCAAATTCGACAAAAGCGGAATTTCGTTTTATTCATTCAACAGCAATTATATGGACAAACGCCAGATTGATTGGATAAAAGAAAAACTTTCCGCCGACCAAGCCGGCTGGCAGATCGCGTTTTTCCATCACCCGCCGTATTCGTCGGGCAAACGGCACGGTTCGGACGAGGACATCAGGGAGATTGTCGAGCCTTTGTTAATAAATTCCGGCGTTGACGTCGTTTTTACCGGACACGAGCATTTTTACGAACGCATCAAACCCCAGCAGGGCATCCAATATTTTATTACCGGCGCGGGCGGAAAGATTCGGAAAAACAATATCAAGAAAAATTCTCCCTTGACGGCGAGCGGTTTTGATAAAGATTTATCGTTTATGCTCGTCGAAATAGCGGGCGACGAAATGCACTTTCAGGTCATTTCGCGCGCCGGTTTGACGGTTGATTCGGGCATAATAAAACGGCGTAATTAAATTGTTACGCCGTTTCTCCCGAAAATTTTAGTAGTGAACTAAAATTTATTCACGCACGCCGTAAAGCGCGGTCGTCGTCGTCAAACCTCCGATACGCCCGCGAACGGCTCTGGTCAGAATCTTTATTTCGGACGGCTTATAATTGGCGGCGCGAAAAGCGTCGCTGATCTGTTTATCGGAAAGCTGATTGAGCAGATTCGCCAGCCACCGACCGTTTTCGACCGAAATTTTATCGAACAATCCTTTCGCTTTTCCCTTATACGCGAAATCCAGATCGCCGTCCTCTTCGATTCCCTTTATAAACTCGGATTTGGCGAAATGATCGGGACGATTGACGCTCCGCCCGAAACGGTTGAGAACCGGCGCGTTGATCGGCGCGAGTTTTCCGAACGCCGAGCCGAGATCGCTGATGACATACTGGAGTTCGTTACCGTTTTTCAGAATGATATTGTTGCCGTCCTTCAAGTCCCAGTTGTTGATCAAAGCCATCATGATTTTCAAACCTTCGAGTTCGTTCGTCCCGATAAACGGGTTATCCGTCCAGCTCCAGCGGTCTTGCCGGTCTATTTTAGAAGGTCGGGCTTCGAGCCGGACGTTTCTAAAAGTTCCCTTTCCCGGAATCGTCAATTTCGGGACGAGATAATTTATCTCGGTCGGATAGCCGATCGCCCATAAAAGCCGGACGGCGGCGGTTTCCGGCTGGGATTCGTCGGCGATCTTCGCCACCCAAATTCTGTTTGAGCCGTCCTTTATCCGGTATTTTAAATTGTTGCCGCCCTTTTCCTTGCGGATAAACGTAATTTTTCTCAGATTCGGCTGCATTGCCCTGCCGCCCGGACCGTAATACAGATTCTGCTGACGAATATTGACGGGTTTCCACAAAACCGGTTTGCCCGGTGTTTCGGTTTTATTATTTTTTCTTTGCGAATAGGAAACGGTAACTAAAAGCAGTAAAACGAAAAGCAAAAAACTTGATCTAAAAAATCTTCCTGAATAGAACATATTTCCCTCCCTTGCACGTATTTTTGTAAAAATTATTTTGCTACTCATTTTTCGTCAAGTCAAGAATTTCCGACGTATCTTTTTGCCCTTAGTAGTTGCTTAATTTGTTTTTTCTCCGCGCAAAAATTATATTTCTAACTGATGAAAATAATCCTCCGCCTGCTTTTTACTTTCGCGTTTTTAACTTTTTCATTTCCGGCTGTTTCGGCACAGGTCAAAGCGATCAATGATCTGAAGCCGACGGTCATCTTAATTTCGCTCGACGGTTTTCGCTACGATTATCTAGAAAAATACAAACCGAAAACGCTTAATAAACTTGCTAAAAACGGCGTTCGCGCCAAATGGCTGATTCCCGCGTTTCCGACGAAAACATTTCCGAATCATTACACCGTGGCGACCGGACTTTATCCCGAAAATCACGGGATCATCGAAAACAATATATACGACGCGGGTTTCGACGCGGTGTTCGGTCTCGGAAAACGCGAAGAAGTGCAAAATCCGCGCTGGTGGTTTGGCGAACCCGTCTGGGTAACGGCTCATTTACAGGGACAGATCGCCGCCGCGTTCTTTTTTCCCGGCACGGAAACGGAAATTAAAGGCGTGCGTCCTAAATTCTGGAAGGAATACGACGGGAAGATTCCGAATGAAGAACGGGTTGACCAGATTTTGAAATGGATTGACCTTCCGGTTACGGAACGCCCGACCGTTTACACGCTTTATTTTTCCGATGTGGACGATGCGGGACACGACTTTTCGCCGGATTCCGCAGAAACAAAAAAAGCGGTCGAAAAAGTGGACGGCAATCTAAAACGTCTGATGGAAGGATTGAAAAAGCGAAAAATAAATAAAAAAGTAAATCTGATAATCACATCCGATCACGGAATGGCGAGCGTCCCGCCGGAAAATATGATCGTGATGGATGATTATTTCGATTCTTCTCTGGCGGAAAGAATTCTCACGACCGGCGAAATCTATCAGATATTTCCGAAAGAAGGAAAAGTAGAAGAAATTATGGCTAGTTTGAAAAAGATCCAACACGCCGATTGCTGGCGCAAATCCGAGATTCCCGACCGGCTTCATTTCAAAAAAAGCCCGCGCATCGCGCCCGTCGTCTGTTCGGCGCACGAAGGCTGGAATATGATCAGCCGCGAACGGCTCGAACAAAACAAAAAACGCGAAGGCTGGGGCGGAATACGCGGCTCGCACGGCTACGACAACAAATATCAATCAATGCAGGCGACCTTCATCGCGCACGGCTCGGCTTTCAAGAAAGGTCTGATCGTCGAACCGTTCGAAAATATTCATATTTATAATCTGATGTGTCATATTTTGGGATTAACGCCCGCGCCGAACGACGGGAATTTTGATGTCGTCAAAGAA
>JBGTSF010000135.1:0-4902 GCA_041940425.1 Pyrinomonadaceae bacterium
AAGCGGAGAAAAAATATGCAGGAAAAAGTAAGAGACGAAGTGCCGAATATAAAACGCGACGGTTGGAGCGCGGATAAGGTTTCTGAAGAAGCGAGCAACAAGGAGCCGGACGAAATCTACCGCCAGATCGCGCGCGGCGACGAAACCAAAGGCGACGCGGACGAACGCGACATCGCCGGAAGTCCCGATGCGTGCGACACGCCGCACGGGCGCGAAGAAGCGAAAAATTGTCAGAACGATAATAATCAATAGGAGCGAATTGTAAAAAATATGGTTGACGATAAACTCGCGCGCGAGGAAGCGCAGCGAAACGCCAATTACGAGGCGGTCAAAACGAATGTCGAAGCGGAAGTAAATTCCGAGATCGCGGCGGAAGCCAACCGGCGGACTATCGCCCAACAGCGCGATGTCGAAGATATTGCCGACGGGATGCGCCGCAAAGCGGTTGACGAAGTGGTCGAAACCGAGAGGGAAGTCGAGCGCGGCAGAGTTTTGGCGCGCGTCTCGCAGGTCGTGGATTACATATTTTTCGTCATTTACGGTCTGCTGACGATCCGCCTTCTGCTCGAACTTTTTGCGGCGCGTGAAAGCGCGGGCTTTGTAAAGTTCATCAAATCGGCGACCGGGCTTTTTTACGCGCCCTTCGAAGGCATCGTCGCCAGCCCGCGCACGGCAGAAGGCTTCGAACTCGCGCTTCCGATTGTGGTGGCAATCGTGGTATATATGTTATTACATCTTGCAATCAATGGTTTGCTGAGAATTTTCGCGCATCGCAAGACCGCGATTTGAAGCAACTTTAAACAAGAGGGCGGGAACGCGACCGTCTGTGAGCGTGTTTTTAAAAAATAGCGGCACGCTTTCCGGCAGTCATTTTTCAGTCAAAGGAGTAAAAAAATAAATGAGTATTATATGGACAATTTTAATCGGTTTGATCGTCGGCGTGATCGCGCGTCTGATCATTCCCGGAAAAGAAGCGATTGCGGGCGGCGCGCTCGGTTGGCTGATAACGGCATTGATCGGTATCGCCGGGGCGTTTCTCGGAACACTGATCGGCGGCGCTTTATGGGGCGGCGAAGGCTACGAAGCCGGATGGATCATGTCCATCGTCGGCGCGGTCATTCTGCTGTTGATCTACCGCTTGATCGTCAGCAAGACAAGCGCGAGCTAAGGTAACTGGTAACTGGTAACTGGTTGCTGGTAATAAGTAAATTTTATAAATCAAACAAGAAAGCTCTGCCTTAAACAGAGCTTTTTTCTTATTACCAGTTACCAGTTACTAATAACCAATTAAACTTCACCCGCGCATCCCGCGTGACCGCAATCGCATTTGATGGCGGTGATTGATTGATCTTCATCCGCTTCGCACTGGGGCGAGCAATAATCCTCGTCGTCACTGACCGCACAGCTGCACATATCATGAGCGCAAGTGTTGTCATCATTATCTGCCATATTTTAAATTTCCCCCTTAAAAAAAATTGAATTTTGCTAAATAAGCAATGCCTAATTATAAATGAACGGTCGGAATTAGACAATAAATGGAAGCGCAAAAGGAGCGCGGGCAGGGCTGCCCGCGCTCCGATATTTAATCGTCGTCGTCGTGGGCGCGGACTCGTCCGGCGGCGACGGCTTCCTGGATTACTTTGTCGGCGAGATTGTGCGGCAGCGGGTCGTAATGCGAAAACTGCATATGGTATGAGCCGCGTGCCTGTGTCATCGAATTGAGACGCGATTGGTAATCGAGCATTTCCGAAAGGGGAACCATCGCTTTGATGACCTGCTGTTTGCCGCGCATATCCATTCCGCCGACTCTGCCGCGTCTCGAATTGAGATCGCCCATGATGTCGCCGGAAACTTCCTGCGGGCAGAAAACTTCGACTTCCATGATCGGCTCAAGCAGAGTCGGTTTCGCTTTTTCCATCGCCGCACGGTAGGCTTTTCGCCCGGCGGCTTTGAAACTGTGTTCGTCCGAGTCAACCGTGTGATAGCTTCCGTCAATCAGCGTTACGCGGAAATCAACGAGCGGGTAGCCGGCGACCGCGCCGTTCTGCGCGGCTTCGATGATGCCTTTTTCGACCGCCGGACGGAAATTCTGAGGTATCGCGCCGCCGAAAATCTTGTCCACAAATTCAAAACCTTCGCCGCGTTCGAGCGGTTCGAAGACGCATTTGCAGTCGCCGAACTGACCGCGCCCGCCGGATTGTTTCTTGTGCCGACCTTGGACTTCGCACTGCTGTGTGATCGTTTCCTTGTATGGAACTTTCGGCGGGTGCAGAGCGACCTCGACACCGTATTTGTCCTTTAATTTGTCAACGACGGTTTCGATATGCAATTGACCTGAGCCGGAAAGAATGAATTCTTTCGTCTGCGCGTCGCGGTCGAATTTCAGACTTGGGTCTTCTTCCAGAATTTTATGAAGCGCGACTGAAATCTTTTCCTCGTCCGAACGCGATTTTGGTTCGATGGCGAACGAGATCGCCGGTTCGCGGTAATGGACTTTCGGATAGACGATGACGCTCGATTTGTCGCAAAGCGTGTCGCCCGTCTGCGTTTCTTTTAATTTAACGACGGCGACAATATCGCCCGTCTGCGCCGAGTCAACTTTTTCGAGAGATTTGCCTTGAATGACGTTCAAACCGCCGAAGCGTTCCTGCACGTCGCGGTTCGGATTTAGAACGGTCGCATCCGAATTTACTTTGCCCGAAATGACCTTGATGACGTTGATGCGTCCGGCAAACGGGTCGGCGATGGTGCGGAAAACATACGCGCTGAACGGTTCGTTATTGGAATACTTCCGCGTAACGCGTTCGCCGTCCGCGTCCATATCCGCGTTCTTAAATCCATGTTCGGTTTCATGCGTCGCCGGATTCGGCGCGAATTCGACGATGTGATCGAGCAGAATTTGTAAGCCGATCAGATTGTTCGACGAAACGGCATAGACCGGACAGAGCTTGCTTTTCGCTATAGCTTTCGACAGATTCGGATAGATGTCCTCTTCGTCGAGCGTTCCGTTTTCAAAATATTTTTCCATCAATTCGTCGTCCGATTCGGCGACGAGTTCGACCAATCTTTCTCTTGTCCGGTCAACAATGTCGCGTCCCTGTTCGGGCATCTCGCGTTCCTTCGCCTTGCCGTTTTCGTCGAATTCATACGCTTTCATATGCACGACATCAACCACGCCGCGAAAATCGGCTTCCTGTCCGATGGGCAATGTAAACGGAACTATCGAACGCGCAAAAGCGTCGGTCGCCGTTTCGAGCGCGTGTCCGAAATCAGCGCGTTCCTTGTCCATCTTATTGATGACCATAAAACGCGGCAGCATAAATTCGTTGGCGTAGCCCCAAGTTTTTTCCGTCTGAACTTCTATCCCGTTGACGGCATCAACGACGACCAGCGCGCAGTCGGCGACGCGAAGCGCGGGACGCGCGTGCGAAACGAACGCGGCGTAGCCGGGCGTGTCTATCAGATTGATCTTGGTGTCTATATGTTCGAGGTGGGCGAAGTTGTTGTTCAGTGTAACTTTTCTTTCGATGGCATCGTCTTCGTGGTCGGTGACGGTCGTTCCTTCGTCAACTTTTCCCCAGCGCGGCGTGGCTCCGGCGACGTATAAAAGCGAGCTTACTAGCTGGGTTTTACCCGCGTCGCCGTGACCAATGACAGCCAGATTGCGGATATTTTCGGTTGAAAATGCTTTCATAGTTCGGCAAATCTCCTTATTTTTTCAAAATTCAAGAATCCGAAAATTTCGTTTACCAAAGGCAGGAAATTCCAAAAACTCCGCCGACGGAATCTGATAATTTTCGGAATTCAGGTAAGTATTGAATTTATCTTACAAAGAGTGAGTTGGCAAGGAAAGGCGCAAAAACTCTATGTCAAAAATCAGTTCCGAAGGAACAAAAGACAATAGCCCAGCCATTGATGGCTGGGGTTCGATTACAAATAATGGTGCAAGTCCTGTAGGGACGAAAGATTTCTGTCGTCCTTACAGGACTTGTCGCCGTATTTGAAATCGAAACCCCAGCCATCAATGGCTGGGCTATTAACTTTTGTTCCTTCGGAACTGAGTTTGGAATTCTTCCCAACAACACAAATTAGGACACTACCCTAAAATAAGAGAGAATTTTCTTCTTGTCCTTTCGTGTTATGCGCGTGGTTTTTTTTGAATGAAATACTGAGTTATGAAAAAAGTGGAAGTAGTCGCGCACGACCCGAATTGGCGTGGTGAATTCGAGACGGAAGCCGGACGGATCGCCGCCGCGTTGGGCGATGTTCTCATTGCTATACATCATATCGGCAGTACGGCGATTGCGGGCATTTACGCGAAACCGGTTATTGATATACTGGTCGAAGTTAGAGATATTTCCCAGGTTGATGAATTGAGTTTGGAGATGACGCGGTTCGGTTATGAAGCGTTGGGCGAATTCGGCATTCCCGGTCGGCGGTATTTTCGCAAAGATAATCAGTCGGGTGTCAGGACTCACCAAATTCATATATTCGAAACCAGATCGGAACAGGTCAGGCGGCATCTGGCGTTCCGCGATTTTATGAACGCTCATCCTGACGAAGCCGAAAAATACAGCGACCTGAAAAGAAAACTGGCGAAGGAGCATCCGCAGGATATGGAAGCATATATGGACGGCAAGGATGAGTTTATCAAAGAAATAGACCGCAAAGCGGCGAGTTTCACAAACCAATAAAATTAGAAAATATGAGCAATAACGAAAGAGTTTACAAAATGTCATTTGCGGGCGTTTACCCGCATTACGTGGCGAAGGCGGAAAAGAAAAACCGGACGAAAGCGGAAGTGGACGAGATCATCTTCTGGCTGACCGGCTATGACGAAAACGATTTAAATAAGATACTCGAAGACAAAACCGATTTTCGAAACTTTTTCGAAAACGCGCC
>JBGTSF010000136.1:0-4744 GCA_041940425.1 Pyrinomonadaceae bacterium
CCGCACGACACGCGACCCGCTGACCAGCATCGCGCACCGGCTACACTTCGCCGACCAGGCGCATATGACACACGCCATTGCGCGGCTCACCGGCGCCGCCCCCGGGCGCGTCGATTCTCCTCCCACATCGAGCAAGTCGGCCCCCTGCTCCACCAGTTTCTTCGCGCGCGCAGCCGCGGCCTCGGGCGCGTTAAAGCGTCCACCGTCGGAGAAACTGTCGGGGGTTGCATTCATCACACCCATGAGCAGGCAACGCTGGGTGATGTCGTAGCGCTGGGTACCGAGTTGGAGCATCGTGGTCACCATAAGAAAGCCCCGGAAGCAAAACGGGCGCGACCGGTGGCCGCGCCCGCGATTGGTCAACAATCGAACCTCAGGTCGGGACTTTGTCCGGCACCAGATTCGGTGTGGGTTCGGGCTTGTTCTCGTCGCCGCCGGAGTCCTTGGGAGAGGTCGCCACCGCCGGCGGCAGGGCCGGCAAGGTATCGCCACGCATGATGGCCTCGATATCGGTAGCATCGAGGGTTTCGCGCTCAAGCAGATACTTCGCCATCGTATGCAGCGTCTCGAGGTGACTCTCGAGGATCTCCTTTGCACGGTTGTAGTTGCGCGAGACGATGTCGCGGATCTCCGCATCGATCTGCTGCGAAGTGGATTCCGAGTAATTGCGCGAACGGTTGAAAACCTTGTCAACTGCGGCGTAGGCGTTGACAAAGCCCGCGCCGACCTCCCATTCTTCGCGTCCCGGCATCTTTGAAGCCGTCGAAGTAAGAATGTCCTTGATCTCGTCCGGCGTGAGCGTCGGGTCGGCATCGAGCATCAAAGCGACGACGCCCGCGACATACGGAGTCGCCATCGAAGTTCCGTGAATCTGCGTGTAGAACGGGATCATTGCCGGCGGAAGCTCGGTGTCGTTGTCCAAACCGTTTGCCACGAGATTGACGCTCGAACGCGTCGAGACCATATCAATCGTGAATTTACTCGCGTTGGTTTCAAACGCGCGTCCCATTCCCGGCGCGGTGATCGTCGGCGCGTTGTAATCGTCGAGCGGGTCTTCGTTGTTCAGACGTTCGGCGCGCGATACGCCGCGTGACGAGAAAGCCGCCAGATCGCCTTCTTTGCTGCCGGCGGCGACGCCGATCACCCACGGGGCTTTGGCATACGGGTTCCATGTGTCTTTGACCGGACCGTCGTTTCCGCCCGCGAAAACAACCGTGATGTTACGGTCATACGCGATTTTCGTGGCGATCGTGATCGGATTGTTCGGATTGAACGCGCCGCTTCCGCCGTAGGAATTGGAAACGACGCGGATGTTGTAGCGGTATTGATTCGCCAAACCCCATTCCCAAGCCGCCAAGCCGTTAATGACGAAAATTCCCGCGCCGAGTCCCGCGCCGATGAGCTTCGCGCCCGGAGCGACACCCGTGTAAAGATTTCCCGAACGCAAGCCCGTGCCGCCCAGAATACCGGCGCAGTGCGTTCCGTGTCCGACGGTCTGGTCGGTGTTCGGGACATTTTCGATCGAAACGTGCGGCGTAAATCCGGGCAGGGTTCCGGCGGCGACGGGTGTCTGGACGTTTTGGATGACCTTCGGACCGAACTGCAGATCGGAATGGGTCGCGTCAATACCGGAGTCAATGATCAAAACGGAAAAATTACCGTCGCCCGAAACCGGCATTCCGCCGTTGCGGAACGTAAATCCCGCATCGGACTGCAATTTCTGAACGCCGCCGAGAACGCGCGCCTGGTGCATCGTGTAATACAACTGATCGTTCGACCAGATCGAACGTACTGCCGGATTGCCCGCCAGTGCGCGAATCTGTCCGGCAGTCATCGGCTGCGCGACCATTCCGAGATTCGGAAAGGTCTGCCCGCCGGTTACGCCGACGCTTCGCAAAACATTCAGATGGCTTTCCTGCAAGCCGTTCGAAGTATTAAAAGCGACGACGACCATCCCGACCTCCACGTTATCCGCCAGATTGGGCAGTTTGCTCTGCAATGTCGGGCTAAGATCAGCCGCCTGCATCTGAAACACAAAAACGCCCGTCAATGCGAGCGTAAAAACCAAAGTTAAAAATTTGCGGTATAGATTACTCGATTTCACCATTTTATTCTCACTCCTTAGAAAAATTCCTGTTGTCGAAAACTTGGTGCAAGAATATATAAAGGAGTTTGAGAAAAACTTGAGCGCGGTTGTTCAAGACTTGAGGCAAACTTGAGAACCTATCGAAGCGGGAAGCATTACTGCCTGCAAGTATTTGAAAAACGCCAATTTACGCTGATTAAATTGTATAAAGACTTACAAGCGGTAGTTGAAATTGCCGAAAACAAAATAAGGCAGCGGGAAAGCCCCGGCTGCCTTAAAAAAGGTTTAATGATTCCGGCAATTTACTGCACCGGCTTATTTTTCGCTTTGGCGAAATCTCCGGCTTTAATGACTGTTATTTTTTCCGGTGTCAGATATTTTTTCATCGCCGCATTGACCTGTTCCGGCGTCAGATTTTTGACCTTTTCTTCGAGTTCTTGCGATTCTTTGTAAGTTCTTCCGAGATAAAGACTCTGCGCGAGACCTCTTGCCAGTTCATTATCCTGTGCGCGGCTGAGCTGACGCTGTAGAAGCCATCCCTTTCTGGCTTCTTCGAGTTCCTGCGCCGTAAAGCCTTCAGTAACGGCTTTTCTGATTTCGTCTTTAAAAGCCGCTTCGAGTTTGTCAGCATTTTCCGGCGCGTAGATGGCTGTAGCCATAAATGTGCTGGCTTCGTCGAGCGCGGCGACATTGAAACTGGAGCCGACTCCGTAACTCAAACCTTCTTTCTGACGAATGCGCGTTGCCAGCCGCGAATTCAAAAAACCGCCGCCGAGCATATAATTGCCCAGCGCGAACGCCGGATAATCCGGGTTATCATCGCGCATTTTGACATTGTGCCGGGCGACAAAAAAGGCATTGGCTTTATCCGGCGTTTCAAAAGCGCGATTTACCGCCGGAATATCAAAAAAATCGAATACCAGCCGCTTAAACGGTTGCGGGCTTTTCCAATCACCGAAAAGTTCTTTGATCAAAACGGAGGTTTTCTCCGCGTCGAAATCACCGACAATCGCCAGAATGCCGTCCGACGCGCCGTAAAAATCCTTGTAGAAAGATTTTACCTCGTCGAGCGTAACGGCTTTGGTATCGGCAATCTGTTCGTCCAAAGTTTTCGAATACCGGACATCGCCTTTCGGGTAACGGTTAAAATGCTGGCTCAGCGCGTTGAAAGCGACCGAAACCGGTTCGCTTTTTTGATTTTCCAGATCGGTCAGGGCTTCCTGCCGAACTGTTTCAAACTCGTTTTCGGGAAAAGCCGGCTCGCGCAAAATCTCCGCGACCAGCCGCAAGACTTCCGGCAGATTCTGCCTTGTTGTTTCGACCGAAACATTCGCGCTGGTCGCGCCGCCGAAAACCATTACTCTCGCTTTCAGACGGTCGAACTCATCCTGTATCTGCTGGCGGGTGCGTTTTGTCGTGCCGCGCATCAAAAGCCGTCCGGCAAAACTGCCCGCACTCGCGCGGTTCATCAGAGATTTTTCATCGCCGAAGCGCAGAGTCATATTCGCAAAAACCGTATCGCCGCGATTTTCTTTCGGTAAAAAAGCGACTTTCAAACCGCCGATTTCCGTCCGGGTGGTGCGGGCTTCGATATTTTCATGAGTCGGCTCAAAGGCTTCGCCCTGCGCGATGGCTTCGCCGCCTTTGTAATCTTTGACCATTGCCAGAATATCGCCATCTTTGAGGCGGGGAACTTCGGCACGGTCGGGTTTTTCGGTCGGCGTGAAAACGCCCAAAGTGCGATTTGACTGCTTGAGATATTTTTGCGCGACGCGCTGGATGTCTTCCGGCGTTACATTTTTAATCCGGTCGCGGTTGAGGAAAAACAAACGCCAATCGCCGACGGCAATCCACGAACTCAGCATCAAGCCGATCTGATTCGGGTCATTGAGCGCAAGTTCGATATTTTTCAGTGCCGCCGTCCGCACACGCTCGACTTCTTCTTTGGTCGGCGGATTTTTCGCCAGATTTTCAAGCGTTTCGAGCATAATTTGGCGGGCTTCATCCAGCGACTGCTCTTTTCTAAGCTCCGCCGCATACCAGTTATACCCGGAATCCCGGAGGGCAAAATTCGAACTGAAAACGAACGCGGCTTTTTTTGTTTCGACCAGAGCCTTATAAAGTCTTCCGGCAGGCTGATTGGTAAAAATATTCGTCATTAGACCGACTGCCGGTGCGTCCGGGTGCGCTCCGGGCGGCGTGTGATAACCGGCAAGCAGATACTGTGTGTCGCCGACTCTTCTGACCGTTACAAGTCTTTCGCCGTCCTGCACGGGTTCGGCGGTGTAAATTTCCGTCAATTTACGGTCGGGTTTAGGAATCGCGCCGAAGTGTTTTTGAATCAGATTCAGAGTTTTCGCTTCGTCGAATTTTCCGGCGACGACCAAAACGGCATTGTCCGGCTGGTAGTATTTTTTGTAAAAAGCCTGCAGGCGGTCAATCGGCACATTCTCGACATCGGAACGCGCGCCGATCGTGGACTTACCATAATTATGCCACTGGAAGGCGGCAGCCATAACCCTTTGCAGAGTTACTCCGAAAGGATCATTCTCGCCCGATTCCATCTCGTTACGGACGACCGTAAATTCCGATTTCAGATCTTTTTCGGCGATGAACGAATTGATCATCCGGTCGGCTTCCAAATCCAAAGCCCATTCG
>JBGTSF010000137.1:0-4206 GCA_041940425.1 Pyrinomonadaceae bacterium
GCCGATATGGTCACGCAATTGGTCGGCGGACTTCGTTCGGGAATGGGTTACACTGGCTGTAAGAATATTGCGGAGTTGCAGGAAAAAGCGAAATTTATCCGCATCACAAATGCCGGATTGCGCGAATCGCATGTTCACGATGTCATCATTACCAAAGAAGCACCAAATTATCGTATAGAATCCTGAAATGGTAAAATTTTCGAATGACGAGGTGGGTTTTGGATTTTATCGGCGCGACGGGCTATTTAGGCATCGTCGCGCTGATGTTCGTTGAAAATATCTTTCCGCCGATTCCTTCCGAGTTTATTATGCCGCTTGCCGGTTTTCTGGTTTCCGAAAACAAATTTTCTTTTTTCGCGGTCGTCTGTGCCGGCACATTCGGTTCGGTGTTGGGAGCATTACCGCTTTATTTTTTAGGCGCGAAAATCGGTGCAGAAAAACTCAAAATTTTTGCCGACACGCGCGGCAGATGGTTTGCTTTTTCGAGCCGCGACATAGAAAGGGCAAATCGCTGGTTTGATAAATACGGGCATTTCGCGGTTTTGTTATGCCGTCTTGTTCCCGGCATCCGGTCGCTGATCTCGATTCCCGCGGGCATTAACCGGATGAATATGTTTTCGTTTTTATTTTTTACGACTCTCGGCGCGGGAGTTTGGACGGCTTTTTTAGCCGGACTCGGTTTTATTCTGAAAAGCAATTTCGGGGAAATCGAAAATTATCTCGATCCGGTAGTTTACATAGTTTTGGCGGCGATTATCGTTTTATATCTGTTTCGCGTCATCAAACGCGGAAAGAAATCAGCCGTCAACGAATAAAAGAAAACTCTCGGTTAAATTTTCTGTTTGACCGCTTCCTTTATCACAAATTCATTTTTCGCAGAACATCCTGAAATCTCGGCTCGTCGCGCACCGTGTCCCAGAGCGGGTCAACGGCGACGTATGGTATCAAAAAAGCTTTGGCTTCAAGTGCCTTTTCAAGCGCGTCGAGCGATTTTTCTTTTTCGCCCAGAATCGAATAATGTCTGGAAAGCCCCCAATAAGCAGTCGGGTTTTCGTTTGCCACTTTTTTTTGCGCATTTTCTTCGCTCTCGATAAAAAACCTTTCTTCTTTGTCTGCCAATTTCCGTTCCGATTCAGCCGTATCATTGAAAGGCAGATTTTCCGACTTCAATTTGTTCTGTTCAAAAATATGATAGGCGGCGGATTCAAAAAAATACGAGCCGCCTTTTTTGAAGCGAACCTTGATGAGATACTGCCGCGCATTTAGAAAGTTCGGATCAATTTCAAGCACTTTGTTAAGTTCGGTTTCGGCGCGGTCATAATCGCGTTTGAGATAGTAAAGTTCCCCGATATCAGCCATGATCACCAAAGCCGTCGGATCGAGTTCGAGAGCCTTTTCCATTTCCAGAAGCGCTTCGTCGAATCTGCCTCTGATCGAAAGATAAACTCCGAACCAGTGATGCGCTTTCGATGAATTCGGCGCGAGTTCCAGCGCGTGGCGGAAAGACGTTTCCGCGCCCTGCCAGTCCCAATGCTTAAACATCTGCAAAAATCCGCGCGTCGCATGCGCTTCCGCCAGATTCGGATCCAATTCTAAGGCTTTGGCAAGTGCGTTTTCGGCTATTTCGACCTCATTCGTAAAAGCGTATTCATCGGCGATGCCGACATACGCGAGCGCGAAATTCGGGTCGAGTTCGATTGCCTTGCGGTAAAAGGCGACCGATTCGAACTGCCAATCGCGCCTCAGCCATCTTTCGCGTCCGGTTATATAAAGCCGGAAGGCTTCCGGGTTCGCCGTCGGTCGTTTGGCAAGCAAAAATTCTTCTTCGGGTTTGAGTTTGTCGAGCAGAAAATGCGCGACCTTGCTTGAAACAGAATCTTGCAGTTTGAGAATATTCGCTTCGGTTTCATCGAAACTTTCCGTCCAGATCTGCCCGCCGCTCTTTACTTCAATAAGGCGAAGATTGACGCGCAGGCGACCTTCGACCGTCTGGATCGTGCCTTCCAAAACCGCGTCCGTTTTTAGTTCCCGCCCGAAACTTACCGCGTCTTTGCCGCTTTTTTCGTATTTTTCGACCGCGCTGAACGGGCGCACGACAAACCGGTTCAGTTTTCCCAGACGGCTGATGAGTGAATCGGTCAGACCGAGCGAAAATGTCTGATCCGGCGAGCTTTCATTCAAATTTTTCAAAGGCAGAACGGCGATTGATCTGATATTTTTCAATTCCGCTTCTTCGTCCGATCGGTTAAACTGCCAAATGCCAAAACCGGAGAGAAGCAAAACTATAATCAGTAAACCGGCAAAAACAAAGCGTGTTTTATTCGGTAAAACTTTCCGGCTGGAAATTCTAGCCACGTCATTCAAACCCAGATTTTTGAGTGAATCTTCACTGATTTCCGCCAGCAGAGCGCGTTCGACGATTTCGTGTTCGATGACCAGTTCATCATCGGTTTCAAACACATCGCCCGCGAAACGATAGCCGCGCCGCGGTATCGTCTGGATCGGGTTTTCCCGAAAATTCAAATCTTTAAAAGTTTTTCTGAGATGATGAATATTCTGCGAGAGAACGCTTTCTTCAACAAAAGAATCCTGCCAGACTTTATTTAAAAGCTCGTCTTTGGTAACGACCTCGCCCCGGTTTTCGACCAGCACGCAGAGCAGTTCGACCGCTTTGGCGGGCAGATGCACAGGCTCGTCCTCGAACCACAGAACTTTTTTTTCAAGGTCCAGCCGAAATTTGTCGAATCCCCGTAAATGTTTGCCGTTACTGCTCATATCTGCGAAAAGAAATTTTTAAGAAATTTATAAGAAAAACATAAAGACTTTTCTTCGCCTTTCGATTTACAAATCAAACATTCCGATTTTTTTATTGGGTGAAAGAATTTTAGCCGATGTTATGCCAAAAGCCAAGAAAATTTTTCTTCTGCACGAACGCCGCGAAACGTGGCGCGTCAGATTCGGAAAAACGCGACGCGAATTTTGTGGGCAGTGTCAGAAGGAAACTATCTGGCTGACCGTCGCCGAAGCGGCGCGGGTTTCGGACTTGAGCGAACGAGCGATCTTTCGTTTTGCGGAGGACGAAAAAATTCATTTTAAGGAAACGGATTCGGGTTTACTGCTCGTCTGCGGCAGTTCGCTGGAAACGTTCTGCGGGTTCTGAAGGAGGGAAACCTGACCGGCAAAAAAACGATTTGTTAGAGAGGAGAATAAGAATGAATAAAAGAATTTTTAGAATTTCGGTCTTGCTATTATTTGTATTTTGGCTAAGCGTGAGCGATTCACAGGCTCAACCGACCGAATTCACTTATCAGGGACGGTTGTTGAGCGGAACATTGCCCGCTAACGGAACCCACGATTTCGAGTTTTCGCTGTGGAACGCTGATACGGGCGGCGGTCAGATCGGTTCAACGGTTACTTTAAACGGTGTCAACGTTAACAACGGAGTATTTAGCGTCCGTATTGATTTCGGCAGTGTTTTCACGGGAGCAAACCGCTTTCTTGAGATAAAAGTCAGACAGTCAGGCGCCGGTTCGGCATTTTCCACTCTTTCGCCGCGGCAGGCGATAACCAGCGCGCCCTATTCTATCAAAAGTATCAATGCGGATACCGCAGCCAATGCGGATACCGCCAGAAATGCTTTTCTATTTAACGGATTAACCCCAAACCAAGTTGTGTTGTTCAACGACTCACGCCTCACCGATGCGAGAAATCCTTTGCCAAATAGCCCGAACTATATCCAAAACTCGACCGCACAGCAATCGTCAACTAACTTCAATATCAGCGGAAACGGAACGGTCGGCGGAACGCTCAACGGAAATGCGGTCAATACGGCGACCTCGTTCAATCTTAACGGTATCGAAATTCTAAGCGGCTCAGGGCTATACAATGCCCAAGGCTTGAGACTTTCCAATACCTTCGTCGGCGAACGAGTTGGTCTGAATACCATTCCTGACAATAATCCGAGCAATTCTCAAGGCAAGCTGAATACTTTCGTCGGAGCAGGTTCCGGCAGAGACAACAATACCGGATTTATCAATTCATTTTTTGGAACGAACCAGCTTTCTCAGTTCCTGGATCAAACAAACCCGCTTGCAGAGATCACTCACAAGAGAAGGATGTCTGCACTGGGACCTGGCGGCCTTTCCAGAGAAAGGGCTGGATTTGAGGTACGTGATGTCCACTATACGCACTACGGTCGGTTATGTA
>JBGTSF010000138.1:0-4162 GCA_041940425.1 Pyrinomonadaceae bacterium
TCTCGCCGTCGAATATCACGACACGGAATGGGGCGTTCCCGAACACGACGACCGGTGGCTTTTCGAGTTTTTGATTCTCGAAGGCGCGCAAGCCGGACTTTCGTGGGACACGATTCTGCGGAAACGCGAAAATTATAGAAAAGCGTTCGACGATTTCGATTACCAAAAGATCGCCCGTTACGACGAAAAAAAATGCGCCGAGCTTTTAACGAATGAAGGCATCATCCGCAACCGTCTGAAAATCGCTTCGGCGGTGCGAAACGCGAAGGCGTTTTTGGAAATTCAGAAAGAATTCGGTTCGTTTGATAAATACATCTGGAATTTTGTCGGCGGAAAACCGATTGTGAATCGTTGGAAAAGTTTATCGGAAGTTCCCGCTTCGACGGAAATCTCTGACGCGATGAGCAAAGATTTGAAAAAGCGCAGTTTTAATTTCGTCGGCTCAACGATTATGTATGCTTTTATGCAGGCGTGCGGACTGGTGAACGATCATCTTGTATCGTGTTTTCGATATGATGAGGTTTAAAAATTTCTAAAAATATGTTCTGCCCCAAATGTAATGATGAATTAGTCCAACTTGAGAACGAGCTAACCTGTTTAAAGGGAAAAATGGGACTTTCTCGAAATCTTGAACAAGGATTGACAGAGTGTTTTATTCTAAAGATTAGAACGCCCAGAGAGAAAAAGTTTTCATTTGTTGTCGGCGGTAAGTGGTTTTGTCCCGGTTGCGGTGTATCAATGTTTGAAAAAGATGGACACATTCGATGTCCTCAATGCGATCTCTGTTTGAATGAATTTATTTTTGCATTAGTTGAAATGCATCCACATTTGAAAGAAGCAGAATAAAATTAAGTTTTATATTTTCGATATAATTGAAATAAAAATATGTCGAGTTTATTAAATGAGTTTACCGTTTTTGTAAATACGCTGAACCGCGAAAATTTGGACTATGCGATCTGCGGCGGTTGGGCGATGGCGATTCACGGCTTGCCGCGGGCGACGATTGATATTGATTTACTCATTTTATCCGAAGACCTCGAAAAAGTCTGGCAAATCGCGCAAAATTTAGGCTACGATGTCGAAGGCTTGCCGCTTCATTTTCACGACGACGTGATCGAGATTCGGCGGATTTCCAAAATTGACAAAGAATCGAAAAGACTTTTTACGATTGATTTTTTGCTTGTTACCGAAGAGCTGAAAGATATTTGGGAAGATCGGGAGTTGATCGAATGGGAAGAGGGCGAAACTTGGACGGTTTCGCGTGAAGGTTTGATAAAATTAAAAACGATCAGCGGGCGTGAACAGGATTTGCTTGATATAAAAAATTTGAACGAGGTCGAAAATGAAAGTTGATATGTCGCCGGAAGCCGTAACTCAGCGATTAAAATTGATGAACGAATTATGGCTTTTGAGCGTTAAATTGATGAACAACAAAAAAATAAAATCCGCCAAAGACGAAAAAAATGAAAATAGAAAAAAAAGGTTGGAAGATCACGACGGCGAAAGATTATCTCGGACTTTCCGACGATGAGGAGAGAGTTATCGAACTTCGTCTGGCATTGAGCGAAGCATTAAAACAAAAGCGTCTGGAAGCGAATATGACGCAGGAAAATTTTGCGAAGATTTTGCAGTCAAGTCAGTCGAGGGTTGCCAAAATGGAAGCGGGCGATGCCAGCGTGAGCTTTGATTTACTGATTCGCAGTTTATTCAAAGCGGGAATTGACCGCAAAAAACTTTCAAAAATTATCGCCGCTTAAATGAATTACCCGATCACGCCCGCGATCCGCGCGCTCAGAGAGAAAAAAATTGATTTCGAGCCGCACGTTTTCGATTATGTCGAAAAAGGCGGAACGCGGCATTCGGCGGAAGTTCTCGGCGTTGACGAACACGCCGTCGTTAAAACTCTCATCTTTGAAACGAGCGAGAAAAAACCGCTGATAATTTTAATGCACGGCGACCGCGAAGTTTCGACCAAAAATCTCGCGCGTTTTCTAAATGTAAAATCAGTCGCGCCTGCTTCGCCTGAAAAAGCAAACAAACTCACAGGCTATCTGGTCGGCGGAACTTCGCCGTTCGGCGTGAAAACGAAAATGCCGGTCTATGCAGAAAAGACGATTTTCGATCTCCCGAAAATTTTCATCAACGGCGGCAAGCGCGGTTTTTTAATTTCGATAAATCCGCAGGTTTTACAAGACATTTTGAATATCGAAAAAGTAGAAATCGCAGTCAAAGAGTAGAAACAAAAAAGCGAAATCCATAAAATATGTGAATCAAGAATTGGAATAGATTACTGAAAACAAAAACAAGTTTTTTCCGTAAACTCTGTGTAAATCTCCGTGCGCTCTGTGTTTATTGAATTTTTAACACAGAGTTCACCGAGATTTACACAGAGTTCATGGATGATTTAAGCAGTTTCAACTCTCGATCCACATAAATTCATAAAAATATGTTTGCAGAAACTTTGACACAGACGGCGGCGGATCAGGGCTTGGGAATCGAAGCGATCGAGATCATTCTTTTGATCGGCGCGGTCGTGGCAATCATCGCGCGGCGTTTGAAAATTCCATACACGGTCGGGCTTGTCTCTGCCGGAATTCTGCTGGCGTTTATCCCGCTCGGAATCTCGATCCCGTTCAGCAAGGATTTGCTTTTTAAGGTTCTGCTTCCGCCTCTTATTTTTGAAGCCGCGCTGTATATTCACTGGAAGGAACTCAAACGCGATCTCGTTCCCGTGATTACATTTGCAACGGTCGGGGTTTTGCTTTCGGCGGGCATCACGGCGGCGTTTATGAATCTGCTCGTCGGCTGGCAATGGACGATGGCGGCTCTGTTCGGCGTTCTGATCGCGGCGACCGATCCGGTTTCGGTAATTGCAACCTTTAAAGAAGCGAAAGTCGAAGGGCGTTTACGCCTTCTTGTCGAAGCCGAATCGTTGTTTAACGACTCGACGGCGGCGGTCGCTTTTGTCATCGCGCTCGCGTTTGCGATGGGACAGACGATGAGCGCGGAAACCATCGCCGGAACGCTCGTTTTGTCGGTTGTCGGCGGCATCGCAAGCGGTTTGATCGTCGGCGGCGGATGTCTTCTGATCGCCGGACGAACACACGATCATCTGGTCGAACTCGCCCTGACGACGACCGCCGCGTTCGGCTCATTCTGGCTCGCAGAAACATTTCACTGGTCGGGCGTGCTGGCGACGATGACCGCCGGGCTTCTGGTCGGCAATACGAAAGCACTCGGTTTCGTAACCGAAAAAGGCGAGGAATCAATCGAATCATTCTGGGAATTTGCCGCCTTCGTCGTCAATTCGATCGTTTTTATTATCCTCGGAATCAACGAAGCCTATCAAAATTTTTCAAGCGTCATATTGGCGATCGGCGTGGCGATCATCGCCGTCATCGTCGCGCGTGCCATAGCGATCTATCCGCTTTCGGCACTCTTCATAAAATCGCGCTGGAAGATCGAACCGGCGCACCAGCACATAATGTTCTGGGGCGGTCTGCGCGGTGCATTGGCTCTGGCTCTGGCATTGGGAATTCCCGAAAGCGTTCCGTTTCGGTCGGAAATTCTGACCGTTACATTCGGCGTGGTCGCCTTTTCTGTTTTCGCGCAAGGCTTAACGATGACACCGCTTTTGAGAAAATTGGGGCAATTGCCGGACGGAAATGATGTAAAAGAAATAAATGAAAAATAATTTCTCATTTACGCATTGGGCGTGTTTCGACTGCCGCAAAAGTTTTTCAAAAGAAACGAGCGCGAGCGCACGCAAATGTCCCGAATGCGCTAATCGGATGACCGATATGGGCGCGTATTTCGAACCGCCGCGAAAATTAAGCAAAAAGCGTTGGGAAATAATGAAAATTCTGGCTGAACACGGTTACAGATTTAACACGAAGGACAGCAAAATTTTTATCGAAAGCAGAATTTTGCAGGTCAAAAATCCGCGCCCGATTGATGTGATAGAAAGAATCGAAGCGTTAAAGCGGAACTAAACTTTCTCAAAAATTCTTCAAAAATAATTCGCAAAATCCGCCTGTTTCGTGTATATTATAAAAATGAATGAGCATTCACTCATTTTCACGGAAGTGAATTAAAACCGGAGAAAAATTATGAAAGAAGCTGTAATTGTTTCAGCCGTGCGGACGGCTGTCGGGAAAGCGCC
>JBGTSF010000139.1:0-3817 GCA_041940425.1 Pyrinomonadaceae bacterium
GCGGCAATAATCTGAAATACCGCATCAGGGACGGCGCGGGACGCGAATGGATCGTAAAAGTTGCGGACGAATCGCAGCCCGAAACCGCCGCCGTTCGCCTTTTGTGGGCGTTGGGTTACAAGACCGAGATCAATTATCTCGTTCCGAAACTCGCTATCGAAAAGGTCGGAAATTATAAAAACGCGCGTTTCGAGGCGCGTCCCGACGGAATTAAGCGTTTCGACCGCTGGAGCTGGAACGATAACCCGTTTGTCGGAACAAATGAATTCGAAGGGCTGAAAATAATGATGGCGATGTTCAATAACTGGGATTTGAAGGACGAGAACAATGTCATTTTCCGCAGCGGCGACGAACTTCATTACGCGATCAGCGATCTCGGCGCGTCGTTCGGCAGGCTCGCAAAGGAAAGCAACAGCCGTTCGGGGCGGAGCGTCAACAAACCCGAACATTATTATCAATCGAATTTTATCAAACAGGTAAATAACGGAATGATCGAATTCGACTATCGCGGAACAGCCGATTACCTGATTAAAGGCATCAAGGTCGAACACGGACGCTGGCTTGCAGACCTTCTGCTTCAATTGACCGATAAACAGATCGAAGACGCATTCCGCGCGGCAAACTACGAAGAAGAAGACATCAAACTTCTGGCGGAAGCTTTCAAATCGCGCATCAGCGAACTCGATCGGGCGACCAAAAAATAAATTACAAAAATTTAAGAAAGAAGAAATAAACCACGAAACGACACGAAGGAACACTAAAAAAAGATACTTTTCTTCGTGTCTTTTCGTGTTATTTCGTGGTTTATTTGTTACGATTTCGCTCCGGTTTGGTTTTCTAATTCGTTTGATTTATTATATTTAGGATTTACCTTAGATCAACTTCAAGGAGAAAAATAAATGAAACGGAAGAGTTCAAAATACTTTTTGTATGCAGTTTCCTGTTTTCTTTTAGCAATCAGTCTGGCATGCGGAAAT
Organism: Pyrinomonadaceae bacterium; assembly: GCA_041940425.1. Classification (GTDB taxonomy): domain Bacteria; phylum Acidobacteriota; class Blastocatellia; order Pyrinomonadales; family Pyrinomonadaceae; genus DATHTS01. The sequence continues at coordinate 978 of JBGTSF010000139.1, forward strand.
TCCGGCACTTCTTCGCCGGAAAATAAAAGCGCGCAAAACATAAACAGCAATTCGGCGGCAAATAAACCGGCTTCCAACACGAATGATTCAAATTCAGGCGATAAAACTTCCGCCCCGACCGATCTGTCGGGCGAGTATTCCGCGACGGGCAAAAATGCCGACGGCGGCGGCGATTATACGGCTGATCTTTTGATTACCAACCGTGACGACGTTTATCAATTCAGCTGGGATTCCAAAGGCGTGCAATATGACGGCGTGGGTGTTCAAACCGGCAATAACGTCGCCGTGTCGTTTACCGACGGAACGGACGGGAAAGGCTGCGGCGTGATCCTTTACAAAATAAATTCGGACGGTTCGCTCGACGGCAAAGCCGGCTATTGGGGAACAAACGAGAAAGAAACCGAAAAAGCGACTCGCACCGGCGGTTCGGGCTTTGAAGGCGAATACGATGTCGAAGGCAAAAATCCGAACGGCGACACATACAAGTCGAAACTGAATATCACCAAACTCGGCGAAGGCTACAAATTCGCATGGACGGGCGCAAATTCTTTCGAAGGATTCGGCATCCGGCAGGGAGATACCGCGTCGGTCGGTTTCGGCGGCGACAAATGCAGTTTCGTTGCCTACGAGGTCAAACCCGACGGCACGCTCGAAGGCAAATGGGGCGGACAAAAATCAACCTCGTTCGGAACGGAGACCGCCAAAAAGAAATAACTCAAAACCGTTATAGTTAATTCGAAAAAAGGACGGTAATAATTGCCGTCCTTTTTTTTATTTTATCTTCCCCGGCTCGAAAATTTAATCCTGATCGATTTCGGCTTTCTTTCTGGTCAGACCGCTCTGGCGTTCCGATTTGCGGACAAAGCCGAAAGCCTCATAAAGTGCGCTGTCGTCGCCGAAATCGGGGTCGGCAATTACGCCGTTTTTGACTCTTTCGCACAATTTCAGACTGTTCTTGTCCTCATTATCGCGTTTGGTTTCTTCGGCGGTGCGCTCGTCGTCCAGCTCGACAAGTCTCTGTCTGGGCGAGTTGCTTTTTCCGACCTGCGCCGAAAATTCCGCCAATGTAACGCCGCCGAAAGTTTTATCCGGCGCGAGCGTCGTCCATGCATTTAAAAACCGATTGTATTTTTCTTCGATATTTTTAGGTGAATCTGCCATATTGACCTCTTTATGGACTTGCGAGAGCTTGAGATAAAAGGGAAATACGCGCCTCACGGGAAACGAGGCAATAAAGCAAAAAATCCGGCAGATGGAAAATTTTCTCGCAAGCGTCGAACCCGCCGTTTTATTTGCCTCAATGCAGTGATTTTGCACCAATATTCGAAATTATGTCAATATTTTTTTTAACCTGAATTAAAGTCAATGATTTCAAGGATAACTATTAAGTTTCCGGTTTGTGGTAATGAATAATTAACGAACAATTTGATGATTCCGGTCTTCCGTATTGCAATCCGCGCCATTCGTATCGCAATCCGCGGCTTCCGTATCACGATCCCCGCGAAGGGAATCGCGAACCGGAAGGCGGGAATCGCAAAACCCGAAATGGGAATCGCGATTCCCGCGACCGAATCCGCAAAACCGAAGACGAAATTTATATATTTTACGGTTTTTGCCGGATTTTCGGTCAAAAATTAGGGATGATTCCTGTCGAATTAAAATTTCAAGCATAGCAATTCTTAAATCTTCCCGCGCAAGCGGCACATAGCCGTGCGATTTATCGCGCGGTCAAACCGAAGACCGGATAATAAGCGCGTTTTAACGTGCTTGAAAACGTCCAAAGCCGAAAAAAAGGACGTTAAAACGCCCTTTTAAATCCCGAATTTATCAAACCCGCGCCGTAAACGGTCGCGGCTATGTGCCGCGCAAGGCGCGGAAACGCGGCTTTCAGCCGCCTGAAAAGCGAATTTTCGATATAGAAAATCTTTTAGTGATTTTTTTATCTGCTCTTGGCGATTTCCGAAATCTGTTTTATTTTATTTATGTTTTAATCACTACAAGCGGATTTCCGAATACCGCTTTAACTATTACGTTCAAATAAAAACAAAAAACAAATGACACCTCTTTCCCTGTATTTCAAAGACCTGCGCGATATATACAACACGGGTTCAGCCGTTAAGGAAACTTCCTATTACTCCGCGTTCGAAGCGATGGCGAACGCTTACGGCAAAGAGTTAAAACCGAAAGTCCGGTGCGTGATAAATCTGCAAAACAGGGGCGCGGGTTTGCCGGATGCGGGATTTTTTACATATTCGCAGTTTCAGCGCGGCGAAAACGAGCCGCGCGCCGGACAAAAGCCCGAACGCGGCTGTGCCGAGATAAAATCAACAAAAGAAGATGTCGAACAGATCGCCGAAAGCGAACAGGTCGCCAAATATCTGAATCATTACGGCGCGGTTCTGGTAACGAACTACCGCGATTTTCTGCTGATCGGCAGGGACGCAAGCGGGAGAGCCGAACATCTCGAAAGATTTACTTTCGCGGATAACGAAACGGATTTTTGGCGCGAGATCAGAGCCGATGCCGACGTGTTTGCCAAAAGATTTGAAACCGCTTTCGGCGAATTTATCAAGCGGGTTTTTCTACACGCCGTCCCTTTGACCAAGCCGGAAGATGTCGCATGGTTTCTCGCTTCGTATGCGCGTGAAGCGAAAGAGCGCGTCGAAGCGGCGAAAAATCTCGACGCGCTGGTTTCGCTCCGCAAAACGATGGAAGAAGCGTTGGGCATCACGTTCAAGGACGAAGAAGGCGAGCATTTCTTTCGTTCGACGCTCATTCAAACGCTGTTTTACGGCGTATTCTCGGCGTGGGTTTTGTGGTCGAAGAAGGGTTCAAGATTT
>JBGTSF010000140.1:0-3781 GCA_041940425.1 Pyrinomonadaceae bacterium
CGACGCTCAATTTTTCCATCCGGTAGATGCGCGGAACAAAATAGTCCGACCATGTGTTATCGAATTCCTTGACCTGAGCGCGAAAATGCTGGTAGCGTTCGAGTCCCGTTCCGGCAATGTCGTTTGAGGCTTCCTGCGCGATGATAGAGGGCGAGAGAAAGCGGAAAGCCTTAACGAGATTCTGCTGGCGGGCGAGTTGGGCGGCGAATTTTTCCTCTACTTCGTTAACCCGTTTTTTCTGCTCGCGCTGAATATAAACAAATGCCAAACCGAAGTTGCTTAAATCCGCCTGACCGCTTTTTGGCATCAGTTCCGGGTGATCCTGATAATGCTCGGCGAGCAGACGGCTTCCGTCGCGGCGCATATCGAGGTTAACCGAGCGGACGGCGGAAACGAGTTCGTTGCGCGACGGGACGGGATACGCGGCGGAAACGGCGACATTTAAAAGCGACGGCAAGATCAAAACCAAAATCAGCCAGCTTGCCGAAGCGACGACGGCGTTCGTCGCCGAAGAAAAACCGAACGAATTGATAAATGCGGCGAGTGCGAACCAAAAGAGCGCGTAAGCGCCGACGAGCAGACACCACAACGCGGCACGCGCCCAAAAGTCGGCGGAAAAGCCGGACGCGCTTAGAAAAATGACGATTATCGAAACCATCAAAACAAGCCCGAAGACAAGCGCGAACTGCGCCGCGATTTTCGCCGTCAGCAGATTTTTGAGCTGTAAAGGCTGCGACAAAAGAAGCTGTAAAATGCCTTGCTCGCGTTCGCCGGAAAGCAGATTGAAGCTCAGTGCCAATACGAAAAGCGGCAGAAGGTAAACGATGACGAACGAGAGATCGAAACGTCCGGCGAGAAAAGAAAGCGGATTTTCAAAGCCGGTTTTATCGGCTTTCGTGCGTGTCAGAGTCGAAATCGTCACGCCTTGGTCAATGGTTAAAACGTCCGCCTGTCCGAGCGAAAAAACGGCTGCCGGATTGAACGGCAGAGCCGCGTATTGCAGACTCATTCCAATCGTGTGAGGATCGGACGGGTCAGGCTCGTAATTGCCCGGCTCGGTCGAACCCTTATAGCCGCGCGCGGTTTTCTCGCGTTTGTCGGCAAACTCTTTTTCCTGTTTTTCGAGTAGAGATTGACTGTTTTCCCGCCGTTCGTTTATCCAGCCCGCGCCGCTCGAGATGCCGTAGGTAAGCAAAAGGGAAAAGATCAACGCCAAAATCAAAAAATTTTTGTCGGCAAAAGAAACGCGCCATTCGGTTTTGATAATTTTCTGAAACATAATTTTTAGTAAGCCCTCATTCGATTGGCGGCGAAAACCGCCGCTCCGAGCGCGCCGAAACACCACAGGCAAAGGACGGCGAAATTGAAAATCTGACCGGATAAAACCCATTTCGTATCCGGCGCGGCGTAATTAAATTCCGGGGATTTTTCCCAAACCTCGCGGCTGACGAAATATTTGTAGCCGTCTTTGGTGGTCGAATTTTCCGCGAAATTCAGATTCAGAAAACGGTTGAACTCGCGCCGGTATCGCTCGACCGAACTGGTAAAATGCTCCGTGTGCGCCAGATCGGTTCCCGCCAAACCCTGCGAAACCGAGCGAATGGACAAAAACGGCGCGGAGACGCCGGAAATTTTCTGCACCGTTTCCTGCGCGTAATAAGTTTGCCAGACTTTGCCCCAGTGTTTATCGAAAACCTGATCGGCGTATTGCTCGCTGGCATCGAGCGCGATTCCGTTAAAATTGATCGGCAAATCTTCCTTTTTCGCTACACCGTATTGCGCTAAGATTTTCTGCTCTAGTTCGTTTGTGCGATTGTTCGCCGGATTATGCCCGTCAATACCGTTTTTCAAATCTTTGTCCACATCCGCCCAAAATTCTTCCGCCGACGGCACTCTGTAAATCCTTTCCGCCAGATCATTGGCGATGCGCGGCGCGAGCAGGCACGAGAAAATCCAAAAGCCGAGCAAAATTATCAGAGCCAAGCGTGTTGACGAAGCAATTGCGGAAACCGCGAGCGCGATGCCGATAAACGCGCCGAAATAGATCAGGTAAGACGCGCACATCAGCAAAAATCGCGGAACGCTCGACAGTAAAGCTTCATTGTTCGTTGCTAAGGACAAAGCCGAAACGCCGACCACGACGGCGGGAACAAGGAGCACTAAATGCCCGGCTAAAAATCCGAGAGTTTTGCCCAGAACCAACGAGAGACGCGAAATGCCGACGCTTAAAATTTGCCGCAAAGTCCCGTTGGCTCGTTCGCCGGCGAAAGCGTCGAAGACGAGAAAAATAATGACGAGCGGCAGCAAAAGCTGGAGAACGGCGGCAGCGGTCAGCTCGCCGAATCTCTGCAAAGCGGTCACGTCCTCGACGGGTCGCCCGCGCAGGGGATTTTGATAATGCGCCTCGACCCAGACGTTCGTTCCCGTAAAACTATCGAGTCCCGAATCAATGAGCGAAAGCGGCATTTTCGGCTTGAACGCATAAACGCCGAAATGCGCTGCCGAATGCGGATTGCGCTCGCCCTGCGTTTCCCACGACTCGCGCGATTCCGCCTGCGCTCTCATCTGCTCGGCGCGCGCGGTCGTATAATTTTTCCACCCCAAAGCGAGCGCGGCGACGAGCAGTGCCAGCACGATCAGTGCCGACCAGCGAAATCTGCCGTCGCGCCGCATTTCAACAAACTCTTTTTTCGCAATTTTCCAAATCATAAAAATCCTCTCAAAAGTTATAAGAAACCGAAGCGAGCGCGTGGCGCGTTGCCTGCGGCAGAATCGTATTAAAGCCGCCGGTTTCAAAATAACGCGCGTCGTTGAGGTTTTTCACCGCGGCATCGAACCGCCAGTTTTCGCGGCGATAACCGAGGTTCAAATCAACTCTCGCGTAACCGGGAAGCGTCCAGGCGCGGTTCGGCAGATTGGAAAAGTGTTCGGCGGCGAAATAAACTCCGCCGCCCAGCGAAAAGCCGCGAAGCAAGCGCGAATCGAAAATGTAATTGCCGTAAACGCCGCCTGAATGTTTCGGCACGCCGACGAGTCTCTGACCGATAAGCGCGGGACGCGTGTCTTCGGTAACGATCGCTTCGACCGCCGCGTAGGTCATATTAAGATTTAATTGCGGAGTGATCTGCCCGTTGACTTCGATTTCGATTCCGCGGCTGCGCTGCTCGCCGGTTTGAATGCTGAATGAAGGATTCACGGGATTCGGCACAAGCACCTTGCGCCGCTGCAATTCGTAAACGGCGAGCGTCGCCAAAACGCGGTCGTTCAGAAAACTATGCTTGACGCCGCCCTCGAAAAGTCTGCCGGTCGTCGGATCGAACTGCCCGCCTTCGAGCGAGCGGGCGGTAAAATTCGGCGAAAACGAACTCGCATAGGAAAAGTAAAGAGAAGTCGCCCGCAGCGGCTGATAGACGATGCCGGCGCGGGGCGTAAAACCGCGCACGATTTGTTCGTTTTTCACCGTTCCGGCAGGAAAATCTTTTGAAATAGAATCAACATAGCTCGCCCGCGCGCCGACGAGAATTTTCAGATTCGGCAGCAGTTCGATATGGTCTTGAACATACGCGCCGAACTGGTGGGCGGAGCTGTCGTCGTTAAAACCGAAAATAAAAAAACCGCGCTCCGCTCCGTAGGTCGGATTGATGCGGTCAATCGGCGCAAGCGAATATTGGTCGAACGTGTATTTAAACTGAAAACGCGCGTATTCCGCGCCGGCGATGAGTTGATGACGAATGTTTCCGGTCGAAAACCGGGCGTAAAATTCGTTTTGCGAATTGTAGTT
>JBGTSF010000141.1:0-3484 GCA_041940425.1 Pyrinomonadaceae bacterium
CCGCGCGGATGCCGCTTCTGCCGATGGCGAACCATTCGACCGTCTTGCCGATCCGATTGCTCAAATGTTTGGCGAATTGTCCGGTCAGAGCGGTTTCGTGCGTTTGCGCGCCGACTCCGGCGACGGTTGATTCGCCGATGGCGAGTAGTTTGACGGATTCGGTTTTATCGCCGAATTTTCCGGCGGTTTCTCCCCGCGCGTCGGGCAGACGACCGACCTTGCGGCGCGTGTATTGACCCTGCAGATACAAAAACGGCGCAAACGGCAGAATCGTCACGCCGCTCAAAATATAGATCGTTTGCCAGATAAAAAGGTTCATATCGAAATACTTCCAGACATTATTTTAGAAAGTTTTTCGTCAATATCCAAAAGAAAAAGTCAGCCGTTCAGACATTTATTTTCGCTATGCTAAAATTTTATTTAGCCCGAATGTTTTTGATCAAATCAAACAAATTTTTTTTCGCCTCGCTCTTATTGTTTTGCTCGTCGTGCGGCTTTTGGCAAACGGGTGAAAACACGAACGCGGTCGCGCCGCGAATCAGCGAAGAAGCCAAAACCGGCATTCCTTTTGAAAACAAAGAACCCGAAACATTTCAAACCGAGATCGTCATCACGAATTTTATCAACGGCGAAAAAACGGAAAAAGTTTACTTCATTGCGCGAACGGGAAATAAAAGTCTGACGGTTTTCAACCGCGGCGAAAAAGCGGAGCATTCGGTTTTAACCGACGGCTCGAAAATGTTTTTTATAAACAGCGAAAACAAAACTTTCAGGGAAACCGAAAACGCTTCGGGCAACGGCTCACAACCGGACGAGATGCGCGAATTTTTGACGACCGAATGGCTGAACAAAAAAACCGCCGCGAGTTTTGAAAAATTGGGAACGGAAAACGATCTGACGAATTACCGCGTCCTTCTGGGCGATACTTTTCATTCGGAAATTATTTTGATCTACGACGAAAATCTGAAACTGCCCGTCAAACAGGAATTTTACAGCACCTTGAACGAGCAGAAAATTTTGACGATGACGGTCGAGCTGAAAAATTTTCAACCGTCGGCGGATGAAAAACTTTTCGTTTTGCCGCAAGATTATAAAAAAGCGGAAACAAAATGAGCGAAGCGAATCAAATTACAAATGAACATCTGGCAATCGCCGGAAATGTTTTGCACAACAACGAATTTGCCAAAATGATCGGGATGCGGCTGATTGATATGCGACCGAACGAAGCGACCATCGAGATCGAAATGCGCGACCAATTGCGCCAGCCGCACGGACTTTTGCACGGCGGCGTAACGGCGACCTTGATTGACACGGCGATGGCGTTTGCCGTGATTACGGTTTTGACGCGCGAAGAAAAGGCTTCGACGGTTGATCTGAACGTTCATTATCTCAGACCGCACACGGAAGGAAAATTTTCCTGCACGGCGAAAATTATCAAAGCGGGAAAACGCCTTTTGACCGTTTCGGCGGAAGTCGTCAACGAACAGGGAAAATTGATCGCCACCGCGCTTTCGACTTATACAAAAGTTTAGAGAGTTTAGAGAGTTTGGAGAGTTTGGAGAGTTGGAAGAAATTCTTTAACTCTCCAAACTCTACGAACTCTACGAACTCCACGAACTCTCTAAACTCAAAAGAGATGGAAGAACTCAAAAAATTCATCCGCTATTTCAAGCCATATAAATGGCAGGTCGTTTTCGGCATTTTGTTTATCGCCGTTTCGATGGCGTTCGGGCTGTATGTGCCTTACCTGGTCGGGCAGGCGATTGACGACATCAGTAGTGAGGTAACGCGCGAAAAAATAATTTATTATCCGCTGATGATTCTCGGCATTTCACTTTTGAGCGGGATTTTTCTTTTCTGGCAGAGACGGCTTTTGATCAATGCTTCGAGGCATATCGAATACGATATGCGCCGCGATTTTTATGCCGCGCTGGTTGATCAACCGCTCGAATTTTTTCATAACAACCGCGTCGGCGATCTGATGGCGCGGGCGACCAACGATCTCGGCGCGGTTCGCCAAATCGTCGGTCCGATGATCCTTTATTCGTGTCAGGCGGTTTTTGCGCTCGCCATCGTTTTGCCGATTATGCTCGGCATCTCGACAAAACTCACGCTTTTGCTTTTGATCCCGATGCCGTTCGTTTCTTTGACGGTCAAGTTTTTAGGTCAGCAAATTCACGTTCGGTTTGAAAAAATTCAGGAATTTTTCTCCGGCATCACGGCTCGCGCACAGGAAAATCTAACGGGCGTGCGCGTCGTCCGCGCCTACGCGCAGGAAGACGCGGAGATCGAAAAATTTCAGGAGTTAAACTATGAATACGCCGATAAAAATCTTAAACTCGTCAAATTTGCAGCGGCGATGCGCCCGCTTTTGTTTTTCTTTATCGGTTTGGGATTTGTCATTATCGTGGCGGTCGGCGTTCCGATGGCGGTGCGCGGAGAAATTACAGCGGGCGATTTTACGGCGTTTATTCTCTACCTGCAACGGATGATCTGGTACTTAATCGCGCTCGGCTACGTCGTTAATCTATATCAGCGCGGAACGGCTTCGCTGAAAAGATTTAACGCGATTTTGGAAACCGTTCCGGCGATCAAGGACACGCCCGAATCGCGCGAACAACCCGCTATCAAAGGCAAGATCGAATTTCGTGATCTAACATTCGCGTATAACGGAAAACCCGTTCTCGAAAAAATCAATCTCGAAATCGAGCAAGGTAAAACGGTTGCATTCGTCGGCAAAACCGGAAGCGGAAAATCAACGCTCGTTTCATTGATTCCGCGTCTTCTGGACGCGCCCGACGGTTCGATCTTGATTGACGACATTCCGATTCGTCATTACCCGCTCGAACAATTAAGAAAGGCGATCGGTTTCGTGCCGCAGGAAACTTTTTTGTTCAGCAATTCGCTCGCTCGAAACATCGCTTTCGGAATTGACGCAGACGAAATGACTCTGGAAAGCGCAAACGGAAATCCGCAAAGCGAAAAAGCGAAGCGTTATCTTTCGGTCGAAAAAGCCGCCGCGATCGCCGGTCTTGCCGATGACATCAAGGATTTTCCGAATAAATACGAACAGCTCGTCGGCGAACGCGGCATCACGCTTTCGGGCGGGCAAAAACAGCGCACGGCAATCGCCCGCGCCGTGATGCGAAATCCGCGAATTTTAATTTTGGACGATTCGCTTTCGGCAGTTGATACATATACGGAAGAAAAAATCCTGCACGGTCTGCGCGATGTCAGAACGGACAGAACAACGCTGATCGTCGCGCACCGCGTTTCGACGATCCGCGATGCCGATCTGATCTGCGTTCTGCACGACGGGCGCATCACCGAACGCGGAACGCACGAAGAATTAATCAATCTTGGCGGCGAATACGCCGATCTTTACGAACGGCAGCTTTTGGAAGAGGAATTGGAGGCAACCGATTGAATTGGAAAAGTAAAAGATTCGCGGAAATGATTTTCGCGGGAAGTTTGATTCCCGCTT
>JBGTSF010000142.1:0-3465 GCA_041940425.1 Pyrinomonadaceae bacterium
TTTATTATTGGGACGGCACATGGCATGTAAAAACTCCGGCGGGCGAGGAAATGTCTCATTCCGAAAGTCATGCTAAGGACGACAAATCCAAAACACATCAAGACCCTCAGGTGGAAAAAAAGACAGATCACTGATTCGTAATTTCGAAATAAAAAAAGCACAGCCGAAAAATAATACAAATTTACGGCTGTGCTTTTTATTAAAAAAACCTACGGCACAAAAGCCGACGGGACAGGCTTATCGGTCGAGAGTCCGAATTGCTGAAATAGTATTCCGGCGGTCGAACGGTTGACATACCAGACCGAATTTGACGGGCGGAAAACCGCCGTGTCTATACGTCCGTCGCCGTCATAATCCCCCGCTGTTGGAATGTCGCCTTCCATGCCGAACTGCGCGGCGTAGTAGCTTGCGTTTTCGCTTCTCAAGACAAACCATTCGCCTGTCGAAGGTCGCCAGAAAGCGATGTCCGCTTTGCCGTCGCCCGTGTAGTCGCCCGCCGCGGGTTTGTCGTTTCCGTTTCCGAAGTTTGCGGCAACCAATCCCGCGCTCGAACGTTTGAGCCACCAGTTTCCGTCGGACGGTCGGAAGACGGCAATATCCGCCGAGCCGTCGCCGTCGTAATCTGCCGGAACGGGAACATCGCCGCTGAGACCGAACGGTTCGATTTTCACGCCGCCCGTTGATCTATTGATATACCAGGTTCCGTTTGCCGGACGGAAAACCGCCGCGTCCGCTTTGCCGTCGCCGTCATAATCGGCGGGCGCGGGAATGTCGCCGTTTGCGCCGAACGCGAAGGCGTAAAATGAATTGTCCTCGCTTCTCAAAACAAACCACTCGCCGGTCGTTTCGCGCCAGACGGCGATGTCCGCTCTGCCGTCGCCCGTGTAATCCGCCGGAACGATTTTGTCCGTTTCCGCGCCGAACTGAAACGCCGGAACTTGATTGTCCGACGAACGATGATACCACCATTCGCCGACACTCGGACGGAAAATTGAAATGTCGGTTTTTCCGTCGCCGTCAAAATCGAACGGCGTTTTTCTGTTTGTGACCGATAACCGAACTATATTTTCGTGCGGCTGACCGTTATAGGAATTAAAATGTCCGCCGACAATCAGTTTGCCGTCGCTCTGCACGAGCAGTGAACGGACGGTGTTTACAGGATCGTCGGTAAATCCCGAAACAAACGAAGGGTCGGAAGTTCCGTCAGGATTTAATATCGCCAGAAGATTATCGTTTGTGCCGTTAAATACGCTGAAGTTTCCACCGACGGCGATTTTGCCGTCAGGTAATAAAGCAAGTTCCCAAACTGTCGCATTTGCCCCGCTTCCCGGATTAAAAGAGCTATCGAGCGAACCGTCCGGGTTTAATCGCGCCACGCGATTGATCGGCGTTCCGTTAAATTCCGTAAATGTTCCGGCAACCAAAATTTTTCCGTCCGGTTGAACCAGTATGTCCAAAACGGTCGAATTAAAACCGGAACCGATATTGAACGTCGTATCCGTCGAACCGTCGGGGTTGAGTCTTTTAAGCCGGCGATTGCCTCCTATATCATCAATATGTAAACCGCCGATGAGGATTTTTCCGTCCGCTTGTCGGGCAATTTTGTAGATTATTCCGCTGCCACCTATTGAATTATCCAGACTCCCGTCAGCGTTTAATCTGACAAGCCCGTAAAAACCGAAGGTACCTTCATAATCTTGCGCCTGGATGGACGCGAGAATTTTACCATCGGGAAGCAATTGAATGTCTAAAAACCATAAATTCCGACTGGATATAAATCTAGTTTGAAAAGTAGTGTCCGGCGTTCCGTCAGGGTTCAGCCTGACCATACCGCGGCTGAGATGTCCGTTATAACCGCTGAAAATACCGGCGAGCAGTATTTTCCCGTCCGGCTGAATTTCGGTGTCGTAGATCAATTTACAACAAGTAATCGGATCGGCAATCAATCCCGACGCAACCGCAAAAGATGAATCGAGCGTGCCGTTCGGATTAAATCGTGCGGTATCGCTTTTAGCGGTTCCGTGCGCAAAATTAAAACTTCCGCCCGCAATGATTTTGCCGTCTGCCTGTGATTCGAGATCATAAACGAAGGTATTGGCAAAAAACGTAGCATCGAATGTATTGTCAATCGTTCCTTCGCTGTTCAATCTGACAATAGCCGTTCTCGACTGATTGTTTATTCGGGAAAACGAACCGAACAGCAAAATTTTACCGTCGTTCTGAAAAGAGACTTGACGGGTTTGATCGTTACCGGTCGGAATGGAAAAAGTTGAATCCAATGTGCCATTGGCATTTAACTTTAAGACCGACAAAATATCAGGTTGGCTGTTTATTAATATTCCTGCAATCAATATCTTTCCATCCGGCAAAACGGCAACCGATTTTGTTTGGTTATAAAAAGTAAAAGCGGGCGGGAAAAAGTTCTGAACTCTCGTTCCGTCAGGCAAAAATTTTCTTACGGACGGTTGAATCGGATTCTCTATATCCAAAAAATACTCGCCGCCGACTAAAATCGAATTGTCGGGCAAGACCTCGACATCATAACCGTCACCGAACGCATCGGTCGGATTGAACTTATCATCAATACCACCATCTTGCTTTAAGCTAATTACGGAATTGAAGAAGCCACCAGCCAAATAAATCCGATCGTTCGAATCAATTGCAATATCTTCAGCCCCTGTAGTGAAAGTAAAAGGCGAAACAAATGAAGTGTCGGGCGTTCCGTCCGCATTCAGACGTTTTATTGAACCGGGCATATTTCCGGTGATTAAAATTTTACCGCCGCCGAGCAAGGCGATTTTTTTAACACTATTATTAACAGCGGTCAGAGGAGAACTAAATGAACTGTCCAGCGTCCCGTCCGAATTTAGTCGTGCGACGGCATTCCGCACCGTCCCGTTATAACTTTTAAATGAGCCGCCGATCAGAATTTTTCCGTCTGGCTGAACGGCAATATCGAAAATACTCCCGTTTGCGCCCGAACCGCCGGAATTGAATGTCGAATCGGTCGAGCCGTCCGCATTCAGCCGTGCCAGATTTGATACGGCAACTTCATTTGCCAATGAGAAATATCCGCCAACCAGAATTTTGCCGTCGGACAAATTTTTCGAAACGAAGATTTCAGCCGTCGCTTTTGTCAGACTCGAATGAAATCCCGCATCGAGCTGCAATCCGGCAAAAATGCTTTGTGAGTTAATTAAAATGAATATCAGAACCGGAAGAAATAAATTCGATATGACTCTGAAATGTTTTTTTTCGGTTGAGTGTTGAAGAAAATTCCCTGAAATGCCTGTCATATTAATTACTTGAGAAATTTTAATTTTTCGTAACTTTATAACTAAAGGCGCGAAAAGTAAAGATATCTTCGCGCCTCTAACAATTTAACCCGATCAAAAAATCTTATATTGAAGCGGCAATTGCTTCGTCGAAAATTTCGAGCGCGACATCTGCGTTTTCTTTTGTCAA
>JBGTSF010000143.1:0-3264 GCA_041940425.1 Pyrinomonadaceae bacterium
ACTTTCGGGCGGCGACCTTTCCAGCGAGTTCTGCCCGCTTTACCCAAGCTGACATTTTCGTTCTGGACGTTTCCGACCTGCCCGACCGTCGCCATACAGACAACGGGAATGCGGCGAACTTCGCCCGAAGGCATTCTGAGTTGCGCAAAATCGCCTTCTTTAGCAACGACCTGCGCGAAACCGCCCGCTGAGCGAACAAGTTGTCCGCCTTTGCCGGGACGAAGTTCGATATTATGAACTTCGGTTCCGAGCGGAATATTTTTGATCGGCAGTGCGTTTCCCGGCAGAATGTCCGCGTCTTCTCCGCTCATTACGGTCGAACCGACTTTGATGCCGACCGGAGCGATGATGTAACGCTTTTCTCCGTCAAGATAAGTGATCAGAGCGATATGCGCCGAGCGGTTCGGATCGTATTCGATCTGCGTAACTTTGCCCGGAATGCCGAACTTATTGCGCTTGAAATCAATGATCCTGTAAAAACGCTTGTGACCTCCGCCGCGGCGGCGAACCGTGATTCGCCCGTCATTGTTGCGTCCCGAAATTCTCTTTTTCGGTTCGAGCAGAGATTTTTCCGGCTTCGCGTTCGGTGTCAGCTCGTCGCGCGTCAAATAAGTTTGATAACGCCTTGCCGGTGATGTCGGTTTTAATTTTCTAATTGCCATATCTCAATTTGGGATTTGGGATTTGGGATTGCGGATTGGAAAATTAAATCCCAAATCCGCAATCCCAAATCCGAAATCGTTAGATCGCCTCCGCGTAATCAACAAACGGTTCGCCTTTTTTCAAAGTCACGTAAGCTTTTTTCCAGCTTGCGCGGCGACCTTCGTAGCGACCGCGTTTTTTCATCTTGCCTTCGTATTGAACCGTGCGAACTTTTGAAACTTTCACATTGAAAATTTCTTCGACCGCTTTTCTGATCTGGTCTTTCCCGGCGTGACGGTCAACGCGAAACGTCAGAACCTGTCCCGCATTGCGGTCTTCGTCTTCCTGGCTCGATTCTTCTTTGAGAAGAACGCTTTTTTCCGTGATAACGGGCGACTTTAAAATGTCCCAAACACTAATATCTTTTTTCATTACTCTTCAGTCGCCTCCTTTTCATTCGTTCCGGCGTTTTCTTCTTTTTCAGCCTTTTTCGCTTTGGTTTTCTTCGCCGATTTTTCTTCTGCTGCGGCTTCTTCCGTTTCAGCTTTTGCCTTGGCTTCTTTTTTCGGCTTCGATTCTTTTTTGTCGTCGCCTTCTTTTGCTTCGGCTTTTTTCGATTCCGTTTTCTTCGCTTTCTTCGGTTCTTCCGTTTCAGGCGAATCGCCGTTTTTCTCGCGCTTCGGATCGAGCATATCGTTTAATTCCTCAATCGCCGCTTTCGAGATAAGAAGTTTTTCATGATAAAGCAAATCGTAGATGTTCAAACCGAAACTGTTCGTAACTTTCGTTTTCTGAACATTGTTCGACGAGCGGATCAGATTTACGTTATCGAGCGAATCAACGATCAATGTTTTCGTCTGTTTTTTCTTTTCCAGAAGTCCGAGCGAAACCAGAACATTGATAAATTCCTTCGTTTTCGGATTGTCAATGCCGAATTCATCAATGACGATCAGATTGCCTTCACGCAGTCTTTCCGAAAGAGCCGAGCGCAGAGCGCCGCGTTTCATTTTCTTCGGAAACTTCGATGACCAATCGCGCGGCTGAGGTCCGTGAACGTTGCCGCCGCCTTTCCAGAGCGGTGAACGAAGCGACGCGATTCGCGCGCGTCCCGTTCCTTTCTGCTTCCACAATTTGCGTCCCGAACCGGATACATTTCCGCGGGTTTTTGTCGCCGACGTTCCGCGCCGCGCATTCTGCAAATAATTTTTGACTGCCAGATGAATCAAATGTTCGTTGAGTTCAGCGCCGAACACGGCGTCCGACAATTCGACTTTTCCGACTTCTTTATTTTTTAAGTTATGAACCTTTACGGTTGGCATATCTTTACTCCGTTTAAGTTTGGAGAGTTTGGAGAGTTTGGAGAGTTTGGAGAGTAAAAAACTCTATAAACCCTATAAACTCTATAAACTCTACGAACTATTTTTTAATAGCTTTCTTCACAATCACCAGACTTCCGTTCGCGCCCGGCACTGCGCCGCGCACCATCAGAAGATTGTTCTCCGCGTCAACTTTCGCAATCGTCAAACCTTTAACCGTGACGCGCTTGTCGCCCATATGACCGGACGATTTTGTTCCTTTAATAACGCGCGACGGATAAGCCGACTGACCGATCGAACCGGGCGCACGAACGTTCATCGAACCGTGCGATTCAGGACCGCGGGCGAAACCGTGACGTTTGATCGTTCCGGCAAAGCCTCGACCTTTCGATTTCCCGACGACATCAATTTTGTCGCCGTCTGTGAAAACATCAACTTTCACCTGATCGCCGATGGCTTCTTCCGGCTCGTTTTCCAGACGGATCTCTTTCAAAATTCTGGTCGGCGGTGTGCCGTTCCCGGTTTTTTCAAAATGTCCGCGCATCGGTTTCGAAACGTTTTTCACTTTGATCGGCTTGTCTTCGACAAGTCCGAGCTGGACGGCATTGTAGCCGTCATTACCCGATGCTTTTTTCGTCTGGACGACGACGCAGGGACCTGCCTTGATGACCGTTACGGGCGTAACCGTTCCGTCTTCGGCAAAAATTTGCGTCATTCCTACTTTTCTACCAATGATTCCGTTAATCATTCTTTTTCCTCAGTTTCAGGTTTCAAATTTCAGGTTTCAAGCCGGTTGTTCAAATCAACTTGAAACTTTGAACTTGAAACTTTGAACTAGCGTTTAGTTCTTGCCGAATGCTTTGATCTCAACATCAACACCGGCAGGTAAATCCAACTTCATCAGCGCATCAACCGTTTCAGCCGTCGGGTCGAGAATATCCATCAGACGCTTATGTGTTCTGATCTCGAACTGCTCGCGCGATTTTTTATCAACGTGCGGCGAACGCAAAACCGTCCATTTGTTTTTGATGGTCGGCAAGGGTATCGGTCCCGCGATGCTTGCGCCCGTTCTCTTCGCCGTTTCGACGATCTCCTGCGTGGACTGATCCAAAACACGGTGATCGTAGGCTTTCAATTTAATGCGAATTTTTTCGTTTAACATTTCTTTTTGTCCTTTGTCCTTTGTCCTTTGCCCTTAGTCGAATGCTTTTCTTGCAAAGGACTAAGGACTATTGACAAAGTGCAAAAAATTAATCAACAATTTCGGTCACAGTACCGGCACCGACCGTTCTGCCGCCTTCTCTGA
>JBGTSF010000144.1:0-3250 GCA_041940425.1 Pyrinomonadaceae bacterium
TAACAATAGTCCCTGCGGGACCAAAACCTTTGGCAACACAAATTAGGACACTGCTGGCTGCCGTAATTTATTCCCACCTACATTTACCTATTTTGAATCATTTTCCGAATTTTCTGCGCGTTAATTGATAGAAATGCCTGTCGTTTCGGAAGTCAATCTAAGAGGAGAAAAATAATGAATAACAGATCAACGGAATTTCTGCAGAATGAGGTCAGAACGCTTTCCCGCAGACTGCGGGCGGCATATATGGTTTTCGGCGCGGTTATGCTGGCGCAATTCGCTTTGTTTTTCGGCGTGAATTCGCAGGCGGACGGCGGGATCATTGACAATTCAGGCAAGATAATCAAAACCAAAGGCATTATCGTCGTTGACGAACAGGGGCGCGAGCGCGTTCTGATCGGCGCGCCGATACCGCAAACCGAAAACCGCGTTCTGACGAACAAAACAAAGGCTCTGGCGGCTTGGAAAAATAAAATCCCCGAAAATCATCCTTACTGGAACAATTTTTATGATCTGCATACGGCAGGTGTCGGAATGATCGTGCTTGACGAAAACGGCTATGACCGCGTGGCGGTCGGCGATCAACTGCCGGACGCCAACACGGGCAAGCGCATCGGTTCGGCGACCGGAATCACGATCCATAATGAGAGAGGCTTCGAACGCGCCGGATTCGGGACGATCAAAACAGCCGACGGTATGCGCGTCGGTCTCGGTATGGACGACGAACACGGCGAGGCTCTGAATCTTTTCGTGGCGAAAGGCTTCGGCGCGGGACTTCGCATCAACGATTCGAAAAACCAACTGCTGTTCGGCACGCTCGAACCGAAGAAAATGTATAACAATTCCGAACAGCCGTTCAGCGGCTATATGTTCCGTCAGGGCAACGAGGTCAAACATCAATTCAACGTTCTGGAGAAAAAATAAAAGCTTCAATAAAAAAAGTTTCCGGTTGTTTTGTGATGCCGGAAACTTTTTTTACTGTATAACTTAAAAAAATTCGCGGGCGGCGGTTTTTTTTTGTTGCCAAATTTCAAATTCGCATCTACAATCCTCGAATAGTTAATTACCCCGTTTAACTTTAGCTGTAAAAAATTCAACCAATTTAAGAGGACAAATCAATGAAAAACAAAAATTTAGGTTTGGGCATCTGCGCTGTCGCTTTGCTCACTTTTGTTGTTCTGGCGTGCAATTTCAGCACGGCTAATCTGAGCAGTTTGAAGGTCGGCAAGGACAAGGAAATTAAGACCGAATCCGCGGAATTCAAGACGGGCGAAACGCTCTACGCGAAAGCCGACGTCGCCAACAATCCCGATAAAGTGAAAGTAAAATTATATATGGTCGCCGAAGACGCGAAAGGCATCAATAAGGGCGAAACTCTCAAAGGCTCGGAAGTAACGCTCGACATTCCGGGCGACGGCTACGCGAGCTACACTCTGCCGATCTCGCTGGGCATTCCGGGCGGCAAATATAAACTCCACGCCGATATGATGAACGACGCCGGTGAAAAGAAAGACAGCAAAACGGCGGACGTAACCATCAAGCAAGACGCGCCGCCTTCCGATACGGAAACCGACACCGATTCGGATTCCAATTAATGAAAGAATTAACCACGAAGTGCTTTTCGTGGTTTAAAAAGGCGGAAACGCGACTGCAAAGGAGCGTGTTCTTACGTTGAAGACACGCTCCCTGAAGGTCGCGTTTCCGCCTTTACCGCATAAACTTCCGCCGAATCGCTAACGGTAAAAACGCATTTATTTCTACCAGATTGTGTTTATATTCTGCAATGCTTGAATTTTATGATCTTTCGTAATGAGCGGAAGATTCAAATAAAACGCGGTGGCGGCGAAAATTCTGTCCGGCATTTCGGGAACGGTAGCGCGGGGAATTTGTGAAAGAGTCATTGAACTTTGATGCGAAAGTTCGATCGGTTTGAGGACGCTGTTCGGCGTTTGAATTATTGCATTGATTCGCGGTAAAACATTTGCGCTGATCCGACCTTTTTCTATGAGATAAGTTATTTCAACCAAAGAAATTGTCGGCACAAAATTAAAACCGCCCGAAGCCGCCGCATTGTCCATAAAGTTTTTGGCATTCGCGGAAAGTTCGGGCGTCGCTGACAGATACCAGATGAGCGCGTGAGTGTCGGCTACACAATCCATCTATTTCGCCTCGTCGTTTTCAAAAAACTCCTCACGCGGAAAATTTCCCCACATCTCGCGGCGGGCTTCGGCAATTTCTTCTTCCGTAACTTCGATATTCAAATCCGCCAACGCTCCATACAAACTGCGGCGCGGCTGAGGCTTTGCTTCTTTCTCTTCCAAAAACTCGACAAAATCCAAAACTTCCTGCTTTCGATACATCGGCAACACCTTGATCTTTTCGAGAACCGTTTCTTCCACCGTCATAATATTTCACCTCACGCCAAATATTTTAACACAATTCACCGCATAAACTTCCGCCGACTCGCCAACGCGAGAAGCGAAAAGCTTTTCGTGAATTATTTATAACGGGTTTATGATTTTAAGTTGTGAGAATTTTTGAAAATCCGTGTCGGTCGTCGCCAGCGTCGCGTCGTATTCGATTGTTAATGCCGCAAGGTGCGCGTCCATCATTAATGCGGCTTTTGTTTGTCCTTCAATAATCAAATTTTGAAAGATCGTCCAATGATTTTCCGTCGGAGTTAAAATTTCGATGTTCGGAAGCGCAAGCCATTCATCCACAATTTCAATCGCTTCCGCCAAATCGAATGGTCGCGGAAACGCTTTCGGATTGGTAGAAATCCGCAGAAAAGCCGTTATCGCCTGCCAGCTTAGACCGAAAATCTCCGGTCGGGAAAATTGTTCCTCAAGCCACAGTTTTGCCGGCGCGTGTTTCGGCGCGTTTTCGTTGTAGGCATACAAAATGATATTGACATCGGGAGTCAGCATTTATGATTTGTTCTCGATTTCCTCAAGCAGTTCGCTCGTTTTGTCGTAATTCAAGTTATTTCTAAAACCCAAAGGCTTGCTGCGGACGCGAAACTCTTTTGGATTTTCCCGGACGCTTTTAACGGAAACGGTTATCTCCACACGGGTATTCGGTTTTAATCCGACATCGCTTTCAGGACGAAAAACCTCTCCATCAAACACCGCTTCAATCGTATTCGGCATATTTTTCACCTCGTCTCAAGATTTTAACATAACAAAAGGCAGAAACCCGCGCGTCAGCAAGGGTGAAAAAATCACCGCATAAATTTCCGCCGAATCGCCAG
>JBGTSF010000145.1:0-2889 GCA_041940425.1 Pyrinomonadaceae bacterium
CGGCGGCGATGTCTTCGATTGCGGCGGAACTCAATTCGCTGGCGACCGCTTCGACAATAGATTTTTACAAACGCCATTTTAAAAAAGACGGGACGGACGCGCAGTATGTTTTATTCGGCAGAATCGCCACTTTCGTCTGGGGAATTTTCGCCTGCATCGTGGCGATCTATGCGACAAATCTCGGTTCACTTATCGAAGTCGTCAATAAGTTCGGCTCGTTTTTTTACGGCTCACTGCTCGGAGTTTTCGTTTTGGCGATAGTCGTCAAACGGGCGCGGGCAAGAGGCGCGTTTTTCGGGCTTTTGTTCGGCATTGCATCGGTTTGGATTGCGAGTAATTATACAAAAATCGAATTTCTCTGGTTTAACGTCATCGGTTGTCTGGTAACAGTCATTGCCGGATATTTAATCAGCTTAACTGTTTCTGAAAATTCAAAATAATGAAAAAATTTTTATTGTTATCAGTTCTCATATTTTCCATTTTCGATTTTCCGTTATCCGTTAAATCGCAGGTTCGCCCGGTTTACGATTACGGCGCGATCGGGCTCGGACAACTACTCAAAAAATTGCAAACGACGAAAAGCGTGATGATGATCGGCGCGCACCCGGACGACGAAGATTCCACGCTTTTGGCTTATCTCGCCCGCGGCGAAAACGCGCGGACGGCTTATCTTTCTCTGACACGCGGCGACGGCGGGCAAAATCTGCTCGGCGACGAACTCTTTGAACCGCTCGGCGTGATCCGCACCGAAGAGCTTTTACAAGCGCGGCGACTGGACGGCGCGGAACAATTTTTTACACGCGCTTTCGATTACGGATTTTCCAAAACTCTTGCGGAGGCAAAAGAGAAATGGAACGAAAAAGTAATTCTCTGCGATGCGGTCAGAGCGATTCGAAAATTTCGCCCGCTCGTCGTCATCTCGCGTTTTTCGGGAACTCCGGCGGATGGTCACGGTCAGCATCAATTCGCCGGTTATATTTCGCCGCTTGCAGTCACAGCCGCAGCTGATCCGAATCAATGTAAAGATTCGGGAACGCCCTGGGAAGTAAAAAAATTTTATGTCGGGCAAGGCTTTCGTTCGACCGCCGAACCGACGTTGAAAATCAATACGGGCAAATATGATTTTCTGCTCGGACGTTCTTATTCCGA
This sequence comes from Pyrinomonadaceae bacterium, assembly GCA_041940425.1. Taxonomy (GTDB): domain Bacteria; phylum Acidobacteriota; class Blastocatellia; order Pyrinomonadales; family Pyrinomonadaceae; genus DATHTS01. The sequence goes on from JBGTSF010000145.1 coordinate 1,150, forward strand.
GATTGCGATGGAAGGCAGAAGCCAGCATAAAACTCAGGAACAGGGCGTTTTGGAGTTAAAAGGCGACAGATTTTCCGGTTTGAATTTGGTTGATTCAAAAGTGGCGAAAACCGCGAATGAAAAAAGTATTTTTGACGGAATTGACACAAACATTTCGGCACTAACCGAATTATCGAGCGACATTCAACAAACTGTAACAAAGAATTTGCTGACAATTTTAGAAGAAAAAGTCGAAAGTTTGTCGGAAAACAAAACCGGTAGGAAAGAATTATTACCGGCTTTGATTGAAAGTGAAAAACTCGCAGATTCGGCAATATCAGCCGCGAGAAATTCCCATACAAGGTTCTTTATATTTGAAAAGTTATACGAAACTCGTAAAGCGATCCGGTTAGCCTCGGGGTTACAAATTGACGTTTTATCTTCGAGGGAAACAGCCGCGCCCGGAGAAACTTTCCAGATAAGCGTTAAAATTTATTTTCCCGAAAACATAAATTACAAAGTAAAAAATATCAAAATAAACGCGCCGGAAAATTGGCAAGTTTCCAAAATCGAATCGCCGAAAGAAGAAAGCCAAAGTTTTTTCGGACGGGAAACGCCAAATGAGTCGGCTTTCTTTTCGGTAAAAGTTCCGAATGAGGCAAAACCGACACAGCCGTATTGGTTGGAAAAACCGCGCAACGGCGATTTATTTGTTTGGGAACGGGACGAAAATCAAAATCTGCCGTTTCAAAAACCGTTTTTGACAGCGGCGGTTACAGCCGAACTCGACGGCGTTGAACTAAACTTTTCCCAGCCCGTCGAATTCCGTTATGCCGACGACGTGCGCGGCGAGATTCGGCGCGAGATCAAAGTCGTTCCCGAACTCACCTTAAATCTCGACCAAAATCTTTTGATCGTTCACAAAGTTGATAAACCGCAAACCAAGCGTATCGTGTTGAGCATTACGAATCATACTGAAAAAACTATCGAGTCCGAAATCGGACTTAATCTCGGTTTGTTCGGAGATTGGAAATCAGTTCCGGCTTCGCAGATCGTAAAACTTGGAAAAGGCGAGAAAAAATCAATTTCGTTCGAGATTACAATTCCTCCAAACGCGAAAGAGGGAAGTTTTGAAATTCTCCCGACGGCAACAATTCCAGATGCCGTTTACAGCGACGAAATGCGCGTGATTGCCTATCCGCACATACAAACTCATCGCTTTTACAAACAGGCAATGACGAAAGTCAATGTGATGGATTTAAAAGTCGCGCCCGTTCGCGTCGGTTACATTATGGGAAGCGGCGACAAAGTGCCGCAGGCAATCGAGCAGATGGGAATAAATGTTACGATGCTCGACGAAAATTATCTTTCGTCGGGCGATCTGTCGAAATTCGATACGATTGTCGTCGGAATCCGGGCATCGCAAACGCGACCGGATTTTGCCGCAAACAATAAACGTCTGATTGATTTTATGAACAATGGCGGAACTCTGGTCGTGCAGTATCAGCAATATGAATACGTTCGCGCAAATCTGCCGCCGTATCCGGCAAAAATGGATTCGAATATCCGAACGGTTAACGAAAACGCACCGGTCAAAATTCTCGCATCCGATCATCCGGTTTTTAATTATCCGAACAAGATCACGGAGAAAGATTTTGACGGTTGGGTGCAGGAACGAAATCTTTATACCTTTACTTCATTTGATGAAAAATACACGCCGCTTCTCGAAACGCACGACGCGGGCGAAGCGGAAAGCAAGGG
>JBGTSF010000146.1:0-2867 GCA_041940425.1 Pyrinomonadaceae bacterium
ACGGCTGAATTCAGAGGTTGATAGGCTGAAAAGAGAGGTTGAACCTCTGATTTTTGGCATCAACGTCTCTTTTTTTGGTATCAACCTCTCTTTTTTTACCTTTAACGCCTCTTTTTTGGGTATCAACCTCTGATTTTTTGGTATCAACCTCTAAAAAGACACGTTCAAAGCATAATTTTTCGTTTTTTATTCTGCCTTAATCGTCAAAACCGCAATTTCGGGCGGAACCAAAAAGCGGATGGGCAGAATGCTCGTCCCGATTCCGGTCGTTACAAACATATCCAAACCGTTTTCTCTAATATGTCCGTAATTATATTTCTGCCCGTAACTCGAAGGCACGATCAGCGAACCGATAAGCGGAAACCAAACCTGCCCGCCGTGCGTATGTCCGGCGATCATCAGTTTTATTTCATCCGAAACATGAAGATCGCCCGTGATCATCGGCAAAACGTCGGGGCTGTGTTCGAGAACGATTATGTCGCCGGATTGCTCAGCACGGTTAATGATCTGTTTCACTTCGTTTGAAAATGCCCTCCATGAAGTAATTTTCATATGATCTTTCAAACCGAGGATTCTGAGTTTCTGACCGTTTATTTCAACAAATGCAAATTCGTTTTCTAAAACTTTATAGCCGACTCGCTCCAGATTTTTTCTGACATCATTATCGCCATACCAGCCGTCATGATTGCCCAATACGGCGTAAACGCCGTGTTTCGATCGGATGCCGCCGAGTTTATCGGCAATCGTTTGCATATCCATTTTCAAAGCCGAACCGATGCCTTTCGATTGGGCGGCAAAATCGCCGAGAAAAACCACGAGGTCGGCATTCTGCGCGCTGATCGTTTCCACGATTTCGCGGAGTTTCGCTTCGTCCACGCCGTTCGAGCCGCCGTGAATATCGCTGACGGCGACGATCTTCAAACCGTTAAACGCCGGATTCCAGTTTTTGATTTTTATTTCCTGATGATTGACGACAAGGCGGTGCGGCTCGATAAAATAGGCGTATGCCAGACACAAAATGCCGGTAAACGAAATTAATCCGAAGAAAATATAAATTTTTTTGAGATGTTTTCTCATTTTGTATTCGGAAAATATTCACGCCAACGGCGGTCAACAAGCTGTTTAATGTCTTCGCGAACTTCGACCTCATTCGGATACCACGGCTTCATCCGCGCGTCAATGACGACCGGCGCGGTGTATGAAATATGATTGTTTTTAACCGTGATTTCCTTTGCATAAATGTCGGTCGAAGGATTAAAACGTGTCCACGTCGCCCAAAGAAATTTATCTACCGCGTCGGCATAATCTACGCTGTCGTGCAGAACGACGATCTGAAAATCGTTAAAACTTCCGCTCATCGCAATTCGTTCGGCAAGCGTCGTGTCCTTTTCGTATTCCGTTCCTTCGGCAACGATACAGCCGCCGCAGAAGACTTTTGCTTTTTGGATACCGACCGGAAGCCCGGATTGAAATTCCCGCGCGAGTTCCCTTTTCTTTTCGCCGACACCGACGAGCATCGCTTTCGAGCCGTGATTTATTTTGCCCGAAGCGTAATCCAGAGTGTCAAAAGATGTGCGGTCGAAAATGAAAAAATCCGACGACCAATCAACTCTTTCAAGAATATATTCGAAAACCGTTTTGAAATCGCGCAAGTTTTGCGGCTTGTCGGTCAGCATCAAAAATTTAGTTAAGCTGAGCTGCCCTTCACCCAAAATGCGAAAACCCGCGCCGAGAGCTTCGCGCGCATATCTTTCGCGGACGACCGCCGCCGCTAAGCTATGAAAACCCGTTTCGCCGTAACTCCAGAGATCGCGCACGGCGGGCATTACGAGCGGGAACAGCGGCGACAACAACTCCTGCAAATAATCGCCGATAAAAAAATCTTCCTGCCGCGGTTTGCCGACGACCGTCGCCGGATAGATTGCGTCCTTGCGGTGAAAAACCGCTTCCGCCTGAAAAACCGGGTAATCGTGTTGCCACGAATAGTAGCCGTAATGATCGCCGAATGGTCCTTCGGGTTTGCGGATTATCGGCGGCACGCGCCCACAGATTGCGAATTCGGCTTCGGCAATCAAACGGTGCGGATGATTCTGCAAAGGATTGGCGACCGTTTCGATTTTCCCGTCCGCCAGAACCGAAGCCAGAACAAGTTCGGGAACGTCTTCCGGCAAAGGCGCGATCGCGCCCAGGATCATCGCGGGCGAACCTCCGAGAAAAATCGTTACGGGCAAATCTTCTCTCTTTTGTTCGGCTTCAAAATAATGAAAACCGCCGCCTTTGCCGATCTGCCAGTGAATTCCCGTTTCGTTTTCGCTGTAACGCTGTATGCGATACATTCCGAGATTATGTTTCCCGCTCGAAGGGCTTTCCGTATAGACAAGCGGTAATGTAATAAAATGCCCGCCGTCTTCGTGCCACAACTGCAATAGCGGAAGTTCATTCAAATTCGCCGGTTGGTCGCGCACTTCCAAAACCGGAGCGCGGCGCACTTTTTTCGTTCCGAGTTTTAAAGCGGAAAATGCCAGATCGCGGAATTGCCAGAGTTCTTTCGGTTTCGGCGGCAGCAAAACTTCGACCGCTTCGACCGCTTTTTTGACAAGTTCCTGCGGCTTTTTTCCGAACGCGAGATCAATGCGTTTCGCCGTTCCGAAAAGGTTTGTAACGACCGGATATTTCGAGTTTTTTACATTTTTGAAAAGCAGAGATTTGCCCTGCTCGTCAATCACGCGGCGGTGAATTTCGGCGATTTCAAGATACGGGTCAACTTCCGTTTCTATTTCCAAAAGGTCGTTTTCTTGACGCAGAACTTCAATAAATGAGCGAAGATTTTTGTGCATACATTTCGGTTAGATATAGATTATATTTTC
>JBGTSF010000147.1:0-2708 GCA_041940425.1 Pyrinomonadaceae bacterium
TTTGCTTCGTCAGGTCGGGATTGAAACGGTTAATCTTTATTCCGCATTTGTCGCTCTGGCACTCGAGTTGTTAGAAGATGGTGGAGAACTGGTTGCCATAATTCCCAGAAGTTTTTGTAACGGCACATACTACCGAAACTTTCGTGATTTAATTCTGCAAAAATCCGCGATTCGGCAAATTCATCTTTTTGATGCCAGGGATAAAGCCTTCAAAGACGATAATGTTTTGCAGGAAAACGTCATTATTCATCTTGAACGAAACGGCGTTCAAGGCGATGTAATTATTTCCACTTCAAACGACGATACGTTTAAGGATTTTGCCAGCCGTCCATACGATTTTGAGCAGATTGTTCGCAAAGACGATACAGAGCGTTTTATTCATATTCCGACTTCGACGGAAAGTTATGTGCTTGAATCAGCGGCTTTTGACAAATCGCTTTCGGATTTTTTCGTTGAAGTTTCAACCGGTCCGGTGGTGGATTTTCGCGTTAAAGAACATATTCGCCAAATGCCCGAAGCGGGAACGGTTCCGCTTTTATATCCGGGACATTTTGCCGGTAATCTCATCGAATATCCAAAAACAAATTGGAAAAAACCAAACGCGATAGTTTTCAACCGAGAAACCGAAAAATGGTTATATCCGAAAGGCTTTTATACGATTGTTCGCCGCTTTTCCTCCAAAGAGCAAAAGCGGCGTATATACGCCAGCGTTGTTAATCCAGATTTCTCGCCCAAATCAGTCGCGTTCGGTTTTGAAAATCACCTTAACGTCTTTCATTTCAGAAAAAAAGGTATTCCCGAAACGATTGCTTACGGGTTGGCTGCTTATCTTAATTCAACTTCTGTTGACCGATACTTTCGCCGTTTTAGCGGTCATACTCAGGTGAATGCGACTGATCTGAGAAAATTAAAATATCCCGATTTAGAAATTTTGGAAACATTGGGCGAATGGGCTAAAGAGAAAGAAAATCCGAATCAGGAAATGATTGATGAAAAGTTGAACGATTTTGTTTGAGGTTATGCACAAAAACATCGAAGATGCTTTAAAAATTTTGGCAATACTCGGACTGCCCCGACCTCAACAAAATGAAAGGTCGGCTTTATCGTTATTGGCGATTCTCAATCTCACTCCCGAAAAAAAGTGGTCTCAAGCGGAAAATCCTTTGATCGGGATAACTCCGATAATGGATTGGATTCGTCAACATTATCAAAAAGATTACGCGCCAAATACTCGTGAAACAATTCGCCGGCAAACGATGCATCAATTCGTCAGCGCGGGAATCGCTTTATACAATCCTGACAATCCTTCGCGTCCCGTGAACAGCCCGAAAGCCGTTTATCAAATTGATCCGCTGACACTTGATCTGCTTCGCTCATTTAGAAAAGATGACTGGGCAACTAAATTGGAAAACTATTTTGTTCAACGCGAGTCATTAACGACTCGTTATGCCCGCGAAAGGGAGTTAAATCAAATACCGATAAAACTCTCTAAAAACAAAAAGATTTCACTCACGCCGGGAGCGCACAGCGAATTGATAAAGGCAATCATTGAAGAATTCGGCTCAAGATTCGTTCCGGGCGGCACTCTGATTTATGTAGGCGATACAGGGAAAAAATGGGGATATTTCGACTCAAAAACGCTTGCAAAACTCGGCATCAAAATAGATTCTCACGGAAAAATGCCTGATGTCGTGATCTATTATCCCGATAAAAATTGGTTAATTTTAATCGAGGCGGTAACTTCGCACGGTCCGGTTGACGGTAAACGACATGAAGAATTAAAAAATCTATTTGCCGGCAGTTCGGCAGGGTTGGTTTTTGTTACCGCTTTTCCAAATCGTTCGCTGACGGCTCGCTATTTGGGCGAAATCGCTTGGGAAACCGAAGTCTGGACAGCAGATGCTCCCACTCATTTGATTCACTTTAACGGAGTTCGTTTTCTTGGACCTTATACGAGTTAAAATAAACAAAAATGTGAGTAAGAAAAAGTCTTAACTTCTGTAGTTGTAAAATATCTAATTTTTGGCGAATTAAAAAAGTGTCATTAAATTGTTTCATATTCTAGAAAAACACAATGAACCCTAAGCCGAAATGCGTGATTGTGACGGGGCGAGCCGGGGCGGGCAAGACTACTTTGTCGAAAAAGCTGGGGCGGCGGTTGTGGCTGCCGGTGTTGAGCCGCGATGAGATCAAGGAAGGTTATGTCAATACTTTCGGCGTCAAACACGACTGTCTGCTGCCGGAAACCGACCGGCTGGTGACGGATTTTTTCTTTGATGCGGCGAAAAAATTCCTGGCGGGCAAGGTCAGCGTCATCGTCGAAGCGGCGTTTCAGCATCCGGTCTGGGAATGGCACATGCCGAAATTTATCGAACTCGGTTCTCCGTTGATCATCGTCTGCACGGTTGATGCGGAAACGGCGGCTGAGAGGCATTTGCAGAGAGGCTTGGAAAATCCGCGCCGCGAGTTTTATCACGAAGACAAGCGCGTTGCGCTCTATCGCGCGACGGGCGGGATCGGAACGCCTCAGCCGTATGCGCCTCCGAATTTCGATGTGCCGACGCTGGAAGTTTCGACGGAAAACGAATATTCGCCCGAACTGGAAGAGATCGCCCTTTGGGTCGAATCGCAAAATTTCGGAAAGGTATAATAAAAAATATGAGCAATAACGAAAGAGTTTACAAAATGTCATTTGCGGGCGTTTACCC
>JBGTSF010000148.1:0-2618 GCA_041940425.1 Pyrinomonadaceae bacterium
CGTTTTAAAAACTTCCGTCTTAGCTTCCGGCGACAACTCTTTTTGTGAAGTGTAATTTTTATAAGCCTTTGCCATGCGTTCCCACACAGCAATTTCCCTATCAGGATTTAAATCGCGCTTGAAATTGTCAATCCATGTTTCTAAAGAAGATTTGTCAACTTCGGCAAAAGTTTCGTGTAATTTTTTGATGCGGCGCAGTTGCCCATCGCTCAATTGTTCATGCTGGATCGGAGGCGTTTTCAAGTCGGCTATATTTACCCGCTCGATTCGTGATTCCTGCTTTTCATTTTGTCCCACACAGCCAAACATGAGAAAGGCGGGAATCACTAAAAGAAATAAACGCAAAACCATTTTCATCTTATTAAAATGCGGGGTTAATATCTGTTACTGCTTATTCGCACTAACATTTGCATTGACATTAGTTTCCGGCACGGCGACAGGCTCGGATTTGCCGCCGCAAAACATATAGCCGACGATTACGAGCAAAACCAAAATCAAAAGCGGCAGAAGCCACGCGAGAAGCGGGTTTTCTTCCGTTTCGGATTTATCACTGAAAATTCCCGGAACGCCTTCCGTTTTTTCGGTCAATTCCGCCGCCGGATCAATCCGGTCGAAAGGTTCTCCGGCAACGCCCGATGAAGTGCCGACACCGGCGCGGGCGAGCAGATTGTCTTCGCGCGGAATTTCACCGTTCGGCGTGAGTTCGGCAACCATATGCGGAACGGCATAAGCGGTCGCATTGACGGTCGCCGCGTATTCGATGCCGGATTTTTCGGACAGCCCGCGTAGAGTTTCTTCGCCGAATGCCGATTCCGTCTGCTCGTATGAGATCGGCGTATTCGCGCCCGACCTGACCCATGAATCCGCCAGATCGCCCAAGCCGGCTTCGCGGAAACGATTGATAAATCCCGCAAATCCGCCGTTTTCTTTGTCGGTCATCAGATCGAAGATCGCCGAAACCAACGCTCCGGCTTTGTCGCCCAAATCGTATTTTTCATTTACGTCTTTGACTATCGAATCGAACATTTCGTAATTTTCCTCTACTTATAAACTTTTTATTTTGAAAAACTTTCACGCCATTGTTTCCCAATTTTTACCAGTTCGTCAAGTTTTTCCTGTAACAGAAGACGTTTATTTTCGATTTCCGTTTCGTCCGCCGATTTTTCGATGTAGATCGGTTCGGAAACAAAAACTTTCGCCCGCGAAAAAGGTTTCGGAATCTGCATCCGATCCCAGCTTTTTACTTCCCAGAATTTTTCCGTTTCGACGCTGAACGGCAAAACCGGATTTCCCGTTTTTTTCGCCAGCAGACACGCGCCGGATTTGGCAACATATTTCGGACCTTTAGGTCCGTCAATCGAAAAGCCCATCGGCAAACCTTTTTTTGAAAGGCGGATCATCTCGACCAATGCGCCGACACCGCCGCGCGTCGAGGAACCGCGCACCGCGCCGTAGCCGAACCGTTGGATAAACCGCGCGATGTATTCGCCGTCAAAACTCTGCGACGTGATGACGACGATGCCGCGACCTCTAAAATAATGCGTCGCCGTAAAAATGCGGTTGTGCCAGAAAGTCATGATCGGCGTTTTGCCCGCATCAGCAATTTTATCGAAATTTTCCATCCCGACGGCTTCGTATTTCAGAGTCGCGCCGATCAGTTTGATGAGCAGAAAAAACGCAAAATCGGCAAGCCGGATCAGCATTCTTTGTTTGAAAGAATATTCGGACAAATCCGCTTTTTTGTAAACTTCTAAATGTTTTTCACTCATCGAATAGAAAAAGTTTGGCTGTTTGGTTTATGATATGCAACAAAAGAATTTATTTTATCGTAAAATCTTTTGACGGCGGCAGTTCAAAACCCAACAAACACTGGAGAAAATGCGGAAAAAAATTTTGATTATTGACGATCACGACGATCTGGAAACTTTGCTCGCCAAAGAATTCAGCGCGAAAGGTCATCTGATCAAATCAACCGAAGACCGCGATGAAGCGGTCGAACTGCTCGAATCGGAAGAGTTCGATCTGGTAATTACGGATTTGGACGGCGAGCATCTCATCGCCACCAAAAACGGTAACAGCGAAGATTTATCCTGTCTGCCTGAAACCGAAACCGCACCGCGCAGTAATATCAAAGCTTTTAAACTCTGCATCTCGAATTACAAAAAAGAAAATTTCAACGAAGACGAACTAAAATATTTTGTCGAAACGATTCTTAATTTCAAAGCTCGCTGTGTTGATAAAAAAAATTTAATACAGGACTGGCACGAAAAGATTGAATTCGAAGTTCCGAGTTATGTTTCACTGATGCACGACATTTTAGACTATCTGATGAAGCGCGTCGAAAAATCCGGCGTCGTTAATCCCGAAACCTCGAATCTTTTTGTCGCTCTGGATGAAGCCTTCGTCAACGCCGTCAAACACGGCAACAAATTCAATTCGGAAAAACTCGTCCGCATCTCGGTCGAAGTCTCGAAAGAAGAAGCCCGCTTTACCATCGAAGACGAAGGCGAAGGCTTTAACGTCAACGAAATTCCCGATCCGCGCGATCCCGAAAATCTCTTCAAAACTTCCGGTCGCGGCGTTCTGTTTATCTATAACATTATGGACGAAGTAAAATA
>JBGTSF010000149.1:0-2605 GCA_041940425.1 Pyrinomonadaceae bacterium
CGAGAAAACTTACGACGTAAATTTTAAAGCGGCGGAAATCGCCAAAAAGATCGCGCTTGATTTTTCGAACAACGAAAAACCGCGTTTTGTCGCCGGTTCGATCGGTCCGGGAACGAAATTGCCGACGCTCGGGCATATTTCTTTTCGGGATTTGAAAAATGCTTATGTCGAACAAGTTCACGGACTCGTTGACGGCGGTTCGGATCTGCTGATCGTCGAAACGTGCCAAGACCTTTTGCAAACGAAAGCGGCTTTGATAGCGATTTTCGAGCATTTCGAGAAAAATAAAATAAAACTTCCGGTCATCGCGCAGGTTACAATCGAGACTTTCGGCACGATGCTCAACGGCACGGAGATCGGCGCGGCTCTGACCGCGCTCGAACCGTTTCCGATTGACGTGATCGGGATGAATTGCGGCACGGGACCGAAACAGATGACCGAATCCATCAAATATCTGTGCGAACATTCCGAAATTCCCGTGTCGGTTTTGCCGAACGCCGGTCTGCCGGAAGTCAAAGACGGAAAGCAGCATTACGACGAAACGCCGGAAACATTTACACAGCAGGTCGTGCATTTCGCCAAAGATTTCGGAGTGAACATCGTCGGCGGTTGCTGCGGCACAACGCCGGAACATTTGAAATTAGTTGTCGAAGAGATAGAAAAAATTTCGCCGAAACAGCGCGACGCATCCTTAGCTCCGTCGGCTTCTTCGATCTATTTCCGACAGCCTTACGAACAGGACGCATCGTTTTTGATCGTCGGAGAACGTGTGAATGCTTCAGGCTCGAAAAAAATGCGCTGCTTCAGGCGGAAGATTGGGACGGGCTTGTTTCTCTCGCCAAATCGCAGGAACGCGAAGGCGCGCATATCTTGGATGTCAACGTGGATTTTGTCGGGCGCGACGGCGTTGCCGATATGCACGAACTCGTTTCGCGGCTTGTTACAAATGTCAAAATTCCCTTGATGCTCGATTCGACCGAGTGGGAAAAAATGGAAGCGGGCTTGGAACACGCGGGCGGAAAATGTCTGCTTAATTCGACAAATTACGAAGACGGCGAACCCAGATTTTTTAAAGTTTTAGAACTTGCCAAAAGTTACGGCGCGGGCGTAGTCATCGGTTTGATTGACGAAGACGGAATGGCACGAACTGCCGAAAATAAAGTGAAGATCGCACGGCGTGCTTACAAAGATGCAATCGAATACGGCATTCAGGCGCACGATATTTTCTTCGATCCGCTCGCTCTGCCGATCTCGACGGGAATCGAAGAAGACCGCAAAAATGCTTCGGAAACGATTGCGGCGATCAAAACTATTAAAGAAGAAATGCCCGACGCGAATATCATTTTGGGCGTTTCAAATATCTCTTTCGGTTTGAATCCGGCGGCGCGTGTCGTCCTTAATTCGATCTTTTTGCACGAAGCGGTCGAAGCCGGAATGAATTCGGCAATCGTCAACGCCTCGAAAATTCTGCCTTTGAATCGTTTTAACGAGCGTGAAATCGAAGTCGCTTTGGATTTGATCTACGACCGCCGAAAATTCGAGGGCGACATCGCAGTTTACGATCCGCTCACGGAATTTACGACGATGTTCGAGGGCAAAACGACGAAATCAATGAAGAAGGACATTTCGAGCCTTCCGATTGAAGAGCGTCTCAAAGAACACATCATCGAAGGCGAAAAGATCGGCTTGGAAGATAACTTAAAAATCGCGCTCGAAAAATATTCCGCGCTCGATATTATCAACACGATTCTGCTCGACGGTATGAAAACGGTCGGCGATCTTTTCGGAAGCGGACAGATGCAGCTTCCCTTCGTTTTGCAGTCAGCCGAAGCGATGAAAGCGGCAGTAAAATTCCTCGAACCATTTATGGACAAGGTCGAAGGCGAGACGAACAAAGGCGTGATGGTTTTGGCGACCGTCAAAGGCGACGTTCACGACATCGGCAAAAATCTGGTTGATATTATTCTGACAAATAACGGTTACAAGGTCGTTAATCTCGGCATTAAACAAGCCGTTGACACAATTTTAGAAGCGGCGGAAGAACATAAAGCCGACGCGATCGGCATGAGCGGACTTCTTGTAAAATCCACGCTCATCATGCGCGACAATCTCGAAATAATGAACGAACGCGGCATAAAAACGCCCGTCGTTTTAGGCGGTGCGGCGCTCAATCGCCGATATGTGGACAACGATCTCGTTCCGCTTTTTGAAGGCAAATTGTTTTACGCCCGCGATGCGTTCGACGGTCTGAACGCGATGGATTTGTTAACGAGTCGGGAGTCGGGAGTCGAGAGTGGAGAGTCAAAAACGAATGTTGCAGCCGCCGGAAACGGAAAGTCAGTACCATCTGCATTAGCGGATGGCTCAGCGCAGACCGGCGACGACGCGGTCGAAACTATTCAAGATGATGAGGATTTAGTCGGCGAAGACGCAAAGCTAGGAAAAGTCGCCGCGCGTGTTTCGTCCAGACAAACGGGCGACACGACGCACACGACGAAATCAAATATTCAACCCGCCGAAAAAATCCCGACCGCGCCGTTTTACGGTTCGAAGGTCGTCGAGATCAAAGACCTGAATAAAGTTTTCGCGTTTATAAACGAAACCG
>JBGTSF010000150.1:0-2521 GCA_041940425.1 Pyrinomonadaceae bacterium
TAAAACCGAGTTCGGCGGCAAACTCCTCGAATTTCAAAGCAAAATTCGAGAACCACGGGGCGAGAGCTTCCAATGTTTCGGGAAGCCATTTTCTTTTAAGTTTTTTGATCATACTACCTCCACTAAAAAAAATGTTGTTTTTATTGAAAATCCCGAGTCCGTCAACGAACAAGAAAACCGACGACACGCCAAACACCGGAAACCGCAGATTTTTAAACATCGAAAATCTGTCGGAGTCGGCTAAATTGTCGTGTCGTCGGTTTTGGAATTCTGAACGTCTATGGAAACGTGAAGTGATTATAAAAGAAAACGGTTGGAAAATTCAATAACTTTTTTTTCTGACCGCTTATCACATTTTGCCTTATGAATTGCCGCTAGCTTTAGCTAGTGGATAAAATACACAACAAACACAAGGCTTTAGCCAAACTTAATTTAAAACCCATCCTTTTTGCTTTAGCACAAATCAGGCTGAAGCCGAAAGGATTGGTGATTTTTTGAAGAAGTTTGGCTAAAGCCTTATGGTTTGTTGACATCAGACCACTAGCTAAAGCTAGTGGCAATTTATTTAAATCATTTTCAAACAAAAGTGATAAGCGGTCAGTTTGTTTAACCCCGCGCCGCGCGAACTCATTTTCACGCCGCGCGAACAAAAAAACGCGCCGCGAAAATTCGCTTCCGCCCCGCGCTAACCCTCTCACGCCCCGCGCTAATGCGGTCACGAAGCGCGGAAACGCATCAACACGGCGCGGAAACGCCTTCCCGGCGCGCGGGAATCCGTTCGCATTTCACGGAAGCGCGTTCACGAAGCGCGGAAGTGCGTTCACGGAGCGCGTGAGTGCATTCACGAAGCGCGGGAATGCGTTCGCGGAGCGCGGAAGCGCGTTCGCGGAGCGCGGAAGCGCGTTCGCGCGCCGCGTGAGTGCATCCCCGCGCCGCGCGAACGCAATCGCGCGGAGTGCAAATTTAACTAAATGTTGATTTAGACAGATTTAGCCGTTTCCCGCCAATTTCCCGCCTTGCATACTGTTTAAGAGTGCCTGCGAATTCTTTTAAATCAGTTTCTTTAACCCACTGCTTAGTTGGTCGCGCTGTTTTTGTTCCGATTTCAGAACAAAAAATATCTATACGCTTTAAATGTTCATCAATATAAATACCGTCAGTGCCTTTGTCATAATTGTCATCACAAAGGCATTCGTCAGCTTTAATTTCGTCAAAGTTATAGTAATTTTGAAGAAACCATTTTAACAATTGTTTAGATTGTTGTTTCACCGTCATATCTTGACCTCCGATAAGGTCAAGAAGTTGCGGATAAGCAAGGTTAAGTTTTGACATAGTTTTACCTCAAATTGTGATAGTCTTACATTTGAGATTTTATCATAATTATTGCCAAAAAAAGCTTCGCTCGAAATTGAACGAAGCCTTTTTTATAGGTTAATTTTCCACCCAAGCCGGACGCGCGCGCTTTCTGCACAAAAGGAGCGTTAATAGTGATAACGACACGCGAGGATTCTGATCTTGTCGTCGGTCACTTGATAAACGATGCGGTGTTCTTTATCAATTCGGCGCGACCAACAGCCTTTGAGTTCGTGTTTGAGCGGTTCGGGTTTGCCGATGCCGCCGAACGGTTCGCGCTCGATTTCTTTGATCAGGCTGACAATGCGCAGGGCTTTGGCGCGGTCTTGTTTGATCCACCATGCCAAATCTTCAAACGCCGCCATATCAAATTCCAAGTTTCTCATTGACTTCCTCGAAACTCATTCCCGCCGTGCGCTCTTTTGCTTCCAAAAGCCGCTTTTTCATCGTTTCGCTTTTCGTCAGATAAGCCGTTTCTTTTTCGGATTCGATCTCCCGCCAAATCTCTATCGGCACAATTACGCCGATCTGCTTGCCGTTCGCATCTGAAATATATTGTAAATCCGTCATAACGCAGTAATTATATCAAAATGTTAATTGTCCATAAACGGCGGTCGAACAACCGTTTCATCGCGGTTTAACTTTTGAGGCGTAATTTACTTTAACTCGATGTTTTATGTCAAGGAATATTCAAATAATAAAAAAAGCCTCGCTCGAAATTGAACGAAGCCTTTTTTATTATTCGAATATCGGATCAATTACTCCGCGCCGCCGGCTTTTTTGGTGCGCGGTTTCTTTTCGGCGGTTGCGGTTTTTTTCTTTGCCGCCGGTTTCGCCGTTTTCGCAGTTTTAGTTTTCAGCGGCGTTTTTTTTTCGGCTTTTGCCGACGCGGGCATCGGGTTGAGCATCGCGTCCCAGCGGTATTCGGGTTTGTCGAAGCCGGTTTCCAGTTTTTCGAGGATAAAATCCGTCATCGAATCAACGATCCAGCGGTGATTGTATTCGCCGACCGAAGCGAGTTCGGCATCGGGCGCGGGATTCATAAAATCAATCGCGTAGGGAACGCCGTCTTTGATGGCGAATTCGACCGTGTTCAGATCGTAGCCGAGCGCGCGGCAGATTTTTTTAACGTCTTCTTCGACCCGCGCGTGCAGTTCGGGCGAAAGAT
>JBGTSF010000151.1:0-2412 GCA_041940425.1 Pyrinomonadaceae bacterium
CCGCCGATCAGAACGTAATTTCCTTTCGGAGATTTTTCGACCAGATATTTCGCCTGAAGTTCGCCGACTTTTTCATTGTCGAACGAAATATACAAATCCGGCTGGCTGTTTTTTACCAAACGGTCGTAGGAAATCACGGGAATGTTCTGCCGCTTTGCCATTTCGACGATCTGCCCGGCGACTTCGGCATTGTGCGGAACGAGAACGATAATGTCAACACCCTGCGTCAGAAGACTTTCGGCTTGTTTGATCTGCACTTCGTCCTTGCCGTCGGCGGTTTGCAGAAGAACTTCCGCGCCGAGTTCTTCCGCGCGTTTGATAAAAATATCGCGGTCTTTCTGCCAGCGTTCCTGCTGGAGCGAATCCATCAAAAAACCGATGCGGATCTTGCCCGATTTATTCTTCGCCGCAACGCCGGAATTTTGCTCCGGCGCTTCGACGCATGCAGACGCCAAAAGCGCGAATGCGAAAATCGCAACGATTGAAAATATGCGTAAAATTTTATTTTGATTCATATTCGTTTTGAAAGAATTTAATCAACTCCGGGTAAAATGTCCATCGCTCAGCGTTTATAACTGCGAGCCGCATCTCGCTCCGGTCAATTATTTACCGATAATCTTCATCGCCGGACCAAGCGCGTTATGCAAGAGTTTATACGCTTGATAATTGCGGTTTAATTTTTCGACCGAATCAAGTTTCGGCTGGACGGTTTCGGCGATGCGAATCGCCCGCTCGCACGCTTCGTCAACCGAATTCCACTTCCCAAAGCCGACTCCCGCCAAAATTGCCGCGCCGAACGCCGCGCCTTCGTCCGCTTCTAAAATCTCGACTTCTCTGCCGTAAACGTCCGCCTGAATCTGCCGCCAAAGAGCGGATTTCGCGCCGCCGCCGCCCAAGCGAATTCGTTCGATCTTCGCGCCTGTTTCCTTAAAAATTTCAAACGAATCACGAAGCGAAAACGCCACTCCTTCCATCACCGCTCTTGTTAAATGCGCTTTTGTATGAATTGCCGACAGACCGACAAAAGCCGCCCGCGCGCTTGCGTCCAAGTGCGGCGTTCGCTCGCCCATCAAATACGGCAACCAGATCGCGCCGTCCGAACCCGACGGAATTTTTGCGGCATCGAATGTTAAATCATCATAACTTTTTCCTTCGCCCAATTCCCTGCGAAACCATTTCAAAGAAAGTCCGGCGGCGAGCGTTACGCCCGTGTTGTGCCAGCGATTCGGGATCGCGTGACAAAGCGTGTGAATTCTACCCTTTAAATCCAATTTCGGCAGATCGGTTACGCCGAAAACCACGCCGGAAGTTCCGATTGTCGCGCCGACCGTCCCGGCTTTGCACAAGCCCATTCCGATTGCGCCCGCCGCGTTGTCGCCCGCGCCCGCGACGATTTTTGTTCCGGCTTTCAAGCCCGTTTCTTCCGCCGCTTTATTTGAAACTTCGCCCGTGATTTCGATTGATTCAAAAACGCGCGGCAATAAATTTTTATCAATTTCGAGCGTGTCGAGCATTTCCCCCGACCAGCGGCGGTTGACGACATCGAAAAGTAGCGTGCCGGAAGAATCCGTAACATCCGACGCTTTATCGCCCGAAAGCCGAAAGCGTATGTAATCTTTCGGCAGCAAAACCGTTTTTACCTGCGACCAGATTTCCGGCTCGTTTTCCCGAACCCAGAGCAGTTTCGGCAAAGTAAAACCCGTTACCGCCGGATTGGAAACAAGCCGAATCAGATTTTCCGCGCCGATTTTTTCCGTCAGAAACGCGCATTGCTTTTCCGTCCGCTGATCGCACCAGAGAAGCGCGGGACGCAGCGGCTTGTCCGATGCGTCAAGCAAAACCGAGCCGTGCATCTGCCCGGAAAAACCTATGGACCCGATTTCCTCCGCTTTTATTTTTGTCAAAATTTCCCGAATCACAACGACAACCGCCCGCCACCAATCGTCGGGCGATTGCTCCGCCCAGCCGATCTCGGGCGAAACGAATTCCGCATGTTCTTCCGAAGCGGAAGCGGCAACCGCGCCGTTTTCGTCAATCACGACCGCGCGCGAACCGCCCGTTCCGGCATCTATGCCGAGAAATTTCATAATTTTTTCTCAGAAGCTGTTTGAAAACTTTTTTTGACTGCGAAAGATACGAAATAAATGAAAAGAAATTCTTTAAATTTTTTCGCGTCTTTTCGCGTCTTTCGCGGGCAAATAATTCCTTACTTTTTACTCTTCTCTTTTTCGGCTGATTCGGCTTCTTCGAGACGCTGCGCTTTCTGCGTTTCGAGCAGGTGGCGGCGCATCGCCTGACGCGCTTCTTCAGTGTTGCGGGCGCGGATGGCGCGATAGATTTCGCGGTGCTGTTCGGCTGAATCTTTCAGGTCGAGCGCGCGGTGAACGGTTTTACTGCGGGTTTCAAAAAGAA
>JBGTSF010000152.1:0-227 GCA_041940425.1 Pyrinomonadaceae bacterium
GGCGCTCGCCCTTCGTTGGGCAAGAGCACTTTGGCTTTAAATATCTGTGTCAACGCAGCCAAGAACGGCTCGTCGGTAGGCATTTTCAGTTTGGAGATGAGCCGGGACCAATTGGCGATGCGCATCCTATCCGCTGAAGCAGAGATAGATTCCCATCGGCTGCGTCTCAACTTGGTCACTGAAGCTCAAGAACAGCGGATCACCGATGCCATCGGCCGGCTGTCTGA
>JBGTSF010000152.1:237-2396 GCA_041940425.1 Pyrinomonadaceae bacterium
GTTGACCGGCGGACCAGGCACCGGCAAGACCACCGCAATGAAAGCCCTGATCGCGGCGGTGGAAGCAGGCGGCAAAAAGTATGCGCTGGCCTCGCCCACCGGGCGGGCTGCCAAACGCCTGGGCCAGGCCACCGACCGCGAGGCCAGCACGATCCACCGCCTGTTGGGATTTTCGCCGGGCGAGGGGTACAAGTTTGACGAGGACGCGCCCCTGGAACTGGACCTGCTGGTGGTGGACTACCTGCAGCTCATACAAGGGAGGAGCGGCCGAAACGATAACCGGGTCCAAGAGATCAGCGAAATTTCCAGATCTCTAAAAATCTTGGCTAGGGACCTGGATATTGCCCTTGTAACTTGTTCTCAACTGAGCCGTGGCGTGGAACAACGTCCCAGCCATCGACCAATGCTATCTGATCTGCGGGACAGCGGAAGCATCGAGCAGGACGCCGACGTGGTGATGTTCATCTTCCGCGAGCAGTACTACCTCGAGCGTGCCGAGCCGGCCCAGCGCGACGACGAGCCGATGGACAAGTTCAACGACCGCCACGACCGCTGGATGCAGCGCTGCGAGGAGGTCTATAACACCGGCGAGGTGATCATCGCCAAGCAGCGGCACGGACCGATCGGCATCGTGCGACTCAGCTTCGACGGCCAGTTCACCAAGTTCGGCGACCTCGCCCAAGAGGACCATCTTCCTGAGCGGCGCTGACACAGCCGACGGCGCGGCGCCCGTTCCCGACTGGGGCGGCCATGGCGCCATCCTGGACATCGACCTGGATGCGGTGGCCGCCAACTGGCGGATTCTCGCGGAGCGCGCCGCGCCGGCCGAGTGCGCCGCGGTCGTGAAGGCCGATGGCTACGGGCTGGGTGCGGCGCCGGTCGCCAGCAGCCTGCTGCGGGCCGGCTGCCGCACCTTCTTCGTCGCCCTGCCCGCCGAGGCCGTCGCGGTGAGGGCCGCGGTCGGCGATGCGCCGGTTGTCGGCGTGCTGGCCGGATACCTGCCCGAGGTCGCCGAGCTTTATCGCAGGCACCGGCTGAGCCCGGTGCTGAGCACGATGGAGCAGGTGGCGGCCTGGCGGGCGCACCGCTGCGCCGTACCGGCATTCATCCATGTCGATACCGGCATCAACCGGCTCGGCATGCCGCCGGACCATGTCGAGGCGCTCGCCGCGCAGCCCGAGCTGCTCGCCGGCCTCGAGCTTGCCCTCGTGATGAGCCACCTCGCCTGCGCCGACGAGCCGGCCCATGCACTGAACGCCGCGCAGCTCAAGGCCTTCCGTGCGGCGCTGGCGGCATCGCCCACCCCCCTGCCCGGCTGCTTCGCCAACTCTTCCGGCATCTTCCTCGGGCCGGACTACCACTTCGCCATGGTCCGGCCCGGCGTGGCGCTCTATGGCGTCAACCCGACGCCCGGCCGGCCCAATCCGATGCGGCCCGTGGTCACACTGCGCGCCCGCATCCTGCAGGTGCGCCAAGTTGACCGAGGGGAATCTGTTGGATATGGTGCGACCTTCGTCGCGTCTTCAGCACGGAAACTCGCAACCGTTGCAGTGGGTTACGCCGATGGACTGCATCGCGCGTTGAGCAATCGCGGTCGCGTGGCCTGCCACTCCTGCCTGGCGCCGATCGTGGGGCGTGTTTCGATGGACATGATCACAATAGACATCAGCGAGCTGCCGCATGAGCTGGCGCGGCCGGGCAGCGAGGTCACCATCATCGGTCCCGACTACGACGTGGATGCCATTGCCGCCGACGCAGGGACGATCGGCTACGAGATGCTGACTTCGCTCGGACGGCGCTATCAGCGTCGCTACCACGGCGCGGGGGCGCCCGCATGATCAACCCGCTCGCCGCCATCGGCCGCATCTTCATCGGTTTCCTGGCGACGACCGGGCGCATCACCCTGTTCACCCTGCACTCGCTGTCGCATTGCGTACGCCCGCCGTTCTTCCCCCGCCTGATCCTCAGGCAGATGATCGACATCGGCTATTACTCCCTGCCGGTCGTCGGGCTGACGGCGGTGTTCACCGGCATGGTTCTGGCGCTGCAGAGCTACACGGGCTTCTCCCGCTTCTCCGCAGAGGCCGCAATTCCCAACGTGGTGGTGCTGTCGATCACCCGCGAACTCGGCCCGGTGCTGGCCGGCCTGATGGTGGCGG
>JBGTSF010000153.1:0-2320 GCA_041940425.1 Pyrinomonadaceae bacterium
AACCTCTGAATTCAGCCGTCATCGTCTCTTTTCAGCCGATAACGTAAGAAATCAGGCGATTTTGTCTGAATTTAGTTGTTATCTTGTCTTTTAGACAGATTTTTGTTCGAAATCATCAGTTTTTTATCTGTTGAATGAGGAAAACATTCTTTTGAGATACATTTCGGCAGTTTGTTTTGAAAGATGTGAAAGGCGGTTGGTTTTGAAAATTAAACTTATGAGTTTTTTACAGAGTTGATAAATCTAACAATTCTTTCGTCCAATTCATTTTTTCTAACTGCCAATGGAATAGCTTCTCTTCTATTTCCTGCAAAACCTCGGATAACCTTTCTAAAATTCTCAAGAGCAGTATCAAAATGCTCATTGAATTTATTTTCATTTTCTAACACCTCAAAAACTTGCTCTCTTTTTTTGGCAATAGTGTTTTTGGTATATCCACCAACAATTGAATTCAGTAATAAAGAGCCTAAGTGTAACTTTCCGTATGTAAGTAACATTTGATTATACTTGTCAGTTTCTAAAGAATCTTTTTGTAAATCCCTGATTCTCTTATTTATCATCAAATCTACTTTAACTGGTATTAAATACAAAACATAATCAAGAGAAATCCCACTATTTGGCGCAGGAAAAACTTCATCATAGTAGGTGTCAAAAAGATTTTTAGGTCTGGTTTTTACTTCGGATGGTTTGAATAGAATCTGTGCAGTAAACACTTGAAACAATTTTTGAATACTAATGACATTTCTTTTACCTTGATTTCTGTAAAAATTTACTCTTCTCTCATAATAAATACCATGATTTAGAAAATACTCTTCGATATTTTGTTGAATATCTTCATTAGCTTTCAGAGAAAAAGTCTTTATTGGTGTTTGTGAGTTAGTGGTTTCTGTAATTCTATATACTAGTTCGCCACTATTGGTTTCAATGATTTTTGTAAGAACTGTTGTGTCGGGATTAAGTATTTGATTTTCAATTTTTTGAAGTTCTGTTTGTTCTTTTTTATTTAATCCACTGTTTTTTTCTTTTTCTTTTAGAAATTCAACCCGTTCTGAATTACTTGCAGCTAGGTAAAGTGCATTCGAAGTTTGGCAACCATTAACAATTTGTATTCCATAAAGTCTATATTGATCGTTTGGAAGTTCTTCTACTTTTCTACAAGTTATTGTGAGTCCATTATTAAAACTCCAAAAATATTTAGCTTCATCCTCACTTACACTTGTCTGAATTATTTTTTTATTTAAATCATTTCTTCTATAGTAATCTCTAATGTTTGCCTCAAAAATTGCCGTCTGCCAATTTTTAACTAACTTAGCAATTTCACTGGCATTCATAATACTTATATAACCATTTAGCTTTTTATTCTTCTCAATTTCGGTAATGTATTTTAGAGTTTTGACATATCTTACAATGTCAATTATTTCCTCACCTTGTTTTGATAAATTAAGAAGTTCTTGCGCCCCAAGAATATGAAATGAATTTCTTGAATAAGCATTATCTGTTAACAATTCTTTAATAGAAGAAATTTGATTCATTAACAAATCGTCTTTTTCTACGTTCTCTTTGAGTCCAGTAAAAACTACATAAACTTTTATATGAACTTGATCTGCTGAAAAGGTCTGATAAATTGTAGTTTTTATTTCATCTAATATAATCAATCTATTGAATAAGTATTCATTTTTTTGTTCATCTATTTTATTTTCAATAAAAATCTTACTGATTCCTTCTTTGAGTTTCATTAAATCTGATTGTTCAATTCCGCGGCTTTTCTTAAATTGAAGCAGATGAAAAACAAATTTGGTATCTTCATTAAAATCTTCTAATTGCTCTACTGAACTGACAATTTCACCATTAGCAGAAAGATAAATTGCGTCAATTCCATAGTCGTGAATCTCTTTCCTATAAGAACTATCAACAATCCCTTCTTCAATATCGTCAGGCTCAAAGTCTTTAAAAATAGTTTCGAGCGCATATAACATAAATGCCGCACCTTGTTTAATATCTTCAGACTTAAAGTTATTTAAAATGTCTGAATGTAGTTCGAGTGTTTTGTTGAGATTGTTTTCAATTAAGTTAAATATACTCATACTTTTGTGGAAACATTTAAGGCTAATACGTAATTACTCAAAAATATACATTTAAAGTAACCAAATTTACAAATTGCTCTTGCTTGATATTACTAAAAACGAAAATGTTTTTATTGCACGAAATTCTAAACGAATTTCGGTTCAAAAGTTTTAATATCAGTAAAGCGTTTGAAATCTTTGTCATTGAAAGTCAACAGATTTTCGATGTCGTGCGCTTTCATCGAAGCAACGATTTT
>JBGTSF010000154.1:0-2275 GCA_041940425.1 Pyrinomonadaceae bacterium
TTCACGGCTCGAAGTCCAGATGTCGAAACCGCCCGCGCCGCCCGCGCGGTTGGAATCAAAGACGATCTCGCGCCCGTCTTTTCGCACGTTCGGGCGAAAGTCATCTGCCGCCGTATTGATGACGGGAGCAAGCTGAGCCGTATCGAAATTCAAACTAAAATAGATGTCCGAATCCGTCCCGCCCGGCTCGAAACCACCCGGACGATTGCTGGAAAAATACAGATAACTATTTCCTTCTTCGTCCTCAAAATAAGACGGGCTGGCTTCGCCCGCCGGACTGTTGATGTCGCAGCCAAGATTTTGGGGTTCAGTCCATCCGTTTTTATGTAAACGCGAAAAATAAATATCCCCGCCGCCGCAGCCGCCTGCCCGTTCGCTGACAAAATACAGACCTTGTCCGCGCACGGGTGTCGGGCAAAAGTCGTTTGCCGCGCTGTTGATCGGCTCGGGAAGATTGACCGGCGCACCGAACGGTTCATCAGTGCTTTCGCGGTAAGCGACCCAAATATCCTGTCCGCCAAGTCCGCCCGGACGGTTTGAAGCCATATAAAAACTCAAACCGTCCGGTGATTGATAAGGACAGCCGTCGTTAAACGGAGTGTTAAATTCCGAATTCGTGCCGGGAATTGACTCCATATTAACGGGCGAAAGCCAATCGTCGTAATGAGCGGCGGAATTAGTTATGCCGAAAATATGGGATGAAAGCGCGACTATTGCCATTGCAAAAATCAGTTTCTTTTTCATAAATTTTACTCCTTTATCAAATTGTTTTTCGAGTAGATTTCAAAAACGGAAAGCTTTTCGGGTTTGACTGAAAAGCTGAAAATTCGTTCGAGAAAACTGCCTCATACAAATAGCGCGACGGTTTTAAAAAACACAGGTCAAAAAAAGTTTTTGAAACAAAACAAAAGTGTTGACATTTACGTAAAACAGGCATATTTTTAGGCAAATCGAACGGTATGGATAAAATTTTCTCCCGCGAGGTAAAATGCCGGAAGACAACTGGCAAAAGGTGAGAGAGATTTTCGATTCGGCTTTGCGCCGCAAGCCCGAAGAACGCGCCGTTTTTATCGAAAAGGCGTGCGGCGGCGACCAATTTCTGCTTTCGGAAATCCGTTCGCTATTCGCTTCGCTCGACAGTGCGGATAGTTTTCTTGAAAAACCGGCGGTCGCGGCGGTCGCGGACGCGCTCGAAACCGATACGAAAAAGCTCGAAAAAGGCGCGGTTCTCGGTCATTACGAGATTGTCAGGCAGATCGGCGCGGGCGGGATGGGCGAAGTTTATCTCGCAAAAGACAAAAAGCTCGACCGCGAGGTCGCCGTTAAAATTCTCAACGCCAAATTCAGCCGCGACGAATCGAATCTCAAACGCTTTATCCGTGAAGCCAAATCGGCATCCGCCCTCAATCACCCGAACATTCTGGTCATCCACGAGATCGGCGAAATCGAATCGGCGCATTACATCGTCAGCGAATACGTGAGAGGCGAAACTTTGCGCGGGATTTTAGGGGACACGCCGCCGACGCTCAGGGAAACGCTCGACATCGCCGTCCAGATCGCCGGCGCGCTCTGCGCGGCGCACGAAGCGCGGCTCATACACCGCGACATCAAAGCGGAGAACATCATCGTGCGCCCGGACGGTTTTATCAAAGTTTTGGATTTCGGTCTGGCAAAGCTCGTCGAACGGAAAAATCTCTCGATTCCCGGTCTGGACGATTCCACTCTCGATCAAAGCCAGACCGCCGAAGGAATGATTCTCGGCACGGTCAATTATATGTCGCCGGAACAGGCAAAGGGCGAGCAGGTTGACGAGCGAACGGATATTTTCAGCCTCGGCGTGCTGATCTATGAAATGCTCGCAGGCAAAACGCCGTTCGCGGGAGATTCGATACCGGAAACCTTCGCCAAACTCATCACCCAAGACGCGCCGCCGCTTTCCGAATTAATCGAAACCCCACCCGCCGAACTGGAAAGAATCGTGATGAAAACGCTGCGAAAAGACAAAGAAGCGCGTTATCAAACAATGAAAAGTTTGCTCGCCGATTTAAGGAGTCTACAGGACAACCTCAACTTTGAAGAAAGGGCAAGAAAATCCCGTAGCCGTGGATTTGAACCTAAAACACAAAAATTGTCTCAACAAATTAATTTTGGCATTGTAAAGGAAGATAAAACTCAAATTACAGAAGCAAACAGTATTGCTATTTTGCCATTTAGAAATCTAACACAAGACAGTAGCGTTAGCTTTTATGAATTTTCGCTGGCTGATGCCGTCACG
>JBGTSF010000155.1:0-2201 GCA_041940425.1 Pyrinomonadaceae bacterium
ATCTTGCCCGATTTATTTGCGGCGTTATTTCTGCCGGAATTTTGCTCCGGTGCCTGAACGCACGACATTACAAAAAAAAGCGATACAATTACCGGGATAAACAAAAATGCTTTTAGGCGATTTTTTTTATTCATAGTTTTTAAGTTGATTTAGTGAATTATTCTCCGTATTTTTTGCGGTTAAATTTTCAAGTTTTTTTTCACCGCAAAGGACTCAAAGATTTTCGCAAAGAGCGCGAAGATTTTATAAATAATCCGCCTTTAGAGTTTATTTTTCAAATCTGAACCAATCAATATCAGCCGTTCCCGAATCGTTAAACTTTGCGGGACGCGTAAAAAACAGACCGATTTTCGCGCCGATCCATTTTCCTTCACGCGCTTTGAACTGCTCGCCGATCTTTTGAAAATTTTTGCCGTCCGCGCTGAAAGAAAAATCGCACATCGCATATTTTGAAACTTTCACGCGCAGGTAAAATTCTCTGCTTTTTAATTCGACCGGCGCGGTTTCGGTTTCCGCGTTTCCTTTGTCGGCATCTTTTGCGGTCGCTTGCGAAACGAAAAATTTTCCGTTTTTATTTGTCACGCCGATGTAGGAATAATCCAAGCCCATTATCAAAAGACCGAATTTTTCGCCTTCAAAACGCGGACTTAAATTTACTTTCGCCGTGACAGTAAATTCTTCCGCCGGAAATTTTTGAAGCAGAAGGTTTGGCAAGTCCCAGAGATTTTTAAAGTCGTCAGGCAACTGCACCGAGTTAAAACGCAGAACGCCTTTTGCCGGAAACATAAACGCCCATTTGTCCTGCGGATTGGCGTGCCATTGCCACTGCAAACCGAATTTCGAACCATTAAATTCATCCGAATCGGGCGACGTAACGATCGGAAATTTTCCGCCGACAGACGGTTTTTTATAACTCGGAACCGGCTCGCCCGTGCCGTCACCGTCCGCGTCAATTCCGATCACGGGAAAATCATTTTTCCAGCTCATCGGCTGTAGATGAACGATACGCCCGTATGCGCCTTTGTCTTGAAAATGCAGAAACCAATCTTCGCCCGTCTGCGTCGTGATCCACGCGCCCTGATGCGGTCCGTTGATGTTTGTATTGCCTTGCGCGAGAACAATTTTTTCTTCGTATGGTCCGTAAATATTTTTTGAGCGCAAAACGAGTTGCCAGCCCGTCGCCACGCCGCCCGCCGGAGCGAAGATGTAATAAAAACCGTTTCGCTTGTAAAATTTCGGACCTTCGACCGTCGGATGCGCGTCGTGCCCGTCAAAAACCAAAACGCCGTCATCCAACAGACGAGTTCCGTCCGCGCTCATTTTTGAAACAATCAAAATTGTCTTGATTCCCGCGCGGCTTCCGGCAAACGCTGAAACGAGATAAGCGTTGCCGTCATCGTCCCAAAGCGGACACGGATCAATCCAGCCTTTGCCCTCTTTTATCAAAACCGGCTCCGACCATTCGGCGGCAGGATTTTTCGTTTTTGTCATGTAAATCCCAAAATCCGGGTCGGGATAAAAAATGTAAAATTCGCCGTTGTGGTAACGAATCGCGGGCGCCCAAACGCCGCCGCCGTGCTGAGTTTTTTCAAAAACATCAAACGGTTTCTGCCGCGTAAAGACGTAATTTATCAAACGCCAATTTACTAAATCTTTCGAGTGCAGAATGGGAAGTCCGGGCGCGGCGTTAAAACTCGAAGCCGTCATATAAAAATCGTCGCCGACTCTGACGGCATCGGGATCGGAATAATCGGCGTGCAGGATCGGATTTTTATATGTGCCGTCGCCGTTATCGGCAACCCAAACTTTTGAAACGCCGCTTTGATCAACTTGGTTTTGAGCCTGTAAATTTGCCGCCAAACACAACAAAACGACAAAAATTATTCCCGCAAATTTCATAGTTTGATTTTTTTAACCGCGAAAAGACGCGAAATAACACGAAAGAATTTTAAAAATTTCTTTTCGCGTGTTTCGCGTTATTTCGCGGTTAAATTTTTACTTCTTACTCTTCTCTTTTTCGGCTGATTCGGCTTCTTCGAGTCTCTGCGCTTTCTGCGTTTCGAGCAGATGATGGCGCATCGCCTTTCGCGCTTCTTCCGAATTGCGGGCGCGGATGGCGCGGTAGATTTCGCGGTGCTGTTCGGCGGAATCTTTCAGGTCGAGCGCGCGGTGGACGGTTTTACTGCGGGTTTCAAAAAGAA
>JBGTSF010000156.1:0-2174 GCA_041940425.1 Pyrinomonadaceae bacterium
GTTCCGGGCGCAACGCCGAAAAACCCGAATTCGGGATTGATCGCACGCAGTTTGCCCGTGTCGTCCGGTTTGATCCACGCGATGTCGTCGCCGACGGTCGTAACCTTCCAGCCTTCTTCCTGAAACGGTTTGGGCGGAATGAGCATGGCAAAATTCGTTTTGCCGCAGGCACTCGGAAAAGCGGCGCAGACATAATCTTTTTTGCCGTCCGGCGACTGAACGCCGACGATCAGCATATGTTCGGCAAGCCAGCCTTCATCGCGCCCGATGGTCGAAGCGATTCTTAATGCAAGACATTTTTTACCCAAAAGCGCATTGCCGCCGTAGCCCGAACCATAAGAAACGATCGAGCGTTCTTCGGGAAAATGGACGATGTATTTGTCTTTCGGATCCGGCGAACAGGGCCATTTGACATCTTCCTGACCTTCCGCGAGCGGCATTCCGACCGAATGCAGGCAATGAACAAAATCGCCGTCGCCGAGAGCTTCGAGAGCCTTATCGCCCATGCGCGTCATAATTTTCATATTGACCGCGACATAGGGCGAATCGGAAATTTCGACTCCGAATTGCGAGATGGGCGAACCGATCGGTCCCATACAGAAAGGAATGACATACATTGTTCTGCCTTTCATACAGCCTCTGAACTTTTCGTTCAGAATCTGTTTCATTTCCTTCGGATTCATCCAGTTGTTCGTCGGTCCGGCATCGCCTTTTGCCAAAGAGCAGATATAAGTTCTGTCCTCGACGCGCGCCACGTCCGACGGGTGCGAGCGGGCGAGAAACGAGTTCGGGCGTTTTTCCTGATTCAGACGAATGAACGTCCCGGATTCGACCATTTCTTCACACAGGCGGTCGTATTCTTCTTCCGAGCCGTCGCACCAGTAAACATTATCCGGCTGACAATGTTCGGCGGTTTTCGTGACCCATTCGATAAGTTCTTGATTTTTTACATTCGCAGGAATGTTCAGATTTGCCATACAAAAATTTTCTCCAGTTTTTTTGTTTGATAGAAGTTTAATAAATATCGGTTTAATAAATATACAAATGAAAAAAACGAGTAATCGCCACTCGTTTTCGTTAATTTTCTGTTAATAGTAACATAATTTGCCGAAAATTAAACTTTTACGACGCGCTTTGTTCCGAGTTTTGAACGATTTTCCTTGAGCGTGTGAAATATGACGGCGGAAAGAATTATAAAGCCGCCCAAAATCGCCCAGCGTGAAGGTCTTTCGCCGACGAATAAAAATACCCAGACCGGATTAAGCAGCGGTTCGACAAAACCGATGATGCTGGCGTTTAACGAACGAACGCCGCCCGCGATGCCGTTCGTGAATAAAATATATGCGATGCCGATCTGAAAAATGCCGAGATAGGCAATCGCGCCGAAATCCATCAATGTCGGAGCCGGCGGATTATTTATCAAAAGCGGAAGCATCAACAGAACGATTATCAGATTGCCGTAAAAAACCGAGATCGCCGGATTTTTCGCGAGCGAACGCGGATGACGAAGAAAGATAAAATACAGCCCGAAAAATACGCCGGAAAGAAGTCCGGCGATATTGCCGAGAAAAACGTTCGGCGCGAGCGAATTGACCGAAGCTTGCGTTTCGAGAAAAAACAGACTCATTCCCGCCAGACAGATGACGACCGTTATCAAATCCGAAAAACGAAATTTTTCCTTTAAAATCAGAGGCGAGAACATCAGAATATAGACCGGCGCGGTGTATTGCAGAAATATGGCGTTGGCGGCGGTCGTTGTTTTGTTTGCATACACGAAACACGACAGCGTTCCGGCGTATAAAAACGAGGTCAGAAGCGTGAAAAGATCAGGTTTTAAGCCTTTGCGAAAAGTAAAAATTGCGACTGTGATTGCCGCGAAAAGCGAGCGTCCGGCGTTGACGGTAAAAGCGTCAACGGTCGTTAATTTGATAAAAAGCCCGCCCGTGCTCCACAGCACGACGGCGAACAGAACAAATAAAACAGGGGAAACTTTCGGGGCGTTTGAAGTATCGCTCATTAGATAAAAATAATTCTAATATGAAACCGGAGAATTGATAATTGATTCCTTTGGTCCGAGTAAACTTGCAAATGGCTCTGAATATGTTACATTTGCGGCAAAACCAAGAATCAATGATATTCTTGGGCGAGAAAATACTATTATTACAGTTGACAAC
>JBGTSF010000157.1:0-2131 GCA_041940425.1 Pyrinomonadaceae bacterium
CCGCCCAGATCAGAGTCAAACCCGCCGCCGCAAAAAGAACGACGAAACCCGATTTGATCAAGCCTTTTGTTTTAGAATTGGCGACCGTCAGGTAATAACCGATGCCGAGAAAGATCATATAATCGAGCAGGTGAAAAATT
The DNA here is from genome assembly GCA_041940425.1 of Pyrinomonadaceae bacterium. Classification (GTDB taxonomy): domain Bacteria; phylum Acidobacteriota; class Blastocatellia; order Pyrinomonadales; family Pyrinomonadaceae; genus DATHTS01. Next base: position 141 of record JBGTSF010000157.1, read on the forward strand.
CCGAAATTGGCGGCGGCGGCGGTGTATAAAACAAATACTCCGAGTCCGGTCAAAAACATTGTCCGTTTTGAAATGACCGCCAGAGCCATTATCAAATGCAGCCACGGAACCCAGACGGCATCGGTTTTAAGTTCCGGCGTGATGTAAAAACTCTGTCCATAGCCGAACGCCCACCAACCGAACAACGCAAGAAAAAAGATTCCGGCGGCGACGCGCATGATCGTGTTCGCGGCGTTGTCGAACATCTTCATCTTGCGGTCGAATTCCGCTAAGATTCCTTCTTCGTAAATATATCGGTCGGCGAGAAAAAACAGGTAGCAGGCGATGACCGAAATGATAAACATTTTGACGAACGTGCCGTCAATGACTTCGCCGATCGGTGTCGGCGGCTGAGTTACATCGTAATCGAAAAACCATTTGACGTGCGCCTCAGCCGTTCCGGCGAAAAGCAGTAAAAGAATCAAAATAGGAAAAATCCGAACACTAAAATTCAGAGTATTTTCCATTTTCCATTTTTTATTTTTCATTTATTTAGCTTTTTCCCTTTTTCGTGTTGTGAACCCAATCTTTCGTCAAAGGTGAATTAATCTTGACGTTGATGCCGAGATAATCGCGGAATGCGCCCTGCAAACTTCCGACCTGTTCGAGTTCGCCGCGCCGCATATATTCATTTCGCCCGCTGTGCAGAGTCGGCGTGATGATGAAAAAAACGCGCTCGACTGTGTTGGTCGCAAAATCTTCGGAATTTTTCCGCGGGTCGCGCATATCCTTCAAATAATTTCCCTCGTCGAAATTGCGGATATGACACTGCACGCAGGTCATTCCTTTTTCCTCGAAAATCCGCCGCCGCGCGTCGCGCCAGCTTGTTTCCGCAAAACGAAATTCGCCCGGAGTTTCAAACCGGTTCAGGGTCGTGTCAATGTTGTTCGGTCTGACCGAATTTTCGGAAAGAATTTTCGGGATCGCCAGATTGCCGGTCGGTTTGTCAATCAATTCTTCCCAGCCTTTTCGATAGTTCGGATCATCAACATCGGCGGCGGGAGCGGGAACAGCCATATAAGATGTGCCGTCTTTGTTCGCTTTGATCGAAGAAACGAAACCGTCGAACGGCGTGCTGGTCATCGTCAGAACATTCTTACCGTTTTTCATTACGGGAATAACTTTCATCTCTCCCAAAAGCCAGCCGTCGCCGTATAAATATTTCCCGTTTTCGTCATATTCGTTGCCGCCGCCGAGTCGTGAATTATGCGGTATCGCCGCCAGATTGGCGCGCATCATCGGATCGTCCTTGTCGTTATAGGTCAAAACTTTCGTGACAAAATCATTGAGAGCCTTGCCGTATTCGGCTTTGTCTTTGGCGACGAACGGTTTTAGATTTTCGCCGTCGAAAAACGCTTCGTGAAATAGTCGTAAAAATGTTTCGTTGTTCTTGAGTCTCGTTTCCTCGGGGCGATCCGTGTCTTTCCCGCGCACGATCCGCATTCGCGGCATCAGATACGCTTGTTCGGGAGCCTTAATATTAAAATATACGAGGCGCAATTCGAAAACTTTTTTATTGACGCGCGGACGCACTGCGATCAGCTTCCAATGTTCCGCGTTCCATTCGGCGTTGTATTTCGGATCGTCCGGGTCAAGCGTCGGATTTTTATGCGTTACGGCGAGGTCTTTCATCGCGTCGCGAAAAAGTTTTTTGCCGTCCGCCGCTTCGATTCCGCTGCCGGGTTTTACCTGTTTTTCGGCTTCGATCTCGGCAATGCGCTGAAACAGATTCGAGATATTCCATCTTTCGCTGACGGATTTCAATCTTTCCGGGTCAATGATCGTAACAAGCGTGTCAACTTCGAGCGGAGCTTCAGGCATCTTCAAAAGCTGAACAGGTTTTTTAACTACTTTGATAGGAAATTCTTTCGTGACGGTGCGCTCTTTGCGCGATTTATCGCGCGGAATTTCCGTTACCTTGACAACGAATTTCGGATTTTTCCCGTCGCTCT
>JBGTSF010000158.1:0-1985 GCA_041940425.1 Pyrinomonadaceae bacterium
TCGGAAGTTTCGGCGGGATGTTTTCCGCCGCTTTTCCCGAAATGAGCGAGCCGATTCTCGTCGCCTCGGCTGATGGTGTCGGAACAAAATTAAAGATCGCGTTCGACACGGGAATTCACAACACGATCGGACAAGACCTCGTAAATCACTGTGTCAACGACATTCTCGTGCAGGGCGCGCGACCTTTGTTTTTTCTCGATTATTTCGCCACCGGAAAACTTTCGCCCGATGTAACCGCTTCGGTCGTCGAAGGAATTTCTATCGCCTGCAAGGAAAACAACTGCGTCCTGCTCGGCGGCGAAACGGCGGAAATGCCCGGATTTTACGCCGACGGCGAATATGATCTCGCCGGTTTTATTGTCGGCGTGGTTGATAAATCGAAAGTGATTGACGGCAAAACAATCACGGCGGGCGACATTGTTCTGGGCTTGCCTTCAAACGGTTTGCAGACGAACGGTTATTCTCTGGCGCGAAAACTTTTTTTTGAAGTCGGCGGTTACAAAGTTGATTCGTTTATTGATGAATTAAACGAAACGGCGGGCGAAGCGTTGTTGAAAACTCATCAGAGTTTCTTAAAACCTCTGGAAAATCTGCTTGATACGGGAAAGATCAAAGGTCTGGCGCACATCACCGGCGGCGGTTTTTTGGAAAATATCCCGCGTATTCTGCCGGAAAATACTGCGGTCGAAATCAAACGCGGAACCTGGGACGAGCTTCCCGTGTTCGGCTCGATGCAGAAATTGGGAAATGTTTCGGACAAAGAAATGTTCCGCACATTCAATATGGGTATCGGAATGGTCGTAATTTTCGCGTTACAAGATAGGGAACTTTTTAGAGAAAATCTGCCGGCGAGTTTCGAGATCGGAAAAGTCGTCGAAGGAAATCGAAAAGTTTCGATAATCTAAATCTATTCAGGAGCGTTTTTTATGATCAACAAAATTTTTCCGGTAATTTTTTTGTGTCTTTTGTTTACGGTAAGTTCGTATTCTCAACCGCCGCAAAACGCGCATCCGGGAAAAATAATCGGCGTCGTTGTTTCGCACGATAACGGGGCGATAGTGCAGGGCGTTAAAGTCATCGTCGAAAGCAAAAACTTCAGACGCGAAGTGATGACCGACGGCGAAGGAAGATTTGAAGTCGAAGTTCCTCTGGGCGTTTATAAGATCACGACCGAAGTCCAAAGCTTCAAAAAATTTAAAAGAAAAAAGCTGAAGATCGTATATCCCGGTCCGTTTATCCAGAACATCAGTCTTAAAGCCGGAAAACCCGTGCAATTCGACAAAAAAGCTCTGAAAGAACTGGGTTTTTAATTGCGGTTTAGTAGATCGGATTAAAAATTTTGAATTCAGATGGCGGAATTAAATGTAAAATTCTATTTTGCTTTTCAGTTTATCTGGTTTTTGATTGCCTGGAGTGTTATCGCCGTATTTTTTATCGAGCCGAAATTAAAGGTAAAGGATATTTATTACCGGCTTTCTTTTTGGACGGCGTTTCATCTTTTTCGTGTTCTCGGCGTAGGGCTTCTGGTGCGGAATTTGTCTCCCGGAATGCCGAAAGATTTCGCGCTTTTAACTGCTGTCGGCGATACTTTAACGGCTTTTTTGGCTCTCGGCTCGCTCATTGCTTTGAAAAAACGCTGGCGATACTGCATTCCGCTGGTTTGGATTTTTAACATTTTCGGATTTTTAGATTTGATCTATGCCTTATTCAGTGCGGTCAGTGTCAACGCTTCGGAATATTTACAGGCTCAGTGGTTCGTTCCCGCACTGATCGTTCCGTTGATGATCGTCGCGCATATTGCGATTTTTAAGAATCTGATTTTTCAGAGAAATTTTGCGGAACAGAATAAATAAAAAATGAAACTCGGCATTTTAATTTCAGGACGCGGCTCGAATATGACGGCGATTGTTGAAGCCGTTCAGAGCGGCGCGATTCCCGATTCCGAAGTCGTGGTCGTCATCAGCGATAAACGAAGCGCACAGGGC
>JBGTSF010000159.1:0-1948 GCA_041940425.1 Pyrinomonadaceae bacterium
GACTTCGGACAAAGCGCGGTTGGAAACCGTCGCCACGATCTTGCGAATCCAGAGGGCGGTGTCGTCGCCTTTGGTTTCGGCGATACGATTGGTTTTCTTTTTCGCGCGTTCTTCGAGGTTTTGCAGAAACTCGACGACTTCGGGACGCTTCACCTTGCGCGTCGCCGTGCGCGGAAGTTCGAACGGTGTAAGATGCAAAACTTTTACTCTTTTAAAAAACGGCAGTCCGGCGGAAACTTCGCGAAAATGTTCTTCGACTTTTTTATTCGTGTCGCTTCGTGAAAGAGAAATATCGTGTTCGTAATCCGGCACAACGAGCGCGGCAATTTTTTCGCCGCCGTCTTCGTCGGGCAAACCGACGACCGAGAGTTCTTTGACAAACGGCGATTTGCCGTAAAGGTCTTCGATCTCGTCGGGATAAATATTTTTTCCGTTCGAATCAATGATGACATCTTTCGAACGACCGACGATGTAAAGATTTCCGTCGTCATCCAATTTTCCGAGATCGCCCGTTCTCAGCCATCTATCTTGAATGACGGCTTCGGTCGCCTCGTCATTGTTGTAATAACCGAGCATTACGTTTTGTCCGCGAGCGAGAACTTCGCCGACACCGTTTTCGTCGGGCGAGTCAATTTTTATTTCCACGCCCGGCAGAGGTTTGCCGACGCTTCCCTTTAAAAGTTTGTTGCCCGGACGCGCAACCGTCAGAACGGGCGACGATTCGGTCAAACCGTAGCCTTCGAGAACGGTAAAACCGAGACCATGAAGATCTTTCTGCACTTTTTCCGAAAGAGCCGAACCGCCCGAAATGAGATAGCGCATCCGTCCGCCCATGCCTTCGTGAATCGGGAAAAAGATGACCGGTCCGAGATTGAAAAATGTGTTGTCGCGCAGCCACGCATTAAATTCGATGACGTTATCGGCAAGGTCGGCAAACCAGTCGCCGCGTTCTCTGAGGCGCGTTTTTATCCGGCGGTGCAGCATTTCCCAGAGCGCGGGAACGCCGACCATTCCGGTTACGAGATTGTTTTCGATGGCGCGTGTGAGTTCTTCGCTCGACAGTTCATCGAGATACGTGATCTGCGTGCCGTTGGAAAAAGGCGTTAAAAATCCGGCGGAAAACTCGAATGTGTGATGCATCGGCAAAACCGACAAAACGCCGTCGGTCGTGTCCATTTCCAAAACGGATGAGAGCATCGAGATCATATTGACGAAATTTTTATGCGATAACATTACGGCTTTCGGCGTTCCGGTCGTTCCCGATGTAAAGATCAAAGACGCGATATTATTTGCCAGAACTTTTTCGGGCAAAAGCGCGATGCGTTTTGCCTCTTCAGTTTCCGACTGCATCTCGAAAACTTCGTCAAAAGTCCAGACGGAAATTTTTAATTTCTCGGTTTTCAATCTTTCCGCCAGATCGGGATTTTCTTCCGCCAGACGCGGCGAAAGCACGATTGCCGACGCTTCGCCCGCGCTTGCGAAATTCACTATCTCGTCAACCGAACTTGCCGGATCAATCGGAATCGCGGTCGCGCCCGTCTTCAAAATTCCGAAATAAGACAGACCCCATTCGGGCATATTGTGCGAAAAAAGAATGACTCGTTTTCCCTGTTCGATGCCGTTCTTGGCAAAAAATCCGGCGGCGCGAAGCGTTAATTCTCGAACATCTTCAAAAGTATATTGCTCTTTCCTGCCGTTTCTCTCTATCCGCATCGCCACGCGCGTCGGAAAACGTTTGACGGAAGTATCAAAAAGATCGAGCAAATCCTTATAAGTGTAAGCGCGTTTTTCCGTCTTCTTTAACTCTTCTTCAAGAGTCGGCAAAACCCATTTCCGCATTCCGGGAAAATGGACTTTCAGCCAGTAGTCATACCAGTCCAATTTTTCGGGATACCACGGCAGAAGATTTTTTTCGTTTTCTTTAACGAGCGACATCAGCGCGCGCACA
>JBGTSF010000160.1:0-1890 GCA_041940425.1 Pyrinomonadaceae bacterium
CCGACGGTCCCGACGAGGTTCATCTTGAATCAATTGCGAAAATGGAATTAAAATAAAAGAGAAATGAACATACGCGATGCCAAGTTAGAAGACGCGCAGCAGGTGGCGGACGTTTATAATTATTACGTTCAAAAAACGCATCATACATTTGAAACCGAACCGATCGAAGCGGAAGAAATGCGTAAACGAATAGCCGAAGTTACGGAAAAATACCCGTTTCTCGTCGCCGAAGAGGACGGCGAAGTTGTCGGCTACGCTTACGCGACTCAATTTAAATTGCGGCAGGCTTACGAATACGCCTCGGAAGTTTCGATCTATGTCCGCAACGCCGCCAAGCAGAAGGGGATCGGCACACAGCTTTATATGAAACTATTCGACGAATTGTCGTCAACCGACATTCACGCCGTTGTCGCCGGAATCTCTCTGCCGAACGACGCGAGCGTGCGTTTTCACGAACGACTCGGTTTTGAAAAAGTCGCGCATTTCCGCGAAGTCGGCTACAAACTCGGACGCTGGATTGATGTCGGTTACTGGGAAAAGATTTTGAGAGTTTATTGATTTTATTTTTGTAATCTTCGAATTCAGTGAACGGTTCGCTTTCGCCGTTATCTTCCAAAGATTTTTCTGAACACCGAGATATGAGTTTCAGGATTCTGCAAATTTTCATCTAACAGATTAGGTTTATGATTGGCGAAAACAAAAATCATATCTTTTGCTTCGATATTACGGCGACCTTCCGAGCGGGCTTTATCCATCGAATATTTGAAAATTTCGGTTGTTTCCGGCGCGATACGAAATCCCTTGCCCGTATGCCGACGGCTAGTTTCAATTCGCCTTTCGATACTAAGCCGAACCTTTTGCGGCTCAAACGAAAGTCTCCGCATCGCTTCATCGAATAAAATGGTTTCTTCCATTATCAGGGCATAGAGAATATGTTCGGGTGAAACATAAAACTGCTCGCGACGGCGCGCTTCGTTCAATGCGCTCTGAAATATACGCCTGCCGCTCTCACTAAATTTTTTCAAATAAGGGTCTGGGTTATTCATAAATTTACCTCGAAATCTTTTCGACAGATTGAACTTTACGCTCATTTCGATCGCGAAGCATATTACGGTTGAGAAAACGCGGGCGGAACCCGCTACCGCGCAACTCCGAGTTTAAAAAAAACTGTCTGTTAAGAAAGTCGCTGTTTCCGCCCCACGTCCATTGATTTGATTGGCGCGGCGTTCAAATCTAATCTTCGGAACATGGACGACATTTCTTTAAAGAAGTGTCTTCTTTTCCAGTCGCAACAATCCGTGTTGCAATATTATTCTTCAATGTAACTTTAACTTCTAGTCCTAACAGCTTGGATTTGCCGTCAAGTGAGAAACCAACTAATTTCGTTTTGGAATTATACTCAAAACAAATTTTACCGTCTTTCGTCATTACACGAATAATAAGCGGATTGCTGTTTCCAATGCCCGGTCTTCCAGCCCCACAAAGAAAACCTGTGATAGTTTTATCTTGAGAAAAAGCAGGAATTGTATTAATAGAAAAGACAGTTATCACAATACAGAGCGAAACAAGACGTTTGATCATGCTTTTAGATTCTCCTTTCCTGAGAAAATTGGTTTTTGGCTTTCAGAAATTACGAATTAAACCTGAAAGCACCGAACTTTATATTGAAGCGAATTTTAGTTTTCTTATACTGAGTAATTTATAGCTCAGTTTTAAAATCGAAGTCAATGATTATTAGAAGCTATCTCAAAAATAGCAAATTAAATAATCGCGTAGCGATTTGATGAATTTAGCCGCGCGTTTTAACGCACGGTGAGGTCGAAAGTTTTTTTGCGTCGCGTCAGCGACGACTGATAAACAATGCGGATAATTCAATTGTCGCTGACGCGA
>JBGTSF010000161.1:0-1867 GCA_041940425.1 Pyrinomonadaceae bacterium
AATTTATGACATTGCCTCTGGTAGCTATAATCGGTCGTCCGAATGTCGGAAAATCCACTCTTTTCAACCGTTTAACGGGAAGCCGCAAATCTATTGTCGGCGACGAGCCGGGAATCACGCGCGATAGGATTTACGGCGAGGTCGAATGGAAATCGAAGTATTTTCGTCTGGTTGATACGGGCGGAATCGTGCCGGACGACGAAGCCGTCATTCCGGCGAATATTTTCAAACAAGCCGGAAATGCCATTTCAGAATCGCAGGCGATCATCTGGGTGGTTGACGCTCGCGCCGGAGTTACGCCGCTCGATGAGGAAATTTCCGTCTATTTGAGAAATATCGGCAAGCCTGTTTTTATCGCCGCCAATAAAGCCGAAACGCGCAAGGTCGAGGAAGAAGCCGGAGAGTTTTATCAATTCGGTTTCGGTGTGATTCCTGTTTCCGCCGAACACGGAAATTCGGTCGGCGATCTTTTAGATGAAGTTTTTGAGGTCTTAAATTTTGAAGAAGTAGCGGAAGAAGTCGAATCCGACGAAATTAAATTCGCCATCATCGGTCGTCCGAATGTCGGAAAATCTTCACTGCTTAATAAAATTCTCGGCGAAGAACGAACAATCGTTTCGCCGATTGCCGGAACGACGCGCGATTCGATTGATACGCATTTGATAGTTGACGGAAAAAAGTTCCTTTTGATTGACACGGCGGGCATCCGGCGCAAAGGAAAAACGACCGAGATGGCGGAAAAACTTTCGGTGATTATGGCGCGGAAATCTCTGGAACGCGCCGACGTAGCGATCTTGATAATTGACGCGGAAGAAGGCGTAACGAATCTCGACGCGAGCATCGCCGGATACGCACTTGATTCGGGTTGTTCGATCATCATCGCCATCAACAAATGGGATCTGGTTGAAGAAAAAGAAACCAATACGATCTATGAATTTGAGAGAAAGATTCGCCGCCAGATGAAATTTCTGGATTTCGCGCCGATCATCACGCTTTCGGCTTTGACCGGGCAGAGAGTCCAAAAAATTCTGCCGCTCGTCGAAAAAGCGTTCGAAGCGCGGACGATAAAAATTCCGACTTCGCGGCTCAATAAATTTTTTGAGGCGAACGTCACTCAGCCGAAAGGCGGCACCGCGCCCGCGCCGGTAAAGGGAGGTTTTTCGCGTCTGAAAGTGCAGTTTATTTCGCAGGGCGGAACGCGCCCGCCGCTTTTTATACTTTTTACTTCGGGCGGAAAGCCCGGACTGCATTTTTCTTATTTAAGATATATAGAAAATCGCCTGCGCGAAGAATTCGAGTTTTTTGCCACGCCGATACGCTTGATTGAAAGGCATAAATCGTCTAAAAAGAAAAAGGATTAAACGAATCGAAAAAATGTTTGGTCAGCAAAACAAATTAAAGGAATTATTTCCAAAATACGGTTGGGAATTGGTCGAAACTCAAATTCCGAATTACGATTGGATTGCCGAGATTTGGTTAATAAAATCTATTTGGACACCGACAGATTGTTTTGCGTATATTAGCTTTGAAGTTGATCCGATGTGGGAAGATCGAAATAAAAAAATGAATGGTGTTTGGGCGATAAATTTATCAATGAAACAACCCTATTATTGGCAGGATGATTTTGAAACTCATAATATTTCAAACTCGGAAAATTTTCAGTTTGGAATAAGAACACATTTTGAAGAGAGCATTCCTGCGGTATTTGATTCTTTAAATAATCTTCGATTAGAGTTTATAAATCTACAATAAATGGACATAATTTTACTATTTATCAGAATTTTTCTCGCCGCGATTTTCGCCGTCGCGGGAATCGGCAAACTGCTCGATCTCGAAGGCTCGGAAAAAGCGGTCAAAGCGTTCGGCA
>JBGTSF010000162.1:0-1857 GCA_041940425.1 Pyrinomonadaceae bacterium
TTGCTGACGCGCGGGCTTCTGATTCAGATAAAAAGCTCGACCGAAACCTTAAAATGTTCGGCAAGTTTTTTCGCCTGCGTTTTACTGATCGCGCGTTTGCCGTTGACGACTTCTGAAGCGATTCCGCTCGAACCGAAAATGTGAAGCAGATCGCTCTGTTTCAAATCGTTTTGTTCCATCAGAAATTTCAAAATCTCATTCGGTGAAACTTCGGGAAAAGGATAATGTTCGTCCTCATAATTTTCGATAAGAACAGACAATAGATCCAACAGTTTTTCTTCTTCCGGGCTTAAACCGTTTTCCCTGATGCCTTTCGTCATCAAACGATCTACCTGTTCGGTCATCCGTTCGTGTTCTTCCTCACTCGAAATCGCCGACGGCAAAACTTCCATCAAAAGCAAACCGTATTTTTTTTCGTCAACATTCGCAGTCATCTTTATATGGTTTTTTGTCGTATTCTTTGTGGGTCAACACAAACCGAATCAAAACCTTTTTATTCGGGTAAAAGATTTTCGTTATCAAACGATATTTGTTTCCGCCGATATTAAATATCGTACAAACTCCAACTAAATCCGCGTGTGGAAAATCATTTCTAGCATCAGCTAAATTACTCCACTTAGCTTTTTTCACAATTTGATACCAAGAACGTAAAGCATTTTCCGAATCAGGATACTTCTCCCAAAAATTTTTGAGAGGTTTTTTCGTGATAATATGCATTTTTTATTTTCACTCTTTCCATATTTTTTACGCTCAGTTTATTTCAAATTCTTCTTCTTTAGCTAAAATCACTCTCTCATTATGAGAGCAGAATGTCAAACAAAAAATTTCTCTTTGACGCGAAAGTTTTCAAGTTTTAACATTGAATCTTCACTCATAAGATTATGGAAATTCTAAAAGATTTAAATCCGCAGCAGCTCGAAGCCGTCAAAACAACCGAAGGTCCGGTTCTGATTCTCGCGGGTGCGGGTTCGGGGAAAACGCGCGTCATCACGGTTCGCATCGCGTATCTCATTTCTGAAAAACAGGTCGCGCCGTTCAATATTTTGGCTGTTACATTTACCAACAAAGCCGCCGGGGAAATGCGCGAGCGCGTTCAAAAGATGCTTGCCGGACAGAAACTTCAAAGCGCGCCGCTGATCTCAACATTTCACTCACTGTGCGTGCGGATTCTGCGGCAGGACATAGATCATTTGCAGGAAGGCTACACGAAATCTTTTACGATCTACGACACGGACGATTCTCAAAAGGTTATCAAGGCGTGCGTGAAAGATTTAGGATTTGACGAAAAACAGCTTGCCGCGCGGCAGGTGCAGAGCGCGATCTCGGCGGCGAAAAATCGCGGCGAGGATTTCGAGATGTATGCGTCGAATGTCGAATACACCGACGAAAAACGCGCGGCGATCGCGCGGGTTTACAAAATGTATGAAGAGCGTTTGAATAATGCGAACGCGCTCGACTTTGACGATCTGTTAATTAAAACTGTCAGATTATTGAGAGTTTCGCCGGAAACGCGCGAAAAATATAACAATAAATTTAAATATATTCTCGTTGACGAATATCAGGACACAAATCCTCTGCAATTCGCTCTGATCGGTTATCTCACGGAAAAACAGCAGAATATCTGCGTGGTCGGCGATGACGCGCAATCCATCTATGGATTCCGCCAGGCGGACATTAAAAATATTCTTGAATTCGAAGAGCATTTTAAAAACGCGAAAGTCATAATGCTCGAACAGAATTACCGTTCGACGCAGACGATTCTCGATGTGGCGGACGCGATCATCAAAAATAATCAGAATCGCAAGGACAAAAAACTCTGGACGGCGAACGAGGGCGGCGAGAAGATTTTTTATTACC
>JBGTSF010000163.1:0-1744 GCA_041940425.1 Pyrinomonadaceae bacterium
CCGCGCGGATGCCGCTTCTGCCGATGGCGAACCATTCGACCGTCTTGCCGATCCGGTTGCTCAAATGTTTGGCAAATTGTCCGGTCAAAGCCTCTTCATGAGTTTTCGCACCGACTCCGGCAACGGTTGATTCGCCGATCGCCAGTAATTTTATTGTTTCGTCAACTCCCGCAAATTTGCCCGATGTTTCGCCTTCCGCGTCCGGCAATCTTCCCACCTTCCAGCGGGTGTATTGCCCCTGCAGATACAAAAAAGGAGCGAACGGTAAAAACCCCGCGGCGTTTATAAGATATGTTCTCTGCCATTTTTTCAGACTCATCGCTTACCGGTAATTTTAGAATGAAAAAAAGAAAAAAATCAATATAAGGTTTGCCACAGAGGCACAGAGACCCAGAGAATATTTGAGACAAATTAATAATTATTTGAAGACTTTTGATAAATAAATAAATGATTTTCTCAACAAACCTAAAAAAAACCCTGTGCCTCTGTGCCTCTGTGGTGAAAAAATAACTTACTGATTTTTAAAGGTTGATTTTTATGACGTTGAGAATTTTCCGGATCAATATGTTAAAATTTCGATTTGAGTTTTACATTTTCAAAATCTCCGTTTTTTCTGATTCTGTCGGTCGTTTTGCTGGCGAGTTTTTCGGCTTGCGGCTTTTTTCAAAATGACCAAAATAACGCTCCGGCCAAAGACCCCGACCTGGCCGGATTTTCGACGAACATTCCATTTGCAAATAAAGAACCCGAAGTTTTTCAAACCGAAATAATCGTTTCGACCTTTATCAACGGCGAAAAAAACGTGCGAAACTATTTTACGGCGAGAAAAAACGGGAATGTTCTGACCAAGTTCGGGGATTCCGAATCGAAACTCCAAACATCTACGAACAGGATTTTCGCAATCGACCATAAACGAAAAACCTTCACCGAAACTTCCGCTGAAAATGCTTTTGGCGGCGAGGCGGACGAGATCGGCGGTTTTTTAACGACCAAATGGCTCAATGAAAAAGCGAGTCCGAATTTTAAGAATCTCGGGACGCAAAACAATCTGACAAAATATCTCGTAAAGTTAGGAGATTCTCAAAATTCGGAAATTCTGATCTTTGTTGACGAAAATTTGAAACTTCCCGTCAAACAGGAGTTTTACAGCATTGCGGGCGAAAAAAAGGATCTGACCTATGCGGTCGAACTAAAAAATTTCAAACCGCAAGCGGACGACAAATTATTCGAAATACCAAAGGATTATAGGGAAATAGAATGAAGGCTGGCTTAAAAACTTGATAGTTGTTTTCTGTCGCCAAAGGCGACCAACATCTAAAACGTTTTTGTATGTAAGAAAAGAAATCTTTTATGATTGACGAAGCAAAAAAAGAACTTGCCCGGAAGGTCTTTAAAGGCGTTCCGTTCGTGCAGTTGATCGGATTGGAATTGATTGACATAAACCCGGGCGAAGCCGTTCTGCGGTTAAAAATGCGTGACGAACTTCGCCAGCCGCACGGCGTGATGCACGGCGGTGCGATCGCTTCTTTAATCGATACGGCCACCGCCTTTGCCCAGATAACTGTTCTGGAAGAAGGCGAAAATGCCGTGACGGTTGATCTGAATATGCATTTTCTGCGTGTGTCTGTGTTTTTATCTTTTGTAAATTGATAATACCATTTGCTATATACAACTATGTTTTCATAAACCAGTCCTTATTTTTTCATATAGGTTATTATCAAAAACTCTCTATTATTTGTTATAA
>JBGTSF010000164.1:0-1714 GCA_041940425.1 Pyrinomonadaceae bacterium
GCTGATTAATAACGACGCCGAACAGACTGAAAACCGCGAAATTCAGATAATCGCGCCCGTTTTCAAGCGCGAGCGAACCGCGAAATCTCTGCAGAAAATAAAACGCCGCCGCCGCCAGACCGACGCGCACGCCGACGATCGAATAACTCGGAAACGTCTGCAAAGCGATCTTGCCGATCACAGGCGCACAGCCGAAAAGCATCTGCACGGCAAACAATGCGACGTGCGGCGCGTAATTTTTTTCTTCAATCGATTCGGAAATGTATTCCATCTGAAATGCGAAGTTAGATGCTAGCAAATTTTCGGAAAACTTGTCAGCCGGATCAACTGAAAAAAAATCTTCCATTTTTCAAATTCTTAATGTATTATTTGGCAATCAATCAAGGAGCGTAACTTTATGAAATCCCGGCTGCCGATTTTTCCGAAATTCTTTCAGACATTTGTTCCCGTCAAAAGAACCGGCGGTTTCCAAATTTTTTTAGCCGCTTTTTTTCTGGCATTTTTTTTAACATTCGGTTGGAAAACAACCCGCATGCAGGAAGTTTCCGATAATGATGCGGAAGAATTTTTCGATCGAGGATTTAACTGTCCCGAAACCGATTACGATTGTCAGATTTTTAATTACACGAAAGCCATCGAGTTAAATCCGAATTACGCCGATGCCTACAATAATCGCGGCAATGCTTTTCACGAAAACGGCGACTATGATGCCGCTATCAGCGATTATACGGAGGCGATCAGAATTAATCCGACCGATTATGATTTTTATTACAATCGGGGAGATTCTCTTTATTGCAAGGGAAATTATAATGAGGCGATTGAGGATTTTAACAGGGCGATTGCGTTGAATCCGAAATCTGCTGACTATTATCACAGCCGAGGACTCGCATATAACGAAAAAGAAAATTACGATCAAGCGATCCTCGATTATTCCAAAGCTATTGAATTAAATTCTAAAGAACCCGAGTTTTACGACGACCGTGGTATTTCATTCTCTAACAAGGAAAATCACATCGAAGCGATAAGGGATTTTACAAGTGCAATTCGGCTTAAGCCTGATTGTTCGGATTATTATTTCAATCGCGCTTACTCTTCCTACGAACTCGGTAAGCTTAATGACGCGATCAAAGATTACAGCCACGCGCACAAACTCAGACCGAATGATACCGAAGTACTTAATAATCGTGCAATCATCTACAGGGAATTGGGTTATTACGACAAAGCCTTAGGCGATTACAACCGCGCTATTGCCGTCAATCCTGATGATTCCGATTTTTATTACAACCGGGCAAATGTGTTTCGGGATTTGAGGAAATTTAAAGAAGCGGTGCAAGACTACACCAAAGCCATCGAATTAGATCCCGAAGATGCAGATCACTATTTTTGCCGGGCTTTGGCTTATGAAAAACTTGGAGAAACCGCGCTGGCTGAAGCCGACCGCAAAAAATACGAAGAATTATCGGAAAAGAATTAACTGACGCGGCAAAATTTTCTTCCAAATTTCGCTCTTTTGAGTTATCATTTTCCCGCTACTAATTCACCCTTTTCTGAGGTAACCAAAAAATGAATCAAAACCCCTTTGCGGCTGTGCGCCGTCCGAAACTTCTTGTCTATTCGTTTCTCTTGATCGCTGTTTTCACCATAAATCTCACCGCTCAACAAAAATTGATTGACCCGAAAGCCGAAGCCGAAGCCGTCGCGTTTTTTAACAAAG
>JBGTSF010000165.1:0-1709 GCA_041940425.1 Pyrinomonadaceae bacterium
AGGTCTGGCCTCATAGATGTTTTCATATTCGCCGACGTCCATCGTAAAACCGTCGAAATAGGGCGGTTCCTGGATGTAGGTCGAACTTTCATCCCATTCGTAAACCTTGCCGACGGTCGAAGGAATTTCGTTCCACATCGGATTTTTTTCGGCAAAATCCGAGTAAAGTTTCTTGTATGTTTCCGGCTCGAAAGCCGCGTCCATCACTTCCCGCACTTCTTCCAGAGACGCCCAGATATCCTTTAAATATACGTCTTGGCCGTCTTTATCCTGACCGAGCGGTTCGTTCGTCAGGTCTTTTGTCACCGTTCCCGCCAGGGCGTAGGCGACCACCAGAGGCGGCGACATCAAAAAGTTCGCTTTGATATTCTGATGAACTCTCGCCTCGAAATTTCTGTTACCCGAAAGAACGGAAGCGGCAACCAGATCATTTTCGACGACGGCGTTTTCGATCGCCGGATGAAGCGGTCCCGAATTTCCGATACAGGTCGTACAGCCGTAACCGACGAGATCAAAACCGATCTGATCGAGATAATCCTGCAAGCCTGTTTTTTCGAGATATTCCGTCACGACGCGGGAGCCGGGTGCCAGCGAAGTTTTGACGTAGCGAGGAACTTTCATTCCTCTCTCGACCGCTTTTTTCGCCAAAATTCCGGCGGCGAGCATCACCGACGGATTCGAAGTGTTCGTGCAGGAAGTAATCGCCGCGATCAGAACATCCCCGTGTCCGATCGTTTCTTCGGTCGGCTCTTCATCAAAAGCCTCATCCGCATCTACCTCGTCGGGTGTCGGACGGTTTTGTACCATTTCCGTTTCGGTCGTAACGCTGGTGTGGATCGCACTTTGACCATCAAAGACCGGCAACGGAATTGATTTTTCATTTTGCGAACCGCCGCCCGAAACTTCGCCCGGTTGATGTCCGTTCAAGGTGATCCCGATCTCTTTTTCAAATTCGGCTGAATCTTTGCCGAAACCGCCTTCAGAAACGGAAGCCGTGAAAAGTTCGCTGAATTTATTTTTGAAATTGTCGAGGTCAATTCTGTCCTGCGGCCGCTTCGGGCCGGAAACGGCGGGTTTGATGGTGGCGAGATCCAGATCAATGACCTTTGTATAATCAACTTCGCCCGCTTGCGGAATACCGAACATATTTTGAGCCTTGTAATAATTGCGGATGGTTTCAATTCTTTCCTCGCTGCGGCCGGTCGCCCGGAAGTAATCGAGCGTTTTTTCATCAATGCCGAAAAAGCCCATCGTCGCCCCGTATTCGGGCGACATATTGGCGATCGTCGCCCGGTCGGTAGCCGGAAGATTTGCCGTGCCATCGCCGAAGAACTCAACGAATTTGCCGACGACTTTCGCTTCCCGCAAAATTTCCGTCACTCTTAAAACGAGATCGGTCGCGGTCGCCCCGTTTGGCAATTCGCCGAACATATTTACGCCGACGACATCGGGCGTCAAAATATAGATCGGCTGACCGAGCATTCCGGCTTCCGCTTCGATGCCGCCGACGCCCCAGCCGAGCACGGCGAGCCCGTTGACCATGGTGGTGTGGCTGTCGGTGCCGACCACCGTGTCCGGATAGGCGACGGTGCGTTTGCCCTCGCGGCCGGTCCAGACGACCTTGGCCAGATACTCGACGTTGACCTGGTGGCAGATACCGGTTCCCGGCGGCACGACGCGGAAATTGTCGAACGCGTCCTGTCCCCAGC
>JBGTSF010000166.1:0-1422 GCA_041940425.1 Pyrinomonadaceae bacterium
AAAGAATCGCGCTCGTTCTGCGCGTCGGTTTCGTGCGTTATGCGCCGCGAAGATTTTCCCGAAAATACGATTCATCTCGACAAAATTTTAGAAACCGCGCCGGAAGTTCTCTCAACCGGCGGCACCTGCCTCGCCGCGCCCGACGGCGAATGGATCATCGAGCCTTTGGAAGCACAGGAAAAACTTCTGATCGCCGAAATTGACCACCAACGAGTGCGCGAAGAACGCCAGAATTTAGACATTGCCGGACATTATTCCCGACCCGATGTTTTGCAGTTGAAAGTCAATCAGGAACGGCAGAAAATAGCAGTGATTGACGAATAATAATCTTAGTCTTGACTTGAAAATTTATAATCATTACTTTAATTGATACAAAATTAAAATTGTAATTTTAGGAGACACAAATGCCTGAACATAACGACCCGATTCATTTTACAGATTTTATTGACGCTGAATTTGTAGATATTGTTCCTAATACTGCAATAACTCGTGTTCCCGACCCGCGATTATTTGAAAATGTCGAAAATCGTTGTCCTTGTGTTTTACTTCTTGATACCTCTGCTTCAATGTATGGTCAACCATTAAATGAACTGAATTTAGGAATTAAAAGATTCAAAGAAGAGTTGATGCAAGACTCGAACGCGCCAAAACGGGTTGAGGTAGCGATAGTTACTTTTGGTGGAAGTGTTCGACTTATTTCGGAATTCCAAACAGTAGATGATTTTCAACCACCTACGCTCACATCTGAAGGAGACACTCCAATGGGGGAGGCTATTGAAAAGTCAATTGAAATGATAATTCGTCGGAAAGCACAAATAAGGTCCCAAGGAGTTGGACTTTATCGCCCTTGGATTTTCCTTATTACAGATGGTGAGCCTACAGATGGAAATAAATGGGAAAAGGCAGCAGAGTTAGTTCGGCGTGGCGAAACTTCAAAGTCATTTTGTTTTTTTCCAGTTGGAGTTAGCGGCTACAACCAAAATGTGTTAGCACAAATTTCCGTAAGAGAAACTGTTAGACTTATAAACCCTACGAAATTTAGCGATATGTTCAAATGGCTTTCTGACTCTTTGGCAAGTGTTTCAAGGTCTAGACCAGGTGAAAGAGTTGAACTTGCTAATGCTCCAGGATCAACTTGGGGAATTATTGACTGATAATGTGGAAATACATAAATGCTTCTGTTCAAGGCACGTCGCACATCCTTAATAATACAGTTTGTCAAGATAACAACTCTTGTTCAATTATCGAAGACTCGAATGAATTAAAAACATTAATTGCGATTGTTTCGGACGGAGCAGGAAGTGTAAAAAAGGCGGAGGTCGGCTCAAAATTTATTTGCGAAAAGTTTATTGAGCATTTCGGTAATTCTATAAAGGACGGGACGACTATTGAAGAATTCACACAAGACTTTTTCAAAGAGTG
>JBGTSF010000166.1:1432-1653 GCA_041940425.1 Pyrinomonadaceae bacterium
TTCAAGAAGAATTACAACTAAAAGCAGAATCTGAGTCTTTAACTTTAATGGACTACGCTTGCACATTTCTAGTTGCAATAGTGGGAGAGAAATCCGCTTGTTTTGCTCAAATTGGAGATGGCGCAATTGTAATGAAAAATGCAGAAGATAATTATTCTTTTGCATTTGTTCCGCAACAAGGCGAATACGCTAATGAAACATTCTTTGCTACGGATGAAGAT
>JBGTSF010000167.1:0-1531 GCA_041940425.1 Pyrinomonadaceae bacterium
AAACTTCCGGTCGCGGCGTTCTGTTTATCTATAACATTATGGACGAAGTAAAATATAACGAACGCGGAAATCGTCTAACGATGATCAAGAAAAGCGAAAAATCCAACCAAATCAAATAAAACAAATATTGACAACTATTGCCAAAACATTCAAACTCTAATTGTTAAGGAGTTTTAAGTTTTTTATGGCAACAGCAACATTAAATATTTCGCTTCCCGATACGATGAAAGCCGAAATTGAAGAAGTCATAGCGACCGAAGGCTACGGCAACACGAGCGAATTTTTCCGTGATCTAGCGCGAAATTATCTAAAAGAGCGACGAGAAAGAAAACTCGAAGTACTGATTTTAGAAGGTCTGGAAAGTGGCGATGCAACGCCTCTGACAAAAGAAGATTTTGAGCGAATCAAAGAGCGCGGAATAAAACGCATTCGGCAGAGAGCGAAAAAATGAGTTTCGAGATCAAAAAAAGGCCTCAGGCGGAACGCGACATCGAAGAATGTTTCGTTTTTATCGGCGAAGAAAATCTCGACATCGCCGTTCATTTTCTGGTCGCCGTCGAAGACAGCATCGAACTTATCTGCCAAAATCCTTTTCTCGGAAGAAGCCGTGAATTTAAAGATTCAAAAATTAAAAATATCCGAATGATGCTTGTTAAACACTTTCACAACTATCAAATTTATTACACGGTCAAAGATGAAATTATCGAAATCGTTCGCGTCCTTCACGGCGCAAGAGATGTGTCTGATATTTTCAGCTAGAAATAGTTTTTGTTATTTTGCTTTTATGTGGTTCGAAGATTTAACCGAGTGCAGTTATCTCGGCGAAGAATATGCAAAACTTCTCACCGCAATCGGTTGGCTCGAAAAAGGAAAAGACTTCACGAAAGGAAATACTCCGAAAGAAATAATTGAAAAGATTTACGAATTTAGTAAAACGTCTGAAATGTATATACGTTTTCGTGGTTATCACAGATGTGAATTCTGCGATTATGTCAATGTCGAATTTGGCGCGACAACAATTTTGATTGCTTATGAAAACAAAATTTATATCTGTCCGGCGTTGATCGCTCACTATATGGAAGTTCACTCATATCTTCCGCCAAATGAATTTATCAAAGCGGTTCTAAATTATGATCATCAATTTGCGATGGAGAAATTCGAGAAAATCAGAGAAAATAAATTCAAATGAAAGTTACAATCGCGCAAATCAATTCGACGAACGGCGACATCGCGGGAAATGTCGAAAAAATTTTAGCGGCAATCGAAAAAGCGAAAACCGACGAATCGGACATGGTCGTCTTTCCCGAACTCATCACGCACGGCTACACCTCGCAGGATTGGTTTCAAGACCGGGACATTATCGAACACGCGCTCGAACCGCTCGAACAGATCATTCCCGCGACGGAAGGAATCACGGCGATCGTCGGCACGATTCGCCCGAATGAAGAAACCGACGGGCGCAGGCTTTTTAACTGCGCCGCCGTGATTCACAACGGCGAACTGCTCGGTTTTGCCGACAAAACTCTTCTGC
>JBGTSF010000168.1:0-1473 GCA_041940425.1 Pyrinomonadaceae bacterium
TCGCCAAAAACCCGCGCACGCGCCTGACATTTTTTTACGAACGCTCGCCGTATTTTGATAAAAACATCGGTCTTTATCCGGTCGGGCGGATCGTGAAGAAATTGGATGAGAAAGTTTTGAAATAATTGTATAATTTTGACGCGAGGAAATATGCAGACAGTTTCACTTGAAATTCCGATAAATACGTTTGCCGCGCTCGGCGAATCGCCCGACGAGTTTGTTAAAGAAATGCGGCTCGCGGCGGCAGTCAAATGGTATGAACTCGGCAGACTTTCGCAGGGCAAAGCCGCCGAAGTCGCCGGACTTTCGCGCGCGGCTTTTATCGAAGCTCTCTCGCGCTTTAAGGTTTCGCCTATCCAAATCACCAAAGAGGAATTAGCCAAAGAATTAGCCGATGCCGATTGAAAAAGCCGTCATCAACGCCTCGCCTTTTATTCTACTTTGCAAAAGCGGTTTAGTCGAAATTCTTCCCGAACTTTTCGCCGACGTTTATATGCCCGAAGCCGTTTCCCAAGAAATCATTCGCGGCGATGACGCGGCTTCGCAAAAACTTCTCGAATGCCGAAAATTATGGCTCGACTTTTACCCGGTTGATATTGTTGAAGACGTGCTTGTGTGGAATTTAGGCGACGGCGAAACGGAAGTTTTGAGTTTCGTTTTTGAAAATAAAACGGAATATACGGCTTTGATTGACGACCGCGCGGCTCGCCGGTGTGCCGAAACTCTGGGCATCAAAACTTTAGGAACAGGCGGAATTCTGATTTTGGCAAAAAAGCGCGGTTTGATCGAGACTGTTTCGGTCGAATTAAAAAAATTGCAAGACGCGGGATTGTGGCTTTCAGACGAAATAGCCGACGTGATTTTAAAACAAGCCGGTGAGTAACTGACGTTTTTTTACGAACGCTCGCCGTATTTCGATAAAAATATCGGTCTCTATCCGGTCGGGCGGATCGTGAAAAAATTAGATGAAAAAATTTCGAGATAAAGATTTGTTTGTAAAAAATGATTTTTAGTCGCCTCCGGCGACTTTTTAACCGGGGCATAAAAAAATGGTAAATTTTCCGATTTATTTGAAATATGAAGACGGCACGGTTAAAAGTTATGAAAGCTATGCCGATATTGAAAAAAATATCGAATACTTTTTAATCAAAGTGGAAAAATGTGAGGTTTTTGATTCGCAAGGCAGAAAACTCGTGTTAAATGTCTTTCTCAATGAAGTAAAAGATTTGTATCCAGAAAATTAGAAAACAAAATAGATAATTTTGATCCAATCTCTTTAAATTTAGGCTCACAATCCTTAAATTTAGACTCACAAAGCTTAAATTTAGCCGCCATTTCTCTAAATTTAGGTATAAAGAGCCTAAATTTAAGCAATCTTTCCCTAAAGTTAAACTATCAAAGTCTAAATTTAGGCAATGCAAGTCTAAATTTAGAGTCTTGATGTCTAAATTTAGATGTCAAAGGTCTAAATTG
>JBGTSF010000169.1:0-1418 GCA_041940425.1 Pyrinomonadaceae bacterium
CGGATCGGCAAGACGGTCGAATGGTTCGCCATCGGCAGAAGCGGCATCCGCGCGGGCGAAACGATCCGCGAACTCGTGCCGAAAATCCCGGACGAAAAATTCGATTACATCATGGTCGGACTTGGCGGAAACGATGTTCTAAAACTGAGCAGTCCTTTAAGGTGGCGGCGCGATATGATTCGGCTTTTGGGAATCTTGCGCGAAAAAAATCCGACGGCGAAAATTTTTATCACCAACGCTCCGGCGGTTCGACTGTCGCCCGTTCTGCCCCAGCCGATCAAATTTATTCTCGGTCATCTGTCGGCACTGCACGATAAAAACACGAAGGAATTTACGCGCGAAATGAAGGACGTTTTTTATTATCACCAGCCGACCGAGGTCGTCGAAGGTTTTTTCGCCGACGGTCTGCACCCGTCGGAAAAAGGCTATGATGTCTGGTCGGAAACGATCTTGAATTTTTGTATCAATACTTACCGGATCAACAGATTATGAAATTTACGGTTCAAGAATTTTTGGAAAAACTGCCGCTTCCCGCCAACGAAAAATGGCGCGACGGCGTGTTTGATGTCGAGCCGTTCAAAAAAGAAAATGTAACTTTGGTTTTCTTCGCGCCGCGCGGCACGGATTACCAAACCTTTCACGAAGAAGATGAATTTTATTTTATCGCGCGCGGTTCGGGAGAATTGGTGATCGAAAATGAAAAATTTCCCTGTGAAACAGGCGACGCTTTTTTCGTTCCGGCAAAAAAGGAACATCACTTTGAAAATTTCACGGAAGATTTTGCGACGTGGGCGATCTTCTTTTAAAGACAGAAACCAGTTGGCAAAATGTCAAATCTTTCTGCTGCTGCCAACTGCCGCTGCCTACTGTTTTATTAATTCCTCGTAATCGGCTATCGAATTTTCGATCACTCGATACGCGCCTTCACGCCCGTAGCTGTAAGCGATCTCGCATTTTTGCGGTTCGTCCGGCAGATTTTTGTAAGTTAAAAAATAATGTTCGATGCGGTCTAAAATTCCTTTCGGAAGCTGCGCGATTTCCTTGTATTGCTCGAAAACTTTATCTCCGGCGAGAACGGAAATGATCTTATCGTCCGCTTCGCCGTTGTCAATCAGACAGAAACCGCCGATTGGCGCGGCTTTCAAAAGTATGTCGCCGCGCGGGATGTGATGCTCGGATAAAACCAAAATATCGAGCGGGTCGCCGTCGCCTCGCGTAATATTTTTGCCGTATTTTTTGCGCGCCAAATTTGCGATGCGCTCGCCGCAAAACGTCTGTGGAATAAAACCGTAATTGGTCGGAACGACGTTTGAATACTGCTGCGGGCGGTCAATTTTCAAAAATCCCGATTCCTTGTCAACTTCGTATTTCACCGTATCGCGCGGCACGATCTCGATAAAAACCGTAACTTCCTGCGG
>JBGTSF010000170.1:0-1336 GCA_041940425.1 Pyrinomonadaceae bacterium
TCCAGTCTTTCCTGCAAAAGATTTTCGATTTTTCGGTGATACGGGTGATAATAATTTTCTTTTCTTCGCTCGATCTCCGCATCGTCCGGCACGAATTTTTTATCAATATAAACATCGTTGCCGAGAAAATCCGTTTTCGGAACGAGTTCGGTAATGATGCGCCCGTCGGTGTAAAGCGGCTGGCTTTCGGGGTCGCGGTTGAGGTCAATGACGAGCCGCGAATATTTCGCGTGAATCGTCGTGATTCCCATTTCAGCCGCGAAATTGTAAAGCCGGTGAACAAACCAGTCGGTATCGTCGGGCTGTGCGATAATTTCCTGTTTGTAGTGCGCTTTTATCTCGTCGGGAAATTCCGTGCCGGAATGCGGAACGCTTAAAACGACGGGAACTTTTTCCGCTGTCGGTTCGATCAAATAAAAAGGTTCGTTCATTTTCTAAACTCTAAAGTAATCCCAAATCCAGCCGAAAAAGTAACTGATAATAACAATGCTTGCCAAAATCGAGCCGAACAAAAGCAGAATAAGAAGCAAAATCATTCCGAAAACGAAAATGTAATCCGAGGTCGTGCCGACATTTTTTCCGGTCGCTCTTTCTCTGATCAAATCCATATTCTGCTTGTTCGATTTCCAGAAAAAATCGAACGCATCGCCGACAAAGGGAATCGTGCCGATGAGATAATCCAGACCGATATTAAACGCCATCCTGACCAGCGTGATTTTCGGCACGCCGTAGCGCACTCCGGCAACTAAAATGTAAAACGAAGCGAACGACGTGAGCGTATCGCCGACATTCGGAATCAGACCGATAAGCGAATCGAGTCCGAACCGCCAGCCCGTTCCCGGAATGCGAAAAAGTCCGTCCAGATAGTGCGAAAGATTTTCCAGACCTTCTTCGACTTCGATCTTTTTGCGCTCTTCTTCTTTCGTCAGAACGGGACGCGGAGTTTTTTCGATCTCTTCCATAATTTTTTAGCCACGAATTACACGAATAACACGAATTTGTTTCTTAAATTTTATTTGTGTAATTCGTGTTATTCGTGGCTGATTTTATTTCTTTTCGACGATTTCGATTTTCAAAATTTTATCGCCGCGCACGATTGAATCTACGATTTTCATATCGGTTTCGTTCACGCGCCCGAAAACCGTGTAGCCGCCGTCGAGATGCGGTTGCGGCGAATGCGTTACAAACCACTGCGAGCCGCCCGTGTCTTTGCCCGACAGAGCCATTCCGACCGCGCCGCGGTCATACGGGATCACATTTATCTCACAGCGAATCGAATAGCCCGGACCGCCGTTGCCGTCGCCGCGCGGGTCGCCGTCCTGCATCACGAAATTCG
>JBGTSF010000171.1:0-1260 GCA_041940425.1 Pyrinomonadaceae bacterium
TCGGAAATAATGCGGAAGTGTAAATTTTTTCGATTTCCGAAATATAGCCGGAATAGACAGAGGTATCAAAAATAGGCTTTTTTACCATATTTTTCTTCTTCTTCTTTCAAGGCTTTCATCGCTTCACGGAACGCTTCCAAAGATTCTTTCTGCTCTTTCGTCAACTTTTTCGGCATCTTGAAATCTTTGGCGCGGGGCAGATGAGAACCGTTTTTATTGTTGTTTTTCGTTTTTTCCATAACAGAAAACTACTCCTTTTCACTGCCGATTATAACACAAAATTATTCGATAAAAATCTCGTCCACAAAAATAAAAAATATGAAAATGTGAAACAAAAATATCTTTACAATTACAAAAAATTGATATAGGATTCATTTGTGTCATTAAGGAATAAATACTGAGTGTGGTTTCAAAACTTTCACCGGTGTCTGGTTTCCTTAATTGTTGAAGAGCATAGGGCGTGGAATTAACAAGTTCCGCGCCCTATGTTTTTTCTCTAATTATTAGAAGCTATATTTGAAGTAGGTGTTATGAAAATAATTGAAGAAAAAATTTTACCTATCGAAGAAATAAGAGAAAGAGATATAGACTTACTCTTGTTGGAAGAGTTTATTGTTAATGAAGAATTTGCGAGATTTTTTATCAATGAGTTAGGATTAGGCGATATAGGGTATTTAATTGGAGCATATCATTCTCTCACTCAAGCAGGATTAGGAGAAAGTGATTTGGTTCTAAACTTTAGCGGTAAAAATAAAAATGGTTTTTTAATTTTAATTGAAAACAAAATAGATGCGAATTTCGCCGAAAGACAAGCTGAAAGATACAAAGAAAGAGGCGAAATTTATGTAAAGGAAAAAGATTGCTCTAGTTTTATTACTGTTTTAATCGCACCTCAAAGTTATATTAATTTAAATCACGGATTTGATTTTACAATTAGTTATGAAGCCATAAAAAATTGGTTTGAACTTCAGGCAACCAAAAGGTCTGCTTTCAAAGCAATGATGCTTGATTCAGCAATAGAGAGAAAAAGACGAGGTTATCAAAGAATAAGAAGTTGATATGGATGAATAAGAAGATTTTGATGATTATAAAGAAGATGTTGTTGAAGAAATTTTAATGATTTAAAGTATTATGGATGTTAGATCATACGCTCTGAATTTTGCAGAGCTGTTTGATATCAATGGCAATGGAAGAGTCTCAAAAAAAGATTTTGTTGACACTCTTTTTATTTTAAACGAAGTGGATAGTAAAAAAGAAGCT
>JBGTSF010000172.1:0-1249 GCA_041940425.1 Pyrinomonadaceae bacterium
TTTTTCCGCGGGTCGCGCATATCCGTCAAATAATTTCCCTCGTCGAAATTGCGGACGTGGCACTGCACGCAGGTCATTCCGCGCTCTTCGAAAATACGCCGCCGCGCGTCCCGCAGAGGCGTTTCGGCAAAGCGGAACTGGCTCTGAATTTCGTATAGATTCAAAGTCGTATCAATGTTGCTTCGCTTGACTGTTCCGTCGGCTGAAACTTCGGGAATCGCCATATTGCCGTGATCGTCGTCGTCAATCAGTTTTTCCCAGCCTTTTTTATAATTCGGGTTATTGACATCGGCAATCGGCGCGGGAACCATCGTGTAAGAAGTGTTATCCTTATTCGGCTTGATGCTGGCGGCAAAACCGTCTATGAACGGACTCGTAAATGCCAGAACTTTTTTGCCGCCGCGCTCGATCGTGCCGACCTTCATCGCGCCCAACGCCCAACCGTCGCCGTGCAGATAATTTCCGTTTTCATCGTATTCGTTGCCGCCTCCAAGCCGCGAATTATGCGGCACTGCCGCCAGATTTCCGCGCATTGCCGGATCGTCTTTGTCGTGATACGTCAGAACTTTCGTCATAAAATCCGCCAACGCTTCGCCGTATTTCGCTTTGTCTTTCGCAACGAAAGGTTTGAGATTTTCGCCGTCGAAAAATGCTTCGTGAAACAAACGGGCAAAAACCGTGTTGTTTTTAATCCGTGTTTCTTCTGGTCGCCCGAAATCTTTTCCGCGCACGAGACGCATTCGCGGCATCAGGTATGCCTGTTCGGGTGCTTTTATGTTGAAATAAATCAGGCGCAGTTCGAAAACTTTTTTGTTGAGACGCGGACGCACGGCAATTAATTTCCAATGTTCGGCGTTCCATTCCGCGTTGTATTGCGGACTGTCGGGATCGAGCGTCGGATTTTTATGCAAAACGGCGAGTTCTTTCATCGAATCGCGGAAAAGCTGTTCGCCGGTCGTCGGCTGAATATCCGAACCGGGTTTGATGTTCTTGTCGGCTTCGATCTCGGCAACGCGCTGAAAAAGATTGATGATGTTCCATTTTTCATTCGCCGCTTTCAAACGGTCGGGATCAATGATCGTCACGAGCGTATCAACTTCGAGCGGCGCGTCGGGCATCTTCAAAAGCTGAACCGGTTTTTTGACGACCTTAATCGGAAATTCTTTGGTCACTGTGCGAGTCCGGCGCGATTTGTCGCGCGGAATTTCCGTTACCTTGACGACGAATTTCGGATTTTTCCCGTCGCTCT
>JBGTSF010000173.1:0-1228 GCA_041940425.1 Pyrinomonadaceae bacterium
CGCCGATTCGGGAACGCACACGATCAAAAAAGTAAAACCGACGGGCGAGATCGAAACGATTGCGGGAACGGAAAACCGTTCGGGCTTTCAAGACGGCGTTGCGACAACTGCGCTGTTTAACGCGCCCATCGGAATCGCCGTTTTGGACGAAAAAATTTTTGTCGCCGACACATACAATGATAAAATTCGCGTCATCGAAAACGGGCAGGTTTCGACCATTGCGGGAAGCGAAAAAGGTTTTGCGGACGATGCGGGCGGCGCGGCGAGATTTGATACGCCGTGCGGTCTGACGGTTTGGACGGACGGGCGGATTTTGATCGCCGATACGGGAAATAAACGAATCCGTGTTCTGGAACAAAACGGAAAGGTCTGGACTTTAGCGGGAAACGGAAATTCAAATTTAACGGACGGGCTTTTGGCGGATGCGGAATTTGTCCAACCGACAGCAATCGCTTTTGACGAAAAAGGCGCGATCTATATTGCCGACGGCAATGCGATTCGCGCCATCGGCAGAAGCATATTCGGTTTTGTCGAAACCGTTTCAAACGACCGGCGCGGTTTTTCGGACGGCGCGTTAAATGAATCGCGTTTCAATCGCCCGTCGGGTTTGGCAGTCGCCGAAGACGGAAATCTTTTTGTCGCCGACAGCGAAAATCAAACCGTTAGAGTTTTTTCGGGCGAAGAGATCGGCTCGCAAATTACCGAAGAACAAAAGAAAAATCTGCGCTTCACGCCGGAAGAATTTCGCGCTCTGCAGCCGCCGCGCTGGACATTTGATCCGCCGGACGCGCCGCGTGATGTCGCCGGAACGCTGGGCGAGATTCGCGGCGAAGTTTCCGATGAATCCGAAAGACGCGCAAGATTTCACAACGGTTTGGACATTGCCGGAAGCTATGGCGAAACGGCAAAATTTATCCGCACTGAAAAAGTTCTTCGTCCGGTCGCGGTCGAAAATTTCGAGACTCTGCGCGAACTGATCCGAATGCCGACCATCGGCTACATACACATACGCATCGGGCGCGACCGTGAAGCTAAAGTTTTTGATGACGCGCGTTTTCAATTCTCGTTTGACGAGACGGGAAAACCGGACGGCGTAAGAGTTCCGCGCGGAGTGAAATTCGAAGCCGGAGACAAGATCGGAACGCTCAATTCGTTTAATCACGTTCACTTGATCGCCGGAAGAAGCGGCGCGGAAATGAACGCGCTCGACGCGCTGGCGTTTCCGAAT
>JBGTSF010000174.1:0-1221 GCA_041940425.1 Pyrinomonadaceae bacterium
TCGGCGCATTGAAATTATTCTGATTGTCGAAATCCATCTTTTAACCTCCAAATCATCAGTATGAAATTTATAAATTATTTGATCCGGTTTCCGGCGCGTCAGGAGCGAATTTGCCGCGCTGATCGCAAATGCCTTTTACTTCGAATACCGGTTATTATCCACGAATTTTCTGCACGATATCAAGTTGAACGAATAAGCTTTTTATATTAGGTCAAAATAACCTTTTATTCATTTTATTCTTTAAAATCAAAAAATAGACAAAGGATTTTCACTTTGCTAACTTTATGAATGTAACTTATTCACCGATCAAATATTAGTTGCGGCTGTTATTGCCGACAACATATTCGAACTTGGATAAAGACTCATACAAACGAACAAAGGGAGGAATTTAATGAAAGAAAAAAAAGAAAATAAAAATGAAACCGAAAAAACCGAACAATTAAAAGAACACACCGACGAAGCGGGCGAAGGTCGCCTGACGACCAATCAGGGCGTTCGCATCAATGACAATCAAAACTCACTGAAAGCCGGAGTGCGCGGCGGAACTTTGATGGAAGATTTTATCTTCCGCGAAAAGATGACGCATTTTGACCACGAGCGCATTCCCGAACGTGTCGTTCACCCGCGCGGTTCGGGCGCGCACGGCTATTTTCAGGTTTACGAATCAATGGCGGAATTTACGAAGGCGAAATTTCTGCAGGACCCGTCGGTTAAAACGCCGGTTTTCGTGCGCTTTTCGACCGTCGTCGGTTTTCGCGGCTCCGCCGACACGGTGCGCGACGTGCGCGGTTTTGCCGTGAAATTTTACACCGAAGAAGGAATTTACGATCTGGTCGGCAACAATATGCCGGTATTTTTTATTCAGGACGCGATCAAATTTCCCGACCTCGTTCATTCGATCAAGCCCGAACCGCATCACGAAATGCCGCAGGCTTCCGCCGCGCACGACAATTTCTGGGATTTTATATCCCTGATGCCCGAATCAATGCATATGATCATGTGGGTTTTGTCCGACCGCGCACTGCCGCGCAGCTTTGCGATGATGGAAGGATTCGGCGTTCACACGTTTCGCTTTATCAATGAAGAAGGAAAATCGCGTTTCGTAAAATTTCACTGGAAACCGGTTCTCGGCGTTCACTCGCTGGTCTGGGACGAAACGCAGAAAATCGCCGACAAAGACCCGGATTTCAACCGCCGCGATCTCTGGGAACGCATCGAATG
>JBGTSF010000175.1:0-1200 GCA_041940425.1 Pyrinomonadaceae bacterium
GCGTCCCCAGCGCAGAGTCTTGCTCATCCAGACGAGTTCGTCTAAAAATCCCTGAACGCGCTTTTCATACGCTTCGTCCAAAAGTTTTCCGTTTTCGTCGAATTTTTTGTTGACCTGCGGAAAATTCAGATCCGAAAACGTAACCGCCAGACCGAGTTCCCTGACCATCGGCACGCACGCTTCGATGACGCGCGTTCCGCCCCAAGGTCCGGCGGAAACGCCGACAAAGGCGACCGCTTTGTGAATATATTCTTTCAAAAGCAAATCCAGAACCGACTTTAAAATTCCCGGATAGCCGTGATTGTATTCGGGCGTAACGATCACCAGACCGTCGGCGCGGATGATCGCGTCGCGCCATTCGGGAAATTGGTCTTTGATCTGAGTGCCGTAATCATCCGAGGGCAGGCGAAAATCGCGCACGTCGAAAAACTGCGTTTCAATGTCTTCGCGCTCCTGCATTTTCTGGAAAACCCAACGCGCGACCGCTTCGCTCTGACGCTCTTTGCGGTTTGTTCCGAGCAGGACGGGCAGAAAAACTTTTTCTTCGCTCATACGTTTTCACATTCCTTGAATTTTGATTTTTATTCCGTTTATTCTAAATGTTGATTTTCGAGAATACACTAAAACTTAAAAATGCGGAAAATTCAAAAAACAAATACGTTATTGAAATTCATTTTTATTCGCTCGCTTTTTTCGGCGTTTCAAAAAACTTCGCGTTCGGAAGAAATCCTCAAAGAAATCGAAGCCAAAGACGAAAAAAATGATTTTCAAAAAATTCGCTGTCCTCTGTGCCGCTGGCAGCCTGACTCAAAGAGCCGCTGGTTTTGCGCCGATGCGGACGCGCCGGAATTTTTTTACGGCGGATGCGGCGCGATGTGGAACACATTCGAAACGCGCGGAAGATGTCCGGGATGCAGTCATCAATGGCGTTGGACTTCGTGTCTGAGATGCGGCGGCTGGGCGCGGCACGAGGACTGGTATGAAAAGCAAGATGTTTAATACCAAAAAATCAGAGGTTGATACCAAAAAAAGAGAGGTTGATGGGCAAAAAAGAGACGTTAAGGGTAAAAAAAAAGAGGTTCAACCCAAAAAAAGAGAGGTTGACAGGCAAAAAAGAGAGGTTCAACCTCTCTTTTTTGCCTGTCAACCTCTGAATTCAGCCGTCATCGTCTCTTTTCAGCCGATAACGTAAGAAATCAG
>JBGTSF010000176.1:0-1199 GCA_041940425.1 Pyrinomonadaceae bacterium
AGCGGGATCTGGCACAACCTTATGTGAAGGTTTTGCATGGTGCAAGCTCCCTACCGCGACACCTCCTGAAAATGACTGCACGTAAAGTCGTTTGACGGTGGCGGTTTGATTTTTTTGTTCGGAGGCACATCTGCCGTAGCCTGAGCAGCTAAATTTGGACGATGAAGTATAGGGGGATTTCCTGAAAGCTTCCGTTTCAAACTTAAAGCCCTATGCGCTGCAAATTACCTGTCAGCTTTCATCCGGCGTGACCATGCGCATCGGGCGAGTCCCGATCTTCGCCCCGGTGACTTCGTCCACGGCCACCGCTTTGATTTCGGTTCCGGTTTCAGCGTCGAAAAACTGAACCAGCTTGCCGCCGCCCCGGTATTGGCGCCCCCAGGCGCCAATCATGAAAAGCACTGGCAGAAAATCGCGGCCGGCAGCGGTCAGCAAATATTCCTCTCGCGGCGGGTGCTCCGAGTAGCGCCGTTTCTCCAGCAATCCCTCCTCAGTTAATGTCGCCAACCGCCGAGTCAGGATCGTTGGCGCGATGCCCAGGCTTTTCCGGAATTGGTCGAAGCGCGTGAGGCCAGCATGGGCATCCCGCAGGATCAATATGCTCCACGCATCGCCGGCGAAAGCCAAGCTGCGCACGATCGGGCACGGGTCGTTGCAAATATTTTCGTTCGCAGGCTGACTGTATCGTAACTTTTAACATAAAGGATTTCGAAAGTGTCGAATTTTTCGGTATCGAAGCGATAACGCCCGGAGATTTTTTGGAACGGGTGAGAAAACTATGAGTGCAGTAACCGTCGAATTACCAAACAATTTAAGACAGCGTCTAGAAAAGATCGCCGAGCGCGAAGGCGTTTCCGTCAGCGAGATTTTAGTCGAAGCGGCGGAGAAAATGTCGGAGATCGAAATTCTCGAACAAATCAAACGCGAAGCCGCCAAACGCGACACGCGCAAATCCTTCGAAAAAGTTCTCGCCGCCGTTCCCGATGTCGAGCCTGAAAATCCTGACGACATAATCAAGTAAATCTTTCAAACAGATAAATCAATGACGGAAATTTTCACCATCGGACACGGGCGGCACGCGTGGGCGGATTTTTTGTTTCTGCTCAAAAAATACGAGATCGAATTTTTGTGCGATGTGCGAAGCGTCGCGCGTTCGCGCTGGGTGCAGTTTAACGGGAAGGTTTTAGAGGCGAACTTAA
>JBGTSF010000177.1:0-1179 GCA_041940425.1 Pyrinomonadaceae bacterium
AGCTATATCGGAAGTCAACGCGCTTTTCTGATTGTTTTGGGCGTGGTCGGAGTTGAAAATCGGTAAAATTATTATTCCGTGATTTTCTCGAAAATTTTGAAATACGGTTCTTCCAAATATTTAAAAGGTGCGCCGTGTGCCGTCAGCAAAAAGCTGTTTTCGATTTCACGAAATTCGGTCT
The DNA here is from genome assembly GCA_041940425.1 of Pyrinomonadaceae bacterium. GTDB lineage: Bacteria > Acidobacteriota > Blastocatellia > Pyrinomonadales > Pyrinomonadaceae > DATHTS01. The sequence continues at coordinate 182 of JBGTSF010000177.1, forward strand.
TTTCAAGTTCGACCAAACAATCTTCAAGTTCATTTCGAGTAAGTTTGATTTTATCTTGATTTGCCAAAATATAATCAATTTTCGGCTGAAGATTTTTAGAAAATTCATTTTCGTTTTTATCTTTCGACCATTCTCGCAAATGCCCGTAATCGGCTTCACTTTTTCGCCGACTTTCAATATACGGCGGGAGCGCGTTGGGATTGATTTCCGTAAAGTAGACACCGCCATCACTATGCAATTCTGCGATTTTCAGCCAATCGGAAACAAAATCTTCCCAATTTCTGTGATAAATGCTGTGTGCTGTAAGCGGATGAATCTCGCCTTCCGTGCAAACGATCAGATGTTCGGGATTGGTATGTTTGATAATTTCGCGTGCGAATTTTAAAACCGCGTATTCATAATTTTGCCGGAGTTTTTCAACCATTCGAGCGTATTTGTGCGAATCTGCCGAATGTTTCGATTTTTCGATGAGTCGGTTGTTAATTTGAAAGTAACCGACTTTATAAAAAGCGATTTCAATTAAACCATAACGCCTGAAATGTTCGTTTTCCCGAAATCCGTATTCAAGTCCGTTAAGCTGTACATCAAGCGGATTTATTGTTTTGAAAACTTCGTGTTTTTCATCGTGATAATCGTAAAAATTGAATGCAGAATAAACCTGAAACTGATAATTCTTTTGTTTATGTTCGTTTATTTTTTCCCAAACCAAATCTAAATCGTCAGTTTCAAATCTTTCTTTGAAGATTTCTACTCTAGTTTGACGATAAATATTTAATTGAAGAAATTTGGGTAGAGATATTTCTTTACTTGCATCTTCACCGTAAAATTCAATGTAAGGTTCGGGTTTTGGAAAACATTCTAAAACTTTGCGGTAGATTTCAAACTCATCAACCTCTTCGGGATTCCACCAGAGGTTCATGTAGAGAAAATTGCCCATAATTCTACTTTTTCGGCAAAGTCATCGTTTCGCCTTCGGAATCCATTTCCAGATGGCGCGT
>JBGTSF010000178.1:0-1173 GCA_041940425.1 Pyrinomonadaceae bacterium
TTTTTCGGTTTCCGCGAAATAAACTTAGGCAGAATGGATTCGTCGCAGTTCGCCGCTTTTTTATTTTTCCTGTTCCGCAGTTACGACCCGATGCGGAAAATCTCGCGCCAGCATAATGAAATTACAAAGGCATTTGCCGCCGCCCGCGACGTCTGGGACGTTTTGGACGAAGACGAAATGCTGCCTGAAAGAACGGATGCGGTCGAACTTAAGCCTTTGCAAAATAAGATCGAACTTAAAAACGTTGGTTTTCACTACCCGAAAAAACGAAAGAATATTCTTAAAGAAATTGATCTCGAAATTCCCAAAGGCGCGATGATCGCGCTCGTCGGCGAAAGCGGGGGCGGAAAATCAACACTTATAAAACTTCTCCAAAGACTTTACGATCCGACCGAAGGCGCGATTTTCTGGGACGGCATAAATTTGACCGACGCGAAAGTTTCGAGCTTGAAAAAACAGATCGCGCTCGTAACGCAGGAAACCGTTCTGTTTAACGACACGGTTCGCTATAATATTTCCTACGGCAAACCCGACGCAACAGACGAACAGATCACTGAAGCCGCGAAGATCGCTTTTGCCGACGAATTTATCAAAGATTTGCCCGAAGGCTACGACACGATGATCGGCGAGCGCGGCATTTTTCTTTCGGGCGGTCAGCGTCAGCGGATCGCTATTGCGCGCGCCGTTCTGATTGACGCGCCGGTTTTGATTCTCGACGAAGCGACTTCCGCGCTCGATGCCGAAAGCGAACTGCTCGTTCAGAAAGCTCTCGAAAATCTGATGAGCCACCGCACGTCGGTCGTCATCGCGCATCGTCTTTCGACAGTCCGAAAAGCCGATAAGATCGTCGTCATGGAAAAAGGCGAAATCATCGAAACCGGGACGCATCAGGAATTACTAAATAACGACGGCATTTACCGGCGGCTTTACGAACTGCAATTTTTAGAAGAAGAAACTTTGGAAAAAACTAATCTATGAAATCAATGACCGGATACGGTCGCGGAACTGTTTCAAAAGAAACTTTTACCGCCACCGTCGAACTGAAAACAGTCAACAATCGTTTTTTAGACATCAATCTGCGTCTTCCGTATGAACTGCAGTCAATGGAAGCCGATTTAAAGAAAATCATCACGCACCGGCTTTCGCGCGGACGCGTTGATGTCAATCTGCAAA
>JBGTSF010000179.1:0-1142 GCA_041940425.1 Pyrinomonadaceae bacterium
CGCTTTGCCGAGCAAGGTCGAGATTCGCCCCTCAAAACCGCCGAAAAAATAAATTATGAAACATTTTTTGATAATTCTATTAACTCTTTTGTTGATCTCAACATATTCTTTCGCTCAATCCGCTTCGGAAGATGCCCGTAAAGAAATCGAAAAATTAAATTCGGAAATCTCCGCGTCAATTAAGCGCAAAGCATATTCGGATTCTTTAACGGCGGCGCGAAGAATAGTCGTTCTGGCGGAAACGAATTTCGGCAGTAATCACATAGAAACGGCAAAAGCCTTTTTAACGCTCGGTTTTGTCTATTTTTTATCGGAGGAGTTAAGCGAGGCTGAAAAAAGCTTACAGCGATCTTTGAATATTTACGATTCGATAAAGGTAAGCGACAATGATCCTCTGTTTATCAATCTTCTGGAAACTCTTGCTTCGGTAAAATACAAAAAAGATAAATATGAGGAAGCGGAAAATCTGCTTCTCCGGGCAAACGATATGCGCCGGAAATCGGAAGGTTCGAATACGCCCAAAGTTATGGCTAACACTTGGTCGCTTGCCAATTTGAATTATACGAAAGGCAATTTCGACAAAGCCTCCGAACTGTATAAAACGGTTTTTAAATACAGATTGGATCAGCCGCAGGCAAATGGGAGGGAAATTTTGGATGCATATGTCAGATGCTCCTGTTCAATGTATCGAGCAAACAACGACCTCGAAGCGACGCGGTTCGAGTTTGAATTCGCGGCGGAAGTGTTGAAAAAAGCGAAGTTCAAAAAAGAAGATATAGTAAACGGCAAGGCGAAAAAACTTCCGCGCCCCGAATATCCTGGAGTCGCCGCTGTTTACAGGATGAAGGGTGAAGTCTTAGTTAATATCGTGATTGATGAAAAAGGCGATGTCGTGTTCGTTTGCACAAAAAGTTTCAGCGGGCATCCGAGTTTTATCAGCGCGGCGGAAAGAGTCGCCTATAAAGCGAAGTTCGAACCGACCAAAGTCAACGGAGAACCGATAAAAGTGATAGGAACTATCATTTATGAATTTGTTCCCTGAACAGCTGATAAATTTTTAATCGTTTCGATCAATTTGGATTCTTCATAAGGCTTTGTCAGATATTCGGAAACTCCGAGTTCGAAAGCCTTTTCGCGGTGTT
>JBGTSF010000180.1:0-1134 GCA_041940425.1 Pyrinomonadaceae bacterium
TCGAACGCCAGCCCGGTCAGAAAGAAGCCCGCTACGCGCATCTTCTGTCGGGCGAGGTCGGCGCGGAATTAGTCGCAAATCTGCACAGCGTTTCCGCAAACCAGCCGCGAGCCGACCGCATTGGCGAACTTGAACGCGAGATCGAAAACTTGCGGAACGAATTTAATCTTTTTCGTGAATCGTTCGAGGAATTTAAAAAACAGTTTGAATAACTCTCCTTACGCAAAGGATGGTTTTCGGGCTTTGCCCGCGGATGTGCGAAAAGTCTCTGACTTTTCAGGCGAATGTTTCTTCAAGGGTTTGAGGCTGTGCCTCTGTTTGCGGCGAATATGAGGCACAGCCTCGATAAAGAGTTGAGAATCTGACGGAAAGGCAAGCCTTTCCGCACAACGAAGCGGCACAGCCGCAAATTTTTTAAAATTGCGTGAAATAAGGGAGAAAAATAAATCCGATAGATTTCTGCTTAAAAAATTTTTGTATAATCTAAAAACGCCGCGCCTGTCTGCGGCGAGAAAATCAAGATGCACATTCTACAGCTCGGACCGTATCCGCCGCCCGAAGGCGGGATCAATCGCAATATGCTGGCGATTCGTGAAGAATTGCAAAATAACGGGCATCAATGTTCGATCATCGCCACTTCAAAATCTACGAAAATTTCCGATGAGAAAAATGTCTATCATCCGCGCACGCCGCAGGAATTAGTAAAACTTTTGAAAAAAATAAATTACGACATTCTGCATCTGCACGTCGGCGGCGAGATCACGAAAAGAGTTTTGGGACTGGTCGCCGTGTGCGCTTTTTTCGGGCGCGGGCGTTCCGTTCTGACGATTCATTCGGGCGGTTATCCTTCATCGAAAGAAGGCTTGGCGGCAAAGCCGCATTCGATTCGCGGCGCGATTTTTCGGCGGTTCGAAAAAATCGTCGTTGTTAATAAATTAATTGCGGAAGTTTTTGAAAAATACGGAATCGAAAAAGAAAAAATCAAAGTCGTTTATCCGTTCGTACATCGCAATCCCGATTCGTCGGTCGAGATTCCAGCACACTTAAAAGAATTTGCGGAAAATCATTCGCCTTTTCTTCTGACGGTTTGCCTTTTGGAAGACACATACGATCTTTTTATGCAGATAGAAGCGA
>JBGTSF010000181.1:0-1090 GCA_041940425.1 Pyrinomonadaceae bacterium
TCAGCAATGTCGTGATGAGAAATCGCGGCGAAAATCTGCGGATGCAGGCTCTTTCAGCGTTGCAGAAACAGGTCGAGATTTACCGCAGTTATAAATTTGTTCCTGGGGATGAAACTACTTTGAATTTACCAGCGCACAGACCTGCTAATCTTTACGCCGGAACACATAATTTTACACAAACGAGTGAGGATGGCAGAGCTTTTAATATTGTTGTAGAAGTTACAAATCTACAGTTTAGCTCTACAACCAATTTGGACGAAGCACATTGCATTTATAAAGAAATAAGATTTAACGCAACTCCGCAAATCGCAGAATCGGGCTGGCTGGCTAATTTGAAAACTAATGTAACTATTCAGAGAGTTCGCTCGAATTAGAATATCTTTGTCCGGGACTGGAAAACAGAAATGAGAAGCAACACGAAAAACTACGATTTAATGAAAAGGAAATCAAAACCCGAAAAAGGTTTTTCCTTGATCGAGTTAATTATCTCATTAGTGATTACTTTGATCATTTTAGGAATTGCGGTTGCCGCGTTTTCATCGGCTTTGGGTTCGAGATCGAGGGAGGGAAGTAAAACCGACGCGATTACCTCGGCGCAAGCGGCGTTAAATATTATGTCGAGGGAAATCGGAAACTCCGGCTACGGCTTATCGAACAACGGGATTGTTCTCGGTGTAGCGAGTGACGGAAATCCAGAGTCATATGATAAACGTCTTCATATTAGAAAAAATACTACGAATGATGATTATTTTACGGATGATCCGGGTGAAGACGTAACATTTTATTATGATTCAAATTCGCAGTCGGTCGTTCGTTATGATGCATATAATGGCGGTTCGACTTCCGGCATTATCAACCGCGTCAGTGAAGTTGAATTTGAATATCATAATTACGACCCGAACGGAAACATAACACCTAGCAGTACGCCGTCATTGACTACGGGAAAGATAAAAATTATCTTGACGGTTTTTCTCGTGGACGTAACCGGACAGCCGACCAATCAAACGGTATTGGTAAGTTCCGACGTTACACTGCGAAATTCGACTTATATGCTCGGTCAATACTGAGGATTAAATGGTTCTTTAACTTA
>JBGTSF010000182.1:0-1057 GCA_041940425.1 Pyrinomonadaceae bacterium
AAACTCCGCCTGCACATAACCGTTGCCCCAGACGACGCGCAAAACGTCCGCGCTCAAATTTTCGCCCAACCCGAAATGCACCTGCGGCGAATTTATAATTTGCTTTTGCGCCAGAAGACCGGAACGAATTTCCATCTCGCCGCCGATGCCAAAGCTGTTTACGCGCTGATCGCCTTCGGTTTTCGCCGCTTTCGGACGGAGAATTTGCCAGTGATAATTTTTCGCCGAGTTGTTTTGAAAGACGGTCGGTTTTCCTTCCGCATCAGTGCCGATCAAATCCAATTTTCCGTCGCCGTTTGTTTCGGCAATTGTAGAAATTTGAGCGGTTATTCTATTTACAAGAGAAAATTTGTTATCTTTTCCGGCGAGTGCGATGTGAGTTTCGTTGATATTTAATCCTGTAATCAAAATATCTTTCGCGCCGTTATTGTCATAATCGGCGATTTTTATTTCACACGGAAAAATTAGTTCAAGAGTAGCTTTTGTTTCATCTTTTTTCGATTTTCCGCAAAATGGGTTAGCGAGATTAAGAATCTCTGTGAAATCAAAATTGTTTTTCCCGGTATCAAAAGATGCCCGAAAAATAATTCCACCTTGCTTGAAAAAGATTAAGTCAAGCCGTCCGTTGCCGTCTAAATCTCCGACATCAAATCCATAAACTAATAATAAGTTTGGTATTTCTTTTTCCTTAAAAATGCCGCCGCGTTCGTTAAAAAACAAACGCAGTCTTTTGTTAATCGAATCTATAACAACTACGTCCGAGTCGCCGTCTTCGTCCAGATCAGCCCATGCGAAATCGTTTGTTGCTCCGACATTTTCAAATGGTTTCAAAGCGGAAAAACTGCCGTCCGAATTATTTTGTAAAACGGTCGCATCGCTCAAAATCAAATCCAGATCGCCGTCCGATTCGACATCTAGCGTCCAAACTCCCGAAAAAGACTTTTGCAAGATTTCATTTGAAAGTTTCGTGTTCGCGGTTACGTCCTCGAAATTTTCGCCGTCAATTTGTTTGAATAATCGAAAACCTTTTTCGGTCGCAATGGCGAGATCGTTTTTA
>JBGTSF010000183.1:0-1056 GCA_041940425.1 Pyrinomonadaceae bacterium
GGGGCTCCGTAGAAAAGCATGCCACATTATTTATTCATTTATTTATTTCATTTATTTTTATTTATATATAAAGAAATATTGGCAAAATGGACCATCTGGATCCACAAATGGAAGGAGGGAACGAGGGAGAGGTCGACGTGATTGCCGTTGACCATGTCAAGGCCTTGGGCAAGTCGTGTGATGAAATGGAGCTTCTGAGACTGAAAGCTGCCTGTGACAAGTACATATCAGAGTGTAGAACCTGCCAACTGCATGGGGCTCTTCATGTTTGAAAGAAGGCATGACCTTGAGATGACCCACAACTGCATGGGGCTCTTCATGTTTGCCTAGACCTTGCTAAAGTCTTTTGATGGTTCCATGGCGTTGGTGAAATCCTCCTTGAAGATTTCATATTCTCTCAGAATAGGCACCGAGCAGCCAACAAGATTTTATTTATTTATTTATTTTATTTATTGATAAAGAAATATTGGCATTCATACAACAGGGGGCTCATGAAACGGGCCAAGGGTCCGCCATGCACGAGTATGTACGCTATCATCTTGCCGGCCCTCAAATACCACCCTTTTTGCATGCCTGAAAAAAAGATTCAATGTTATTATATAGGCATTCCGTGTCCATAGCTTCAATCAAAACTACAATTGGTGCCGCTCCACCGAGGTTTAAAGGTCGTCTTGTTCCATACCCGGGATGCGCCGTTCAAGACATTTTCTCGAAGCCGATGCTTCCATTTCCAATTCTTTAAGAAACCGTTCACCGAAACTTTTAGATTCGATTAATTGTTCGTGAAATTCTTCGTCGTGTTCGACCTTTGATAATTGCGTTCGTCCGATCATATTTTCACCGATCCTTAAAAAAACTTTGCGCCCTTGCAACTTCGCGCCTTTGCGTTAAAAAATCAAATCAATCTGTCCGGTGTGACCGGAAGTTCTCTGATACGTTTTCCGGTCGCGTTAAAGATGGCGTTGACCACCGCGCCCGCTACGCCGACGATGCCGACTTCGCCGATGCCTTTGACACCGAGTTTATTAACAAACTTGTCTTCCTCGTTGATAAATA
>JBGTSF010000184.1:0-1049 GCA_041940425.1 Pyrinomonadaceae bacterium
TCGAACGCCAGCCCGGTCAGAAAGAAGCCCGCTACGCGCATCTTCTGTCGGGCGAAGTCAGCGCGGAATTGATTGCAAGTTTGCACAATGTTTCTGCAAGTCAGCCGCGAGCCGACCGCATCGGCGAACTCGAACGCGAGATCGAAAATTTAAGAAACGAATTCAATTTGTTTCGTGAATCGTTCGAGGAATTTAAGAAACAGTTTGAGTAAAATGATTTCAAAGCAATTGAACCGCAGAGACGCAGAGACGCAGAGAGAAAAATAAATAGGGAAGAATTGTAATTTAGTGTTTTTATCCTTAAAACTCTGCGTCTATGCGTCTCTGCGGTGAAAAAATTCCAACCAACAACTTGAACTAACAAAAATTTAACGCCTGCCTTTTAAATTTTTGTATAATCTAAAAATCGCCGCCACCATCTGCGGTGAAAATCACGATGCACATTCTTCAGCTCGGACCATATCCGCCGCCCGAAGGCGGGATCAATCGCAATATGTTGGCGATTCGTGAAGAATTGCAAAATAACGGGCATCAATGCTCGATCATCGCTACTTCCAAATCTACGAAAATTTTAAATGAAACGGGAGTTTATCATCCGCGTTCGCCGCAGGAATTGATAAAACTTTTACGGAAATTAAATTACGACATTCTGCATCTGCATGTCGGCGGCGAAATTACGAAACGGGTTTTAGGTTTGATTGCAGTGTGCGCCGCCTTCGGTTACAAAAAATCGGTTTTGACGGTTCATTCGGGTGGTTATCCGACATCGAAGGAAGGTTTGGCGGCGCATCCTAAATCGGTTCGCAGTACGATTTTCCGGCGGTTCGAAAAGATCATAACGGTCAATCCTTTGATCGCGGAAGTTTTTGAAAAATACGGAATCGAAAAGGAAAATATCAAAGTCGTTTATCCGTTCGTTCATCGCAATCCCGACAGTTCAGTTGAAATTCCAAAACATTTAAAAGATTTTGCGGAAAAACATTCGCCGTTTCTGCTGACGGTTTGCCTTTTGGAAGACACATACGATCTTTTTATGCAGATAGAAGCGA
>JBGTSF010000185.1:0-1010 GCA_041940425.1 Pyrinomonadaceae bacterium
TCGCAAATCTAAAATCGAAAATAATTCTGCTCCCGTAGCTCAGCAGGATAGAGCGACCGCCTCCTAAGCGGTAGGTCGTGCGTTCGAATCGCGCCGGGAGCATTAAAGTTTGTTAATCTATAAAAACCGTTCACACTGGAATTTACATCAAAAAAGTTACTCAATTGAGTAAAATTTGGAATCTCGAAGATCTGCAAAAAAAGTCATCAAATAATTTCATCCTCTTCGAAGCCGACAAAGTTTTGCGATTTATCATAGGTAATTCCCAAAAAAGGGGATCCCTGAAAAAAGTAAAATAACCATGCCGAAATGTTTTCGTTTTCTGGATCGAGCAAATTCCAAAATTTAAAAATCTCACCGCCGATGTTTCTGGGTTTCGTCAATAGCAACAAATCAACCATCTGTTGACTGGATGAAAAGTCTTCTAGGTTTCTTGCGGCAACACCATGCGTCGGCGGAAGCCTTCGACCATATTCGTGATAAAAAAGCCCTTTAATTATTCTTTTTGCAACTCTCAAAATTCGAGTGGTTTCTGGAAAAATATATTGCTGTTTGCCAAGGTACAGGTTCGCGGGAGTAAAAACATCAACCATTTTCACTTGGGAAGATAAATAACTTTTGAATTTGGCGCGTTGCGGGCTTTTAAGTGCTTCGGCGATGCGTTTATTTATTTCAGCAGCGATTTTATGCCCGGCAACATCTTTTCGCACTACAATAACATTCCTGAAATACTCATCATCTTTAGAAAAGCCGCTATTGCATTTGTTGCAACTAGGCACGGTAATAAGATCATTAGGTAATGGTTGCTCAAAAAAGCATTTCGGCGGCACATGATCTTTTTCTATTTTTCCGAAAATGCCGCAATATACACACTGTCCTTGTTTAAGTTTCTTTTTCAATTTGATCGCTAAAAGTTACTTTTTAGTGCTTTGAATCCGGCTGGAAGCATTTAATTTTTCTTCTTTTTCTCAATTTCCTTTATCAATCTGGCGGCGTTGTTGCGTGTAATT
>JBGTSF010000186.1:0-976 GCA_041940425.1 Pyrinomonadaceae bacterium
AAACTTCCGGTCGCGGCGTTCTGTTTATCTATAACATTATGGACGAAGTAAAATACAACGAACGCGGCAACCGTCTGACGATGATAAAAAAATCAGATAAAATCAAAACATAATAGGCAGAAACGCGACCGCAAGAGAGCGTGATCTTAAAGTTTTGAAAACACGCTTCCTTGCGGTCGCGTTTCCGCCTAATAAAAATATGTGGTTTGAAGATTTAACCGATTGCGATTACTTCAGTAATTTGATTAGCCAAAATTCTTTAGCCGTCGGTTGGCTTGAAAATGGAAAACCTTATCAAACCGGCGAAGCACCTGAAACTTTCATTGAAAAACTTTATGAATTCATCAAAGCAAAAGAGATTACTCACGCATTTTTAGGTGTTCACGAATGCGATTTGTGTGATATTGAATTACCTCCGGGAAGGCTCAATATTATTAACGGCTTCGGTTCGAAAACGACTTTTGTAGCTTACAAAAATAAACTATACATTTTTCCCGATTTAATAATTCACTACATCAACGGGCATTCATATCTTCCGCCCGAAGAGTTCATTGATGCGGTCTTGGCTTCATCACCGCAAGAAACGCTAGAATATTTAAAGAAATTAGTTCAAAATAAATCTAAAAATAAATGAAAGTTACAATCGCGCAAATCAATTCGACCAACGGCGACATTACGGGAAATGTCGAAAAAATTTTAGCGGCAATCGAAAAAGCGAAAGCCGACGAATCGGACATGGTCGTCTTTCCCGAACTCATCACGCACGGCTACACTTCACAGGATTGGTTTCAAGACCGTGACATTATCGAACACGCGCTCGAACCGCTCCAAAAAATCATTCCGGCGACGGAAGGAATAACGGCGATTGTCGGCACGATTCGCCCGAATGAAGAAACCGACGGGCGCAGGCTTTTTAACTCTGCCGCCGTGATTCACAACGGCGAACTGCTCGGTTTTGCCGACAAAACTCTTCTGC
>JBGTSF010000187.1:0-975 GCA_041940425.1 Pyrinomonadaceae bacterium
CTTCTTTCGTTAAATTGGGAACTTTTTCGGTTATTTCATCTAAAATTTGCTGCATTTTTTTCACCTCCGTCAAACATTGCGCCGACATCTTTTAATTCTGACGTAATTTTGGTTTTCGGTAAAGAGTTTATAAAATCTCTGCCGTAGAATTTTGTCCCGAGGCGAAGTGAACTCTGTGTCTTTTTCAATTGGTTTTTTCACTTCGGAATCTCAGGAATTTCGACTTCCAGATTATAAACTTTTTTCAACATTTCGGCGTATTCTTTGATCGTCGGAAGCCCGATCTTTTTACGAATCTTATCCAAATTTTTCAAATCCTTAACTTTGCTCATCACGAGTTTTCCATCTTTTTGATCAAAATTTGAACCGTAAATCTGCGGCTTTCCCTGACGGATAAGTAAACGGTCTACATAGTTCGAATATTGGTTTGCGGAAATTTCTTTTCGGTTAAATGCCTTCTTGATCGGCTTTAAAAGTTTCTGCCGCAGAGTTTCATCCGGCGCGTGCTGAAGCAACAGCATAAATGCCTCTACGCCGTCTTTTCCGACCGTTTTTACAGTCGGAAAACCGTTTTGTTCGTAGATTTCCTCAAGTCTTTTCGTGTTCGGTTTATCAACATTTTCAGAGATTTCGAAGTAACATTTCATCCGTTCGTCAGCATTTTTCGCATTGCATTTTTCCCGTTCCGTCTGATCTACAGTTTTCATTTTCAACAATTCCTCGCGCAATTTTTCATTTGAAACCTGCGCGCTGAGATCGAGAAAAGACATCGAAATAAAAATCAGCATTAAAATAATTTTGGTCATAGAAAAATCTGAAAAGTTTAACCGAACATTTTATTTACTTCCTGCAAATCCGAAGTAATTTTAGTTTTCGGCAAAGAATTAAGAAAATCTCTGCCGTAGGATTTTGTTCTGAGGCGCGTGTCCAAAAGCGCGATCACGCCTTTGTCGGTTTTGCTTCTGATGAGGCGAC
>JBGTSF010000188.1:0-321 GCA_041940425.1 Pyrinomonadaceae bacterium
TTGTCATATAAATGTGACGAATACGGCAATAATTGAACCGCAAGAGAAGGTGATCATATCGCCGACGAATTCACCGACACCGATGCCTTCGCCAACACCGAAAGCAAAATTCGACATTCATTCAAAAATCGGGATTGTTGATGTTGTCAGAGATGAGCCTAGTTGTTTAAGAACAAAAAACGGCGATTTGGTAGAAAAAACTTTGGTTTCGATTATCATTTCGCTTGATGAGTTTCCGCAAAAGGTTATAACTGCAACCGTTGAAAAGAAACTAAGTCAAAGCTGCGCTCGTCGCGCGTCTGAAACAGGGGACAAAAATCC
>JBGTSF010000188.1:331-971 GCA_041940425.1 Pyrinomonadaceae bacterium
CCCGGTAAAAACTACTTTTATACATTAGTTTTAACAGAGAAATTGCCTGAAGAATTCTTTGGCTTTGATGTCGGAATTGCCGTCATTGAGCCGCCTAAACCGGTTCAAGTTCAAAATAATCTGGCAAGTATTGATCTGAATGAAGACGGAAAGCCTGAATTTTTCCGAAGTTGCGGAGGCTTTGAAGGAACGCATTTTACGATTTGGACTGGCAAGCCGCTCAAAGGCAAACGGATTTGGCATAGCTTTTATTACGTTGATTACGACACAGTAGTAACTTGTAAGAAAAAAGATTGGGAAGGATTGGAAGATTAATTTGAGGTTGATTTATGAACGAAAGAACAAAAACAGGATTGGAAATTTTGCAGGCGGCAGTTTTGCTCGGCATTTTGGGCGACATTCTCTTGCGGCAAACGCCCTGGGGGTTGAATGTTTTGCTGTTCGTCGGCGCGTTTGTTGCGGCGTTTGTGATGCTCGTCTGGCGGCATAGATCGGAATTTTGGAATAAACAGACAATCGCTCTGAATCTCGCGCTCGTTTTCTTTGCGGCGATGTTCGTCTGGCGCGATTCGATGGAATTGAAGATTTACGACACGCTGGCGATTTTGACGATTCTGGCGGTTTTGACCTTGCCCGCTTT
>JBGTSF010000189.1:0-963 GCA_041940425.1 Pyrinomonadaceae bacterium
AAAAAAGAAAAGACAAGAAGTAAAGCTAAAATAGAGCTGAAAATTTTGTTCATAATTTTTTTTATTTGGCTGAATGAATTGTTTTACTTTTCAAGAATACTTACGGGAAATTTGCGAGAAAAGTTTACTTTTCGATTGGCACAGGCAGAAACGCGACCGTCAGGGCGCGTGTTAGATAACTTAAGTTGCTATTTATGGAATTTATCAAATATTTAATTTAAGCCACGAAAAAACACGAAGAAACACGAAAAGCAAGACAAAAGTTTCGTGTAGTTTAGTGTATTTTCGTGGTTGAAAATAAAAAATGTTCATTACTGGCAATAGATGTATGACACGCTCCCTGACGGTCGCGTTTCTGCCTGTTAATTTAACTTGAAAACTCACGCAAATCTTCAATGATCTTCGGCAAATTTTCCGATACCAGATCAATTTCCGCTTCCGTGTTGTATCTTCCCAGAGAAAAACGAATCGCGCCCATTGCCTGCGAAAACGGAATGTCCATTGCTTGCAGAACGGGCGATGCGGTGTGATTTTCGGCGTTGCAGGCTGAACCTGTCGAAACGAAAATATTTAAGTCATTTAATCTTGCCAAAATCGCTTCGCCGTTGAGATTTTCGAAGGAAATATTCGTCGTGTTCGGCAATCTTTTGTCCGTATCGCCCGGGCCGTTTATACGAGAATTTGGAATATTCTCTAAAATTTCGGTTTCCAATTTATCCCGCAAAGCGCGAACTCTTTCCATCGGCAAAATATCCGAAACAAGCTCAGCCGCCGCGCCGATTCCGGCGATTTGATGAACGGCTTCCGTACCGGCGCGTTTGCCGTTTTCCTGTCCGCCGCCGATTGCGAAAGAAGGTAAATTCAAGCCTTGCCGCACATAAAGCGCGCCGATGCCTTTTGGCGCGTGGAATTTATGTCCCGAAATGGAAAACAGGTCAATTTCCGTCTTTTTTAAATCGAACG
>JBGTSF010000190.1:0-949 GCA_041940425.1 Pyrinomonadaceae bacterium
TAAACCGCCAAAACGCCTTGTGGATAAATTCCGCAAACAACTTTATCGGCATCGGGACTATTAACCCGACCGAAAGATTGCATGTCGAGGGCAACGGCGTGCTCAACGGGAGTTTAGATATTAACGGCACGATCCGCTTCGCAGCGCTCGGGGTTGCGGGATCAACGCAGCTGTGCCGCAATGTGTTCAATCAACTTGCGGCTTGTTCTTCTTCGATGCGCTACAAAACGAATGTCAATGCTTTCACTCCGGGCTTGAATCTGATCAAACAACTGCGTCCGGTTTCGTTCAACTGGACAAACGGCGGAATGCTCGATCTAGGTCTGGTGGCGGAAGAAGTCGCCAAAGTCGAACCGCTTTTGACGACCACGAACGAAAAAGGCGAAACCGAAGGTGTGAAATACGACCGCGTCGGCGTGGTTTTGGTCAATGCCGTGCAGGAACAGCAGACGCAGATCGAAGCCCAGCAGAAACAGATTGACGAACAAAAGGAAATTATCCGGCAACAGGAAGAAAACCTGAAGCGGCAGCAGTCGGAGATCGAGAAACAAAAAGCCGAGTTCGACGCTTTAAAGAAACTCGTCTGTTCGCAGAATCCGGCGGCGGAGCTTTGCCGACCGCAAAATTAAAAAGGAGAAATTACGATGAATCGGCTTAAATCAAATTTCAATTACGCGTTTTTTATTCTGTTCGCTTCCCTCCTCGCTCCCACTTTTTTCGCTCAGACGGGCGGGCAGTTCGAGATCAAAAAGAGCGTCATCGCGGCGGGCGGCGGCGAATCGTCGGGCGGCGCGTTCAGCTTAAAAGGCACGATCGGCGAATCGGTCGCCGGAACAAACAGCACCGGCGGCTCATTTTCCGTCATTTCGGGTTTCTGGGGCGGCGGCACGAATCAGGTCGTCAATCCGCGGCGCGCGCGCGAAGAGCGTCGAGGCCGAGAAGAGGATGA
>JBGTSF010000191.1:0-375 GCA_041940425.1 Pyrinomonadaceae bacterium
GCGCGAGCATAATGATGCGAACGTCATCGCGATGGGCGCGCGCCTTACCGGCACCGACATGGCCAAGGCCTGTCTCGATGCCTTCCTGACCACCGATTTTGCCGGCGACCGCCACGCGCGGCGCGTCGACAAACTTTCCAATCCTCCCCAACTGGAGACCAGCCGATGACCACAGAAACGCTCGACAAGCCCATCAAATCGGCCGGCTATTTCACTGACGGCGTCGGCACCGTCGATCCTGCGGTCGCGGCGGCGATGCAGCACGAACTCGAACGCGAGCAATATCAGATCGAACTGATCGCGAGCGAGAATATCGTCTCGAAAGCGGTGCTCGAAGCCCAGGGGTCGGTCTTCACCAACAAATATGCCGAAGGT
>JBGTSF010000191.1:385-936 GCA_041940425.1 Pyrinomonadaceae bacterium
GTTATCCGGGTCGCCGCTATTATCAGGGCTGCGCGCCGTCCGACGAGGTCGAGCGGCTTGCCATCGACCGCGCCAGGCAACTCTTCGATTGCGGCTATGCCAATGTCCAGCCGCATTCGGGCGCGCAGGCGAACGGCGCCGTCATGCTCGCGCTGACCAAGCCGGGCGCGACGATTCTCGGCATGAGCCTCGACGCCGGCGGCCATCTGACGCACGGCGCGCCGCCCGCGATGTCGGGCAAATGGTTCAACGCCGTCCAGTACGGCGTGCGCGCCGACGATCATCTCGTCGATTTCGACCAGGTAGAAGCATTGGCGAAAGAGCATCGCCCGTCGCTCATCATCGCGGGCGGTTCGGCCTATCCGCGCACGCTCGATTTCGCGCGCTTCCGCGCCATTGCCGACGATGTCGGCGCGCTGCTGATGGTCGACATGGCGCATTTCGCGGGGCTCGTCGCGGGCGGTGCGCACCCTTCACCGCTGCCGTACGCGCATGTGGTCACCACGACGACGCACAAGACGCTGCGCGGCCCGCGCGGCGGGATGATCCTG
>JBGTSF010000192.1:0-920 GCA_041940425.1 Pyrinomonadaceae bacterium
CGTATTTCACCGTATCGCGCGGCACGATCTCGATAAAAACCGTAACTTCCTGCGGTGCGTTTTCACCGCGCGAAACGCCGTGCCACGGGTGCGCTTTGTTTTTG
Organism: Pyrinomonadaceae bacterium; assembly: GCA_041940425.1. Classification (GTDB taxonomy): domain Bacteria; phylum Acidobacteriota; class Blastocatellia; order Pyrinomonadales; family Pyrinomonadaceae; genus DATHTS01. The sequence continues at coordinate 105 of JBGTSF010000192.1, forward strand.
CTGAACATATTTTTTTATTTTAAATCGCCGAAACGGTGCTGCAAAATTGCCGCAATCGAGATCGCCGCCGTTTCCGCCCGCAAAATTCTGCCGCCGAGCGTGATGATTTGAAAACCGCTTGCTTTTGCCTCTTCGATTTCCGCGTCTTCCCAACCGCCTTCGGCGCCCGTTACGGCTGTGATTTTTTTTGACTCTGAAATCTTTGAAAAGTTCGTGCCGTCGCGTTCGGAAAATAAAATCTTTTCGCCCTCCGCAGTTTGGATAAATTTTTCAAAATCTGCCGGCATTTCGATTTTCATCAAACCCGCGCGACCGGATTGTTTCGAGGCTTCGAGTACGATCTTTCGCCACCGTTCCAGCTTTTTACCAGCGTCTTTTATCTTGACATCGCATCTTTTCGTCACAAGCGGAACAAAATTTTTCACGCCGAGTTCGACCGCTTTTTGAATCACTAGATCAAACTTTTCGCCCTTTAAAAGCGCGACCGCCAGAATCAAATCGAGATTTGACTCCGGCACGAACGGCGCGTTTTCTTGGATGATTTTTAGAACCGTCTGACGCTTTTCGATCTTTTCGATTTCGCAGATAAATTCGCGGTTTTCGCCGTCGAAAATTTTGACTGTTTCGTTTTCACGAAGCCGCAGAACGTCGCGCAGGTGTCGCGTTTCTTCCTCGCTTAAAAAAACATTTTCGTTTTCGAAATTTTCCGGCGGCGCGTAAAATCTTCGCATATCTTTTAATTTGAGATTTCCGCCCTTGCTTACGCGCGGGCTTCTGTTGTTGGAAAATTTTCTTTAAAATCCTTCGAGTTTTGAC
>JBGTSF010000193.1:0-643 GCA_041940425.1 Pyrinomonadaceae bacterium
CCTGCAGCTGCATGGCCAGCGCATGGTGGAACGCGACTTTGCCCCCAGGGGCCGCATGGCCGTTCAGTTGAAGGACATGCGCAATGCGTTGGCCACTGCCCGAGAGACCGGCTTCGATGCACCCATCACGACCCTGTTTGAGGCGCTGTATGCCGAAGGCGTGGAACACGGCCTGGGCGAACTGGACCACAGCGGCCTGTTTGTGGAGCTGGCCAGTCGCAACGCAATGCAATAAATTTTTTGCACGACTTGCGGACAACGCAAAAAATCGTGCATAATACGAGTCTCTGCAGCGATGCAGACAACTTAAAAAGTTTGGGTTCTTAGCTCAGTTGGTAGAGCAGCGGACTCTTAATCCGTAGGTCGAGTGTTCGAGTCACTCAGGACCCACCAAACAAAAAAAGCCGAAGCTACATCGTAGTTTCGGCTTTTTGCATTTCAGCGCCTCTGTATCAATTTCTAACGCGCGGCGTTTCTCTTCCTGATCTGGTCACGGCAATGAATCCACAAGCCAATATGCTCTGGACCGGCCCCAAATGGGCCTTAGCGGTTCTGCTCGCCGTTCTGGGCATGCTGGGGCCTTTTTCGATTGACACCTATCTGCCAGCCTTTGCCGGCATTGCCACGGCCCTGGGCGCCACGC
>JBGTSF010000193.1:653-914 GCA_041940425.1 Pyrinomonadaceae bacterium
GACCGATTGCTTCCCCGTCAGCGGCAGCCCGGCCCTCCAGGGTCAGGAGTCATCCGCCGGCAGCATCATCGTCTGGCCGCCTGGGGCCTACGGCCCCGGTGTCCGCCCTCCACGGGCGGCAACGGATGTGTCTTTGCAAGAACCACCGCGTGGGCTGCTTGCTGTTCGCTGGCCATAGACGTACAACACACCATGTCACGGGCCCCGAACAGTGCAGCAGTCGCGCACCGTTTTTTCGAACCATGAATCCAGGCAACCACT
>JBGTSF010000194.1:0-903 GCA_041940425.1 Pyrinomonadaceae bacterium
CCAGACGATATACAGCCACCACACCGGATCAACCAGAAAACGTGCCAGAACGATTGACCAGGTTTCTTTGTATTTCAAAAGATCCGTGTATGAAATCGCTTTTGTTCCGCTAATTATCTGTTTATCATCCGATTCGATATATTCATTTTCCTCAGCCGTCAGCCATTTATGTTCACTACGCGGATAGTAAAATGCCAGCCAAAATATGAGCCAGACAAAACCCAATGCTCCCGTCGCCAGAAACGTAACCTTCCAGCCGTACATCAGTTGCAGCCAGACGATCAGCGGCGGAGCGACGATCGAACCGAGAGCGACGCCGCTGTTGAAGATACCTTGTGCCAATGCCCGGTCTTTCTGCGGAAACCATTCCGCCGCGACCTTTGCCGCTCCCGGAAAATTACCCGCTTCGCCGACTCCGAGCAGAAACCGGTAGGCACTCAAACTCGTTATTCCCGTGGCAAAAGCATGGAGCATCGCGGCGATAGACCAGACGACCACCGACAGAACAAAACCCATCTTTGTTCCGAACTTGTCAAAGACCTTGCCCGAAACGCCCTGACTGACCGTGTAGGCGATCAAAAACCAAACCGAGATCGCTCCGAATTCGGTATTCGACAAACCCAAATCCTTTGTAATTACAGGAGCCAGAACCGAGATCGTCATCCGGTCAATGTAATTTATGACCGTGATAAAAAAGACCAGTCCGATGATCAGCCAACGCAAACCGCTCAACTTAAAGCCGACCGTTTTTTCCATAAAATTTTCCGTGTTATTTCTATCCATCTTAAATTTCGCTCTTATTTCCCGCTTCGTTCAAACATTTGTTGCGGGTTTTGAAAATCAATAAAATCTGTGTTGCCGTCCGCCCAGATAATTTTCAGACCGTTCTCGGTCTTATTAAAT
>JBGTSF010000195.1:0-262 GCA_041940425.1 Pyrinomonadaceae bacterium
TGTTCCGCAGGCGATGGTGGCCGGCGCCGATGCGCTGATCGCGCAGCTGCGCGCCTCGCCCGAGGAAGCGCAGGCCAAGGTCGATGCGGCGGTGCAGGAGTTCAACCGGACTCACCAGCGCAAGGCCGGCGGCGGCGGGATCGGCATCGGCGGGATCGATGACGATCGGGCCATAGTGGCCAAGCTGTTCCTGCAGTCCCGAATGGCTGTGATACCAATAGGTGCCCGACTGGACGATCGGAAACTCGTAAACGAAGGTCGA
>JBGTSF010000195.1:272-898 GCA_041940425.1 Pyrinomonadaceae bacterium
CGTGATCATCCCGTTGATCCGGCGCGTGCGCGGGCGGCGCTATCGCGGCGGCGACAGCGACCTGCCGATCGTGCTGTGGACCATCGGGAGCGAGATCGCGCGCCATAGCGGCGGCTGGTCGTCGGGCGGCGGGGGCTGGTCGTCGGGCGATGGCGGCGGTGGCGGCGGCTGGGGCGATGGCGGCTTTACCGGCGGCGGCGGCGGCGATTTCGGCGGCGGCGGCGCCTCGGGGGACTGGTGATGGGCATGCGATTGAGCGAAGCGGATCATCGCCGCGTCACGGCCGCGGTCACCGCGGCGGAGACAGGGACCGATGGCGAGATCGTGACGATCGTCGCGCGCCGATCGGACGAGTATCACGACATCGCCTTGCTGTGGGCGATGCTTGCGGCGCTGCTGGTGCTGGCGCTGCTCGCGGCCTTTCCGCAGGCGATCGATCATGTCCATGGCTGGTTCGGCGATCCCTGGGGAGAGGCGGCACCGGCCGGTCATGTCCTGCTGATCGCGATGGCGGCGATGGTCGCGAGTTTCCTGGCGGCGCGTCTGGCGCTGGCCTGGCTGCCGCTGCGCTTCGCGCTGACACCGCGCTCGGCCAAGGCGCGGCGCGTGCGGCGCAAGGCGCTGGC
>JBGTSF010000196.1:0-853 GCA_041940425.1 Pyrinomonadaceae bacterium
GATCAGCTCGTCGAACTTGGCGGCGCCGATGGGGTCCAGCCCGGCGGTGGGTTCGTCGAGGAACAATAGCGCAGGGTCGAGCGCCAGCGCGCGCGCGAGGCCGGCGCGCTTGACCATGCCGCCCGACAGTTCGGCGGGATATTTTGGCCCCGCGTCGGGGGGCAGGCCGACCATCTGCACCTTGTAGGCGGCGATTTCGTCGAGCAGCCTTGCGTCGAGCCGCGGATAAAATTCGCGTAGGGGGACCTGGATATTCTCGGCGACGCTGAGCGTCGAGAAGAGCGCGCCGCCCTGGAACATCACGCCCCAGCGGCGGCGCAGGTCGCGCGATTCTTCCTCGTCGGCGATCGTCACCAGCGTCTTGCCATAGACCTCGATCTCGCCAGCGCTCGGGGTTTGCAGCCCGATGATCGAGCGCATCAGCACCGACTTGCCGGTGCCCGACCCGCCGACCACGCCCAATATCTCGCCCGATCGCACATCGAGGTCGAGCCCGTCGTGGATCACCGCGTCGCCGAACTGGTTCCTGAGGCCACGGATGCAGATGGCGCGCTCGAAAGCTTCGGGACGCACGGCGTCGGCCGCGGCCAGTTCTTCGCGAATTTCGGTTTCCTCCCCCCCGGTCATCAGTTCCACCCGAGCGAGGAGAAGAAGACGGCGAAAAAGGCGTCGAGCACGATGACGAGAAAGATGGCCGCGACCACCGCCGAGGTCGTGCGCTGGCCAACTTCCTCGGCGTTCTGGCGCACCTGCATCCCTTCGTAACAGCCGGTGACGCCGATCAATATGCCGAATACCGGCGCCTTGATCAGCATGATCCAGAAATCGGTCATCGGGATGATTTCGCGCAGCC
>JBGTSF010000197.1:0-844 GCA_041940425.1 Pyrinomonadaceae bacterium
TTCTGGCTGAATCCGGTTACAGATTTAACACGAAGGACAGTAAAATTTTTATCGAAAGCAGAATTTTACAGGTCAAAAATCCGCGTCCGGTTGATATTATTGAAAGAATTGAATTAGAAAAACAACGAAGTAAAAATTCAAATTAGAATGTATCAAGTTGACGAAAGAGATGAAGTAGTAGAGTTAAGAGATGTCCCGCAATCTTCCGTCGGTGCGCCTTTGCCGATAGTTTTGAGCGACGAATATAAAATTCTGATTGCTTATTTATTACAGGAGACACCTGAAAATTGGAGTGGCAAAACGGTCAGAGTCGTTGATTTTGAGACGGAAAATGAACTGATTGCTATTGTCGAATTTTCTCAATATCACTCGTATATGTTTGGTGCGCCAAATGATGAAGCGTTTGAAGGTCATCCGCTTCAAAAGCGTGGTTTAGAACCATACGCAGTTTTTGAAATTCAAAATTCTTCGTGGATCAGACAATTAGAAAGAATGAATTCGGTTCATCCGTATCATAAACCCGAAAGATTTGCGAAATTAAAACATTTCATTTTTGCTTTTCACGATTCGACTTTTGAATGTGTGGCGGAAAGTTTTGAGATCACTATTCAGCGGGGTTCGCTAAAAGACATCTTGCCGGAAATGCAAAAGAAATTATTTGGCGATTTTTAATATAATCAAGTGAGTTTTTTAAATTAATAATTCGCAAAATCCACCTGTTTCGTGTATATTATAAAAATGAATGAGCATTCACTCATTTTCTTGAGGTGAATCAAAACCGGAGAAAATTTATGAAAGAAGCTGTAATTGTTTCAGCCGTGCGGACGGCTGTCGGGAAAGCGCC
>JBGTSF010000198.1:0-843 GCA_041940425.1 Pyrinomonadaceae bacterium
TTCACCGCTTTCCTGCGACCTGCGTTGCGGTGACGGGCACCAACGGCAAGACCTCGACGGTCGAAATGACGCGCCAATTGTGGCGCATGGCGGGTTTCAACGCCGCGTCGATCGGCACGCTCGGCATCACGACGTCGATCGACAGCGCATCGACGGGGCTGACAACGCCCGACATCGTGACCTTCCTCGGCAATATGTCGGGACTCGCGGCCGAGGGTGTGACGCACGCCGCTTTCGAGGCGTCGAGCCACGGGCTCGACCAGTATCGCACCGAAGGACTGCCGGTGAAAGCCGCCGCCTTCACCAACCTCAGCCACGATCATCTCGATTATCACGGGACGATGGAGGCCTATTTCGCCGCCAAGATGCGGCTGTTCCGCGAAGTCGTGCAACCGGGCGGCGCAGCGGTTGTCTGGGCCGACGATGCCCATTCGGCGGCGGTTGTCGAAGCGGCGCGCGCGCGCGATGTCCGTGTGCTGACGGTGGGGCAGGCGGGCGAGGCGCTGCGGCTCGTGTCGCGGACGCCGACGCAGCTTGGCCAGCTGCTCGTCATAGCGGCAGGCGACGACACGCATAAGGTTACGCTGCCGCTGATCGGCGCCTATCAGACGGCGAATGCGCTGGTGGCCGCCGGTCTCGTCATCGCGACCGGCGGCGACGTGTCGCTGACGCTTGCCAATCTCGCGCGGCTCCAGCCGGTGCGCGGCCGACTCGAACGGGCCGCCATCGCTCGGTCGGGCGCGCCCATCTATGTCGACTATGCGCACACCCCCGATGCGATCGAGGCGGCGCTCGACGCGCTGCGCCCGCACGCGACCGGGCGGCTGATTCTCGTCTTCGGCG
>JBGTSF010000199.1:0-834 GCA_041940425.1 Pyrinomonadaceae bacterium
CCGCTGTTCCCGCAAATTCGATGACTGCGGCAAATGCCAACTCTTCGGTTTCAACGGCAAATATATCGGCAACTCCGGGTTTGCCGGCGCAGACCGACCGGGACGAAAAACTGCGCGACAGTAAAAATGAAGCCGCGACCGAACAAAAAGAAAACGCTCGTCAGGCTGACGGCGCGAGCATCGCGGAAAATCGGGCTTTGGCAAAATCCGCCGAAGAAAAATCCGCCGATGTAATGGGCGAAGCGGCAAAGCGCGAAGACCGACCGAAAGTAGTCGCCGCATCGCCCGCCAATCCGTCGGCTCAGACAGTTCCCGCGCCGCCTCCGCCGCCGGCTAAAGACGATGCTCAAACGGCAGACACAACAAGAGCGAAAAAATCGGCAAACCGCGAAGCAACGACAAAACAGATCGGCGGCAAAACTTTTAACCGCGTCGGCGGCGTGTGGATTGATTCGGCTTACAACAGTTCGCGCGGCGCGAATTTAAGCTTGCCGCCGACCAGAACGATCCGGCGCGGTTCAAGCGAATACCGAAAATTAGACAAACAAGTCCGCATCATCGCCGAAAGTCTGGAAGGCGCGGTGATAATCGTCTGGAAAAATGAAGCATACCGGATTCAATAAATTTTCTTTCGCTCATATTTCAAAGTGTTATAAAATAAAGCTATGAAATTTTCACGTCATAGCTTTTTTAATACTCTCTGTGCCTCTGCGTCTCTGCGGTTAATTATTTTTGCATTTTTACTTTTTTCAGTTATAAACGCCCAACCCGTCTGGCAGGCGAATTTAAATTCTAAAATCGTGTTTTATCAAACGACCGATTTCGGCATTGTTC
>JBGTSF010000200.1:0-831 GCA_041940425.1 Pyrinomonadaceae bacterium
GAAGCGTAGGTCGTTACGGTAATCGCGCCGATCTCGTAAAAGCCGCCGCCGATCAGACCGATCTCGGCATTAAATGTCGAAAGCAGAAGTTCATACCACTGATTCATCAAATCAAGCGTCGGCACGACAACCAAAGTTTGCCGTTTGCAGATTTCTATCGCCATTGTCGCCACATGAGTTTTTCCCGCGCCGGTCGGCAGAACGATCACACCGTTTTTTTTATTCTGTTTCCACGCTTCGATTGATTCCGTTTGATAAGGTCTCGGTTTTAAATTGAATTTTTGACGAAAATCAAACTCGGAATAATTTTTCGCTTCGTCCTGAAATTCGATTTTATGGCGGACAAAATCCGTTATCACTTCGCGGTATTTGTAAGCCGGTGCGCGGAAATGTTTCGTGCGCGAGTCCCAGACGAAAGCCGGCGGCACAAAACCGTTTTCATTTACGCCTTCTAAAATTAAAGTTCCCGATTCGAATTTGAGTATGAGCATTTTCTAAATTTTAACAAAATAACTTTAAGCCTGCCGCTCTTTCAAGATTTCCGTAATTTCCTTTCGCATTTCGGAAATTTCCGTCCGCACTTCGGCAAGCGTCGGCTGTTCTGAAAGTTTTTCTTCCTCGCGTTTGACGGCATCGCGCTCGACGAAAAACGTCGCCAGTGCCGCCGTGATGTAGCCGAAGGAAACGAAAGCGTAAAGCGCGAGAATGAAATTCAGGATGCGACCTTCGGCGGTTTGCGGCACATACGCGCCCCCCAAAGTCGTCATCAGCATCGCCGTCCACCATAGCGCGTCGCCGTAAGTCTGAAAACCGCCTTTGATGTCCTGCGCC
>JBGTSF010000201.1:0-813 GCA_041940425.1 Pyrinomonadaceae bacterium
CGAATTTCGTGATGCAGGACGGCGACCCGCGCGGCGACGGCAACGGCGGTCCGGGTTATTCGATTCGCTGTGAAATAAATGTGATCCCGTATGACCGCGGCGCGGTCGGAATGGCTTTGTCGGGCAAAGACACGGGCGGCTCGCAATGGTTCGTTACGCACTCGCCGCAACCACATTTAGACGGCGGCTACACGGTTTTCGGGCGCGTGAACGAAGCTGATATGAAAATCGTAGATCAGATCGTGCGCGGCGATAAAATTTTGAAAGTCGAAATCGTGGAAAGTAGATGAAATAAAAATAACTAAAATTATGAAAAAGGTCGTAAAATTTTTAATTCTCATTTCTATATTCTCAGTAATATTTGCTTCGGCTTTATTATTAACGGCTTATCTTGAGAGAAATTCACGTCCAGAGTTTGTTTGTTCTCCATTTACTGAAAGCAAGTATTCGCAGGTTAAATATTGTGTCCCTAACCCTTTTCGGGATAAAAATCCTGAACAAATATCAGAAAATTATTTACATGCTCTTAAAAATAATCAGTTAGAAACGGTTTTACCTTATCTGCGAAACGGTGGTAAAGAGCCGGAAAAGACTATCGGCAGAGAAAAAGATTTATTACCCGTTTCATCTTGGAGGATTATTAACAGGGCAATCGAAAAAGACGGGCGTTACAGATTGTCGTATGTTTACAGAAAGAATGATTCTGACCGAGAAATTCCAATTGGATTTTACTTTGTAAAAAGTCAAGATACTTGGGTTTTAGATGAAATAGAAAGTTTTTGGTAAAAAGAATGGAAAATATTGAGCGAACAA
>JBGTSF010000202.1:0-803 GCA_041940425.1 Pyrinomonadaceae bacterium
TCTCGCCATCGAATATCACGACACGGAATGGGGCGTTCCCGAACACGACGACCGGAAACTTTTCGAGTTTTTGATCTTAGAAGGCGCGCAAGCCGGACTTTCGTGGGACACAGTTCTGCGGAAACGCGAAAATTATAGAAAAGCGTTCGACGATTTCGATTACCGGAAAATCGCGCTTTATGATGAAAAAAAATGCGCCGAACTTTTACAAAACGAAGGCATCATCCGCAACCGTCTGAAAATCGCTTCGGCGGTGCGGAACGCGAAAGCCTTTATGGAAATTCAGAAAGAATTCGGCTCGTTTGATAAATACATCTGGGATTTTGTCGGCGGAAAACCGATTGTGAATCGTTGGAAAAATTTATCGGAAGTTCCCGCTTCGACGGAAACCTCTGACGCGATGAGCAAAGACTTAAAAAAGCGCGGTTTTAATTTTGTCGGCTCGACAATTATGTATGCCTTTATGCAGGCGTGCGGTTTAACAAACGATCATCTTGTTTCGTGTTTTCGGTATAATGAAGGTTAAAAACTAATGTCGAGTTTACTGGAGGAATTTTTAACTTTCACTGAGACGCTCAATCGCAAAAATATTGATTATGCGATCTGCGGCGGTTGGGCGATGGCGATTCACGGTTTGCCGCGGGCGACAGTTGATATTGATTTGCTGGTCTTGTCGGAAAATCTTTCAGAAGTTTGGCAAATCGCTCAAACTCTCGGCTATGATGTCGAAGGTCTGCCGCTTCATTTTCACGACGGCGTGATCGAGATTCGACGAATTTCCAAAATTGATAAAGAATCGAAAA
>JBGTSF010000203.1:0-797 GCA_041940425.1 Pyrinomonadaceae bacterium
TGGCGCGTCCGATCGAGCCGACTTCGGGGGAGGAGTCGAACGTCGAGCACACCTTGTAGTGGGTGATCGGGGCGCGCAAAGCGAACAGCGGCGCGAGCAGGCCGGAGAGATTGGCGTCCATCCAGGCGGGCGACTTGCTGCGCGCAATGCCGGCGAGGCCAATGCCGCGATAGCTCTTGAACGCGCCGAGGCGTGCCGGCGTGACCTCGCCGAACAGCAGGGCCGTGGGCAGGCCGCTGAAGCTCATGACTTCCAGCACGTCGGTCGAGCCGGTGAAATCGTCGCCGTAGTAGGCCAGCAGCGGCCCGTCGGGCGGCATGGTGCTCATGCGTACCGCTCTATTGCTGCGGCGAGCGCCGGGCTGGTCTTGGCGCGTGCCTCGAGCGGTGTGCCGGCGACGGCAGCCTCCCAGGCTTCCCGCAGGCTCTCGACGCCCGCGGCCGGCCCGTGCGGATGGGCCAGGATGCCTCCGCCGGCGCAGTAGATGAGATCGGTGGTGTGCAGAGCGCCGTAGGTATCGGCGGCCTGCAGCGCCGACTGGCCGGAGGAGAACACCGGCATGATGGTGCACGGCTTGCCGGCGAACAGCGGCGTGGCGCAGGCTTGCGCGGATGCGATCACACTCTCGTCGGGCTCCCAGAACTTGTTGCGCAGGCCGTTGACGTGCACATGATCGATGCCGGCGAGGCGCCAGATCTTCTGCCACGCCACGAACGACCAGCCGAGCACTTCGCGTGCCCAGTCAGCGATATCGGCCACGCTGGTCGACGTCATCAGGACCGCGACCGCCAGCGCCA
>JBGTSF010000204.1:0-796 GCA_041940425.1 Pyrinomonadaceae bacterium
ACGGTTCGTGCGGTTTGTTTTTTTGATAATCAACCGCGACCGCGAAAATGCCGTCCGAAAATAAGATCAAATCTTCGATCTTTTCCTTTACCAGAACGAAACGCAGACTTTCCGTTGCCGTTTCATCGGTCAAAAATTCGGTCGTGTTGACATATTCGCTCTCGCTTGGTTCGATGCCGAAACGGTAGCTTTCGTTTTTTCCGGTCGCGGAAAAAACCGCGCCGCCGTCGCCGACCTGATAGAACACGGTTGCATTTTCGCCGACCACCGCGCCGACCAAAGTCGAAGCGAAATCACGAATCTCGGTTTTCTTTTCGTCAGCAATTTGCTTAATTCTCATTTGAAAAAACCGAATCCAAAACCGTCCGAAATCTTCATTTAAAGAAAGAACGGAAGCATTTCCCGAGTTCAAAAAATCGGAAACTTGAGAAACAAAAGTTTTGCAGGCGATCTCCGCGCCGACCTGCCCGTGCGAAGTGCTTCCCGCGCCGTCAGCGACGACCGCCACGAAAACTTCGCCGTCCGATCTGGTTTCGATGGTGCGGCACAAAAGCCTGTCCTGACACTCGGTTTCCTGATTGATATGCGCCTGCCCGATCACCGATGCTTTTGCGTAACGCCATTTGTTCATAAGAAAAAAGTGCTAAGTGCCGAGTGCTAAGTGCTAAGTGTGAATCGGAAGAAAAAAATTATTTACATCAATTTCATCTACAAACTCAGCACTTAGCACTTAGCACTAAATTAAACGTCCGCCCAACCGTAAGGTTTGTAATCGGGAATCTGCACCGTGTCGCCC
>JBGTSF010000205.1:0-792 GCA_041940425.1 Pyrinomonadaceae bacterium
GATTTGGAAAACGCCGCCGCATCTTTGGAAAAAGCCCGAACGCTCGCGCCCGACAACGCGCTCATTTTTTCAAACCTCGCCGTTCTTGAAACCCAGCGCGGAAATTTTGAAAAGGCGATCGAGAATCTGAATAAAACGATTGAACTCGCGCCCGAAAATATTCAAGCCGTTTACCTGCTCGCGCAGGAACAGGAACGGCAGACAAGGGAGGCGGAAGCATTAAAACTCTACGAAAAGATCGCCCAGGCAAAACCGGAAAATCTCGCTGCCAAACTAGAGATTTCGCGTCTCGCCGCGAAAACGAATCAAACGGAAATCTTAAAAACAACCGTTTCGGAAATCGAAAAATCATCCGCGAATTTTTCGGCGGAAGCGAAAGAGCAATTCGACGCGCTGAAAAAGTCGGTCGAAACGGGAAACACGCGCCAGGCGGCGACCACGGTTTCATTTTTGAGAAATGTTCTGCTTCGTGAACCGGCATTTCGCGCCGCGCTCGCGGAGATCAAGCCATCAGATACGACCATCGGCGAAGTTTTGACAAAACCTCTAAAACTGCCCGCGCCGGATTTCTCGCCTGCCGAACCCGATACGGTTTTAGAGTTTTCCACAGCGGCTGTGGAAAACTCTAAAGCGAATTTTGCCAAAGCGATTTTTCTGAACGGCGAACGTCCGCCCGTCGTTGTTTGGTCTGATGAAAAAGAAACGCATATCGGCAAAACGGTTTTGCCTATTCCAATTTCAAATCCGAATCAAATCATCGCCTTTGATTTCGATTACGATTTTAAAAACGAT
>JBGTSF010000206.1:0-792 GCA_041940425.1 Pyrinomonadaceae bacterium
TTCGGCGCGAAAGCAGAATGTAGCGCGAATCGGTCGCGGCTTTGTTCGTCGCGTAATATTGCGCCATCAAAGAAACGGCGACTTTCGGCGAAAGTTCGTTTTTTATCCAGCGCAGATTTTCTTCGATCCCCGCCAAATCGTTCGGTAAAACGAGCAGGCGAATCACTAAACCTTTTTTTAAAAGTCTGTCCGCACCGTAAATCAATTTATCGCCCGTCTGACGAAACATTTCTTTTAATGCGAGGCGGGCAAAATCGGTGTAGCCGCGCACTTTGGAATATAGAAAACCGTTTTCGTTTTCGGAATATTTGAAATCGGGAAGATATATGTCAACAATGCCGTCGAGAAGTCGCAAAACTTCGACCGAATCGTAAGCATTCGTATTGTAAACGATCGGCAATCGCAAACCGTTTTCCGCCGCGATCAGAATCGCCCGCGCCATCTGCGGCGCGAAATGCGTTGGCGAAACAAAACCGATGTTATGACAGCCTTTTGCTTGGAGTTCGAGCATCATTTCTGCCAGCCGTTCGTGCGTGATTTCGTTCTTTTTTTGCTCGCGCCAGGTTTGCGAGATTTGATAATTCTGACAATAGATGCATCGGAGATTGCAGTTGCCGAAAAAGATATTTCCCGCGCCGCGCGTTCCCGACAAAACAGGCTCTTCGCCGAAATGCGGCGTGTAGCTCGAAACGATCGGAAGCGCGCCCGAATAACAGGCGGCAATCTCGTCATTCAGCCGATTATTTCCGCAATCTTTCGGGCAGACCGAGCATTTTTCGAGAAGTTTTTCGA
>JBGTSF010000207.1:0-790 GCA_041940425.1 Pyrinomonadaceae bacterium
GATGATTCGGCATCGCTCGTTCACAACGATTACAAATTCGATAACATTATGCTTGTGCCCGATGATCTGACAAAGATCGTCGCCGTTTTGGACTGGGAAATGACGACCATCGGCTCGCCCTTAATGGATTTCGGCACGACCCTCGGCTACTGGATGCCGAAAGCCGCGCCGCCCGAAATGTTACATCTTCCGGCAAATCCGGCGATTTTGATGAAAAACTTTTCGCACTCCGATCTGGCAAAACTTTATGCGGAAAAATCGGGAAAAGATTTGTCGGATCTGAATTTTTATTACGCCTTCGGAGTTTTCAAAATCGCCGTTATCTGTCAGCAGATTTATTTTCGATTCGTCAAAGGTTTTACACGGGACGCGCGATTTAAAAATTTTAATTTTTTCGTCAATACTTTAGGCAAGATCGCTCTAAACGCGATTGAAAAACAAACAATTTAACCTTTGAACAGGAGTAATTATGAAGTTATTTTCGATATTGATTTTGTTATTAATGTTCGTTCCTTTTGTTTCGGCGCAAGACGAAGAACTGCCTATCTATCAAATAAAACAAATTCATAAAAACGCCGACTTAAATGAAAAAGCGATTGAAAGATTCGTAAAAAACATCGAACTCCGCAGCGAAACCGATGAGATCATGAAACTCTTCAAGCCGGTCAAAGGCAAATACAAAGTTATCGTATTTATGGCAACCACATACGATTTAAGTGTTGTTACGAATGAGAAAGAAATTTATCACTTTTATTTAATCCTCAAAATTGATAAAAACAACGAAATTCTC
>JBGTSF010000208.1:0-233 GCA_041940425.1 Pyrinomonadaceae bacterium
CAGGATCGCCGCGAAACCGTCGGCGCCCTTGGCGCGCACCAGATCGTCGGGGTCTTGCCCCGCAGGCAGCGTCGCGAAGGCGAGGCTGAAGCCGGGGCGGAGCAGCGGCAGCGCGCGCGTCGCGGCGCGCATCGCCGCCTTCTGTCCCGCGCTGTCGCCGTCGAAGCAGAGGATGGGCACCGGCACCATGCGCCACAGCATCGCGAGCTGGTTCTCGGTGAGCGCGGTGCCGA
>JBGTSF010000208.1:243-789 GCA_041940425.1 Pyrinomonadaceae bacterium
TTCGGCGAGCGCGACCACGTCCATATATCCCTCGACGACGATGATGCGGTTGGTCTGCCGCGAGGCGGGCGAGGCTTTGTCGAGATTGTAGAGCGTGCGCCCCTTGTCGAAGAGCGGCGTGTCGGGCGAATTGAGATATTTCGGCTCGCCGTCGCCGAGGATGCGGCCGCCGAAGGCGATCACCCGCCCGCGCGCGTCGCGGATCGGGATCATCAAACGGCCGCGAAAGCGGTCGTAGGGCTCCTTGTCGTCGACCGCGATCAGCATTCCTGCCTCGACGAGCACAGCGGTAGGATATTTTTTGAGCGCGTCCTTGAGCGCGGTGCGGCTGTCGGGGGCGAGGCCGAAGCCGAAGGCCTTGCGCGTCGCCTCCGAAATGCCGCGCTTGGCGAGATATTCGCGCGCCGGGGCGCCGTTGCTGCTCTCGAGCTGCTGTGCGAACCATTCGGCCGCGGCCTGCGTCACGTCGCGCAGGCTCGCCTGCTCCTCGGCCTTTTTCGCGGCGCGCGGGTCGGGGGCGGGGACGTCCATCCCGGCTTCGGCCGC
>JBGTSF010000209.1:0-789 GCA_041940425.1 Pyrinomonadaceae bacterium
GGGCGACACGGTGCAAATTCCCGATTACAAACCTTATGGTTGGGCGGACGTTTAAGACAGTGCAAAGTGCATAGTGCAAAGTTTATAGAAGAAAATTTAATCGAAGAATTTTTCGTTTCGCACTATGCACTATGCACTATGCACTATGCACTAAAATTATGAACAAATGGCGTTATGCGAACGCATCGGTGATCGGGCAGGCGCATATCAATCAGGAAACCGAGTGTCAGGACAGACTTCTTTGCCGAACGATTGAAACGAAATCTGACGGCGAAGTTTTGGTCGCAGTCGTCGCCGACGGCGCGGGAAGCACTTTGCACGGACAGGTCGGCGCGGAGATCGCCTGCGAAACTTTTGTTTCTCAAGTTTCCGACTTTTTGAACTCGGGAAACGCCTCGGTCGTTTCTTTAAATGAAGATTTTGGAAAATTTTGGATTCGTTTTTTTCAGATGAAGATCAAGCAAACTGCCGACGAAAAGAAGACCGAGATTCGTGATTTCGCTTCGACTCTGGTCGGCGCGGTTGCCGGGGAAAACGCGGCGGTTTTTTTTCAGGTCGGCGACGGCGGCGCGGTTTTTTCCGCGACTGGAAAAAACGAAAGTTATCATTTCGGCATCGAACCTTCGGAAAGCGAATACGTCAACACGACGGAATTTTTGACCGATGAAACTGCCGTTCAAAGTCTGCGCTTCGTTCTGATAAAGGAAAAGGTTGAAGATTTGATCTTGTTTTCCGACGGCATTTTCGCGGTCGCGGTTGATTATCAAAAAAACAAACCGCACGAACCGT
>JBGTSF010000210.1:0-777 GCA_041940425.1 Pyrinomonadaceae bacterium
GTTCGACCGAAGAACCGGAAAGCATCGCGCTTTCCTGAACGATATGCTGTTGAAAGGTCGTCGCCATTTTGAAAATCATGAACTCTGTGTAATCTCCGTGTTCTCTGTGTTAAAGAAAATTTTTAAACACAGAGATCACGGAGATTTTCACAGAGTTCACAAAGTTTTATTTTTGTTCCGCCGGCATATTTTTATAAACGTCTTCGCGTTTGTGAAAACCGTCGTTGATGACTTCATCAATATTGTTTTTATCAACCGGAATCGGCTCGATGAGAATCGAAGGCACATCAATTACGCCGTTATTGACCGTGCGCGTCGTCTCGACTTTCTCGCCTCTGGCAAGCGCGACGGCGACTTCGGCGGCGCGGGCGGCGAGTTGTGAAACGGGTTTATAAACCGTCATCGTCTGTGTTCCGGCGAGAATTCTCTGCAAAGCGGCGAGTTCCGCGTCTTGTCCCGAAACCAAAACTTTGCCGTTTAATTTCTGCGCATTGAGTGCCTGAATCGCGCCGCCCGCCGTGCCGTCGTTTGAAGTAACGACCGCCGTTACATTATTGTTGTTCATCGTCAAAGCGTTTTCCGTATGCTTTAACGCTTCGTCCGCCAGCCATTCGCGCGCCCATTGATCGGCGACGATCTTGATGTCTTTGCGGTCAATAAACGGCTGTAAAATTTTCATCTGCCCGTCGCGAAGCAGTCTCGAATTATTATCTGTCGGCGCGCCGCCGATCAGAACGTAATTTCCTTTCGGAGATTTTTCGACCAGATATTTCGCCT
>JBGTSF010000211.1:0-776 GCA_041940425.1 Pyrinomonadaceae bacterium
GTTCGACCGAAGAGCCGGAAAGCATCGCGCTTTCCTGAACGATATGCTGTTGAAACGTCGTTGCCATTATTGAAATTACTTTCTCTGTGTAATCTCCGTGTTCTCCGTGTTAAAGACTATTTTTAAACACGGAGAACACGGAGATTACACAGAGTTCACAGAGTTTTATTTTTGTTCCGCAGGCATATTTTTATAAACGTCTTCGCGTTTGTGAAAGCCGTCTTTGATTACTTCGTCCACATTGTTTTTATCAATCGGGATCGGCTCGACCAGAATCGAAGGCACGTCAATTACGCCATTATTGACCGTGCGGGTTGTTTCGATCTTTTCCCCTTTCGCCATTGCGACGGCGACTTCGGCGGCTTTTGAAGCGAGTTGTGAAACGGGTTTATAAACCGTCATCGTCTGCGTTCCGGCGAGAATTCTCTGCAAAGCGGCGAGTTCCGCGTCCTGACCGGACACAAGAACTTTGCCATTCAATTTTTGCGCATTCAGTGCCTGAATCGCTCCGCCCGCCGTGCCATCGTTCGACGTTACGACCGCCGTTACATTATTGTTATTCATCGTCAGCGCGTTTTCCGTATGCTTTAGCGCCTCGTCCGCCAGCCATTCGCGCGCCCATTGATCGGCGACGATTTTTATGTCTTTGCGGTCAATAAACGGCTGTAAAATTTTCATCTGCCCGTCACGAAGCAATCTCGAATTATTATCGGTCGGCGCCCCGCCGATCAGAACGTAATTTCCTTTCGGAGATTTTTCGACCAGATATTTCGCCT
>JBGTSF010000212.1:0-772 GCA_041940425.1 Pyrinomonadaceae bacterium
TTGACGGCGGAAATGGTTTGAGAATCAATCAGATCGCGGATCGCTTCGGCTTGCGACAGATTAATTCGCCCGTTCGCCAGAGCGCGTAGCGAAAATTCTCCGGGTTCGGCAAGACGCGCGTCGAGTTTCAAACAAAAATCAATTATTCGTCTTAAAACGACGGGCGAGCCGTGACAGCTTATCTCGACGACATCTTCGCCGGTAAATGAATGAGGCGTTTGAAAATAAAGGATGATAACTTCATCGAGAATTTCGCCGGTTTCGATGTCGAGAATTTTTTTAAGATATGTGTAACGCGGCTCGGGGTTAAAATCGTTCTGAGAAATAAGCCGTCGGACGATCAAAAGCGAATCGTTTCCGCTGAGTCTGATCACACCGATACCGCTGCGCCCCGTAGGAGTTGCTAATGCGACGATCGTATCGGACATAAAAATTTCACCAAAATAAAAGGTTGAAAAGTTTGAAATTAAAAACCTTTTCGGATTTTAATTTTTAGCACCTATCAACCTGAAAAGATTTTTCTATTTATAACTAACCTGCAAACGCCGGTCTCTACCGACACCGATTGATTCGGTCTGCAGATCTTCTTCATCCTGCAAAGCGAGATGAATGACGCGGCGTTCGGTCGAATTCAGAACGCCGAAAGTAAACGGTCGCCCGGTTTTTCTTACATTTTGTGCGGCAAAACGCGCCATCGCTACGAGTTCGGATTTGCGGGTCTGGCGAAAACCGTCGGCATCGCAGATAAAACGATGCTCGCGGTCGAGTTCGC
>JBGTSF010000213.1:0-769 GCA_041940425.1 Pyrinomonadaceae bacterium
TCAGGGATTTTTAGACGAACTCGTCTGGATGAGCAAGACTCTGCGCTGGGGACGCGCGAATCTCGAATCGAAATTTCATCAAAAATAAGCAGAAGCCCGCGCGTGAGCAAGGGCGGAAAACTTTTTGTCGCAATGATTTATAGAATGAACTATTCGGGTTTTAATGTAAATTGAGTTTCAAGTTCAAAAGAAATATCGGCATTTTTATCATAAACCTTTGCTTTTACTCTATACTCGCCTATCAAATTTGACTTTAACATTTCAAGTTTTATGATCGCCTTTCCTAGATGAGTATTAGGTTTCGGCGGAGCAATTCTTTTCCACAACTCCAAGCCTTTTTGCTCAAAGATGATTTTTCCATCCGGTCTGGTTAAAACATAGTCAACTTCGGTATTACAAATGCCGTCAGCATCTGGCTGACATCCAGCGAATAAAACAATGATTCCGATTTTATCGCCAGTTTTAACCACATCTGCCGTATAAAAATTCGGCTTCTCGGGTTTCAACCATTCTTTAACAAATTCATCGGGATTTTTTACGACGAGAAGGTTGGCTCCAAAACCGTTTACAGCTTTGCGATCAGGCGTATCGGCAACTCTTTCACCTTCTTTTAACCATTGTCCCGGCTTTTCTGTTGTGGTTTGGCTGCAAGCCGACAAAGCCGTTATTAACATAAACAAAAACGTAGCAATAGCTTTCATATGCACCTCTTCATTTAATAGTATCTCCAATCAATTTCCAATTTTTCTCTGTCCCAATTCGCCGCGTT
>JBGTSF010000214.1:0-768 GCA_041940425.1 Pyrinomonadaceae bacterium
GTTCTTTTTCATCGCCGCCGGACGAAGGCAGAAAACTCCAGAGCCATTCGATCCAACCGTCTGGTTCGGGTTTGGCGGAAAGTTTTGTTTGCCGCGCGACTTCTTTTAATAAAACTTCGATCGGCGAATTAGCCGACGAAAATATTTGCAGAGCATTGTCGGCAGTCGTTTTTTCTTTATACGGCACAACGTTCAAAGATTTAACAAACGCTTTCCAATTGTCGGCGTAATCGCGGAAATAACGGCTTTGCAGTCTCGAAGAATCGGTCGTCTGCACGTTTCCCGTATTAGACTGCTCGCCCATCACCCAATCGTCTTTGCTCAGTTCCTGATCGGCTTCGGAGATCGCCTTTTTCATCAATTGATAGCCTTCGATGGTGTATGCGCTCGGAACGGTTACGGTTGACTGAACAAAACTCGCGTCCGCGCCCGCGTTTGCGAGGATTCTATCAGCCGACATTGTGCCGTGTTTTTCTTCGGTTTCTTTGGAAATCTCGGAAATTTTGCGCTGGTAATAACGGAAAACGGGCGGAAATTCTTTGAGTTTGACACGCGTATTATTGACGAGATTTTCGTCCAATTTGATGCGCGGAAAATTCGCCGGAGATTCGTCGCGGTCAACTTGCTTTGCCCAAAAATCGAGTTGTTCGAGCGCGGTCAGTTCCAAACCCGTCGGCACTTTCGATTCTGTTTTCCAGTAATCCTGAAGCGCGTTTTTGATCGTCGTCGGATCGGCTTTTTCCTTGTAATTTTTCAGATTCCCGTCTT
>JBGTSF010000215.1:0-765 GCA_041940425.1 Pyrinomonadaceae bacterium
TCGGCGTGCGCGAACACGCGATGGGCGCGACGATGAACGGCATGGCTCTCTACGGAAGCGTAATCCCGTTCGGCGGCACGTTCCAAACATTCTCGGATTATATGCGCCCGGCGATTCGTCTCGCCGCGCTTTCGCATATTCAGGTGCTGTTCGTTTTCACGCATGATTCCATCGGCTTGGGCGAAGACGGTCCGACACATCAATCGGTCGAACATCTTTCGGCTCTCAGGGCGATTCCGAACTTGGCGGTCATCCGCCCGTGCGACGCGCACGAAACGCGCGAAGCGTGGCGAGCCGCTCTGAATCGCCGAAACGCGCCGACCAGTTTCGCCTTTTCGCGCCAGAAAGTCGCGCTGATCGACCGCAAAAAATTCGCCGACGCGAAAGGCTTGCACAAAGGCGCGTATATCCTAGCCGAAGCCGAAGACAAAAACGGCAAATCGGTCGAGCCGAAATTGATTTTGATTGCGACGGGTTCGGAAGTCGGTCTGGCAATCGAAGCGCGAGAAAAATTAAACGCATCCGGCACACCGACCAGAGTAGTCTCGATGCCGTGCTGGGAATTTTTTGACGAACAATCCGCCAAATACAAAGAATCCGTTCTGCCGAAAAAAGTAACCGCCCGCCTCGCCATCGAAGCCGGAGTTTCACTCGGCTGGCACAAATACGTCGGCGACGCGGGCGACACGCTCACGGTTGACAAATTCGGCGCAAGCGCACCCGCCGAAGACGTTTTCCGCGATTACGGTTTTACGGTGGAAAATG
>JBGTSF010000216.1:0-762 GCA_041940425.1 Pyrinomonadaceae bacterium
ATAGAATGAGTCCAGGTTAATTGATTAAAAGAGTAGCAAGTTAAGATTTGCTACTCTTTTTAATTCAATTAATTAAGAAAGCAGTTTATCAACGTACATAAGTATTGGGAAGCGGTTGATCGCCGTTTGCGCCGAACGGAACTGCCAAGAAACCGCTGGTTGATCTTTGCATATACCACGTTGAGTTTGACGGACGAAAAACTGCCGAGTCCATTTTGCCGTCGCCGTCGTAATCTCCCGGTGTCGGTATGTCGCCGCTTGTGCCGAACGGATAAGCGTAAAAAGAGTTGTCTTCCGAACGCAGGATATACCAGAATCCGGTTGACGGTCTGTAAAACGCCACATCCGCCTTGCCGTCGCCTGTGTAATCTCCCGGCACGGTTTTATCGCCGCTCGCGCCGAACTGCAAAGCCGTGACCTGCGAGTTTCCGCTCTTTAAGATCCACCACTCGGAAACCGCCGGGCGGAAGATGGCGATGTCGTCCTTATTGTCGCCGTCATAGTCAGCCGCGACCGGAAGATCGCCGTGACTTCCGAACTGCTGGATAGTTACGCCGCTGTCCGAGGAACGCAGGATGAACCAGACGCCGAGTGCCGGACGGAAAACCGCGGCGTCCGCTTTACCGTCGCCGTCAAAATCGCCGGGCATCGGAATGTCGCCGACCGCGCCGAACGGGAAAGCGTAAAAAGAACTGTCCTCACTTCTTAAAATGAACCATTCGCCGGTAGATTCGCGCCAGAAAGCGACATCGGTTTTGCCGT
>JBGTSF010000217.1:0-758 GCA_041940425.1 Pyrinomonadaceae bacterium
TTGTAAGGAAAATGCCCGAACGGTTTCTTTATAAATTTTTTACAAAAGCCGGACATTGCACTTTATTGTTTTGTCTGGCTTTTCTTTTCTCGTGTCAAAGCGCGGCGGAAAAAGAATCTGCCGCGCTCAAACAGGACGCACCGGTTTTGTCGCAACTCTCGCAGATCACAAATTCGATCAATCAAACGCGAAGCATCTCGCCTGAAAATTTTGCAGTTCTAAAAACAATCCGTGAAAAATATCCGAACGCGCCGGAAGTTCGGCAAACTTATAAAAACGTGCTAATTGTCCGCGAAGATTGGCAGGCTTTAGAAAAGTTTTTAAATGAAAAGCCGCTCGCTGATTTGAGTGCGGAAGACCGCCAAACGCTCGGCAAAGTTTATGTCAAAAGCGGGAAATACGAGCAAGCGGTCGAAACCTTAAAACCTTTAGCCGAAGCTAATCCGAATGATGTCGAAACTCGTTCTCTTCTCGGACTTTCTTATTTTTATCTCGACAAACCGGAAGAAGCGGGCGCGCAGTTTGACAGCGTTTGGGATAAGATCATCGCGGAAAAACGCGTTGACGAAATAACGACGCGCGGTATCATTTATTCGCGTCAGAATAATTTTCCGAAGGCGATTGAAACGCTCAAAAAAGCAATCGAAATCAACCCGTCAAGCGCGACGGCAAACAACGCTTTATCGCAGGCTTATGCGCGTTCGGGCGACGCGGAACAGGCGGAAATTTACCGCAAAAAAACGGTCGAAATAAATGAC
>JBGTSF010000218.1:0-753 GCA_041940425.1 Pyrinomonadaceae bacterium
CTTCTTTTACGTGATAGGTCGAAAGCCCCTGCCAGACGACATCGGCGACGTAGCCCGAAACGTGATTAAAACAGCCCGCGTCAATTTGAAGATCGTGAACGAAGGCGAAAAATCCGACGCAAGAGCCTATGCTCGTCCCGACAATTCCGACTTTTTCATAGCCTTGCTGTTTCAGCCATCGAACAGCCGAGCGCGTGTCAACGACCGATTGACGAAGCGATTGGAGAGTTTGCCCGACATTCGGCGCGACCAGATAATCGGCGCGGTCGAGTTCGGGCGGCATCCGTTTTTCGTGATAAGGCAAGGTTAATCTTAAAGCGGAAATGCCGACGCGGTTAAACATTTTGCACAGGTCGAAATACGTCCCGGCTTTCGCGTTCCAGTGCGGGAGAACAAGAACGGCTGACTTTTTATTTTTCTCGAACGGAAAAAAATGCGCGTAAACCGTATTATTTTCCGGCGAATTTGTTTTGATTCCGCTCGTCCAAGTTAAAGTTTTGAGTCCCGGCTTTAGCCGGTTTTTTCCGTCTGCGGAAGCCGCCTGAAGGCGGGACTCAAAACTTAAATCATAATCTTTAATTTCCGGCGAACAGAAAAAATCTTCGCTCTTTGCAATCGTTTTTTTCGCATATTCGCGGAAAAACTCGCGCGGATCTGCGCCGTTCGCATTTTCCGCTACGAACTCCATTCCCCATTCAAACGGGCGGATGACGCGGTTGTCGTCGAGCATCGCGTAATGGCGTTCGCGTCTGT
>JBGTSF010000219.1:0-259 GCA_041940425.1 Pyrinomonadaceae bacterium
TTTGAGCGCTTTTGAGAAACTCCTAACCACAGTGAAGAAAGAGTCAGACCGGGGTGTTGCCGTCCAGATCGCGAGGCAGTTCTTGCGAAACTCGCGCACGCGTCCGGAGGCGCGCGTTCCCGCTCGGGCCGAGGTCGCCGCGACCCGGCCGATCGACCGGCCGCGAGGCAACAAGCTGAACGGTACTATCCTGACCGGCGAGATGTTCGCTCCCATCATGGGCGAGCGGATCGCCGAATACAATCGGCTGACCGGATCG
>JBGTSF010000219.1:269-752 GCA_041940425.1 Pyrinomonadaceae bacterium
CGTGCTCGGCGTGCCGAACACTTACTTCGGCGGAGATGTGTCGGTCGCGGGTTTGTTGACCGCTCAGGATTACATCAAGGTCATCGGCGAGATCAAAGGTGACTTTGTCATCATCCCCAAACACACCATCAAATCCGACGAGCCCATCCTTCTCGACGGAATGAGCTTTGACGAACTCAAGTCGAAGTTTCCTGTTCCGATCTACGATCTGGATACAAACGGACTGATCGAATTTCTATCCCGATAGACGCAGATCCGCCGTCCGGCCGCGCACCGATTGCAGCCGAACAGCGGACTCGCGTGGGGAAAGCTCCTTATCTCGTAAAGTTGTAGTTAATGATCCCCGTCACCTTTACCGGGACACCTGAGAGTGTCGTGGGATCAAATCGAGCTTTAAGGGCGGCTTCGACTGCCGCCGGCCTGAGAAGCGGATGGCCGTTCACGGCTTTCGCCGATATTACCTTGCCCGTTTCATCAACCAAT
>JBGTSF010000220.1:0-744 GCA_041940425.1 Pyrinomonadaceae bacterium
GCATTATGAACGAACCGGAAAAAGACCCGTCGAGCGGCAAACCTTTTTCGTCGCGTTCTTTGGTCGAAGCACTGAGAAAAGGCGCAGAAGCTTTCGGCTGGTCAAAACGGAAAATGGAGCCGCGGTTAAATCGAAACGGCGATTTCCTTGTCGGTTACGGTGTTGCCTGCGGTGTTTATCCGTCGCGCCAGTGGGCGAGTTCAACACTCGTAAAACTTACGCGAAACGGCGACGGCGTAACGGCGAGCATCGAACTTGCGGCTTCGGATTTGGGAACAGGGACTTATACGATAATCGCTCAGACCGCCGCTGAAACTCTCGGTTTACCGCTAAATAAAATCGGAGTTAAAATCGGCGATTCCGCTTTGCCGCCTGCCGCCGGTTCGGTCGGTTCGGTCGGCGCGGCAAGTTTTTGCAACGCGGTTTACGAAGGCTGTCTGCAAGCGCTCTCCGAATTACAGGCAAAATCGAATCGCCAGTGGTTTAAAGAGCCGACGGTTTCCGAGCTGATGGAAGCCGCGATTTTGACGGAGTTTCAAACAAGAGTTAATTCAAAGCCTCTGGAAATTACGGCAAACTATTCCTGCAACGCATTTAACGCAAACTTCGCTGAAGTTTGGGTGAATGAAGCAACGGGAATGACTCGTGTGACGCGTTTCGTGTCGGCGACCGGCGCGGGACGGATTCTAAATCCGAAAACCTCGCATTCGCAAATGATCGGCGGCGTGATCTGGGGCATCGGTC
>JBGTSF010000221.1:0-733 GCA_041940425.1 Pyrinomonadaceae bacterium
GATCTCGGAAGGGCCCGAGCCGGGCGTGGCGGCCTGCTCGGCTCCTCCGCCGCTGCGCCGGAGGCTGCCGGCGCCGCTGAGGGTGATGGTGAAGTCGCCGCCGCCGCCGATCTCGTAGATGGTGGCCTGTGTGGTGGGCTCGGTTCCAAGATCGGTCAGGTTTTCGCCGGCGACTTCGACGCCGACGGCAAAGCCGACTTCGTCCAGCTCGGCCGGGGTCGCGACGTCACCATCCACCGCGGCCGCGAGGGTTGCGTCTATCCGCCCGATCCCGACCTACGCCTCCGGCTCGAAGAGGAGCCGCGCGACCTCAAGCTGGTGCGCGTCGACGATTTCGACGGCGACGGGCGCACCGACCTGATCGTCATCCAGCCGCAGAAGGTGACCGAGCCGGGGGTGACGCCGCCGGTGCGGTTGGATCTCTACCTCAGTGGAGATGCGGAGTGAGGCGGCGGAAGAATCCCCCCTCGATCCCCCCTTTTTCAAAGGGGGGAAGTCGGACCGCGGTGCTGCTCGGCCTGCTGGCCAGCGCCGCCGCCGGCGCGCAGCCTCCCGAAGCCGCAGTGCGAGTCCGCGACGTCGCCGGCGCCAGGATCGTCGAGGCTGCGCTCCCCGGTCGCATGGTCGGCGCGCCGGCCGCCACGGAGGGCGGCGTCGCAGTCCTGGTGGCTCCGGTCGTCGACGGCGACGGCGACGACTCCGAGCCTGAGATCGACGGCGACGCCCCGCGCCG
>JBGTSF010000222.1:0-725 GCA_041940425.1 Pyrinomonadaceae bacterium
GCTGGTCGGCGCGTTGAACTATCTTTTGATCGTCGAAAAAACGGACGGACTCTTTAGTTGTGAAGCGAAATTCGGAAATTGGGGACCGAAAGCGGGCGGCATTGATTTTCTGTATTTCGACCGACAAACACTCGATTTCGGAAAGGATTTTCAGGTGAAGATCGGCAGCGACGAAATTTTCAAAGGCAAGATTACCGCGCTCGAAGCCGGATTTCCCGAAGGCAAAGCGCCGACTATCACCGTTTTGGCGGAAGACGCTTTGCAAAACTTAAGGATGACGCGTCGGACGCGGACATTAGAAGACGCTTCGGACGAAGATGTTTTCAGAAGAATCGCGCAGGATCACGGCTTGACTCCGAAGATCAATGTCACGAGTCCGACGCATAAGACGGTCGCGCAGGTCAATCAATCAGACCTCGCTTTTATGCGTGACCGCGCGCGTTCGATTGATGCCGAAATTTGGATAAAAGACAAAGAATTAAATGTCAAAACGCGCTCGAATCGCGGGCAGGAAAAATTGCAGTTGAAATACGGGGCGCAGCTTAGAGAGTTTTGCGTCATAGCTGATCTTGCTAACCAGCGAACGAAAGTAACGGCTTCCGGCTGGGACATTTCGGCAAAAGAAGCGATTAAAAAAGAAGCGTCGGATTCGGCGTTTTCGAGCGAACTAGGAAGCGATGAAAGCGGAATCGGAATTTTGAAAAAAGCGTTCGGCGAGCGGAAAG
>JBGTSF010000223.1:0-716 GCA_041940425.1 Pyrinomonadaceae bacterium
TCATAAATGGTTCCAGTAAGGGTGACATTTTGGGCTTTTAGCGGTAAATATGCTAAAAAACAAACATAAAATAATGCTCTGGAAATAAACTTCATCTTCAACCTCTAAATATGAATTTACCGGATTTGTTCCTCTCTTTTCAATAACAATATACTAGTGTGTGTTAAAGATCACAAAAAAACCCTCTGTTTAAAGAGGGTTTTTTAAATATTCCCGGCGATGACCTACTTTCTCACGCTAGTCTCCCGCGCAATATCATCGGCGCGATAGGTCTTAACTGCCGTGTTCGGGATGGGAACGGGTGTTGCCCCTATGCTATGGTCGCCGGAAAGCTTCAATAAAAGCTTTGGAGATTGACGTAGTGCTCATTTTACAAAGAGAATAATTTGATAAAGTCGTTCGGCATATTAGTACTGCTCGGCTGAATGTGTTACCACACTTACACCTGCAGCCTATCAACGTTGTAGTCTACAACGAGCCTTATTACCTTACGGTAGGGAGATCTTATCTTGGGTCAGGTTTCGCGCTTATATGCTTTCAGCGCTTATCCTTTCCGAACATAGCTACCCAGCGGTGCCATTGATATGACAACTGGTACACTAGAGGTTCGTCCACTTCGGTCCTCTCGTACTAGAAGCAGATTCCCTCAAATCTCCTGTGCCCACGGCGGATAGAGACCGAACTGTCTCACGACGTTCTAAACCCAGCTCACGTAC
>JBGTSF010000224.1:0-706 GCA_041940425.1 Pyrinomonadaceae bacterium
TGGTGCCAACGCCCCGTTGGGCGATGCCGCCGACAACACGCGTCGCCTCGGAGAGGCGCTCTTCACCGACCACGTCTTCGCCGTGGAGCTGACGGCCATCCTGCTGACGGTGGCGGTGATAGGTGCCGTCGTGCTGGCCCGCAGGGTCCGCGGCCCGCTGGCACCCCTTCCCATCGTCGTGGTCGCCTCGGTGGCCGACGATGGTGCGCAGGGCGATGACGGTCCGCCGGACGTGACCGAGGCGACCGATGGCGACGACGAAGGGGAGGGCGCCTGATGGTCGTAACCACCTCCTGGTACCTGGCGCTGGCGGCGGTCCTCTTCTCCATGGGTGCCGTAGGGCTGCTCACCCGCCGCAACCCGCTCATCATGATCATGTGCATCGAGCTGATGCTCAACGCCGTCAACCTGACGTTCGTCAGCCTCGGCTCCGAGCTGGGTGACCTGGGAGGGCAGCTGTCGGTGTTCTTCGTGCTCGTCGTCGCGGCCTCCGAGGTGGTGGTCGGCCTGGCGGTGATCGTGGCGATCATGGGCCGCCGACAGGGCGCCACGGTCGACGATCTCTCGGTGCTGGGGGGCTAGGGCGGTGCTCGACCTCGTATGGCTGGTTCCGGCCTTTCCGCTTGCCGGCTTCCTGATCCTCACGTTCGGCGGCCGCCGCCTGGGCGAACCAGCCGCCGGGTGGTTGGCCACCGGCGCCATGGCC
>JBGTSF010000225.1:0-701 GCA_041940425.1 Pyrinomonadaceae bacterium
ACAACAATGAGATTTGCTTTGTCGTGAAATAAAATTTCGTTTTCTTTTTCTGTTAAATATTTTAGAATTTGATCGAGGCATCAGGTGATTTATGACAACTATTCAATTGACCAGCAGTTTTTTTATCTTACTCAATTTTTTATTAATTGGCTGTGGCAGTGCGACTACTACGGCAGATAGCACAAAAGAAGTTGGACATCTGACAAATACACTCGACAAATCTCAAGAGATCAAAGGTGAAGACCGCTATCCGATTATTGAAATCTGGAAAGAGCTTGACGGATCGGTTCCGATCAGGGGCAAGTCTTTATATTTCAGAATGTATGACGATAGAGCGGTTGAATTTGATTATCAATTACGCACAGAAAATGAATCAGGAAAACTGCCTGAATTTTCCATTGAAAGAATCCCTCTCACTAGAATTTCAGAAGAAGAATTTAGCAGATTTAATTTATTGTTAAAAGAGTTTACTGAAAGCAAAAACATCAAACAGGAATATAAGCCGGTTGGATTAACACTTGATGTAATAACAAAGTTAACGATTCTTTTAAAAGAAAAAGGAACTACTGATAGGGAGATAATAATCAATGACTCCGATTCTGCTGTTACTTACAAAAAATATGAAAAAAAATTTCCGAATTCGCTGGTCAAATTAATTAAAGAAATTCAGTTGATACGAACCGGATTACAAAAAACTAAAG
>JBGTSF010000226.1:0-696 GCA_041940425.1 Pyrinomonadaceae bacterium
CTTCTTTTACGTGATAGGTCGAAAGTCCCTGCCAGACGACATCGGCGACGTAGCCTGAAACGTGATTGAAACAGCCCGCGTCAATCTGCAGATCGTGAACAAAGGCGAAAAATCCGACGCAGCTTCCGATACTCGTCCCGACGATCCCAACTTTTTCGTAGCCTTGCTCTTTTAACCAGCGAACCGCCGAGCGCGTGTCAACGACCGATTGGCGAAGCGACTGCAAAGTTTGCCCGACGTTCGGCGCGACCAGATAATCGGCGCGCATCAGTTCGGGCGGCATTCGCCGTTCGTGATACGGCAGAGTCAGACGAAGCGCGGAAATGCCGACGCGGTTAAACATTCTGCCGAGATCGAAATATGTTCCCGCCTTCGCGTTCCAGTGCGGCAAGATCAAAACGGCTGATTTTTTATTTTTCTCAAACGGAAAAAAACGCGCGTAAGCCGTATTGTTTTCCGGTGAATTTGTTTTGATGCCGCTGGTCCAGGTCAGATTATTTTCGACCAATTGATAATCCTTGATCTCCGGCGAACAGAAAAAATCTTCGCTCTTTGCAATCGTCTTTTTCGCATAATCGCGGAAAAACTCGCGCGGATTCGCGCCGTTCGCGTTTTCCGTCACGAACTCCAATCCCCATTCGAACGGGCGGATGACGCGGTTGTCGTCGAGCATCGCGTAATGGCGTTCGCGTCTGT
>JBGTSF010000227.1:0-687 GCA_041940425.1 Pyrinomonadaceae bacterium
GTACTCAGCTACTTTAGTGTAACGTGGACTGAAATGTGTTAATACACATCTCCATGGTTTTAAAAAATCTACCTACTTCATAACTTAACATGAACTGGTATGCAATCGTGCAGTCGCCAATTCGGCCATTCCCATACCCAGAGTTGCTTCATGGATAAGTAGAGATACATTTTAAGCATAATTCATGAAGTTTTGACAAGGACAAGTGTCACCTGAATAGATAATTTTATTACCTGGACCAAAATTATCACCACTTCCAGTCCTACTAGCTATAGCAGCATTCGCTGTAGTGCTTGTATCTCCAACTAGAGCATCATTTTGAGGCGAATCTAAAGTTAGAGGTACTGCGTCTAAATACATGTTAACACCACTGGCATTTCCCGAACCATCATAAGTAATGGTTATCATATGCCAACTGCCGTCAAGAATATTATCACCTTCATTATTGCCTGGTACAGTTCTCACTCTAAGTCTATCGCCACCACCACCACTTCCACGAAAATCAACAGTAAGGTCATTTCCAGCAAGATTTATTCTCCATCCAGGTCCTGCCCCAGCTCCATATTTTTCTAAAAAAGTTTTAGCTGCACTAGTTTCTGAAGTTTTTACCCAAAAATTCCAGCTTGCAGCTTCTGATCTTAAATCAAAATCTATAACTGTATTGTGTGTAACATCTATAAAGTCATT
>JBGTSF010000228.1:0-217 GCA_041940425.1 Pyrinomonadaceae bacterium
ACGACCCAGATTGTCAAGCTTGTGTATAGGGGGCTCGAAGTCTACCTGGACCGCGATTTAGAAGGCGAGCTTTTCGTTCTTGAGATCATCGTTACTTCACCCAAGATCGCTATTGAACCCGCAGTCGGTATCGGAGCGGAGTGGAGCGCGGTGCGGACGAGATTGGGAGAGCCATTCTACGAATCGCTTCCTGAACAGACGCTCGGTTTTCTGACGA
>JBGTSF010000228.1:227-645 GCA_041940425.1 Pyrinomonadaceae bacterium
TTCAAGTTTCGAAAGCGAAAGCTTACCAAGATAAGGCTGTGGGTCAATCCGTGCTGAGATGATCAGTTTTCGTGTCGCAACCATCAACGACTTGTCGTCAATCGTCCGCATGCTCGCCGACGATTTTCTGGGTCAGCAGCGCGAGCGGCCCGAAGATCCGCTTCCCGAAAGTTACATCAAAGCGTTCCGCGAGATCGACGCCGATCCGAACAACGAACTGATCGTTGCCGAAGTCGGTGGCGAGGTTGTCGGGACGCTGCAGCTAACCTACACACCGTCGATCAGCTTTCAGGGCGGCAAGCGATGCACGGTCGAGTCGGTTCGGGTCGATGAGAAACTTCGGGGGCAAGGTATCGGTCGCGAGATGATGCTGTGGGCGATTGCGCGGGGTAAACAGGAAGGCTGTATCTCGATGCAG
>JBGTSF010000229.1:0-637 GCA_041940425.1 Pyrinomonadaceae bacterium
CGGCATCGACCTTGTCGCCGAACTCGGCGAGAGACTTTTCGGTCGCATGCACGAGCGCTTCGCCCTGGTTCTTGGCTTCGACGGCCTCGCGGCGCGCCTTGTCTTCGGTCGCGTGCAGCTCGGCATCCTTCACCATCTTCTCGATGTCGGCATCGGACAAACCGCCCGAGGCCTGAATGCGGATCTGCTGCTCCTTGCCGGTACCCTTGTCCTTCGCCGAGACGTTGACGATGCCGTTCGCATCGATGTCGAAGGTGACTTCGATCTGCGGCACGCCGCGGGGTGCCGGCGGAAGGCCGACGAGATCGAACTGGCCGAGCAGTTTGTTGTCGGCCGCCATTTCGCGCTCGCCCTGCGAGACGCGGATGGTGACGGCGCCCTGATTGTCCTCGGCGGTCGAGAAGACCTGGCTTTTCTTGGTCGGGATCGTGGTGTTGCGCTCGATCAGCCGCGTGAACACGCCGCCGAGCGTTTCGATGCCGAGCGAGAGCGGGGTCACGTCGAGCAGAAGCACGTCCTTGACGTCGCCCTGCAACACGCCCGCCTGCACCGCGGCGCCGATCGCAACCACTTCATCCGGGTTCACGCCCTTGTGGGGCTCCTTCCCGAAGAACTGCTTCACGACTTCCTGCACCTT
>JBGTSF010000230.1:0-636 GCA_041940425.1 Pyrinomonadaceae bacterium
CGAATTTTCAGCTTCATTGTTTTTCGCCGCCGGAAATTCACAATATTTCTTTGATAAGCGGTTTGGATTACGAAACGATTATGCGCCGTTTGAAAGCGGCGGGCTTAAATTCCCTTCCCGGCGGCGGCGGCGAGATTTTGGACGACGAAGTTCGCAAAAGAGTTTCGACCAAATGCAACACGCAGGAATGGCTCGACGTGATGCGCGCGGTTCACAAAGTCGGTCTGCGCTCGACCGCGACAATGATGTTCGGCATCGGCGACAATATTTCGCACCGCGTCAAACACCTCCAAAGAATCCGCGACGTGCAGGACGAAACAGGCGGATTTACGGCATTTATTCCGTGGACATTTCAGCGCGAAAATACCGCGCTCGGACGCAAGATCACGGAAGAGCCGACCGGCATTGATTACTTGAAAATGCTTTCGGTTTCGCGTCTGTTTCTCGACAATATTCAGCACATTCAATCGTCGTGGCTGACTCAAGGTTTGCGGCTCGGACAAACCGCGCTTCGTTTCGGCGCGGACGATATGGGTTCGATCATGATCGAGGAAAACGTCGTCTCAGCCGCCGGCGCGGATACCGAAGCGAACGAAAAAGAACTCCGCTACCAAATCACCGAAGCCGGTTTCCGCC
>JBGTSF010000231.1:0-636 GCA_041940425.1 Pyrinomonadaceae bacterium
CGAATTTTCAGCTTCACTGTTTTTCGCCGCCGGAAATTCACAATATTTCTTTGATCTCGAAATTGGATTACGAAACGATTATGCGCCGTTTGAAAGCGGCGGGTTTGAATTCCCTTCCCGGCGGCGGCGGTGAGATTTTGGACGACGAAGTTCGGAAACGTGTTTCGACCAAATGCAATACGCAGGAATGGCTCGACGTGATGCGCGCCGTTCACAAAGTCGGGTTGCGTTCGACCGCGACGATGATGTTCGGCATCGGGGACAACATTTCGCACCGCGTCAAACATCTCCAACGAATCCGCGATGTGCAGGACGAAACAGGCGGATTTACGGCTTTCATCCCTTGGACATTTCAGCGCGAAAATACGGCTCTCGGACGCAAGATCACGGAAGAACCGACCGGAATTGATTATCTGAAAATGCTTTCGGTTTCGCGTCTTTTTCTTGATAATGTCCAGCACATTCAATCGTCGTGGCTGACGCAAGGTTTGCGTTTGGGACAAACCGCGCTTCGTTTTGGTGCGGACGATATGGGTTCGATCATGATCGAAGAAAACGTCGTCTCAGCCGCCGGAGCGGACACCGAAGCGAACGAAAAAGAACTCCGCTACCAAATCTCCGAAGCCGGTTTCCGCC
>JBGTSF010000232.1:0-634 GCA_041940425.1 Pyrinomonadaceae bacterium
CCCGCAATGTGCGCAAAAAGAGCGCCGGGTGCGCAGGTTGATCAGATCGGCCACTTATCGAGTTTTTGCAACCCGTCGCTTCCGGTTCCCGCCCTCCTCATCTTGGGTTCCTCGGCTTCGTCGCACACCTCGCCGTATTTACCATATTCGTCATCCTCTCTGACTTTTTCGGTGATTCGTGTTAATTTTCTTGCTTGGTATCGCACTGATTTCTCAAGCAATAAATGGACGAAAACGCCGCACAGCAGCCGGGCGCGAAGGCACCGGCAAAGCTCACCTGGAAACAGTATTTGGAATCGGAATCAGCTACCCGATTCGTGTATCTCGTGTTTGGTTTTATAGCCATCGCGATGGTGCTTGGGTACCTGCAATTTCGCACCTCGGCGATCTGCTGCGGAGATTGGGACGGCTATTATCACATCCGCTGGAGCCAGCTTCTGTGGGAGAGCCTTAGCTCCGGCAACGGCCTACCGACATTCCAATGGCTGCCGCTAACTGTTCTAAATCCAGGACATTACAACGATCACCACTTCCTGTTTCACCTCGCTCAGATCCCGTTCCTTTGGATCTGGGAACCGGTGATGGCAGCGAAGATCGCCGCGGTCTTTTTCGCGACACTCGCGGTCTTTTCGGT
>JBGTSF010000233.1:0-613 GCA_041940425.1 Pyrinomonadaceae bacterium
CTGAATCGGAAGAGTGCCAATGGAGGAGCCCCCGAAAAAGTCGAGACAGCCGCAGGGATGTTCTTCGCAGGCACGGTCGCACTCGCGATCGGGTGGACCTGGAGCCTCGTATTTCCGCTCAACAAATCACTTTGGACAAGTTCGTACGTCATATACACTACCGGACTCGCGCTGCTGACCCTCGCCGTCTGTTATTGGCTTATCGACATCAAGCAAATGAAGTGGTGGACAAAGCCGTTCGTCATTTTCGGTGTCAATGCTTTGGCTCTCTTCGTTTTTTCGGGCATCTTCGCACGGCTCCTCGGGATGATCCGGGTTGCTGGCCCCGAAGTTGGAAAGGATATTTCTCTCCAACAGTGGATCTTCCAGAATCTTTTCCTTTCTTGGGCTGATCCGGTAAACGCTTCGCTCGCCTACGCGGTCACATTCATCCTTTTTTGGCTGTTTCTAATGTGGCTGCTCTACCGAAAGGGTATCTACATCAAGGTCTAACAAACTCATAATTAGACGTTATTCATTTCGGACGAACGATACCGAAATGTTATTCTGCATTTCTGCGATATAGCTGCTGAAACGCCCATCGAAAATCCGAGAGCCGAGATCGACGCGATCG
>JBGTSF010000234.1:0-605 GCA_041940425.1 Pyrinomonadaceae bacterium
CAAGGGATAGTCCGCCTCCACGGCGGGATTCCAGGCCAGTTCGGCGTTGCTGACCAGGGCTCCGACCAGCAGGCCGCCGGTGGGCGTCCGGCGGATGTCGCGCAGCGGGAGGCCGGTGATGTCGATGAGTCGCCGGGGCCTGGCAACGTTTTCCTTCATCAGGTCGAGCAGGTTGGTGCCGCCGGCGATGTAGCGCGACTCCGGGCCGGCGAGGCCCAGCGCCTGCTCGATGTCGGCCGGCTTGGCATAGGCGAAGGGCGTCATGCGCGCTGCCCTCCCTGCCCGTCGCGATCGAGCAGCGGCAAGGCGTCTTCCACGGCGTCGAGGATATTGCCGTAGGCGCCGCAGCGGCACAGGTTGCCGCTCATGCCCTCGCGGATCTCCGCCCGCGAGCGCGCCCGCCCCTCGCTCGCCAGGCCAAGGGCCGAACAGATCTGTCCGGGCGTGCAGTAGCCGCACTGGAAGGCATCATGGCGGATGAACGCCTGTTGCAGGGGATGCAGGCGATCACCCTCGGCCAGACCTTCGATGGTAGTCAGTGCATCGCCGTCGCACATCACCGCCAGCGTCAGGCAGGCGTTGATCCGGCGACCGTTGCGCAACAC
>JBGTSF010000235.1:0-583 GCA_041940425.1 Pyrinomonadaceae bacterium
CGCGACGAAATCCGGATGGTCGAGCGCATTGATCAGAAAGGCCGAATTGGTCTTCACCGGCCAGATCGCGCTATCCTCCAGCATCTCGGAGAGCAACTCGCGCGCTTCGTCGCGGTCCTCGCCCCAGGCGATCACCTTGGCGATCATCGGGTCGTAGAAGGGCGACACCTCGGCGCCTTCGTAAACGCCGGTGTCGATGCGACCGCTATGCTCGGGAAGCTGGAAGAGTTCGAGTGTGCCGATGCTCGGCAGAAAACCCTTCGCCGGATCCTCGGCATAAAGGCGTGCTTCCATCGCCCAGCCGTTGATCGCGAGTTCGTCCTGTTTGAGCGGAATCGGCTCGCCCGACGCGACGCGGAGCTGCCATTCGACGAGGTCGACGCCGGTGATCTCCTCGGTCACCGGATGCTCGACTTGCAGGCGCGTGTTCATTTCCATGAACCAGATGCGGTCGGCGCGCAGGCCCTCGCTCGCGTCGGCGATGAACTCGATCGTCCCTGCACCGACATAATCGACTGCCTTCGCCGCGCGCACCGCAGCGGCGCACAGCTCGGCGCGCGTCGCTTCGTCCATGCCGGGGGCG
>JBGTSF010000236.1:0-577 GCA_041940425.1 Pyrinomonadaceae bacterium
GCCGGCGGTAGCCAAGCTGGTGGAGTGCCTGGACGAGTACATCCCGGAGCCGGAGCGCGCCGTGGATCAGCCGTTCCTGATGCCGATCGAGGACGTGTTCTCGATCTCGGGCCGCGGCACGGTCGTGACGGGCCGCGTCGAGCGCGGCATCGTGAAGGTTGGCGAGGAGGTCGAGATCGTCGGCATCCGCGACACCTCGAAGACGACGGTGACGGGCGTCGAGATGTTCCGCAAGCTCTTGGACCAGGGCCAGGCGGGCGACAATATCGGCGCGCTTCTGCGCGGCGTGGACCGCGAGGGTGTGGAGCGCGGGCAGGTTCTGTGCAAGCCGGGCTCGGTGAAGCCGCACCGCAAGTTCAAGGCGGAGGCCTACATCCTGACGAAGGAGGAGGGCGGTCGCCACACGCCGTTCTTCACCAACTACCGTCCGCAGTTCTACTTCCGCACGACGGACGTGACGGGCGTGGTGAGCCTTCCCGAGGGCACCGAGATGGTGATGCCGGGCGACAACATCACGGTCGATGTGGAGCTGATCGTGCCGATCGCCATGGAGGAGAAGCTGCGCTTCGCCATCCGC
>JBGTSF010000237.1:0-217 GCA_041940425.1 Pyrinomonadaceae bacterium
CGGAGCTGCGTCGCGACTGATGCGCGAGATACTGATCGACCACGCACGGGCGAAAAACCGCAAGAAACGCGGCGGCAATTTGCGGACGTTTATCGAGATCGACCCGGCGGTGAGCGTCGACGCCGGCCGGCAGCTCGATGTGCTCGCTGTTGACGAAGCCCTCACCGAACTCGAACGCCTCGACCAGCGTCAGGCAAAGATCGTTGAAATGAAGTTT
>JBGTSF010000237.1:227-571 GCA_041940425.1 Pyrinomonadaceae bacterium
GTCGAAGAGATCGCTGAGGTTATAGACATCTCGCCCGCCACCGTCAAACGCGAATGGACGTCGGCAAAACTCCTGCTTTCGCGTATGCTCAACCCGTCAGATTGATCAAATGACCCCCGAACGTTGGAAGCAGATCAGAGAGATCCTCGAACCGGCGGCCGAGTTGCCGATCGCCGGACGAGCCGCTTTCCTCGATCAGAAATGCGGCTCCGACCCCGATCTGCTTGCCGAGGTCGAAGGCTTGCTACTCGCTGAGGACGAATCCGGTCTGTTTGAACAAAGCCCGATCCCGCTAACAGAACCTGGTGAGAAGACGCGGACGATCATCGGCGAAACGATCGGTA
>JBGTSF010000238.1:0-566 GCA_041940425.1 Pyrinomonadaceae bacterium
GATCGTTATAGAGATGCTTGCGGAGCTCCGCATGCTCAGTGGTGAGCTCGCGAAGGGCGTCGCCCGCCGTCGCGGCATTTACCTCGACTTCCGAGCTTCCGCCCACGAACTGTCTCAAGGGTGTTGGTATTACGATTGTGACTGACATAATTGCTCCAATATATTGTCCACAGATGGACACAGATAAACACGGATGAAGATCTCATGAATATCTGTGTTCATCGGTGTGCATCTGTGGCTAATTCGTATTTCACGATCTCCTCCTCATTAAACCGCGACCGGTCGTTCTCCATCTCCCACGACGCGATATCGTCGACCTTTCCGTTCAAGACCGACGCGATGATGTATGACCACACGGGCAGAGCGTGATCAAGGTCGTACTGCGACGGCACGGCCCGATCGTCCGGATGGGAATGGTAGTAGCCGACCACATCGAGCTTCTGTTCGAGTGCGTATCGTTCGGCCCGGAGAACATCCGTCGGCAAGATCAGTACGCGGTTGTGACGCGCCTCTTCCTCGCGAGCGTTCTCAAGCGGGAATGTTTCAACGACAGTCTTTTTCCCTTC
>JBGTSF010000239.1:0-211 GCA_041940425.1 Pyrinomonadaceae bacterium
GCGCAGCGTCTCGGCCATCGCGCCGTCCCTGTCGGCGTGCGCGGTATGGCCCTCCTGCCACAGAAACTCGCTCGTCCGCAGGAACATGCGCGTGCGCATTTCCCAGCGCACGACATTGGCCCACTGGTTGACCTTCAGCGGCAGGTCGCGCCAGCTCTGTACCCAGCGGCTCATCGCCGAGCCGATGACGGTTTCCGAAGTCGGACGCACG
>JBGTSF010000239.1:221-563 GCA_041940425.1 Pyrinomonadaceae bacterium
AACAAGCCGACCCTTGCCGTCGGCGATCAGCCGGTGGTGCGTGACGACCGCCATTTCCTTTGCGAAACCATCGACATGGTCGGCTTCCTTCTCAAAGAAGCTCAAGGGAATGAAAAGCGGGAAATAGGCGTTCTGGACGCCCGCGTCCTTGATGCTCGCATCCATCACCGTCTGGATGCGTTCCCAGATGCCATAGCCCCATGGCTTGATGACCATGCAGCCGCGCACGCCCGATTCCTCGGCGAGGTCGGCTTCGGCAATCACGTCCTGATACCAGGCCGCAAAGTCGGCCTGACGGGTTACGCTGAGCGCATGTTTGATCATCGGTCCTGTTTCTATACT
>JBGTSF010000240.1:0-562 GCA_041940425.1 Pyrinomonadaceae bacterium
TGGACACCGTCGCCCAGATCGAAGCTCAGCTTGTGATGCGTAACTACGAGGGATTCCTCGGAGCCGGTTCGCGGCTGCGCGGGCGACGAAGCTAGGAATTTTTACCACAGAGAGCACAGAGCACACGGAGCGTCTTTATTCTCTGTGACCTCAGTGACCTCTGTGGTTAAAACTTTTGATGAACAAGATCATCGTACTCATAGGGGCACCGGGGGCCGGGAAGGGGACACAGGCGAGGCTGCTGCAAGAACGCCGCGGTATTCCGCAGATCTCGACCGGCGATATGTTCCGCGAGATGAAAACACTCGACACGCCGCTTGCACGTGAGGTGCAGGAGATCATGGCATCGGGAAAGCTTATCTCTGACGATGTGACGTTCAAGATCGTTCAGGACCGTACTTCCAGGGACGATTGTGGAGACGGCTACATACTTGACGGCTATCCGCGAACCGCGGTCCAGGCAGAACAGCTTGAGGCACTTGCCGCCGAGCAGACGAAGGTTATCCAGGCGATCGAGGTCAGTGTCCCTCGTGAAGAGTTGATGCGTCGCCTGACAGGGCGA
>JBGTSF010000241.1:0-561 GCA_041940425.1 Pyrinomonadaceae bacterium
TGGCGGAAATAAGGTTCGCTTGATTGCGGCGATTCATTATAATCGGAAGAAGATTTACATACGCGCAGTTTTGACGCACAAAGAATACGACGAAGGAAAATGGAAGGAGTAAATATGCAGACAGTTGATATTCAATCTTGGAAAAATCTATCCGAAACGGTTTTCGTGCCCCATAACGAAACGGAATACAAACGTCTCGTAGCGATGCTCGATAATCTGATTGATGAAGTCGGCGAAGACGAAACGCATCCGCTCGCCTCGTTGATGGACGTTATTTCGGCGTTGATCGAAAACTACGAAAACGCCAATGTGCCAGAATTAGCTCTGGAGTAAAAATTTTATGCGCTACATTCATCATTCAATTTTGCTTTTGATTTGCCTGACGGTTTTAGTTCAGAATTCTTATCCTTGTATTTGTGTGCAAGCTAAATTGAAAGATGAGATTAAAAGAACCGATTTTATTTTTGTCGGCGAAGTGACGGATATTATCGAAGATAAATCTTACGTTCCGGTAATTTTCAAAGCTGATTCACCGGCTTTGCAAGAATCTTTAGACAAAAT
>JBGTSF010000242.1:0-559 GCA_041940425.1 Pyrinomonadaceae bacterium
TGCGGATCACGTCGGTGAGGTAGAGCTCGCCCTGGGCGTTGTCGCTGCCCAGCGCGGCGAGCCAGTCGTCGAGTTCTGGCCGTCCCCATCCTCCCCCTGGGCAGAGTGAGCGAAAACAGGCGCATTCGCCCGGCCTTCTCGAGATATTGAATCCCCCGCCATCGCCAGCTATGATGGCACGTTCTTCAGGCGGATACCCGCAGGCGGACCCACCACAATGCAGATCCGGGCGCCTCAACCCCAGTCCCAGCATCGACGGGAGGAAACCCGACCCCATGGCAAAAAGTAACGATTCGGCCAGCGATCAAGCCCAAGCCTACGAACTGGCAGTCCAACGTTTCCAATCAGCCACCGAGCTACTCCACGCCAAGGAGTTCGCCAAAGCCAGGGACGAGTTCGAGGGCATCGCCAAAGACGTAGCGGACGAGCCCACCCTGGCGGAGCGGGCACGGACCTTCGCTCGCATCTGCACGGCTCAGATGGCTGAGCCACTCGGGGAGCCGCAGTCCCCGGATGACTGCTACTACCGGGCGGTGCTGGCAGCGAATCGCGGTGAGAC
>JBGTSF010000243.1:0-555 GCA_041940425.1 Pyrinomonadaceae bacterium
CCGACGTTGTCGCCCGCCTGGCCTTCGTCCATGACTTTGTTGAACATCTCGACGCCCGTCACGGTCGTCTTGCGGGCGTCCTTCGTCAGGCCGATGACTTCGACTTCGTCGCCGACCTTGATGATGCCGCGCTCAACGCGACCGGTCACCACGGTACCGCGACCGGAGATGGAGAACACGTCTTCCACGGGCATCAGGAAGGCGCCATCCACTGCACGCTCAGGCGTGGGGATGTAGGTGTCCAGAGCTTCGGCCAGCTTGTCGATGGCTTGTTCGCCCAGAGGACCCTTGTCGCCTTCCAGAGCCAGCTTGGCGGAGCCGCGCACGATGGGGGTGTCGTCGCCTGGGAAGTCGTACTTGTCCAGGAGTTCACGCACTTCCATTTCGACGAGTTCGAGCAGCTCTTCGTCGTCCACCATGTCGCACTTGTTCAGGAACACGATGATGTAAGGCACGCCCACTTGGCGAGCCAGCAGGATGTGTTCACGGGTCTGGGGCATTGGGCCGTCAGCAGCGGAGCACACCAGGATGGCGCCGTCCATTTGAGCGGCGCCA
>JBGTSF010000244.1:0-552 GCA_041940425.1 Pyrinomonadaceae bacterium
TTTGACCACGCACCGCCGCGAAAGTTTCCGCAAATATATGCGTGAGAACCTGCTCGTTCTGCGGGATTTTGTCGAAAAACACAAAGATACCTGTCTGGTCTTCCCCGTGCATCCGAATCCGAATGTGCGGGATTTTACGGATGAACTTCTGCTTGACCGCGACCGCATCTTTCTGCTCGAACCGCTGAATTATATTGATTTTATCCATCTGATGGAAAATTCCTGGATGATCGTTTCCGATTCCGGCGGCGTGCAGGAAGAAGCCCCGACCTTGGGGAAACCCGTTCTGATCCTGCGTGATAACACGGAACGACCGGAAGCCGTTCAATGCGGCATCGCCAAACTCGTCGGCGGAAGTTCGAGCAATCTGGCACGGCTTCTGGAAGAGAACTATATGACCGAAAGCTGGATCAGAAGAGTCGGCAAAGTTCAGAATCCCTTCGGCGACGGTCATAGTGCCGAACGGATCGCCAAAATTTTGGTAAGTTTGAGCCAGCCGCTTTCTGATGATAAATAAAAAAGTAATTTGAAACTTTTTGTTTATTGTTTTTA
>JBGTSF010000245.1:0-551 GCA_041940425.1 Pyrinomonadaceae bacterium
TTTCGCGAGTGGACATGGAACTGGCCCTACCAGAAGTACCTATTCGAGCATCTTGCTCGTGTGACGTCGGGCGAGTGCAGGAGGCTGATGATCTTTATGCCGCCGAGGCATGGGAAGAGCGAGACGGTGACGTTTCGGTATACGGCGTGGCGGCTGTTGAGGGAGCCGGGGCTGAACGTGATAATCGGCAGTTACAACCAGCGGCTGGCGAATAAGGCTTCGCGGCGCATCTTGCGGATCGTGGAGGAAGGCATTCTTACCGCCGAGACGAAAAGACGCGAAGAAAGGCAAGACGGTGGTCCACAGATGGACACAGATAAACACAGATACGAAGCTTCAGAGCAACAAAACAACCGTGTCAAAGTACATCGGCGGGCTGCAGCTTTGGCGGAATGGGAAACTGGAGGCGGCGGGACGGTGAGGGCGGTCGGCGTGGGCGCCGGCATCGCGGGTTTCGGTGCCGGACTGGTGGTGATCGACGACCCGGTAAGGAATAGGGCCGACGCCGAAAGTGAGGCGTATCGTGAAAAGGTGTGGGATTGGTTTAACGA
>JBGTSF010000246.1:0-544 GCA_041940425.1 Pyrinomonadaceae bacterium
AGGTGAAGCATTGCCTGCGGCAGGCCGTTACTCATCGCGAAGGCCTTGCGAGCCTTTGCGACCGCCTCGTCATACCGGCGGCACTGATAGAGCGTCCACGCGGTCATCATGATCGCCCGCGGTGAGACCGGATCGAGCTCTTCCGCCTTTCGGATCTCTCGAATACCCTCGTCGAACCGCCCCTGCGCAACGAGAAAATTGGAGTAGCATTCGTGGGCGAAAGAGTAATTAGGGTTCAAGTCGATAGCACGTTTGACGAGGTACTCGGCGTCGGCCCAGTTCCAATCGTACAAAAAGACCCCGAATGCGAGTGCGGCATATGCCTCGCCGAGCGAATCGTTCACTTCGAGAGCCTTCCGCGCGGCTTCCATCGCCATAGGAAACCCCTCGGTCGACGGGATCTCGCCGAAGATCGCCGACCAGATGTAATAATCTGCAAGCCCGATGTACGGATGGGCATAGTTCGGGTCGATCTCGATGGCTTTTTTGAATTCGGCGACCGCCTTTACTAGGCCTTCGTCGCTGAAGCGGCTCCAGAAGTAGC
>JBGTSF010000247.1:0-540 GCA_041940425.1 Pyrinomonadaceae bacterium
ACTTCGATCGATAGGCTTACCGTGAGAACCGTTTCGGTCCGCCCACCAATTCTCTAAACGAATCTGGACGGCCCCTCGGACGGCCTTGCGATATTTGACCTGCAGCCGGATGAAGCGAACTCCATCGTATGCAACCAAGTCAAACGGCGCATGCTCGGTTGAAGGGAACAATACGACGAATCCCTTTTCCACCAAGTCACAGTGAGCTTTCGCAACCCCTAAGTCGCCTTTATTCTTTGTATGATGAATCTTCATGCATAAGGGCGACTCCTTGGTTTCCTCGGTGTTGTCATAGGAAGTTTTCAGTTCCCCTTAGAGTTTCACCGATACAGCACTCTCCACTGTATAGGTTGTTGTTCCCTAAACAGGCTCCTATTTGAAGGCTGTTGCTCTATCCAGCTGAGCTACGGGAGCATATCAAAAAGCAATCTACGATGTTAGCGACTGGCCGCTGGCAAGTCAACGCTTATCTGAGGCCGCATTTGCCTTAAGTTCGCCGACCTTCGCGAGCATCTGTTCAAAGACCTCAGTCAGGTCAAG
>JBGTSF010000248.1:0-529 GCA_041940425.1 Pyrinomonadaceae bacterium
TGCGGCTTCACCGAACCCGGCTTGCAGAGAACCTGGCCGCGCTCGATTTCCTCGCGCTTGGTGCCGCGCAGAAGAATGCCTACGTTGTCGCCGGCCTGACCCTGATCCAAGAGCTTGCGGAACATCTCGACGCCCGTCACCGTCGTCTTCGCCGTCGCCTTGATGCCGACGATCTCGACTTCCTCGCCGACCTTCACGATGCCGCGCTCGACGCGGCCGGTCGCAACCGTGCCGCGGCCCGAGATCGAGAACACGTCTTCGACCGGCATCAGGAACGCGCCGTCAACCGGACGATCCGGCGTCGGAATGTATTCGTCGACCGCAGCCATCAGCTTCAGGATCGCGTCATGACCCTGCTCGGGGTTCTTGCCTTCCAGCGCCATCAGCGCCGAACCCTTGATGATCGGGATCTTGTCGCCCGGGAAGTTGTACTTCGAGAGCAGTTCGCGGACTTCGAGCTCGACGAGGTCCAGCAATTCCGGATCGTCGACCATGTCCACCTTGTTCATGAACACCACGATCGCCGGAA
>JBGTSF010000249.1:0-276 GCA_041940425.1 Pyrinomonadaceae bacterium
CGTGGAGCCGAGGGCCGCGGTGAGCGCGACGTAGGCGTCCCAGTCGTCCTCGGCGAGCGGGTCCTCGATGGTCACCAGCGGGTAGTCGGCGACGAGACCCTCGTAGTAGGCGGTCATCTCGGCAGCGGTCTTCGACGCGCCCTCGTAGGAGTAGACGCCGTCGGCGAAGAACTCGGTCGACGCGACGTCGAGGCCGAGGGTGATGTCCTTGCCCGGCTCGAACCCGGCGGCCGAGATCGACGCGACGATGAAGTCGAGCGCCTCGCGGGCGGTGCT
>JBGTSF010000249.1:286-526 GCA_041940425.1 Pyrinomonadaceae bacterium
TCGCCCTTCAGCGCGTGGTAGACCTCGGCGCCCCAGCGCAGCGCCTCGCGGAAGGTCTCGGCGCCGGTCGGCAGGATCATGAACTCCTGCACGTCGATGCCGTTGTCGGCGTGGGCGCCGCCGTTGATGATGTTCATCATCGGCACCGGCAGGGTGTGCGCGTTGGGCCCGCCGACGTAGCGGAACAGCGGCAGGTCGGCCGAGTCGGCCGCGGCCTTCGCCACGGCGAGCGAGACGCCC
>JBGTSF010000250.1:0-524 GCA_041940425.1 Pyrinomonadaceae bacterium
GATAGACGGTCGCGGTCAGCCGGTCGGGGCTGAGCCCCCAATTTTTCGTGATCAGCGTCCAGGCGTGGTGGATCGCCTGTTCCTTGAAATAATCGCCAAAGGAGAAATTCCCCAGCATTTCGAAGAACGTATGGTGACGCGCGGTGAAGCCTACATTGTCGAGGTCGTTGTGCTTGCCGCCCGCGCGCACGCATTTCTGCGAGGAGGCCGCGGTGCTGTACGGGCGCTTCTCGAGGCCCGTGAAGACATTCTTGAACGGCACCATGCCGGCGTTGACGAACATCAACGTCGGGTCGTTGTACGGCACCAGCGGCGCCGACGGCTCGATATGGTGGCCGGTCCCCGCAAAATAGTCGAGGAAAGAGCGGCGAATGTCGTTGGTCGAAGTCATGCGCGCGATCTAGTGCCCTACGCGGCTTTTCTCAAGCGCGATGCTTGGTTGAATGCGGACCTAGCGCCGGCAGAGCCGGTTCAGCTCCTCGTCGCTATAGCCCTCCTCGTCGATCAGCGCCTGCGAGATATAG
>JBGTSF010000251.1:0-522 GCA_041940425.1 Pyrinomonadaceae bacterium
ATGCTGCCGCAAGCAATGCGGCGGCGCAGAGTTGTCGGATCATATATTCCCCTATGATCGGGGCAGCCTAGCCAAAGCGGGATCGCTGACAAGTCCGTTGCGCGCGAGGGCGGTGCGGCTATGCTGTTTCCATCGAAACCAGTTTCCGGAAAGTTCGTCTCCATGAAGCCAGCCTTTGCCAGCCTCACCGCGATCGCGGTTGTCCTCGGTGCGCCCGCCTATGCGCAGCAGGCGCCCGCGCCGGTAGGCGACCTCGTGAAGCGCGTGGACATTCCCTACGAGGAGTTCCGGCTCGCCAACGGCCTGCGCGTGGTGATCCACACCGACCGCAAGGCGCCGGTGGTGGGCGTCGCGGTCTGGTACAATGTCGGATCGAAGCACGAGCCCAAGGGCAAGACGGGTTTCGCGCATCTGTTCGAGCATCTGATGTTCAACGGATCCGAAAACTCGCCGGGCGAATTCTTCGAGCCGCTCAAGGAAGTCGGCGCGACCGACTATAACGGCACCACCAATGTCGATCGG
>JBGTSF010000252.1:0-520 GCA_041940425.1 Pyrinomonadaceae bacterium
CCCGATCATGATCGCCTCCAAAATGGCCTATGACCGCGGTATTACAAGCGTCTTTGCCGGAGCGAATTCGGGTCCCGCCAAGGGAACGTTCAATCAATACGCCAAAGCCCCGTGGGTGATCGGCGTCGCGGCCGGGACAAAGGAAGGTCAATTGGCCGACTTTTCATCACGCGGAACACCGAAGGAAGAACGCTTGGGCAACAGCGATCCGCTCGATGATTTCGATGCCCCGACGATCACCGCTCCGGGTACGGGACGAGTCTTTGAAAGCTTTGCCGACCGGTTTACGACCGACATCGTTTCGACCCGCTCGACTTCAAACTTAACTTCCAACGGCACGACCGCCGACGCGGATCTGCCGCCGGGAATGATTCCTTTTTATACGCAGATTTCGGGAACTTCGATGGCGACGCCGTTCGTCGCCGGAACGATCGCATTGATGCTCGATGCCGACCCGACCTTAACGCCCGATCAGATCAAACAGATCATCGTGGAAACAGCCACCAGAATGCCGGGCTAT
>JBGTSF010000253.1:0-517 GCA_041940425.1 Pyrinomonadaceae bacterium
GGGCGTTCGCTGGGAGCGGAAAAACGGCGAGAACGTCGTCATCGCCGACAAAGCGGCTCCGCCGATCTGGGGAAGGTTCTATCAGATCGAAACGATGAAGCCGATCTTCATCGGACGCGATGCGGTGATCAAATACGACGTAATGCAGATCGACGCGGAACGTCGGAATGGTTATGCGTGGTATGTCGATTCGCCCGCGGATCTCCTGGCGGACTATCCGAAGTGGAAAGACAAGGTTTCCGCAAAAACGAATTGATTGCTTCAGTGGATAGTGACAAGTGGGTAGTGGGTAGTTTTTTGACTATCCACTTGTCACTACCCACTATCCACTGAAGAAAAGAGACATCAGATGACAGACAGACGAGAATTTATCAAGACTATCGCTTTCGGCGCGGCAGGTGTCGCAGTTTTTCCTTCGGTGGCGTTCGCCGCACAGGCTGATGCGTGGGCGACGGAGTATCCGAAGATCCTGGCTCGCATCAAGCCGCCGACGTTCAAGAAGAAGGACTTCAGCATT
>JBGTSF010000254.1:0-261 GCA_041940425.1 Pyrinomonadaceae bacterium
TCAAGATCTCTTCAAAGGCATTGTGGGGACAATCCGCGATGACGATCGCGCTAGTCGAAGACGCTCGCAAACGAGGGCTGCAAGTTACGGTCGATCAGTATGCTTATCCCGCATCGTCCACGTCGCTCGATTCACGCCTGCCGAGTTGGGCGATCGCGGGCGGACGCGAGGAAGGCAAGAAACGCCTCGCCGATCCCGCGACGAAAGCAAAGATCGTCTCCGAGATGAAGGAGTGGCTGAAGAAAGCGAAGTCCAAAGATT
>JBGTSF010000254.1:271-511 GCA_041940425.1 Pyrinomonadaceae bacterium
CAGATCACGCAGGAGGCCCGAGGCAAAAAGAA
This sequence comes from Pyrinomonadaceae bacterium, assembly GCA_041940425.1. Classification (GTDB taxonomy): domain Bacteria; phylum Acidobacteriota; class Blastocatellia; order Pyrinomonadales; family Pyrinomonadaceae; genus DATHTS01. The sequence continues at coordinate 304 of JBGTSF010000254.1, forward strand.
GGTCGACGACCAACTCGAGCAGATCTTTGAAATGTACAACAACGGCGGCGCTCAGATGGTGTATCAGCAGATGTCGGAGCCGGACGTGCAAGCGTTCATGAAGCAGCCATTTACGATGATCGCGTCGGACAGCGGCGTGCGTCAGTTCGGCTCGGGCGTGCCGCATCCCCGCGGATACGGCAATAACGCCCGCGTGCTCGGCCGCTAC
>JBGTSF010000255.1:0-510 GCA_041940425.1 Pyrinomonadaceae bacterium
CTGGGTAAGGGTGTGCAGAAGGCCGTGGAGGCGGTGCTCGACGAGATCGCGCCGGCGGTGATCGGTCTGGGCGCCGACGAGCAGCGCCTGGTCGACCAGGCCCTGGTGGATCTCGACGGCACCCCGGACAAGTCCCGGTTGGGCGCCAACGCGATCCTCGCGGTGTCCCTGGCTGCCGCCAAGGCCGCCGCACAGGCCAAGGGCGTACCGCTGTACGCGCACATCGCTGACCTCAACGGCACTCCCGGCCAGTACTCCATGCCGGTGCCGATGATGAACATCATCAACGGCGGCGAGCATGCGGACAACAACGTCGATATCCAGGAATTCATGGTCCAGCCGGTCGGTGCGAAGAACTTCGCCGAGGCGCTGCGCATGGGCGCCGAGATCTTCCATCACCTCAAGGCCGTGCTGAAGGCCCGTGGCCTGAACACCGCCGTCGGTGACGAAGGCGGCTTCGCGCCGAACCTGTCGTCCAACGAAGACGCCCTGGCCGCCATCGCCGAGGCC
>JBGTSF010000257.1:0-250 GCA_041940425.1 Pyrinomonadaceae bacterium
GCTGAAATGCGAAAGCGGCCGCAGGTTATTCCCCTCGCGGCCGCTTATTCTTTCTAACTGTTACCTAGAGCAGCATCATCGCCGGCGATTCGAGCATTTGCTTGAAGGTCTGCAGGAATTTCGCACCGGTTGCCCCGTCGACTACGCGGTGGTCGCAGGACATGGTGACGTGCATGATGTTGCGGACGGTGACCTGGCCGTCGCGGACAACGGGCGTCGGGGTTGAACCGCCGACGGCGATGATCGCGGC
>JBGTSF010000257.1:260-505 GCA_041940425.1 Pyrinomonadaceae bacterium
GGCTTCCGGTGGATTGATGATGGCAGTGAATTCCTTGATTCCCATCATTCCGAGGTTGCTGATGGAAAATGTCGCACCGGTGTATTCTTCGGGCTGGAGTTTCTTGGATTTAGCTTTTCCTGCTAGATCTTTGATCTCGGCTGATATTTCGGCGAGGCCCTTTAGATTCGCTCCACGGACGACGGGCGTGATCAGGCCTTCGTCGATCGCAACGGCGACGCCGATGTCGGCCTGCTCATAGAAGC
>JBGTSF010000258.1:0-504 GCA_041940425.1 Pyrinomonadaceae bacterium
GCTTGCCGTCGGTGCCGTCCTTGCCCCATTCGATGTCCATCGGGCGGCCGTAATGCTTTTCGATCACGATGGCGTATTCGGCCAGCTGCTGCACTTCGGCGTCGGTCAGCGAATAGCGGTTGCGCAGCTCGGCGGGCACGTCGGTGGTCTGCACCAGCTTGCCGGATGCCTTCTTTTCCTCGGGCGAGGCGAACACCATCTGGATCAGCTTGGAGCCCAGGTTGCGGCGGATCACAGCCTTGTTGCCGGCCGCCAGCATGGGCTTGTGGACGTAGAACTCGTCGGGATTCACGGCGCCTTGCACCACCGTCTCGCCCAGGCCGTAGCTGGACGTGATGAAGACCACGTCTTCGAAACCGGATTCGGTGTCGAGCGTGAACATCACGCCGGCCGCGCCCTTGTCGGAGCGCACCATGCGCTGCACGCCGGCCGACAGAGCCACGACGTCATGCGCGAAGCCCTTGTGGACGCGGTAGCTGATGGCACGGTCGTTGTAGAGGGAGG